>JBIKUO010000016.1:0-66762 GCA_044347515.1 Crocinitomicaceae bacterium | reverse complement strand
GGTCAAACCCCTTAACTTTTCAACAAAATTTCAACGATTTACTTTGATTTAATCCAAGTTATGATTTCGGGATCGTTTGGAGGAGTTGTTGGTGAAATAACACGAACTAGAAATCCGTTTTCATCAATCAAATACTTTTGAAAATTCCATTTAACCTCATTATCTTCAAGTCCATTCTCAGACAAACTCGTAAGGAATTTATACACCGGATGCATGTCCTTTCCTTTAACAGAAATCTTAGACATCATCGGGAAGCTTACCCCATAATTTTTAGAACAAAAAGCAGCAATTTCGTCATCGGTTCCTGGCTCTTGGGCCATGAAATTATTTGCAGGAAAACCGACAATAACAAAATTCGAATCTTTAAATTCACGATAAAGCGCTTCTAATTCTTTGTACTGAGGGGTAAGACCACATTTGGACGCAGTATTCACAACCATCATCTTCTTACCTTTAAATTCAGACAAGTTTAAACTATCTCCATCAATGGAAATCACCGTGAATTCATGAATTGAATGTTTATTCATCCCTGTTGCGTTTTTAGTTGAATTATTGACGTTACGCTGGCCCGTGCTGCAAAAAGACAGTCCCAGTGCAATAAAAAGTAAACCGAGTATTTTCATAAAATTAATAACAAAGAATAACCAAATTAGTTTAGTTGCGTTTAACATTTTATGAGGTTCTGTTTTATTCCAACACTTATTTTCATATCATTTATTTCATTATTTCACGCTCAGAAAATAAGCGGGAATTGGATTGGTATCTTAACTAACCCTTCCATAGACTCCAACCAAGCCATACCCGTATTACTGAGCCATCAAGTTGTAATGAACTTTTCAAACGGAACGTTTAGAATTGAAGACGCTGGGGCCATTCAACAATTTGAGGTGAGTGGTGCCATAAAAAACAAGAAGAACTTCAAATTAAGTTCAGGTAAAAACCCCACAATAAAAAACAAACAAAGTGTAGCATATCCCTTTGACTTTCAATTTATTCTTAATGATTCTAGCGGTTACGTTGAATCAAAATTTAATGCACCGGGGAGTCCTTACAACGGCTACCTCCTATTCCTTGAGCGAGATTTGAAAACTTACGAACTAAACAACCTTCCAATCCTTGAGTCAAGTGTAGCAAAATCCATGTTAAACAATATTCAAAATGGGATACCAGCAAAAGAAAAGCGGTATAAAGAATTACAACAATTCGAGTTTAATCCGGTATATTTCGGGTATAATGAATTTACGGTAGATAGCAGTTATACCGATTACTTAAAACGTATTTGCCGAATATTAAAAAGCCACAGCGATTTACGAATCAAAATAATCGGTAATACGGATGGTGATGGCAGTGAAGCGTTCAATTTAGAATTATCTAAAAAGCGCAGCAACGAAATCAAGCTCATCTTAATTAAAAATGGGATACGTACTGACCGAATGATCGAAGAGTACAACGGAGAATTACATCCCATCGACTCAAACGACACCGATGAGGGAAAGCGCAAAAATCGACGGGTAGATTTTCAGTTTATTTAAGCGCTGACAACCTGGATTCAAGTAAGGCCAATTTCTGCAAAGCATCTGCCTCTTTTTGGCGCTCAACTGCAACCACTTGCTCCGGTGCACCTGCCATAAATCGTTCATTTGATAATTTTGCCTGAACTGAAGCCAGAAAACCTTTGGCATACTTTATCTCATCTTGAATTTTATTGCGTTCACCCTCTACGTCAATCAACTCTCCAAAAGGAATGTAATACTCTATTCCTTTTACTATAAAGCAATGAGCACCGTCAATTTTACCAGCTTGCCTTTTCAATTCAGACAAATTCCCCATCTTAATGAGCACCGCATCCAAATCATTTGAAGTTTCAGATACCACGACTAATGAAAGTTTTACCTTTTGGGCAATGTTTTGTGTTTTACGGAAATTCCGAATGCCCGAAATTACTTCAAATGCCTCAGTCATGGATGTTAACACGTGTGCATCAGGAGTTTGAATCACGGGCCAATTTGACACAATAATATCGTCGCTTTCACCGCGCGCTGATAAGGCATGCCAAAGTTCCTCAGTAATAAATGGCATAAACGGATGAAGTAACTGCATGAGTTTTTCAAAAAACTGGGTAGTATGTTCCAGGGTTGTTGAATCAATGGGCTGCTCATAACCGGGTTTAATCATTTCTAAATACCACGAACAGAAATCATCCCATATTAACTTATAGATTTCCATTAAGGCATCAGAAATCCTGAACTTATCAAAATGCGAATTAATGGCAATTAAACTCTCGTTCATTTTAGATTCGAACCACGTAATTGCTTGTTTTGAATGCACAGGTTGTTCAAAGGCTCTTACCTCCCAACCTGAAACCAAACGATACGCATTCCAAATTTTATTTGCGAAATTTCGACCTTGCTCGCACTGCGACGTATCAAAAGGCAGGTCATTTCCTGCTGGAGAAGAAATGAGGATTCCCATCCGTACACCATCCGCTCCAAATTGATTAATCAAATCAATAGGATCGGGAGAATTACCCAAAGATTTGGACATTTTACGTCCTAATTTATCACGCACTATTCCAGTGTAATAGACATTTTTAAAGGGGAGGTCTCCGAGGTATTCATATCCTGCTATGATCATTCGAGCCACCCAAAAGAACATAATTTCAGGAGCGGTTACTAAGTCATTCGTTGGATAATAATAGGTGATTTCTGGATTTTTTGGTTGAGTTATTCCGTTAAAGACAGAAATTGGCCACAACCAGCTCGAGAACCATGTATCTAATACGTCTTCGTCTTGTGTGAGTTCGGAAACTTCTTTTTCAATCCCTTTTGATTTTAAGATTTGAATTGCCTCTAACGCCGTTTCTGCAACCACAAAATCATTGGTCCCTGGTCCAAAATACCACGCAGGAATTTGATGTCCCCACCACAATTGACGGGAAATACACCAATCCTTTACATTCTCCATCCAATGGCGGTAGGTGTTTTTAAACTTATCTGGAAAAAACTTAATGTCATCATTCATTACATGAACCAGGGCCGGTTCAGCCAATTCCTTCATCGATAAGAACCACTGCAATGACAATTTAGGTTCAATCACAGCATTTGTTCGTTCAGAAAAACCAACTTTGTTAATGTAATCTTCCGTTTTTACGAGGTATCCTTTTTCTTGAAGTTCACTTGCAATTCGTTTTCTGCACTCAAATCGATCTACCCCTTCATAATGAAGGCCATGCGCATTTAATGTTCCATTCTCATTAAACAAATCAATGGAGGGAAGGTTAAATTTCTTTCCAAGTTCATAATCGTTGATATCATGTGCGGGCGTAATTTTTAGGCATCCTGTACCAAAGGTTGGGTCGACATATTCATCGGCAATCACAGGAACTGTTCGGCCAGAAATAGGAACTATAACGGATTTACCAACAGCATGTGCATATCGCAAATCTTCCGGGTGAACACATACTGCTGTATCGCCAAGAATTGTCTCTGGCCTGGTCGTAGCAATCGTTAGCCAATCGTCTTCTGACCCTTCAATTTTATAACGAACATGGTATAATCTTGAGTTCACTTCTTTATACAATACCTCTTCATCAGAAACCGCAGTAAGGGCCTCGGGATCCCAATTCACCATCCGAACCCCACGGTATATCTTTCCTTTTTTATATAAATCAATAAAAACAGCAATCACTGATTTCGAATATTCGGCATCCATGGTGAAATGGGTTCGCTCCCAATCACAAGATGCACCCAGTTTCTTTAATTGCTCGAGTATGATTCCTCCATGCTTATCCTTCCACTCAAATGCATGCCTCAAAAATTCCTCACGAGTCAAGTCTGTTTTGTTGATGCCTTCTAATTTGAGCTTCTGTACAACCTTAGCTTCTGTTGCAATTGAAGCGTGATCGGTTCCAGGAACCCAACAGGCATTCTTACCTAACATGCGTGCTCTACGAACCAGTACATCTTGAATTGTGTTGTTTAACATATGTCCCATGTGCAGGACACCCGTTACATTGGGTGGAGGAATTACAACGGTATAGGCCTCTCGATCATCAGGTGTTGAATGAAAGTAGTTTTTTGATAACCAATGCGCGTACCATTTATTTTCTACTTCACCAGGAACAAATGTTTTTGGAATTTCCATGTATAAGCTTTGGCGCGAAGATAATCATTCCAAGAGAAACAACGCGCGAATGCTTCCCGGCTATTGTTTCTGAGGGAGGACATTTCCTCGAATGGTTAAAACAACCGGAGGAGCTTTATCAGAGGTAACCGTAATGGTTTTAACAAATTCTCCAACTCGTTTTGTGTCATACGAAACAGTAATCTTGCCTCGTTTGTTCTTCTTTATTGGATTTTCTGGTTTTTCAGCCGTTGTACATCCACAACTGGTTTGAACATTAGTAATCGTAACGGCTTGCCCTGTTTTATTTGTGAAATTAAATTCAAAAACTTCTTTTGAATCGTATGGAATATCATTTCGCTGTATTTCTACAGGGTCAAACACTAGTATTTTTTTAGAAGTAGATTGGCTATAAGCCCCGCTAAACAAAAGTAACATGAAGAAAAAAGCAAACAATTTCATACGCGATATTTTAAACAAATATAGGAGATTCGAAGCTAATTAGGTAATAATTTTATTCTGAAATCTCATCCCATATCCACCGAATCATTGGATAGGCATGTTGCATTAATTCATCGACCTCATGATACGCTTTAAATACCGCCTCTGTAATACCTTCTTTCCGTTGCGGGACTAAGGAAATTGGAGGTGCCGCTGTCATAAGAAACCAATGTGTTTCTTTAAGCACAATTTGTCCTTTAAGCGGATATAAGTGATACGTCTTGATTGGGGCAATCGACTCAGCGACCAATTCCATCTGCCCGCATTCTTCTACAACTTCTCTCAGGGCTGCTTGTAAGGGAAATTCATCTGCTTCAATCCAACCTTTAGGTAAATCCCACATGGCATTTCGATAAATCATTAAAAGTGAGTTATTACTTCGCACAATACCTCCTGCAGCACGAATTATTTTAAACTTAGCTTTAAACGAATTGAAGTCCATATTGAAAAACAAGGCCGTATTCGTCTGATCGTGAATATGATTCCACCATTTTTTGGAAGGAAAATCAACCCCATCCGTAACTATTTCACAAGATTGATGTTCATAACTACCAACATGCAAAGTCTTTTTTTCAGTAAAAACAATATAATTTTGCGCCATGGTTTATGACAAAGATAGCGCGTTGCGCATTGCGGGAGAATTATTACGAATTAAAGCGGTTAAACTTCAACCTCAACAACCATTTACTTGGGCTTCGGGTTGGAAATCTCCAATTTATTGTGATAACAGAAAAACCTTGTCATTCCCTACGGTCAGGACCTATATTCGCCAACGATTTTCAGAGTTAGTAGAAAAAGAATTTGGTAAACCGGATGTTATTGCTGGTATAGCCACAGGTGGAATACCACAAGGGGTTTTAGTCGCCCAAGAATTGGGATTACCTTTTATTTACGTTAGAAGTAATGTTAAAGACCATGGATTGGGTAATTTAATTGAAGGTACATACGAAGCGGGACAAACTGTAATTGTGGTTGAGGATCTAATTTCAACGGGCGGAAGTAGTTTACAAGGGGTGCAAGCCTTGAAAGATGCGGGGATGAAAGTCAAAGGGTTAATCGCAATTTTCTCCTATGGATTTGATACGGCGAAGGAGGCCTTTGATAAAGCAGAGGTTCCGTTTACTGTTTTATCCGATTATGACCATTTGATTGAACAAGCCGTTAATCTTGAATACATAAAAGAGGAAGAGCTTGACCAGTTAAAGAAATGGCGCGAATTACCTTCTAATTGGACGCCATCCTAATTCATGCAAATAGAAAGCAAGCAATTTACAATAGCCTCGAGTTCAGATCAAGTCTTGAGCTTTTTATCAATTCCAAAAAATTTGGAGAAACTTCTTCCCGCTGAGCGGATTCAAGAATTTAACGCCGATGAAAAGCAATGCAGTTTCAAAGTACAAGGGGGAATCATCATAAGTTTAGTTTTTAACGAACGGACCTCTTCAAGCGTGAGTTACCGCAGTGGAACACACAGTCCGTTTCCTTTTAATTTGTTTGTTTCTGTTGAGGAAATCGAACAAACATGTAGCGGTCAATTAATTTTCAAGGGAGAGGCTTCACCATTTATTGCAATGATGGCCAAAGGACCACTCACGGCCTTATTTAACGACATGGGAGAAAACTTAATGAAGGTTTTTAAATAATAAACTTAATTTGTCCGTGATCAAATAATTGATCTTGATTGTCGATTCGAACCTTAAGCTGCCCCAATGTCCCAACCCCCCGGATTTCTCCAAACACAGCGTGCTCAGAAACAAAAAATTCCTGTTTTACACCTGCCCTGAACAACAGGGCTTCGTAAGATGATTGCAGCACATCTCTTTGGCTAAGCAATGACATGTTGGATGAAAGGGAATCGCAAAGCGACCAGAGCAAATCATCAACATTAAAATGAATTCCAGTTATTTTTTTTACCGAAGTAGCTTGAATGGTATTGAAATCAAGTTGATTCACATTAATTCCTACCCCAATAATTATAGATTTAATTTGAGCTCCTTGGTTCACCGTTTCAATAAGTAAACCACCAACTTTCAAATTCTCAACAAAAATATCATTTGGCCATTTAATGCTGGCTTTTACGGAAAATTTGTTTAACAAATCGATTACACTCAAGGAAACCCACCAGTTAATTGTAATAAGGTCGCTTAATGCCAAATTGGCAGGCAAATAAACAAATGAGGCACAAAGGTTCATTCCGGAGTCAGAATGCCATGCATTGCTGCGTTGTCCACGGCCATTCGTCTGAAAATCTGCCATTACTACTGCTCCATTTTCAATTATACCATCTTTTAGTAGATTGGCTGCATAATTGTTGGTAGAATCAACCGAATTCAGTTTGAAAACCTGTTTACCAAATTTTAGCATAATTTATAGCTAGTAGGAGTAAAAACCAAAGGTATATTTAAATTAATGAATTAGTTTTGCACCTTGTATAAAAATTAATGGCAAAGATTAAAAAAGAAATATCGCATTCCGAAATCCTTAGCAAATGTATTGTTGAGGGAATGCAAGAAAATAAAGCAAAGGATATTGTGGTTATAGACCTTAGGGGGTTGAGTTCTGCGGTGTGTGATTTCTTTGTTATTTGTTCCGGCGAATCAAGCACTCAAGTGGATGGTATTACCAATGCCATTATGCGTTTCACCCGAAAAACCCTTAAAGAAAAACCTTGGCATACGGAAGGGCAACGAAACAGTGAGTGGGTTTTGCTTGATTACGTGGATGTGGTCGCCCATGTGTTTTACAAGGATGCCCGTGGATTTTATGAGATAGAAGAATTGTGGGCAGACGGTGTAAGAACAGACATCCCTAACTTAAATTAAAACATTATGTCAGAAAATAAAAAGAAAGGTGGTTTTTCAGTATATTGGATTTATGCAATTGCTGGTATCGCTTTTATAGCAATTCAATTATTTTACGGTGCGGAGTCACGCATAACCATTGAACGTAAGCAGACATTGTTTGAATTGGTAGATTCAAGTGGCGTTGAAAAAATCACTATAATCAACGATCAACGCGCTAATTTCACCTTGAATGGTAGAGGAATTGAATTGGTGAAAACCTTTAAGAAAGGAGAATATCCTAAAATCTGGAAGCAACTGAAGAAGGAAAAATCCATAGAAAAACAGAAAAAATCCGAAATTGTACTCGAAAACATCGGTGACCTCGGCAATTTTGAAAATAGCTTAGAAAAAGAACGTGGATTTGAATGTGCTCGCGATACAGAAACGGATTATTTCGGGACGATACTAGCCTACTTGTTACCATTCGGAATCATTTTCTTAATATGGTTTTTCGTAATGCGCAGAATGACAGGTGGCGGTGGAAGCGGCGGCGGCGGCGGACAAATTTTCAATATTGGGAAATCAAGAGCTCAATTGTATGACAAAGGAAAATCAACTAACGTAACGTTTAAGGATGTTGCCGGATTGCAAGGAGCAAAAGAGGAAATCGTAGAAATCGTTGAATTCCTTAAAAACCCCAAAAAATACACTGACATTGGTGCAAAAATTCCAAAAGGCGCTTTATTAGTTGGTCCTCCAGGAACAGGTAAAACTTTATTAGCAAAAGCAGTAGCCGGAGAAGCTAAAGTACCTTTCTTCTCACTCTCTGGGTCTGACTTTGTTGAAATGTTTGTTGGTGTTGGTGCATCACGGGTAAGGGATCTTTTTCGTCAAGCAAAAGAGAAAGCTCCGTCCATAATTTTTATTGATGAGATTGATGCGATTGGAAGAGCCAGAGGTAAGAACAACGGGTTTAATTCAAACGATGAGCGTGAAAATACCTTGAACCAATTACTTACAGAAATGGATGGTTTTGGTACAAACAGTGGGGTGATTATTTTAGCTGCTACCAACCGGGCGGACGTGCTGGATAGCGCGCTTTTAAGAGCAGGACGATTCGACCGACAAATCTATGTAGATATGCCCGATTTAAATGAACGGAAAGAAATCTTCCAAGTACATTTAAAACCGCTGAAACTAGAAGAAGGTCTAGATATTGACTTTTTGGCAAAACAAACCCCAGGATTTAGTGGTGCCGATATTGCTAACTTATGTAATGAAGCTGCATTAATTGCTGCACGAAAAGAAAAGAAAAAAGTTGGCAAGCAAGATTTCCTTGATGCGGTAGATCGAATTGTAGGAGGCTTAGAAAAGAAAAACAAAATCATCACCAAAGATGAGAAAAAGGCAATTGCTATACATGAAGCAGGTCATGCCACCATTTCATGGTTATTGGAATATGCAAATCCGTTGGTGAAAGTTACGATTGTCCCTCGTGGTAATTCATTGGGCGCCGCATGGTATTTACCTGAAGAGCGTAGCATTACGACCACTGAACAGTTATTAGATCAAATGTGTTCCGCCCTTGGAGGAAGAGCGGCAGAGGAATTGGTATTTTCCAAAATTAGTACAGGTGCATTGAGCGATTTGGAGAAAATAACCAAACAAGCTTATGCGATGGTCTCAATTTATGGATTAAATAAACGGGTTGGAAACATATCTTTTTATGACTCACAAGGAAGGGATGCATTTACCAAACCGTATTCTGACGAGACAGCAAAAATAATTGATGAAGAGGTATCGAAATTAGTTGAAAGTCAATATCAGCGTGCGTTAAAAATCCTTACAGAAAATAAGGCTAAACTAGAGCTATTAGCTGAAAAACTCTTAATCGACGAGGTGATATTTAAAGAAAACTTGGAAGAAATCTTCGGGAAACGCCCTTGGGATCCTGCGGAACTCATTGAAGAGAAGGAAAATGGATCTAAAGATTCAGCTTCTGAAAATGAGCAACTGCCATCTTCAGAAGTTTCTCCTTCCGAAGAAAATCAACCTGAAGACCCGACGGAAAATCCTACACCACCGCAGAACGAATCAGAAACAACTGAAGAATAGGCCTACTTGGGGATGAGTAATTTAGTCCAACGAATTATCACAGGCACCATACTTGGTATTTTAATACTGGGGTCAGTAATTGCAGGTCCTTGGGCTCAGGGTATTGTTTTCAGTGTGTTTATGATTGTAGGCTTACTTGAATTCTACCGCATGTGTGATCGATTATCGTTCATTCATGTTTCCAAAGAAATGGGCTTATTCATCGGTATTTTTATTTATTTGCTTCTTATCGGAATGAGTGTAAAGGTGCTCCCCATCATTTCGATTACAGTAGTTTTCCCATTGTTTTTTGGTTTGATTTTAACAGAGCTCTGGAAAAAGCACCCCCAACCCCTGTTAAACATTGCAGTATTGGTTCTTGGAATAATTTACGTGGTTATTCCATTTTATTTGAGCATTGATTTAAATATTCGAAACGGCCAATTTCTACCGAATGTAGCGGGTATGCTAATTTTAATTTGGACAAATGATACCATGGCATATTTCATTGGTAAAAAATGGGGGAAACGCAAGTTATTTGAGCGTATTTCGCCGAAGAAAACTTGGGAAGGCACCATCGGTGGAATTGTATTCACATTACTCTTCGGGTTCATTATTGGAACATATATTAACCAAGGATTGACCTTGTTTTGGGTTGTCTCGGCAGTTATTATTGGTCCGTGCGCCATCTTTGGTGATTTGTTAGAATCGCTATTTAAACGAAGTTTAGAAATTAAAGACAGTGGAAGTATTTTACCAGGTCATGGAGGCGTATTAGACCGCTTTGATGCTGCCTTGTTTAGTATCCCATTCTTCTATTGTTGGTACATGCTCTATTTTTATTGGTAAATTTACCCATGCGATTTCATAAAGAAGGATACGTCATTATGACAACAGCCGCATTAATAACAGGTGTTATTGTGGCTACAATTTGGATATTATTAGGAAATTCGATGAGTTGGCTGAGTGCATTGCTCTCTTTGATTCCGTTGGTTTTTCTTTATCTTATTATACAATTCTTTCGAGTTCCAAACCGAACAACAGCAGGTAATTCAACTGAAGTTGTATGTCCGGCTGATGGAAAAGTGGTTGTAATTGAACGGGTTTATGAACCTGAGTTTTTAAAAGAAGATTGTATTCAGATTTCTATTTTCATGTCGCCCTTGAATGTTCATGCGAACTATGTACCGATCGCTGGAAACGTCATTTACACTAAATACCATGAAGGTTCATATTTGGTTGCTTGGCATCCGAAAAGCTCTACGGAGAATGAACGTTCAACGATGGTAATTGAAACTTCTTCAAAAAAACGTGTACTGGTTCGTCAAATTGCCGGCGCTCTTGCGCGAAGAATTTGTTTCTATGCAAGTCCTGAACTCTCGTATGAAAAAGGTGATGAATTTGGCTTCATAAAGTTCGGTTCACGTGTGGATGTCTTTCTACCATTAGATGCACAAATCAACGTAAGCCTGGGACAAAAGGTTAAAAATCGTGAAGACATACTTGCAACTCTGTAAATCTTAGTACATTTATAAAAAAAATAACCCATGAAAAAATTAGTTTTAGCTGTTGCGTTGGTGACCATGAGTGGAACGATCGCTTCAAAAGTATACGCTGCTCAAACTGGCGTTAAAATGGAACTTCGTGACGACGACAAAAAGAAAAAGAAAAAGAAGAAAGGAAGTTGTTCCTCAACGGAACAAAAGAAATGTTGTTCTGGAACAACACAGAAATCTGGATGTACAGACAAACATTAAATAAAAAAGGGGCTTAGGCCCCTTTTTTATTACTCAAAAATCTCATTAAATTCTTTACTGTACTTTTCGAGAATTACTTTGCGCTTCAACTTCAGTGTTGGAGTCAATTCATTCCCCTCAATAGAAAATAAATTTGGCAATAGTTTAATTTTCTTGAGTTGCTCCCAATTTCCAAGGTGAGCATTTACTTTTTCTATCTCCTCAAACATCCGTTTATTTAGGGTTGGGTCAGCAATAATTTCCTCATTGCTTAAATTATCAAAAGATAGGTCATGTCGGTTCGCCCAAGACCGAACAAATGCGTAATCTGGTACGATGAACGCTGCTGGAAACTTTTGGTTCTCTCCAATAACCATTGCTTGCTCAATAAAGCGAGATTCTTTCAGGGAATTCTCAATGGCTTGAGGTACAATGTATTTCCCTCCTGATGTTTTAAAGATTTCCTTTTTACGATCGGTTATTTTAAGATATTTACCTTCGATGAACTCGCCTATATCCCCAGTTTTCAACCACCCCTCTTCATTAAACACGTCTTTAGTAGCCTCCTCATTGTTATAATATCCCATCATAACATTTGGACCTTTTACCAAAATTTCGCCGTCTGCTGCAATCATGACCTGTACATCATCGATTAATGCGCCAACGCTTCCAAAACGAATTCCGCGCTGAAATGAATTCACTGAAATTACAGGAGATGTTTCGGTCATTCCATACCCTTCTAAAATTGGGATACCCGCGGCTAAAAATATCCGAGACAACCTGGGTTGTAAGGCCGCACTCCCAGATGCAATAGCACGTACATTACCGCCCAAGGCTTCCTGCCATTTTGAAAAAATCAACTTTTTGGCGATGCCCAGTTTAAGATAATACCAAGATCCTTTACCGGTTTGCTCATATTCTTCTGCCAGACCAACCGCCCAAAAGAAAAGCTTCTTCTTTACACCCGTTAAGTCTTCCCCTTTCGCGATAATCTTATCGTAGACCTTTTCTATTAATCGTGGAACGGCACTAAAGACATCTGGTTTTACTTCACGAATATTGTCACCTATCGTCTCCATGGATTCCGCGAAATAAATTGAAGCACCTATATACATATACAAATAATGTAGCATTCGCTCATAAATGTGGCATACTGGAAGAAAAGATAAAACCTTTGAATTTTTATCAGCAGGTATTGGCTCTTCGCATGCTAAGACATTAGAAAGTACATTTCCATGGGTTAACATAACGCCTTTCGGATTACCCGTTGTACCAGACGTATAAATTATAGTTACCATGTCCTCAGGTTTAACGGCATCCATACGTTCTTGAACCATCAATTCAGAGACTTCATGCTGCATTTCATACAAGACATTCCATGATTGCACATTTGGCAAGGAATCGAATGAAAACACTTCTTTCAATCGAGCCAATTGAGGTTTAACCTCATTAATTTTATCCGCAATCTCCTGATTCCCTACAAACATATATTCAGCGGCACAGTCGTTAAGAATGTACGCATAATCCTTTGCTGAAATGGTCGGATATAAGGGTACTAGTATAGCGCCCATCTGCTGCACTGCAATATCAAGAATATTCCATTCATATCGATTGCTAGAGGCCACGGCAATGCGATCACCTGCTGCTACCCCCATGTGATGCAATGCCTTAGATAGACGCATAGCTTGTTGTAAAAACTCCTGAGTAGAAAGGGATTGCCATTGGCCATCCACTTTCGTATTGAACATATTGGCTTGTGGAAAATTCTTTAATTGATGGTAAGGAACATCAAACAATCGATTTAACATAGCATTCGTATTTAGTAATCGTTTAATTGGTTTTATTTAATCAATGGTTTAACCCATTCAATTTATCTAAAAGCTCATCGGATTTCTGATCAAAATCAGACACAATCGACTTAAAATCTGCCTTTGTTTTCCCGGTATTGATTCGGGACAATAACTCATTATAGGTAGAAATTACTTCCTCAATCAATCCTTCTGCCGCGTCAGCCTTATCGTCATTTACCTCTTGGATATAAATGCACTCATCTATCACATCAATGATCATTGCATTGATTTGTTTCTTTAACATTCGTTTATTTGCCATATTGTGTTTTTTCCAAATATATTCATTTTAATCATAACAAAGCGCCCGATGTAAATCGCTACTTTTGCACTGTGATTCCAACTATTACCTTAAAGAAGGGGAAAGAAGCATCCCTTTACAGAAAACATCCTTGGGTTTTTTCCGGAGCAATTGCCACTGACTGCACGTCACTCGAAGATGGTCAGTTAGTTACAGTTAACAGTTGGAACGGTAAATTCCTAGCGCTTGGGCACTTTCAACATGGATCCATAGCAGTTCGAGTCATTTCATTTAGTGAGATGGATCTCAATCAAGAATTTTGGAATACACGCATTGCAGACATGGTTGAGTTGCGAAAGAAATTAGGGCTATTATCTGAAACTAACTCCATTTTCCGAATCTGTCATGGTGAAGGAGATGAACTTCCAGGATTGGTTATTGATTATTATACCGGTGTTGCGGTAATCCAGTGCCACTCCATCGGAATGATTCAGCACCTTGATGAAATCACCGAGGCATTAAGGTTAAGCCTTGGGGAAGACTTGCTTGCCGTTTACCATAAATCAGCGGAAACCTTACCGAAAAGACACGCTATAACGGACGGTTATCTGTACGGCGAGGTACCTACACCGCATTACGCCAAAGAAGATGGAATAACCTATGCTATAGATTGGATTAACGGGCAAAAAACCGGATTCTTCATTGATCAACGGGATAATCGAACCATGGTAGGGAAATTGTCACACGGAAAGAAAGTACTAAATGCATTCTGTTATTCCGGTGGCTTTAGTTTACAAGCATTAAAAAACAATGCGAGCGTTGTATATTCTTTGGATAGCTCACAAAAAGCCATTGCGTTAGTAGAGCAAAACGTTCAATTAAATGCCATGGAAGACCGTCACATATCTGTAGCTGCAGATGCTATGGAATTTATGAAGGAACTTCCTGAAGAATTTGATATAATAATTCTTGACCCACCGGCTTTTGCAAAGCACCTTGACAAAAAGCACAAAGCTGTTCAAGGATATAAGCGTTTAAATGTGCATGCTTTGAGACAAATAAAACCTGGAGGGATATTGATTACCTTTTCTTGTTCACAAGTAATCGACAAATCACTATTTAATCATACCATCATTTCTGCAGCGATAGAATCTAATCGAAAAGTAAAAATACTCTATCAATTACATCAACCTGCCGACCATCCAATTGGTGCTTTTCATCCAGAAGGGGAATATTTAAAAGGTTTAGTTGTTTATGTCGAGTAATCTCTTACCCTTAACCTACAAGTCAATCCTCGGTGTAGCTTTACCGATGATGGTTTCTGGATTCATCCAATCCATCGTGCTCATTACGGATTCTGCATTCATAAGCAGGTATAGCATTGAAGGGTTTGATGCGGTAGGCAATGCGGGATTGGCATATATCACCTTTTACATGATGCTTCTTGGAATGTCTGATGGCGCTCAGATCCTTATGGCGCGAAGAATTGGTGAGTCAAGATCGGACCAACTGGGTAGAATTCTCAACGCAACATGGATTATATTGGGGGTACTTGCGGTGCTTTTCTTTGTAGTACTTACCCTCTTTATCCCCTCATGGATTAGCTCGTATTCACGAAATCAGGAGGTAGCTAGGTTACAAGGTGAATTCATTCAACATCGTTCATTTGCTTTATTCTTTTGCATGATTACTTTAGGATTTCAGGCATTTTATTTGGCACGTGGAAAATCTTGGGTGGTATTAATTTCCGCCATAATAACGGCCAGCACCAACATACTGTTTGATTATTTACTCATCTTTGGTATTGGGATATTTCCGGAAATGGGAGTAGCTGGCGCGGCGACCGCTTCGTCGATCGCAGATGGATTGGGAATGTTGTTTTTAGTGATATTTACCTTATGTTCAAAAGAAAACAAATCATACAACTTATTTGGAAGCATTAAAGGAGTTTGGTTTGAGCTCAAAGAATTAATTAGTATTGGAACGCCCCTATTGCTTCAGGGGTTCTCTGCCCTATTCACGTGGACCTTGTTTTTCACGTGGATTGAACAAATGGGAAAATATCAGCTTACCGTATCACAAAACATACGCTCCATTTACTTTTTGGCCTTTGTTCCAATCTGGGGATTTGCCGGAACGACCAAAACGTATATTTCTCAATACATAGGAGCAGCAAAGCAACAAGAGCTACCACGAATACAACGACGCATACAGCTGCTTACACTCCTATTTATGTTGTTAACCTTTCATGGTGCCATTTTCTATCCGGAAACCTTAGTATCAATAATTAACCCCCACGAGCAATACCTCAAAGACAGCAGTGCTATTCTTCGACTGGTTGCTGGTTCTATCTTGTTATATGCGCTAGTATCCGTTTATTTCCAAACCATTCATGGAAGTGGAAATACCGTAGCATCTATGACCATCGAAATAATCTCTGTTGGGGTTTATACGCTGAGTGTTTATCTATTTATTAAAGTTTGGACCTTCGATATTTATCATGTTTGGACCGTTGAATATATCTATTTTGGCACCATGGGTCTTTTATCCTATTTATATTTAAACTTATTTTCTTGGAACAATAAACGCATCTAAATGGGATTGAAGATTGTTTTTATGGGAACCCCCTTGTTTGCTAGTCATATGCTAGAAGGATTAATTTCTACAGCTCACAAGGTGGTGGCTGTTGTAACAGTGGCAGACAAACCTGCAGGAAGGGGACAGCAACTCAGGGAAAGTGCTGTTAAAGAAACTGCCAAAAAAGCTGGAATCCCAATTCTTCAACCGAGTTCGTTAAAGGATGAGGTATTTCTAGCGGAACTAAAAGCATTTGAGGCCGACTTATTTGTGGTTGTTGCGTTCAGAATGTTACCTGAAGTGGTTTGGAAAATGCCGGCAAAGGGTACCATTAATCTTCACGCATCGTTACTGCCCAACTATCGGGGAGCAGCACCAATTAACTGGGCGATTATAAACGGTGAATCACAAACCGGCTTGACCACATTTTTTATCAATGAGGCCATTGACTGTGGCGCAATACTTAAGCAGCACCGCATAGACATATTACCGGGCACAACAGCAGGTGAACTGCACGACCAAATGCTTGACCCCGGGGCAGATTTGATACTTGAGACCCTCCATGCGATAGAAAATAACCTTGCCGAATCAATCCCTCAATCAGCCACTGATTCCATAAAAGAAGCGCCCAAACTCACCAAGCTAAATACACGGGTTAATTTTAATGCGACCGGATTAGAAATCACGAACCTAATCAATGGATTAAATCCATATCCAAGTGCCTATTGTTTGTTGCGCCACATCCCTACTCAACGCATAATGAATTTCAAACTATTTAAGGGCGTATTTGTAGCCGATGAGCATCCAGCTGTTGGGCTGACGTCTACAAAAGATGGAATCCTTATTCCCTGTAAAGATGGATACTTCTGTGTCCAAATTTTGCAAGCAGAAGGAAAACGCAGCATGAATCATAAGGAATTTTTAGCAGGTAATGACATTACTCAGTTTGAGGTGTGTGAATGATCTTTTTTATCCTTCGCGTGTTTTAATTTGAATTAATGCTATTTTTAACCTTGGATGTCAGATTTCAAATCAAATAGAAAGGAACTCGATGAAGAGTTAGAAAAATTCATGCGTTTGCTTGAAGAACTTCTTCCTCATTATCATGAATTACTCAAAAAAGAACCGCTTTCTTCGGATGAATTGAAGCGATTGGGAGAAATTGAACATTATCTAATTGGAGTTAATGCAAAAATCCTTGAAATCAAAAAACGCTTAGAACAAGATTTATTTGGGCAGTCGTTGGATGTATATTACAAAACTAAAAAGGACGCCATTGATGGTAATCCGCATGCGAAACTAAAATTGGAACGCATGAGGGATTCATTTGCCGAAGCGCTTCAAGGCGGTGAAATCTTCAATTTCAATTGATTAGTTTCCTAAATATTTGATTTATTGAGAATGATTAACTTTGCATATGGTGAATAAGGCACAACCGATGCGTATTGGTGTTATTGGCAGCGGAAGTTGGGCAACAGCACTGGTCAAACTCTTTTCAAATAACCAACCTCACGTTAATTGGTGGGTTCGATCGGAGGAATCTATCGCGCACATTCAAGCATACAAGCATAACCCAAGGTATCTGCAATCTGCAGAATTAGAAGTAACTAAATTGAAATTAAGTGCTTCGTTACAAGAGGTGATATCTTCAAGTGATTATTTAATCATAGCTGTTCCGGCTGCTTTTATTCATGGGATTTTCAAAGAAATTGATCCAGCTCTTTTTCATGATAAAATAATTATTTCAGCTGTCAAGGGCATCATACCGGAATTCAATGCAATTCCTGCGCGATATTTTCATAAAACCTTTGGTATACCCTATTCATGCATTGGTATTATTTGTGGACCTTGTCACGCCGAAGAAGTTGCACTGGAACGACTTTCGTATTTAACTGTCGGTTGTGATGATATAGAAGTTGCCGAAAACGTAGCGAATGCCTTGCGTTGCAGGTATATTAAAGTGACCGTTAGTGAAGATTTATTCGGTGCTGAAATTTCAGCAATTTTAAAAAATGTATATGCCTTAGCTTCTGGAATTTGCGCCGGTATTGGCTACGGAGACAATTTCCAAGCGGTGCTCGTTTCAAATGCCATTCAAGAAATTGAACGCTTTATTGATGTAGTAAATCCCGTGCATCGTGATGTGAAAAATAGCGCATACTTAGGCGATCTATTAGTAACGGCATATTCGAAGTTTTCTAGAAATAGGACTTTCGGTCTTATGATTGGCAAAGGATATTCCGTAAAGGCCGCTACCTTAGAAATTGGTATGATTGCTGAAGGATATTACGCCACGAAAAGCCTCATGGAAATGAACGAAAAGTTCAATGTGGATTTACCAATTTTAACCGCAGTTTATCAAATCATTTATGCGAATCGATCGGCTAAAAAAACGATGCAGGAATTGGCAGAAAATCTTAGTTAGGTATGAAGGTATTTAAATTTGGAGGTGCCTCCGTTAAGGATGCGGAAGCCATTAGAAATGTCGGTTCTATTCTCTTACGTTACGAGCATGAACGCGTCCTTGTAGTGGTATCTGCTATGGGTAAAACCACCAACAAACTTGAAGCATGTTTAAGCTATTTACTCGCTCAGGATCAGCTAAATTATTATCATACGGTTGATGAATTACGCGATTTTCATGTGGATATTGCCGGTGAATTGTTTCATGATAAACACAGTAAAGTATTTAGATTTATTGACGACTTATTCGAACAACTTAAAAATAAATACGAAAAACCCCTTGCGGAACAGCGATCATTTGAATATGACCAAGTAGTTTCCTTAGGCGAAGTACTTTCTTCTTTCATAATTAACGAATATGTACTTGAACTTGGACTAAAATCCGAATGGTTAGATGCCCGAAGGTTAATTCGTACCGACAATCACTACCAGGAAGCCAATGTAAACTGGGAGAAAAGTGAAGCGCTCATTACTGCACGATTGGAGTCGGAAATTCACAACACCAATACCTACATCACTCAAGGATTTATTGGTCATACCGCAGAAGGATTTACTACCACACTCGGAAGGGAAGGCTCTGATTATTCAGCGGCGATATTTGCATTTTGCACCAATGCCTCGGAAGTAACCATTTGGAAGGATGTACCCGGGATGTTAAATGCGGATCCTAAATATTTCGAAAACACCCAATTATTATCACAAATCTCCTACCGGGAAGCTATAGAATTGGCATATTTCGGCGCAAGCGTAATTCATCCAAAAACGATTAAACCGCTACAGAATAAAGGGATTCCTCTATTTGTAAAAAGTTTTATTGCCCCTGAAGAACCCGGAACGACGATTCAATCGGAAGGAGGAAACGACCACTTGATTCCTTCATTTATCGTAAAGAAAAATCAAGTATTGATTACCATTAGTTCGGCTGATTTTTCATTTATTAATGAAGATGCATTAGCAAAAATCTTTGAGATCTTTTACAGCAATCGAATTAAGATAAACCTCATGCAAAATTCAGCTTTGAATTTTTCAGTCTTGGTAGATGGGGATAAAGTACATATGGAATCACTGATTACAAACCTCAGTCCAACCTTTAAATGTAAATACAACGAAGGGGTTGAATTGGTAACCATTCGACATTATAATCAATCTACGATTAATCAAATGATATCTGGTCGGGACGTATTACTCGAGCAACGTTCTCGTCAAACCGCCCGCTTCGTGATTCGGTAGGTAAATACCTTAATTATGGTATGAATTATTAAAATAGATAGGGTAATTTTGTACCATGTTACTCAATGAACTTAAGGTAGGTGACCAAGCAAATATCATTCGCATAGCTGATGACGTATTTCGCACCAAATTGCTTGAGATGGGAATTATGCCCGGTACCTTAGTAACCTTAGTGTTAAAGGCTCCATTCAACGGACCAATCGCTTTTTCCTATGAAAACACGATGCTATCTATTCGTAAAGAGGATGCAAACAGTATATTCGTCGAAAAAATGATGAACCACGCATGAAAATTGCATTATTCGGCAACCCCAATACGGGTAAAAGCACCGTATTTAATCTACTCACTGGATTAAGACAAAAAATCGGGAATTTTGCCGGTGTAACTTTAGAAAAGAAAAGTGGTATTGTATCTGTAAAGGGAGTAACGCATGAACTCATTGATGTACCTGGAGTGTATAGCGTTTACCCATCGAATAAAGAGGAAAAAGTGGTATACAAACTACTCATGTCCTCCCCTGTCAACGAAAAACCCGACTTAGGGATTGTAGTTGCTGATGCCTCAAATTTATCGCGAAGTTTATTTTTATTTAGTCAACTTATTGATTGTGGTTTACCCTTGGTATTGGTAATAAACATGAACGATATCGCCGAAAAAAAGGGTATCAGTATCGACCTAAACTCCTTAAAACGTACCTTTAGCAATACCCCAATTGTCTTAATGAATGCCCGTGTTGGCTTAGGAAAGGACCGCTTATTAAACGCACTTAGTTTACAAATCGACCAACTAAAGATCGAGCGAACACAGGTAAGTAATACGCTGAAATCGCTGAGTGATTTGTCAGGACAAGAACAAGAGGCGCTCCAAAGACATGAACATATCAGTGAAATCATCCAAGAGTCAATTATTACAAAAGCAAAAAGTCAGCGTTCAAATACCTTAGATCGTTGGCTAACCCACCCCATCTTTGGTTATCTAATCTTTGCGGCTATTCTTTTTGTGATTTTTCAATTTGTATTTTCTTTTGCATCACATCCCATGGACGCTATTGAAACAGGGTTTGAGTGGCTAACCAAAGGAATCAAAGATCTCATGCCGGATGGCCCCTTGTCCGCATTAATTTGTGATGGAATTATTCCAGGAATTAGTGGCGTGCTCGTATTTATACCACAAATTGGCATCTTGTTTTTCTTTATTGCCTTATTGGAAGATTCAGGCTACCTCGCCCGTGCCGTGTTCCTGATGGATCGCTTGGTTCGTCCCTTTGGATTAAATGGGAGAAGTGTTGTGCCTTTGCTCTCAAGCATGGCCTGTGCTATACCGGGCGTAATGGCCACACGAGGAATACCAAATTACAAGGAGCGAATAATCACCATATTTGTTGCCCCCTTAATGAGTTGCAGTGCCAGAATTCCCGTATTCACTTTACTCATTGGATTAGTTATTCCAAAGATGAAATTGTTAGGGTTCATAGACTTGCAAGGACTGGTATTACTTGGTTTATATGTGTTAGGCATTGTCTCTGCCTTGTTCATCTCATGGATTATGCACCTGATTCTGAAACAAGAAAAACGTTCCTATTATTTAATGGAAATCCCAGAATTCAAGCGTCCGTTATGGCGCAATATTTTTATTACTGTGTTTGAAAAAATCAAGGTATTCACAACAGAAGCGGGTGGTATAATTCTAGCGATTTCAATCGTGCTTTGGGCTTTAGCCAGTTATGGTCCATCAGAACAACGAAGCGCAGCGATTCAATCCTTGAAAAAAACAAGCGAATATAAAACCAGAGATAAAGTTGAACGAGAAGGCTTAGTAAATGCGGTACTTTTAGAGAACTCTTACATTGGTATTGTAGGTAAAGGAATTGAACCGATCATTAAACCTATTGGCTACGATTGGAAAATAGGTATCGCACTGATTACGTCATTTGCTGCTCGAGAAGTTTTTGTAGGGTCTTTATCAACCATTTATGCAAATGGAGGAACAGGGAGTGAATTACGTCTTTCAGCACGTTTAAAAAAGCAAAAAAATCCGGATGGAACCATGGTCTTTTCGTTACGAACTGGGATTTCACTTATGGTATTTTATGTTTATGCGATGCAATGCCTATCGACCTTGGCCATAGTAAAACGTGAAACAAACTCATGGAAATGGCCAGTGCTACAACTCGTTTCTTTTGGATTTTTAGCATACCTTGGCGGCTGGATTTGTTTCTCTTTATTTTAAAAGTATTAATATTGATAAATGATGCAAAACCTACTTGTTGGATTAATCATACTTAGTGCACTTGGATTTTTGGTCAAGAAGTACTTCTTTACTTCCAAAAAATGTAGTTCTTGCGCCATAAATTCAAAACCAATACATGCGGATGATAAACGAATGTGAACTGTATAAATACAATAGGTGTTTTTACCTTATTAAAAATAATGACATCCACTATTTTGCCTCTGATTTTTTAGAAGAAGAATTAGATGATGATCATGTATGCTGGCTTAATATCCATGATTTATCAGACCAAGAAGCAATAAGGCAACTTTGTATCAAATTACATATTGATAAATTAAGCATTGAAAATATATACATTCAGCAACGTCGTCCTAAAGTCGAGGAGTATCCCAATTACATTTATTTCAGTGTGACTTTAACCGATTTAAATGATCGGAGTAGCGATATGTTTGGTGAAAATCAAATTACATTTTTTCTGGGTGATGAGTATTTAATCACTATGCAAAATGGATTAAAAGGTTACTTCGATAGCGTAAGGGACCGAATTGAATATTCAAAAGGAAAAATCAGAAGGCAGAAATCGGATTTCTTACTGTATCGTTGCATGGAAGCCATCTTAGATAACTATTATCGAATTATTGATGACGTGTCTGAAAATTCAGCGAAAATTGAAAATCGCTTGCACCTTCATGAAGACAAAGCCATTTTACATGACATTGAAACGCAGAAACGTAAGTTAATCCAATTAAGAACCATCTCCCGACCAATTCGGGACATAACAGAACAACTTTACAGCAGCGAAACCAAGTTAATTCATGAAGAAAATATGCGGTATTTTAAAACACTGAACAGTAATTGCAACAATTTAATCACCGAGATCGATAGTCAAATTCAAATCCTAGATGGATTAGCGAATTTTTATTATGCTGCCCAAGGACAACGCATGAACGAAATCATGAAAGTATTAACGATTGTGAGTGCTATTTTTATTCCCCTTACCTTCATAGCAGGTGTTTATGGAATGAATTTCGAGAACATGCCTGAGTTAAAAAGGAAAAACGCCTATTTTGTTGTAGTTGGGATTATGTTCATACTTGGTGTTATTTTATTTATTTATTTCATTAAAAAAGGGTGGTTAAAAAAGAGTGACTACCACATCGATAAGTAATGAATACAGAAGAGAATACCTATGTTCTCCAACGTTTCCGAGAGATTCTAACACCTAATAAAGTAGCGCTTTTTAACAAGATCTCTGAACAACGTACCCGACACATCAGTATCGTGTTAGAAGACATCTTTCAAGAACATAATGCTTCTGCTGTTATTCGAAGCTGTGATTGTTTTGGGATTCAAGATTTATACGCGATTGAAGACAAGAACAAATATGTATTGCAACGGAATATTGCCAAGGGATCGGGAAGATGGATCGATCTAAATCGATTTACCAATAAAGAAACAGCTTCCTTGGATTGTTTAAATCACCTAAGAGAAAAAGGCTATAAACTCGTTGCAACCTCCCCGCACGCAAATGCTTATACCCCAGAATCCCTTCCAATAGATGAACCAATAGCCCTAATTTTCGGTACGGAGCGACGAGGATTAACCGAATCCATATTAGCCAATGCTGATTATCATCTTGCAATACCAATGTATGGATTTACAGAGAGTTTCAACTTATCCGTATCGGTTGCAATCATTTTACAGACACTACGAAACCGCCTTGAAAACGCTGAATTTCCTTGGAAACTTAGTATTGAAGAACAACACGCCCTGCAAATAATTTGGAGTACACGCATTCTAAATGGCGGGGAGGCTCTTGAAAAGCAATTTAGAACCGCTCATTTAGAAAAAGAATTTTAACTTTGTATCGATAACTGAACTACAATTTATAGAACATGGGAAAAGGAGATAAAAAAACGGCAAAAGGAAAGCGAGTAATTGGTTCATACGGTAACGTTCGCAAAAGAAAATCAAGCACACCGGCTGCTGTTGTTACTAAAGAAAAAGCAGAGAAGCCAGCAGCGGAAAAGAAACCTGCAGCAAAAAAAGCAAGTGCAACGAAGAAAACAACCACAAAGAAAGCTGCAAGCGAAACTAAATAAGCTGTCTAACGACGGCTTTTTTTTATTCATAAAATTCCATTCATCATGAAACATAATTTTGGCGCAGGTCCCTGCATATTACCTCAAGATGTATTTAAAGAGGCCGCAGAAGCGGTGCTTGATTTTAACGGCTTATCCATTCTCGAAGTATCTCATAGGCACAAAGATTTTGTGGCTGTGATGGATGAAGCAATGGCGCTTACCAAAAAAGCGTTGAATATCCCCGAGGGGTATTCCGTTGCCTTTCTACAAGGAGGTGCAACCTTAGGATTTACTATCGCCGCGTTGAACATGATGCGCGACACCAAACGAGCGGGATATATGAATACGGGTACATGGGCTTCGGGTGCAATTAAAGAAGCCAAAAAGGTGGGCGTATCTGTAGATGTTTTTGCAAGTTCTGAAGACCGTAACTTCACCTATATACCAAAAGATTATGTTATTCCGAACGATGTAGACTACATTCACTTTACGTCGAATAACACCATTTACGGAACCCAGTTTCATGAGTTTCCAAAAACAGGACTTCCGCTAGTTTGTGATATGTCTTCTGATATATTTTCCAAAGAAATCAATGTGGCTGATTTTGATTTAATTTATGCAGGCGCACAAAAGAACCTTGGTCCAGCCGGTGCGACCTTGTATATCGTAAAAGATGAAATTCTAGGTAAATCTACCTCACCGTTTATGCCTACTTATTTAGATTTAAAACAACAAATCGATAAGGAATCCATGCTGAATACACCACCGGTGTTTTCAGTGTATGTTGCCATGCTTAACCTCCGTAATCTTATTGCGCATGGAGGAGTTAAGGACATGGAGGCTCGAAATAATGCTAAATCAGCGTTATTATATGCTGAAATTGACAGGAATTCACAATTCAGAGGAGCGGTTGAACGTGAAGACCGATCACATATGAACATTACCTTTTTACTCGAAGATGAGGCTCGTGCGTCTATTTTTGATGTGATGTGGAAAGAAGCCGGAATCGTTGGCCTGCCTGGACATCGCTCTGTCGGGGGGTATCGCGCTTCGATGTATAACGCCTTACCTATTGAAAGTGTACAGGTTTTAGTAGATGTTATGAAAGAATTTGAACGAAAAGCATAAGTCATGAAAATACTTGCAAACGATGGGATTTCCGCTGCTGGACAACAGGCACTAGAAAATGCAGGCTATACAGTCATTACCACGAAAGTAGCACAAGATGATATTCCAAATTACCTCAACACCGAAGGAGTAGAAATCCTATTGGTGCGTAGTGCGACGACTGCTAGGGCTGCCTTAATTGACGCTTGCCCGAACTTAAAATTAATCGGAAGAGGTGGTGTTGGAATGGACAACATCGATGTAAGTTATGCCCGAGAAAAAGGAATCACAGTGATTAATACCCCTGCATCTTCTTCTCAATCTGTGGCAGAATTAGTAATGGGTCATTTATTTGCAATTTCTCGCTTTCTACATCATAGCTTCAAACACATGGAGAACGGTGATTTTTCGACCTTAAAAAAGAACTACGGAAAAGGGGTAGAATTACGAGGGAAAACCATTGGAATTCTTGGGTTTGGTCGAATTGGGCAAAGTTTAGCGTCATATGCCCTTGGTGCAGGAATGAATGTAGTTCCAATTACGCACAGTGAAAAAGAATACGAAATCCCGGTATTAATCGGAAATGGCAGCCAGGTATTGGTTAAACTCCAAAGCGCAACGCTGTGCAATGAAACGCTTGGATTACTTGACTATTTATCGATTCATGTTCCTAAACAAGCCAATGGATCTGCAGTTATTGGATCTTCGGAATTCAGTGCCATGAAACGCGGTATTCGATTGGTTAACGCAGCTCGAGGCGGAGTAATTGATGAGCAAGCCTTATTGGATGCTTTAGCGAATGGCATCGTAGCGGCAGCGGCTTTAGACGTGTTTAACAACGAACCTAATCCAGACCAACGACTAATAAGCCATCCCAATATAGCCTGTACGCCGCATATTGGTGCAGCAACCAACGAAGCCCAAGATCGAATCGGCGAAGAATTAGCCGAACTGATTATTGGTCAATTCGGCCGCTTCTAACAAATTATTACGCTTGAATTTCTATCCCGATGATTTCGTCGCCTTGACGAATATTATCTAATACGTCTAACCCTTCAGTTACTTTACCAAAGCATGTGTGATTTCTATCTAAATGTGCCGTGTTATTTCTTGAGTGGCATACAAAAAACTGCGATCCACCGGTGTTTCTTCCCGCATGTGCCATAGACAAAACACCACGGTCATGAAATTGAAGTTCCCCATCTAATTCACAATCGATTTGGTAGCCTGGTCCACCGGTTCCTGGCATTCCTGTTGCACCCGGACGAGAATTTGGACAACCTCCTTGAATTACAAAATCAGGAATCACTCGATGCCATGTTAGGTTATTATAATATCCTTCTTCGGCTAACTTTTTAAAATTAGCTACCGTATTTGGTGCGTCGGTATCATAAAGATCCGCCACCATGTTTCCTTTTGATGTTTTAATAATCGCTTTCATTGAATAAATTTTTGACAAAAATACATCGGAATGCTGTTGAAAACTCCGTTAATAAGATAAAACATAGAAAAAAAATAATCGGGAAAGCTTAGTTATTTTTGTAGGTAACCACAAATACTCAGTTAAACGATGTTTTCCAGTATTTTAAAGAAAAAGTTAAGCGAAGATCAAGTTTCGAATATTTTCATCAACGGAATATTTGATGTGATTGATCGCGGATTTGAGTTGGTTGCTGGTGCAATTAACGAAGATCCATGTTTCATTAGTTCTCCTTCTATCGATACAAAGAACGTAAATGAATTCGCCCTGATTGTAATTACAGGGAATATCATTGAAATGGAACGCTTGTTCGACGGTCAATCCGGAACGAGAGTAATCAATTTAGTATACGACAAACTTGCGAGCGTTTACAAAATGGAAGAGCTTGAAATGCGTCAATTAATCCAAGACTATAAGTCGTACATGAAGCGCGTTAACATTCCATCTAAAACCACACTTTATGCGATGTCTAAGGCGGTATTTCATAAATATGGGTTAAATGAATATCAGGACGATTACTTTAAGCGCATGAATACGCCAAATCCGGTTTTCCTAAAACGCATCGACGAGTTAATTGCACCGTTCCTATGGAACTGGGAGGCGTTCTTCAAAAAGTATCGAATCTAAGGCCGTACTATTCGCCTGGGGTTTCTTGCATCAATCGGTTCAACCATCGCGCCACAAGGATGATTACAACCCCTGTAATTAAGGCATAGATACTCAGTTGTAAATACCCATTAGTATATCCATCTAACCGAACACTCAACGGCGCTTTTTCATCCGGACTAGACATACCCGCACCAAGAATTCCAGCAACATATTGTCCGTAAGCGGAAGCCAAAAACCACATCCCCATCATAATTCCCCATAAGTGCTTAGGTGATAATTTTGTCATGAGAGAGAGTCCAATGGGCGATAAGAAAAGTTCACCAATAGAAATTACTAAATAGGCTAGTGTGAAAAGCCCTAAGGAAGCCAAGCCGTCACTATCAAGCCAAAAGCGCATCGCATAAAACAGATAAAACGAAAGGCTAAGGAAAAGAAAGGCAAGACCAAATTTCGCGAAGTAATTGGGTTCTAACTTTCGTTTGTTCAACCACACCCACAATAAGCCGATGAGTGCACTAAAACAAATTACAAAAAACGAATTGGCTGAATTATTCACTACGTTTGAATCTATTTCAATACCCAGCATTTTACTGGAAACTAAATCGCGTGCAAACAAACTCAAAGAACCGCCACTTTGCTCAAAAAACGACCAAAATATAATGGATAATAAAATGAAGATAATCGCAGCCACCATTTTCTTGATTTGCGTTTTATCTAATTTCGTCATCTCATAAATGATATAAACCAAGGTAACTGGTCCAATGATATACATGAATAAGTCGGTATACTCTGTTTTTCGAATCATGATATAAATCAGTGGCAAAACAGCGAGTGTTCCCGCATAAACAAACCATCGATTTCTGCGATCTTTAGCGGGTGATTCTGTAGTTGGAGAAATACCAATCGGTCCTAAGAGTTTTCTAGTTAGTATAAAATTCAATAAGCCTAATGCCATAAAAACACCAGACAATAAAAAGGCAATATTCCAGCTGTAGGTTTTCCCTACATATACACAAAGTCCTCCTCCCAATAATGCACCAATATTGATACCGGCATAAAACAGGCTAAATCCAGCATCTCTTCGCGGATCCCCTTCACGATACAACTCCCCTACCATGGTTGAAATGTTTGGCTTGAAGAATCCAGTTCCTACAATGATGAGACAAATGCCGTAAAAGAAGAAGTGCTTCGCATCTAATCCCATAACAATACTACCCAACACCATTAAAACACCGCCCCATAAGAGCGAACGTTGAAACCCTAAGATTTTATCAGCAAACAATCCTCCAACAAAGGTAAATGCATAGACAAAGGCTTGAATCGCTCCATATTTTAGGTTAGCGGCATCATCTTGAATTAATAAAATATCGGTCATGAAAATGACTAACATTCCTCGGTTGCCATAAAAGCAGAAGCGCTCCCACATTTCGGTAAAAAATAAATACCAAATCTGTTTTGGGAATTTCCCTTTGAAGTCTTGAATTTCGGATAAACTAAGCATGCTAATTAGATTAATGAAAAAAGGCTCCGAAGAGCCTTTAATGGGTTATAAAACGTTGTTTTCTTTCATTACACGGTTTAGCCAACGTAACATCAAGAACAGCAACAACGCTGCGCCTAACACCAAGGCAAAATTCAAATAAAAGAAATTCTGTTTGCTGTTTGCATCAAATCCTTCCCAAAGACTGGAAAGCATTCCAGACATCTTGTTTCCAACGGAAATAGCAAGGAAATACCCGCCCATCATTAGTGCTGTGATACGCGGAGGGCTTAATTTAGACACTAAGGACAAGCCCATTGGAGATAAACAAAGTTCACCGATGGTGATTACACCATAAGAAGCCAGCAACCACATTGAACCTGCTTTAGCATCCAAGCCATTCGTGGCAAAAACAGCACCTACCATTACAAGGGCAGATAAGGCTGTAATAACCAATCCGATAGCAATTTTAGCTGGCGTACTTGGTTCTTTTTTCTTTCTTCGGAAAAAGCCCCAAATTCCAACCATCACTGGGGTTAATACAACCACCCAAAATGGATTAATGGACTGATATAGCTCTGTAGAATACAACTTTAAATTAGGAGCTTCTGCATTTGATTTATGAATTAGTTCATTCTTTTGTAAATACTCATAAACGTGCTGTGCAGAATTAAGTGCTGTAAGTTCAGCTTTCAAGTCTTCTTTTTCTCCTGTATCGTTCGCCTTAGCAAGTGCTGCCTCCTTGTCCTTAATCTGCTTTGCCGTTTCAGCAGAAAGAACTGCGATAGATTTCTTCTCGCTAAGCACACTTGGAAGTTGTTGGCTTGGAGTAGCTGCCAAATTCAGAAGCATTGCTTTATCAGTTTTTTCTAGGGTAGAATCTCCTTCAATATTCGCTGCAACGGTAGCATCCACTTTATTGGCTTGTAGCGCCGGAACATCCGATTTCGAAAGATTTGTAAAGTATTTATATGATTTGTCTATGCGCTCAATTTTCTCCGCACACAATTTTAAATTTTTAAAATCCTGCTTTGTTTCTTTCGGAAGCGCATTCTGAGTAATATTCAAAAAGCTCATAGATGCTTCATAAGTCGCCTTATCTTTAATCAATGGGCTGTTTTCAACCAACTGTGCCATACCTGCAGCATCCGCAGCACCTGTAATTCCTGGAGCCATCGTACGGTCCGTATAATCTTCAGCCCAAATGGTTAGGGCATCTCCATTTTGATGGAAAATTGCAAAGAATAATATAACACAAGTGAACACGGCCAATAAGGCTTTAATCGCTCGACTTTCTTTCGCCTCTGACTTAAATGCCAGATAAATAAAGAACCCAATTACAGGGAGACACCCAATAATAAAGGCATCGTTAGTATCCGTTCCCAATAAATTCCCAGGAATCAAATATCCAATGATTCCAAAAACGAACATCGGAAGTACGGTTAATCCGAGGATTTTTAATGTAGACATATCGCCTTCTTGTAAAGGTTTAACCACATCGTAACTTTTAATGTGTTTGTTACCAATCGAGAAGACAACAACCCCTAAAAGCATTCCAACTCCCGCAGCAGCAAAGGCATGACCCCATCCGTAGTTAATGCGCATGAAGGCTGCAACGAAATTACAAACGAAAGCACCGATGTTGATCCCCATGTAGAAAATGTTAAATCCAGCATCTTTCTTGTCCTTTAATGAATCCTCACTGTATAGATTACCTACCAAGGTTGAGATGTTCGGCTTGAAGAACCCATTACCAAGAATTATTAAGAGTAGAGCGATATAAAAACTTGGAATGGTGTGCATCGCTAACATAAAATATCCTGCGGCCATCATTAATCCACCCAGTATGATTGATTTTCTGTACCCTAATAAACGATCAGCTAACAACCCTCCAATGAACGGTGTTAAGTATACCAACCCGAGGTAAGTACCATAAATATCCGATTTCAATTGACCATCAAAACCCATTCCACCATTATTCCACCCATCAAGCATGTAAAGCGAAAAGATTCCGAGCATCAGGTAGTACCCAAAGCGCTCCCACATCTCGGTTCCAAACATAAACCATAAACCTTTCGGGTGACCGAAAAGCATTTGAATTTCATTCTTATTGTCAGCGTTACTCATAGCTTAGTTTTAAAGATTATTGCTGCCGAATATACAAAAAATCATGTGACTACGCGATATTTCTTAATTCCCACTTAATTTTGAATTGAAATGAAATATTACAACGCGCACACCCACAGAATCCCTGATAATCACATTGGAATTTACCAAAGTGACGCTGAATACACCGCGAGGCTGTTTTCTGTTGGCGTGCATCCATGGCAGGCAGCTGTTCAGACGCTTAGCGAAATAATTCCTGCCTTACACCATAAGAACTGCCGGGCACTTGGCGAAGTTGGACTGGATCGCCTCAAAGGACCTTCCATGGAAATCCAACACGCGATGCTCTTAGCCCAACTCACCCTTGCAAATGAATTACAAAAACCAGTCATCTTTCACCTTGTCCGCGCATGGGACGAATTTTATTCTTTAATTAAATCGCATCAACATACCCCTTGGATTATTCATGGATTTAATGCACCCAAACAATTTCCACGCTTTGTACAAACCAAGGTTTTCTTTAGTCTCGGTCCTGCCAGCCTGCAAAACCCACACATGCAATCAATCCTGAGTAAAATTCCATTGAATCGGATCTTATTTGAAACCGATGACACCGAAACAGATATTTATCAAGTCTACCACGACTATTCCCAAGCCACCTCCACCCCACTTGAGGAGGTAAAGGCTCAAATTGAACAGAATTTTTTGGCTATTTTTGGGGCATGAGTCATTGGTTAGAACGTTCTGAACTCTTGGTGGGGTCAGAAAAACTTAATAAACTGGCAAACGCTCATGTCATGATCGTTGGCTTAGGTGGAATCGGATCTTTTGCGGGAGAATTTATTGCCCGGGCGGGAATAGGAACATTAACCCTAATCGACGGGGATGTGTTTGATCCAACCAACAAAAACCGTCAATTAACAGCCTTAGATTCTACGATTGGAAGAAACAAGGCCGTGGTTCTTGGGGAACGAATTAAGGACATCAATCCAGAAATCAAGCTGCATATCATTGAAGAATTTGTGCTTCCTGAACGCGTATGGGAGCTCTTAGCTGAATATAAACCAGATTATGTGATGGATTGCATTGATTCTGTAAGTCCAAAACTGGCATGGCTACTCGCCTGTAAACGTCTAAAAATCAAAATCATTAGCCATTTAGGGGCCGGAGGGAAGTCCGATCCATCGACCGTAAAAGTTGTTAACTTGGCCGATACGCACAACTGCAAGTTAGGGGCTCATATTAAAAAGCGCATGAAACGACAAGGAGCATCGCTTCGGGGAATAAAGGCCGTGTTTTCTTCTGAACTTCAAGATAAAAAATCGCTTAAAATGACCGACGGAACAAAATTCAAAAAGTCATTCTATGGTACCATTAGCTACATGCCTGCACTCTTTGGCCTGCATGGTGCGGCGGAAGTGATCCGATACCTGAGCACCAAAGAATAATTGTATATTTACCTGCAATTAAACCAATCTTATGAAAAAAATGTACCTATTGGTCGCAGGACTTGCGGCTTTTAATTTAAATGCGCAGTTGTTTAGCGACAATTTTGATGCATACTCAGCGGGTCAATACCTCGGACCTCAATCGTTAACATGGTCAACATGGTCTGGAACAGAAGGCGGAAACGAAGATGTTCAAATTACCAGCGCAAACTCTAGTTCTGCTCCGAATTCTATTTACCTCTCTTCAACGTCGGCCAATGGTGGACCTCAAGATGTGGTTTTGAAATTTGGTCAGTTATACAACAGCGGAATCTTTACTTTACAAAATAAGTTCTACATCAATTCAGGTAAAACTGGTTATTACAATATTCAAGGAGCATTAACCATTGGGAACCTGTGGGCATTAAATGTAAATTTTGATGCCGGTCAATTAGTCATCGACGATGGGAATACTCCAAATCTAGTGCTAGCATCATACCCAGAAGCGACATGGTTTGAATTGAAAATTGAAGCGAACCTGACGTTACATGTTTGGAAAGCATATGTCAACGGTAATTTAGTAGGTACTTGGGTAAACGGAGTAAATACCGTGGCATCAGCTGACTTTTTCCCGGTTCAAAATACACAAATGTATATTGATGATGTAATGTTTGACCATGTACCGTTCACTGTTCCAGCCTTGGATGCCATGGTAGCTGATATTGATATGGGTGCTGAACTTGCCACCCAAAGTGGTACACCAACGGTGAAAGTAGTTAACGGTGGAAGTACGGCTATAACGAGCTTAAAGGTTGATTTAACGTACAACGGTTCAACCACCACACAAAATGTAACTGGTGTAAACATCGCAACTGCGGGAGTTTATAACGTGACTCTGCCTTCAACGGTATTAGCTGTGGGATCGCTTCCAATAACAGCGGTAGTTTACAATGTAAATGGTGGAGCAGGCGACAACAACCCAAACAATGACACCTTGATAGAAATGATTAATCCGATTGTACCTGCACCAGGTAAAATGGTTGTTGGAGAAGAAGCTACCGGGACATGGTGTCAGTGGTGTCCACGTGGAGCGGTTTTTATGGATTTATTCGAAACCAAATACCAAGACTTTTGGGCTGGAATAGCTGTACATAACGGTGACCCAATGACCGTAACTGAATATGATGCAGGAATCGGTACCTTGATCGGCGGATATCCAAGTGCCTTGGTTGATCGCTTGGGTGATGTGGATCCTTCTGGGATGTCATCTGATTTCTTTACTCGCCTTCAAACCGCACCAAAGGCTACCCTAGTGAGTGGTGCAACATGGGATGCTGCATCACGCGTCTTGAACGTTTCAGTACGTTATAACTTTGCCTTAGCCGCAAATGGAAACTACAAGGCTGCTTGTGTTTTAACTGAAGATGGTGTAACAGGTACCGGTGCAGGTTGGAGTCAATCTAATGCGTATGCTGGAGGAAACAATGGTGTGATGGGAGGCTTTGAATCCTTACCAACTCCAGTTCCTGCAGCACAGATGGTATATGACCATGTGGCAAGAGCCATTGCCCCTTCATTCACGGGAATGAATGGAATATTCCCAGCAACTGTTAATGCAGGTGATGCGCATATCGTTAATTACAGCTTTACCTTACCAGCAGGATGGGATGAAAGCGAAATTCAAATCATTGGACTTCTTATCGACCCAACGGGTAAAATTGACAATGCCGGTTCTGTGGATATTACCACGGCTGTAGCGAATGGGTATGAAACTGGCATTAATGCTGGAATTGCTCAAGTGCTTAGCTCAAGCAAAGCAGTTGTATTAGCCCCTAACCCAGCGACAGGATCGTCTGCGATTTTATTAAACCTAGCAACGGAAAGTGATGTGCGGATTGAATTAACAGACCTAAACGGAAAGTTAATCACAAGTGGGACATATACTAACCTCTCTGGTGCGCAAAGCATCTCCATGGACTTAAATGGATTATCTGCAGGAATTTATGCAGTAAATATTCTTGTGAATGGGACACTTTACACTGAGAAATTAGTTGTTGAGTAATTTCATAGCTGATATTTATCAAAGGGGCTTCGGCCCCTTTTTTTTGTTTGATTAATAAATCTAAATTGTACTTTTGACTATGGAATTTTCAAGGCGTTTTCTTCGTTTTCAATGGGTGGCATTGATTAGTCTATTTTTAGTGATTTGTGCCGGTAGTTTTGTTCGTATCACCGGTTCTGGAATGGGTTGTCCAGATTGGCCAAAGTGTTTCGGACAATGGATTCCACCAACCGCAGAAGAACAGCTCCCATCCAATTATTTGGCTATTTTTCAAGAGAAGCGAGCAAAAAAAGCTGTAAAATTCTGTAAGTTTCTTACGTCGATTGGCATGAAAGAAACGGCCGAAAAAATCAAAAACGACCCTACACTACTCAAGGAAGAGCCGTTTAATGCGGCCAGAACTTATACAGAATACATCAATCGATTGCTTGGATTTCTTGCCGGGAACATCATGTTAGTTGGATTTATTTGGAGTCTGATTTACTATCGTTCCTTTTGGTTAATAGGCCTCTCGTTTTTAAATTTAATCTTAATGGGCATCGAAGCGTGGTTTGGGTCTATCGTGGTAGCAACCAACTTGGTACCTTGGACCATCACCGTGCATATGTTTTTAGCTTTAGTAATATTGTTGATTCAATTGTACCTGATTTACCGAATTTCACCAAGACACAATAAGACACTTCAGGTTCAACCGGTAGTATATTATGTGTGGTGGGCAATTTTTGCTATAACGTTTTATCAAATGTTCTTAGGAACACAGGTGCGGGAATATATTGATGAACTTACGAAGCAAGGGTTGGGTAGAGATGCTTGGAGTGATAAGTTTGGAATGGAGTTTTTTATACACCGAAGCTTCAGTTGGCTAGTGCTCATTTTACTATTTTATTTAGGTTGGAAAAATGAGAAAGAATCCAAACTCAGTATTATTCGATGGGCCTTCGTGATCTTAAGCATCGAACTTTTTGCTGGCGTGCTCTTAGCTTATTTTGATTTACCGGGCCTTGTACAAACGGCCCATCTTGTATTTGCTACCATTCTCCTAGGAATCCTGGGAATGGGTGCCTATCGATTTAAAAAACAGCGAACATAATTTAACGATTAACCCTATGAAACTACTACTACTCTTACCCATCGTATTTATGAGCCCCTTGTTGTGGGGACAAATCAGTATAGACCAAACAGACATGCCCTCTGTTGGAGATTATATTCCTCGAAAAAGCGATACCATGACGGTATTGCCTGGCCCTGGCGGAAGCGGTCCGAACCAAACATGGAATTTCACTGCCTTGAGCAATTATGTGATTACCGAAAATACAACGGTAGTGTCCGTAGCCTCTACGCCGAATGGCAACCAATTTGGATCTTCAAATATAGCCATGACCAATGACAACGCGAGTTATTTGTATTTCAATAAAAATCCGCAAAGCTTTAGCACACAGGGAATCTCTGGGGATTTACTAGGTACCGGAGTAATTAATGCTGTATTTAATCCGGACCTTACCTTGCATCAATTTCCTCGAACCTTTGGATCTAGTTTCAGCGATACTTATGGAATCAACGTTACCGTGCCGGGTCAAGCAATCAACCCGTTGATCAGTCAAATTCAATTCAAGCGCACCTCGCTTGTGCACGACACAACCGATGCATGGGGACAACTTACTACCCCTCACGGTACATATGATGTATTGCGTATACATACGATGGAAGTATTGAGTGATTCAATCTGGGCACAACCCCTCTTTCCTCCTGTGTGGAACTTGGTAAGCACCTCAACGGATACCACACACAGTTATTCTTGGGTAGGTAAAGGCGGAAAATTAGCCATTGCGGAGATGAGTTTTGACACCTTAGGGTTACCTAAGATCTTTAAGTGGACAGAATTTCCTGGGATTGGGGTGGGGTTAACTGAAAATCAAACATCAGAAATAAAAATTACCCCTAATCCGACCTCATCATCGGGAATTATAACGATTCAATCTTGTGAAATTAGCGAGAAATTCACCCTTGTAAATACCTTAGGAAAAGTTGTAATGGAAGGTTGTATTCTTACAAAACCTTTGGAATTAAATTTAACTAACTTGGATCAGGGCTTATATATTTTAACCCTTGGAGATAAACAAGCGAGGGTAATTAAACAATAATATTTAGATGGTTCAACATTCAACTATTCCCCATCATGATTAAATACAATCCCAAAAGTTGGTTGACTTTCATATTTTCTTTTCACAAGAGCGACACCGTTCGTATTTTATGGAAGGAACTTATATACATTGCTATACTAACTGCTATAATAACGGCGCTAGAGCTACATTTTTACCCCACCTCATCGGTTCTAAAGAATTTAACTTCGGTCTATTCATTGTTGGGATTTGTTATTTCATTGCTTTTAGTGTTTCGCACGAATACGGCATATGATCGATGGTGGGAAGGCCGAAAACTATGGGGATCTGTAGTAAATGATTCGCGGAATCTATCAAGTTTGTTGTCCTCGCTTGATTTAAACGCATCGGAGCGAACCTATTACACAGAATTAATTATCGCTTTTTCTAAAAGCATGAAAGAACACTTAAGACGGAATAAACTTGATCTTCCATTTCCATTGGATGAATCAGCCTCAGTAGGTAATCAACCGTTATGGATAGCACATGAGCTGCGTAAATCCCTGCATGAGTTGCGGGCGACAAATCGCATTGACTCGATTGAGTGGCAACAACTCAGTCGACATTTGGACCAATTGATTGATAGCTTAGGAGCCTGTGAGCGTATTCTTAATACTCCTATTCCCTTTTCTTACAGTTTGTTTTTCAAGAAATTCATTTTTATTTATGTGGTCACGATGCCTCTTGCCTTCGTAGAGTTATTCGAATATTGGTCTGTCTTGATATCAACCTTTGTATTTTACGCCCTTGTCTCTATGGAAATTCTTGCCGAAGAAATCGAGGATCCATTCGGAACCGATGACAATGATTTACCCCTTGATGATATTTGTGATCGAATAGAAGAAGGGACTAGACAGGTGTTAACAAGGTCTTAACCGTTTAGTGAATCAAACATATCCAAACGGCAAAAAAAACGTTTTAAATGAATAAAATTGCCTTACTTATATTCATACTTGGTTCAATACCTCTCATGTTCAGTCAAGTATTAAACCTCGACCGTGAAAATGGGGAAGACACTGTGTTTCGTAGAAATATTTTCTCTTTGAATTTTGGGTTTAGTTTGGATAAGCAAAAACGTGACTTAATTGAATTTTCAAGTCAACTGGAGAACGACTTTTTTTTCAAGAAAAACAACTTGGTTTGGATTACACTCGCTCAAACCGATGCGGCGTTCAATGGTGGGACAATTCTTGAAAACAATGGGTATATGCAAATGCGGTTAAGAGATAATGATAAGCGCAGGGTTTACCCAGACTTTTACATGCAATATCAATGGAATGGCGTGTGGGGGCTTCAGAATCGTGGACTGGCAGGATGTAATGCTCGATTTAAATTTTGGGAAGACAAAACCGATGATTTATATGCTGGAATTGGCGTGTTTTATGAATACGAAAAATGGAACCCTTTCATGACCTCCTTCGCCTTTTCACAAGATTCCTTAGATATCGTGTATCGTGCTGTACCCAGATTAAATGTTACAGCAAAAGCTGCTATTCACCTGAAAGAAGGAATAGACCTAAGTGGCAGCACCTTTATTCAATTTCCATTGAACCAACAATTTACTAATTTCATGAATCCTCGTTGGTTCATCGACTTGAAATTATATTGCGCCATAACCAAGCATATTGCGGTAGTAATTAATTACGATCATAATTTCGATACCTATCGGCCTCTGCCCATTGATATCTATTATTACAATGCCAATGTGGGCTTTCAATTGAAATGGTAATTACGATAATACAGCGCTGGACAAATTCAAACGATGCATAGTACCTTACCACAGCTTAGCCCTGAACAATTAATATCTAGGTATCAAGACGGATATTTCCCTATGGCTGATGAAACCGGAAGAATCACTTGGCACAATCCACGCCATAGAGCAGTATTTGACATTAAGGCCTATCAACCCAAAAAATCGCTTCGCAGCTTGCTAAACGCAGCAAATTACACCGTAAAAATAAATGAGAATTTTGAGGCGGTCATCAATGAATGCGGCAAACCCAGAGATGCCTTTGACGGACAATGGTTAACCCAATCCATGATTTCCGCTTATATCGGATTGCACCACCTAGGTATTGCTCATTCCGTTGAAATTTATAAAGAAAACAACTTAATTGGAGGCTTATACGGCGTGCAAGTAGGTGCCGTATTTTTTGGAGAATCCATGTTTTCGCATGCTTCTAACGCCTCTAAAATTGCATTTCATCACCTCATGCTCATATTACGTAAAAATGACTTTATGTTATTGGATTCACAATATTTAAATGACCACACGGAGATGCTCGGGGCAATAGAAATTCCCCAAGAACTATTTCTGACTCAGCTTCGAAAAAACAGTGTACTGACAAGGCAATTTACGCTAGATTAAACGAGTAGATTAAAAGTAAATTATTTATTTTTTAATACCCATCATGACGATGGCTGGCTTCGAAATATGAGAAAACAAGAATCTTTGAATTGAAGATATATTCGAACTAACTATCAATTTTTACTTGCAGAGATCTTTTAAGGATTCATCCCCGTAATATGGAAATAAATCCTCCTTTTCTGGAAACAAAATCAACTTTGCCGTGTCGTTAATAACACGCCCAATATATTGGTCAACAGCAAAGGTCTTGTTTTTCTCCGTACGATAGCTTAAAACAAAGGTGTGATCATCCAACCATTCAACATTATTCCATTTCAACGAATAGCCCCAAGACGATTTCCTCAGAATGCGCGTGATCTGGTTTTTCGAGTAACACGGGGGCGTGATAACAAAATGTAGCATCTTATCGAAATCCCCAACTAAAAAGTATCCACGAACCATCCGGCCAATATCTGTTCCCATGGGATTCATTACGGGATTATTCCATTGTGCCTTGGATTTCTTATCTAACAGCTTGCTGTTAGGTGACTTATTTTGGGAAACCGATTTATTGGTGTCCAACATATCCCGACTTGATAAGCTGGAATCCAACGGAAGGCGTGATCGATCGGAATTACACGAAAATAGTATTTGAAATATAAGCAAACCAAGGCTTGTTATCAATATTGCTTTTATGTATCCCTGAATCATACGCTAAAATAAAGAGAAAAATCGGTGCATAATACGCTATTTCATTTGCATATAGCAAATTAATCTCATTGAATTCAATCGAAAAATATTTAAAATCTGAAAGGAAAACACTGCCCCAAGGTATAAAGTTATTTAATCCGTTTTCTCTTGTAAAAAGAAAAGTTTATTTTTGCACCCTTATCGAAAGATAATTCAAATACGTTACACAAAGTAACTTTGGTCCTATAGCTCAGTTGGTTAGAGCACCTGACTCATAATCAGGTGGTCCCTGGTTCGAGCCCAGGTGGGACCACTCTACGGGAAAGCACACCAAATTCGGTGTGCTTTTCTTTTTTTGACCCTCTAGAACCCTTGATATTACTGAAGATTAGCTCCACCGCCGGATTCAATTCTACGGTTCGAACTGATTTTTTTTCAAATACCAACTTTTTGGGAAATATCGAACCAATCAACCTGCGTTTATGCGCTACATCGCTCTGTTTGTAAAGGTTTGAAAGCGAAGAAAGGGTTCGAACTGTCTTGTCAAGTTTTTGATCAAGATTAAGAATTTCACTGTGCGATTTGAGGTGTTCAATATTCAATCGATTTAGGGTTTCATCGTTCTCCTTTTTCATTGTACGATATTCCTCAGGGGTAATTTCACCATCAAGCATCAAGCTTCGCGCATTGATGTTCCGTTGATTCAGTCGCTCAATTTCGCGTTGAATCGCATCCATTTCTGCTTTGTTAGAGCGGTTCTGTTCGGCGTACTTTTTCTTCATTATCTCGGCGAGCAATTTAAGCGGTCCCTCATCGAATCCAAAGGAATTGAGCAGTTTCTCAAAGGCTTTATTCACATCTTCTGCTTTGTGTCGTTCATTACAGCCCCCTGAACAATGATAATAACTATAATATCCATTTCTACCTTTAGATGTCGAAGCGGTTAATGTTCTTTCGCATGTAGAACATATTAAAAAACCTCTTAAAGGGAATTCTTCGCGGATGGTTTTGAATTGCGGTGGGACTTTTCTTTTTCTACCCTCGATAACATCTTGGCACGCATAAAATATACTTTCTTCAATAATTCCTTCGTGAATTCCATTAACCCATTGGTCAGGTTCACTTTTGTAAGCTGGGACTAATACTTTACCGATGTAGGCCTTATTTCGGAGTAAATTCCAAAACGCATTTTTACTGGACTTCATTCCTAGACGGTTGTATTTTTTTCGAAGTTCCTCTGCAGTGTACAAGCCCGTAGAGAAATCCAGGAACGCATTCTTTACTAATTCTTCTTGAAGGCCACCTTCTGGAATGATGATGGGTTTATTGAATTGATCCCTTGAGATTCGATAACCTAAGGGTCTCGATCCCATCCACCTCCCCTCTTTTTTTGCACGACGCATTCCATGAAATACATTTAACGCTCGGCGATCATTATCCACTTCAGGGGTGGTAAGGTAAATGGCTAATAATACTTTTTGCTCAGGCACTTCAAGATCAAGCGGTTGTTCCATGGCCCTTGCCTCTACCCCTAACTTATTGAGTTTTGAAAGTTCTGCGTAGGCTTCGGGAGCATTTCGAGAAAATCGATCCCACTTCAAGAAATAGATATAATCTACTTTCCCCTTATTCGCCTTGAGGTACTTCATGATTTTTTGCCATTCCGGACGGTCAAACGACTTCCCACTTTCATCGTCATGATAGAAACCAACCACATTGATGTTTTTCTGTTCGCAATGACGAATTAACTTGTCTTTTTGGTCAGCGGGACTATACCCATTGTTTTGTTCATCTGTGGAAACCCTTGTGTAAAGGATCGCATTCTTGTTCATAATCGTCTATTTTTTATCAATCGCTATTATTTGATCGGCTAACAAGACTAACCATTCGCTCATTGCGCGAATTTCTTCATCCGTTTTTCCAATTGCGCTTTTGCCGAGTAATTTTCTACATTTTTCAATAGTAAACATTTTTTAATTGAAACCAACCGAAAGCCCTTTCCTGGGGTTTAAGTTCTTTTTTCACGTTGAGCCGCTTCACGGGTCTATAATCTTCTTGTGTTTTTCACATATATATGTTTGTCATTACGATATTTCAAGGTTACTTCGTCGTACATTTTCATACCAAAAATCTTTTGAAGGCGTGTGGCTTGCTCTAGCTTGACATCTTCGGTTTTCGTTCCTTCAATGATGAAATCTTCATTATTCATTCCTTTAATGTGAATGGAATCATATTCTCCAGATCTAATAGCAAGAATCAACTTCATTTCTTTAGAGGTAATGAAGCCCCAATAGTTTAAATTTGGTAAATTATCAAAAACCCCCATAAACTCTTCTACCAAATGATTGATGTGTATGTATACGTGGGATTTACTCAATAAATCATTCGTTGAAAACAATTCAGATGTAAGAGGATCATCCGGCATATAGATGGAGAATTCATATTTATTTTCCTTGGTAAAAACTATGGCAGTCAAGCGGTCAAACAATAAACATCCATGAATATAAATCCCTAACATAGACAGCGTCAATAGTTCTCCAGATTCGCGAAGCTCTTTTTCATGCGATAAAACGTACTTTACTAGCTCTACATGTTTGGCAGCACGATCTGGTGAATAGTTGAATTGGTTTATAAGTTCGTCTTCCAAGGTATCAATTTTATCTGCTACTAATTGCGTAAAGTCACTAAACAAAAAGTCCTTTAGCTCACGTAAGGAATCAATTGGGATTCCAAAATCTCGAGCGGATTGAATAATTCGTACCCAAATGAACTCGTATATGTTTAGGCGAACCCAGGTACGCTTGTCATCTTCCTCCGTATTACCCCAATCAATTAGTCCTTCTTCCTTCCAATGATAGAAATTGCGACGTTTAACGTTTGTTAACCGAAGTGAGGCCATACGATCCGCAATATTGGGGTATTCCTTTTGGATTTTTTGAAAATGCTCGTCGTTTACAAATTCCCTTAAAAATTTTTCCATAATTAAAATTATTACGTAACATTTTTATACTTTTGTCCAACGAAGGTACTTAAATTATTTGAATATGAATTCAATTATGGATAAAAAATTGTTTAGAATTCAAAAACGCGGCTTAAATATGCCTATAGATATCACTAGCCCCTATTATCGGATGTGCCCGAAATGCGAATTTGAATTCATGACCACTAATAACCAGGACGTGTATTGCTGCGATAAATGCAAGGACGATTTCAATAATCATATACGAAAGATGCGGAATCAGGAGTTAAAAAATAGCGTTAACAAAATACCATCTACAGTAAGTCCGAAGGTAAATGACCAAAGGCGCCTTAACAATCTGCGAATTTTAGAGGCACTAATTAAGGAGCACCTGTTGGAAATCATCGTTACGCTGGATGAATTAAACGAAGAGGGTTATGATTTTGAGGTATATGATATTAGGCATGATATGCACCAACCGCAAGGAATGAAAAACCGATATAATGTCCAGATAGGCTCATACATCATCACTTATTACAGCGAGCAAGAAATTAGAATTGAAAACCTAAAAACAACCTAATATGAATCCAAGTGAATTACAAAAAATTTTCGGGCCTCCGTTAAAGACCTTAACCTCCCCTGCAAACTTCAACCAAATAAGCATCGGAAAAATAGCCGTTGCGTGTTTGGTGGGTTATGTAGCTTATCGAGGTATTCGATCCATACTTGATGATTTTGTAAGTATTGACTAATCTTCTTTAATTTCGAAATTAAACTAAGTTACCGAAAATTAACCTGGTCAACTGCCGCATTTCCAACTTCCCCCTGACAACTCAGGTCATAGGCTTGTGGTTTTGCTTGGTTTTATAGTTATTTGTAAATGATGGTAAAATGATTTCAAGGAATCGAGGCGATTATTAAGTTAATCACTAAAGGTTCACAAAACACAAAGGGATTTTCTCCTACCTTTATAGATTGATAAACATACAAAAGCTTTAAAAAAATAATGGCAGTAAAAAAATCAGAATTATACAGCACCCTATGGGAAAGTTGTGACAAGTTAAGAGGAGGAATGGATGCAAGCCAGTACAAAGATTATGTGTTGGTCATGTTATTCATTAAGTACGTGAGTGATAAATATGCCGGAGTGCCATTTGCACCAATCACCATTCCGGAGGGAGCATCCTTCGATGATATGGTCAAGTTGAAGGGGAAGATGGATATTGGTGACCGTATCAATAAAGAGATCATTGCCCCATTAGCAGAAGCAAATCAATTGGGTGGAACGATAACTGTTGCCGATTTCGATAGCAGTGAAAAATTAGGGGCTCCAAAAGCGAAAAAAGATACCTTAACAGATCTAATTTCAGTCTTTGAAAATCCCGATTTAGATTTCTCCAAAAACAAAGCAGAAGACGACGATATCCTGGGTGATGCCTATGAATTCCTCATGCGTCACTTTGCAACGGAAAGTGGTAAAAGTAAAGGGCAATTCTATACACCATCCGAAGTAAGTAGGATTCTGGCAAAGATTCTACAGATTCCAAAATCTAAGCACAACGGAGAAACGACTATTTATGACCCTACTTGTGGTTCCGGGTCGCTATTACTTAAAGTTGCAGCTGAAACCAACAGCAAGGCCACCGTTTACGGTCAAGAAAAAGATGTAGCGAATGCAGGTCTTGCGCGAATGAACATGGTATTGCATGGCAATGCTGCAGCTGTGCAAAACATCAAGCAGGGTGATACCATGTCTGATCCTCAATTTAAAGAAGGTCCAAATCAATTGAAACAGTTCGACTACATCGTAGCCAATCCACCATTCTCCACCAAAAATTGGAGCAGCGGAATCGAACCTGAAAACGACGACTTTGGACGTTTTGAATTAGGAATCCCTCCAGAAAAAAATGGAGATTATGCCTTCTTGCTTCACATGATACGCTCATTGAAACGCAATGGTAAAGCAGCTGTCATTTTGCCACACGGTGTATTGTTTAGAGGGAATGCCGAAGAATCTATTCGCAAGAATCTTATTAAAAAAGGATACATAAAAGGCGTAATTGGTCTTCCTGCTAACTTGTTCTATGGCACGGGTATTCCTGCGTGTATCATCATGATCGACAAAGAAGAAGCCGATAATCGAAAGCATATCTTCATGATAGATGCCAGCAAAGGCTTTATTAAAGACGGGAATAAAAACCGTTTGAGAGAGCAAGATCTTCACAGAATTGTGGATGTTTTCAATAGTGAAAAGGAGCTTGAAAAGTATAGTCGTAAAATTCCTTTAGCCGAAATAGAAGAGAATGAGTACAATCTAAATATTCCGCGTTACATCAACACCCAGGAAGATGAAGATATTCAGGATCTAACCGCTCACCTAAATGGAGGTATCCCTTTGCGCGATATCGATGCCTTGAAGAACTACTGGGCAGTTTATCCGTCATTACGCAATACCCTTTTTGAAAAACGATCAGAGCATTACGTTGATTTGAAAGTGGATAAATCTGAAATTAAAACAACGATATACGGACATAAAGAGTTTGAAGCATATAGCATACAATTCAATGACTTATTGGATTCATGGCAGAAGGATACCACTACATTGCTCAAAAAACAAGGAAAAGACTGTAAGCCGAAGGAAGTCATTGCTGAAATTGGAGAGGATCTATTACGTCGTTTCTCAAACATTGCATTGGTTAGTAAATACGACGTTTATCAACACCTCATGGATTATTGGAACGAGATCATGCAGGATGATATATACGTCATTGCATCCGATGGATGGGAGGCAGGTAAATTGCCTGGAAGAAAAGTGAAAACGACGAAGAATAAAGGTACAATTACTAAGAAAGATATTGAAGGAATAGAAGGAATTGAAAGCAAACTGATTCCTTCTGATTTAATCATCGAACAGTTCTTCAAAGCAGAATACCAAACCATTCTTAACAAAGAAGCAAAAACTGAAGAAGTAAAGGCTAAAATGGAGGAACTGGAAGATGAGAACAACGGAGATGATGGCGACCTTTTTGAGCCATGCAGAGGAAAGAACGGTAAGGTTTCTAAAACAGAGATTACTAATGCCATCAAGAAATACAAGGACAACAAGGATTACACCAACGAGTTGAAACTTTGGAAAGAGTACCTCGCTTTGTTCGAAGAAGAAGCAAAAATCAAGAAAGAAGCGAAGGAAGAACGCCAGAAATTGGAGACAAAAATCTGGGTGAAGTACAAGGCGCTTTCCATGGATGAAATTCAGCAAATTGTGTTGGATTTAAAATGGTTGGGAACTGTTAAGGAAGCCATCAACACCGAAATGGATGCCATCAACCAGCGCTTGACCACCCGTATTAAAGAATTGGGAGAACGCTATGATAATAAGTTAAGTTCACTGGCAACTGAGACTGAAACTCTTGAATCCAAAGTAGCAGAGCACCTTCAAAAAATGGGATTGGTATGGAGTTAACTAAAACAAACGCTGCCCTGAGTAAGTCGAAGGGATACGAATCCACAGAAGTAGGATTGATTCCTGAAGATTGGGAACTTAGAACACTTGGTGAAATTAGTAAAATCAATATGGGACAATCACCTTCCTCTTCAAATTATAACCTTCAAGGGGTTGGATTACCATTGATTCAGGGAAATGCTGACGTGAAGAATCGAAAAACTATTATCCGGAATTTTACGTCCGAAATCACTAAAAAAGCAAATGCGGGTGAGATCATTATGTCAGTGCGCGCACCTGTTGGAGAGGTTTCAAGGACTGAGTTCGATTGTTGTATTGGAAGAGGGGTTTGTTCGATTAGTTACAAGAATAATTATCTATATCACTACTTGATATTCTTTGAAAAATCATGGGGTCAATTTTCAACGGGCTCAACATTTGATAGTGTTAATTCGAATCAAGTTAAATCTATTCTCGTCCCCCTCCCCCCATCTCTAACCGAACAAAAAGCCATTGCCACTGCCTTAAGCGATGTAGATGATTTCATATCTAACCTTGACAAACTCATTGCTAAAAAGAAAGACATCAAAAAAGGTGCAATGCAGCAGTTGTTGACGCCACCCAATAAAGGTGGTATACGTTTGCCGGGGTTTAGTGGGGAGTGGGAGGTGAAAAGATTAGGAGATATTGCTGAATTTCTAAAGGGCAAAGGACTTCCTAAATCTGAATTAGTTCAAGATGGAACGAATAAGTGCATACATTATGGAGAGTTATTTACTAAATATTCTGAAGTCATTATAACAGTTCAAAGTTCTACAAATAGTAATGTAAATTCCTTCTTCTCGGTTTTTAATGATGTATTAATGCCTACATCAGATGTTACGCCCAACGGATTGGCTACCGCAAGTGCAATTTTTGAAGATGAAATTCTTTTAGGTGGAGATATTCTAGTAATAAGAACAAATCCGAAAGAATTGAATGGAGCATTTTTAGCATATCAAGTTTCTGTAAATAGACCTCAAATCATGTCATTGGTTAGCGGGACGACCGTTTATCATCTTTATGGATCAGATATGGCTGAGTTTATTTTTTCTGCACCGAAACCTGATGAACAAAATGCTATCGTTGAAATTTTAGAAGACATGAAAAATGAAATTAATTCTTTAGAGAAAACAAGGCAAAAATATAATGAACTCAAACAAGGTATGATGCAACAACTCCTTACCGGAAAAACACGTTTAGTATGAGTAAAGTAGATCCAATAGAAAGAGCTACCCAACATAAAGTTATAAAACTCTTCACAGAGGAGTTGGGTTATACGTATTTGGGAGATTGGCAAGATCGTCAAAATAATAGCAATTTAGAAGAAGACTTGATGAAGGGCTATCTTTCTAAACAAGGTTATAATGATACGCTCATCTCAAAGGCAATTCAAAAGCTTAAGACCGTTGCCAATAATGATAATGAGAAACTGTACGCAAAGAACAAAGATGTGTATGAGTTACTCAGAGCTGGTATCAGTGTACAGGAGGAGCCTTCTAAACCGCATGAAACAGTTCAACTCTTCGACTGGGAAAATCCAGAAAACAATGATTTTGCGGTTGCGGAGGAGGTTACTTACAAAGGCAATAAAGAAAAGCGTCCGGATGTTGTTTTGTATATCAACGGCATCGCCGTAGCGGTTTTAGAATTAAAACGTGGAACGGTAGATATTGGTGAAGGTATTCGTCAAAACATAACTAATCAACAAGATCGTTTTATTCAGAATTTCTTTACAACCATTCAATTGGTATTGGCAGGAAATGAAACAGAAGGTTTACGCTACGGAACTACCGGAACGCCCGAAAAGTTTTACCTGAAATGGAAGGAAGATATAGAAGATAATTCAAGACTTCCAATGTATAAATACCTCACAAAAATATGTAGCAAAGAACGTATCATGGAATTGATGCGCGACTTTGTGTTGTTTGACGGAGGAATTAAAAAGTTGCCGCGTGTTCATCAATATTTTGGAATCAAAGAGGCCCAAAAGTTCGTTGATAAAAAAGAAGGCGGTATTATTTGGCATACGCAAGGTTCCGGAAAGAGTTTGGTAATGGTGATGCTGGCCAAATGGATTTTAGCTAATTATTCAAATGCTCGTATCTGCATTGTTACCGATCGCACAGAGTTGGATAAGCAAATCCGTGATGTATTTGATAACTCAGGTGAGAAAATACACCGTGCAACAAGTGGTTCAAATTTGATGGAAAATCTTGCAAAGCCATCCCCTCGTTTAATGTGTACACTCGTTCATAAAATGGGCGAACGAGGAGAAAAGGAATTCGAGGAGTACATGAAAGAACTGAAAGAAAGTGAAATCAACATATATGGTGATCTGTTCGTGTTCGTGGATGAGTGTCACCGCACACAAAGTGGAAAGTTGCATTCTTTCATGAAAGAAAAATTGAAGAAAGCAACATTCATTGGCTTCACAGGTACTCCACTTCTTAAAGAAGATAAGAAGACAAGTTTAGAACTTTTCGGCCGATACATACATACGTATAAGTTTAATGAGGCGGTTGAGGATGAGATTGTTAAGGATTTAATCTATGAAGCACGCGATGTAGATCAAGAAATTACTTCCCAGGCAAAAATTGATGCGTGGTTCACGAAAAAAACAGCGTCACTCAATGACTATCAGAAGAGCCTATTGAAAATGAAATGGGCAACAATGCAAAAAGTCTTGAGCTCAAAGGATCGTCTTCAAAAAATTGTAAATGACATAGAGTTTGATTTTGGTGTGAAAGACCGCTTGTCATCACAACGAGGAAATGCCATGTTGGTAGCCAAAAGCATTTACGATGCTTGCCGATATTACGAGATTTTCCAAAGTACTTCGTTAAAAGGTAAAGTGGCGGTAGTTACATCCTACAACCCCAACACCAGAGATATTGTTACCGAAGATGGTGGTGAAGCAACCGAAACCCAGAAAGAAACTGTCTATAATACCTATGAGAAAATTCTAAAAGATGTCAACGAACAAGCGGGCAAAACAAAAGCTGAAGTCTATGAAGATTGGGCGAAAGAAAAGTTTATAAAGGAACCCGCGAACATGAAACTCCTAATTGTTAGAGATAAATTGTTGACTGGATTTGATGCACCTTCGTGTACGTATTTATACATTGACAAATCCATGAAGGACCATGGATTATTTCAAGCGATATGTCGTGTGAATCGCTTGGATACAGAAGACAAAGAATACGGATATATCGTTGATTATATGGATCTGTTGGAGGAAGTGAACGGAGCCATTAGCGTTTACACTGAAGAACTGGATTCCGAAGAATTTAGCAAAGAAGACTGTGAAGTATTAATGCAAGATCGCTTGAAGGCTGCTAAGAAACGCTTGGACGATGCGCTGGAACAAGCCGCTTTAATTTGTGAAAATGTTGAGCCACCTAAAGGAACAGAGGAATATATCAAGTATTTCTGCGGTAACACGGAACTTGAAGAAGACCTCAAAGAACGAGCTGAGAGAAGAACAAAATTGTATCAAGCTGTTGTGAAACTCGTTCGTGCATATGCTAATATTGCAGGAGAAATGATTGATGCAGGTTATACCAAACAGGAAGCAGAAACCATTGAAAAAGAAGTAGAAGAATACATTAAAGTTCGCGAAATTATAAAGCAAGCCAGTGGTGAGAAATTAGACCTCAAAACATACGAAGCCGATATGCAAGGCTTGATTGATAAGTACATCAATGCCAAAGACGCTGAGCAGGTGGCAATCTTTGATGAAATGACCTTGTTAGATATCATTGTAACACATGGCATACCGGATGCACTCAAATCCTTACCGAAAGGGATTCGTTCAAGTAATCGCGCAGTTGCAGAAACGTTAGAGAACAACGTACGGTCTAAGATTATTAAAGACCATTTGATTGATCCAAAGTTTTATGAAGAGATGTCAAAAGTTTTAGAACTTATCGTTAAAGAACGCAAAGAAAACGCGATTGTTTATGAAGAGTACTTGAAAAAAATCAAAAAACTAATTGAAGACATTAAGCGCGGTGCAACCGAAGATTTGCCTAAAACAATAAAGACACCTGCATTAAAAGCGCTATACAACAATCTTGGCAAGAATGAACAATTGACTCTTGATATAGACGCAGTAATTATGGATAGCCGCAGAGCTGATTGGAGGGGGAATTTGGCAGCAGAAAAAGAGATTAAAAGAGCCATGTATTCAGTTATTAATCGTATTGATGAAGTGAACGCACTTTTCGAAATCGTTAAAGAACAAAAGGAATACTAATGGTTCAAATTCAGGTCGCTGAAATAACAGTAGATATAACTTTCAAGGAGATAAAGAATATCCATTTGAGCGTACATCCTCCGGATGGGAATGTCACAATTTCTGCCCCAAAAAAGTATGATCAAGATGCTTTAAGAATGTATGTGATCTCTCGCTTGGACTGGCTAAGAGAGCGGATTTTGAAGTTCAAGAATCAGGAACGGGAAACCCATAGATTGTTTATTAACAATGAATCTCATTTTTTCATGGGAGAACGCTATAAATTGTTTTTGCAAGAATCAAAATCCAAATACTTTATTGAACGGAAAACTGATAAGCTCATCATGCACGTTAATCTAAATTCAAGCATTGAAAAAAAAGCTGAGGTGATGAATGCCTGGTATCGTTCAGAATTAAAAGAGCTAACCCGCAATCTCATAAAAAAATGGGAGCCAATTCTTGGTGTAAAAGTCAAAGAATTTGGCGTAAAAAAAATGAAAACAAAATGGGGTACTTGCAATCCAGAGGCAGGGCGTATTTGGCTCAATCTTGAATTAGCAAAAAAACCAGTTCATTGCATTGAATATATCGTTGTCCATGAAATGGTTCATTTATTAGAGAAATCGCATAATAAACGTTTTATCGCTTTATTGGATAACTACATACCGAGCTGGAGAATGCTTAAAGATGAATTGAATAGGTTGCCGTTAAATGAGTACTAAAATATGAAACCACAAACCATCCAAATATTTCTGCCTGACGGATCACCAACCAGCATTCGCGAAGCTGAAATAACCAATCGATTGGTAAAAGCCACCTTGTTTCCTCGTGCGAAAATGGTTGAAGCATCAAAAAGAGAAGCCGTTCATTATACGGGAGTTTATTTTTTGTTTGGAAGTGATGAAGACGGTTCAAGTCCAATGGTGTACATTGGTGAGGGCGAAGATTGTTTCAAACGGATTCAAGATCACAACAGGAAAAAAGACTTCTGGTCACACTGTGTGATGATAACAACTAAAACCAACGAATACACCAAAACAGATGTAAAATACCTTGAACATTATTGTTTAGGACAAGCAGACAAAATTGGTCGTTTTAAAACGGAAAATGGAAAAGATTCTCAACGCCCTTCCATTCCTGAAACAAGGGAGCATGATTTACTGGACAATTTCGAGACCATGAAAATTCTCCTTGCAACCTTAGGTTATCCACTTTTTGAAGAAAAACGAAAAGCTAAATCCACCAAGGAACTTTTCTATTGTAAGGGAAAAAGTGCGACGGCACAGGGCGAATTTACCGATGACGGTCTTTTGGTTCACACGGGAAGTAAATGCACCCTTGAAGAATCTCGTACAGCAGGAACATGGGTGTCAGGTCTCAGAAAAAACTTACTCGACGACGGTGTTCTGAAAGAAATAGATGGAATGCTAATTTTCGAAAAGGATCATATTTTTTCATCACCGAGTGCTGCGGCCGTAGCGGTATTAGCAAGAAGAGCCAATGGTTGGATTGAATGGAAAGATAAGGATGGAAATACACTCGATGATTTAAAAAGAAAATGATTTTCCCAAGACGAATATCATCGATTAACAATATATAAAATAAAATATGAACGCAGGTTTTGGCTGGATAGATTTTTCAAATGCACAACGTCAAAAAGTGTTTTCCGTTATTGACCTGTTGAGTGAAGGCGGTACCGTTGACGAACTTGGCATAGGTTCGATTAGAGATGCTATTGCCGACTGGTTGTTTCCTGGAATTTCAACAATCCAAACACGACCAAAATACTTCATCATATTAACTGATATTCTAAAAGAGTATATTAGGCAACATAACGAGGGGAAAAAGATTATTAGACTTGATGATTTTTTCAAAAAAGAGGAGCACCGAATCATGAATATTCTTGCAAAAAACCACGGATACCGCGATGGAGATGGTGTTATAGGGGTTAACGTTGCCCAAAATAATGGAGAACTAGCAAGAAGAGCTTCGTCTATCTACTGGAATGGTATGAGGATACACCGACTAATCAATACAGATTTATCTTCTAATGATTATTTTAAACAAAATGATTTATCCAATCTTCCAAAAGAACGAATCATGAACGAGAGTGGTGGCGATGATGTTGTGATGCTGGATGATCAATTTGAAATTCGAGCTCCTTATTTTAAATGTATCACGGATAAGATGACCCTGAAATTAACCAAGCAGGAAGCAAATTTTCTTCGCGATCAATTTATGGATAACACCCATCCGTTGAAAAAAGAAAACAATCTACTTGGTCAACTTATGACACCAGAAATTGCCAACATATTAAATGCTTCTTCATCCTTTAAACATCTAGCTCAAGCACTTATAACACATCCTAAAATTCATGAAGAAACAAAAAATATTCTAAGAATGGCACTTGACTTTGATTTCATAATTCATGGAGCTCATATTCGATATAATATTCAAATACATAAAAAATCTGGAGTGTGTGATTTTAGTCAAGAATGGAAAGAATGGTTGGAATCATTACGTAAAAAAAGAAATGAGATTGAAGGGTTTGATTTCGATTTTTTGTTTGGGGAAATAGCCCCTAAAACTGCTTCATCCACTCAATTTTTCTTAAGAAATTGGAGGGATGGCGTTTTGAAAACTAAATTAGACCTGGATAATTTAGATGAAATTGTTCGATATCAAGAAATAAAGAAAAAAGGTGCGAAAGCAAAATTAACATCCGTAGATGGTGAGTTTTCAGAATGGGTAGGCATTCGTGAATTAAATTACCGTTTCGGGACAGTTAAGAATATGGTAATAGATATTCAATTGGCACATGCTTGATGTTAAAAGAAATAGAGTGAATTATGGAGAGATCGTGTCTCCACCTGAAGGATATGAACTAACTAAAGCTGTTGGCACCACCTATTCACTTGATCTATATGCGCTCTTGGCAATGCCCGTTGCCATGTTTTATGCGAATAGCTTGGATGGCGATTTCACCATCAATCGATATGATGTACTGGAAGCAATTCGCCAAAGTAAAGATCGCATTGATATCTTTTGTCAAAAGGGAAAGATAAAAGTTCAAAAAGCCTACAATAATCTCTTGGCTTTCATGGAGGATTGTGTGGAAGAAATTGAAACACCGATCAAAGATTCGTCCTTCCATCCGAAAATTTGGGTCATGCGTTTTGAAAGGAAAGATGAGGTTGTTTATCGAATGGTAGTTCTAAGTAGAAATTTGACCTTCGATCGCTCCTGGGATGTCGCTTTTCACTCCGAAGGAAGAATGGGCATAGCGTTAAATGGTGAGAGTGCAAAATTATCCAGGTATCTGAGCTCTTTTTATGAGCAAACTAAACGAAAAGAAAACGCGATTTTTCTGTCAGATCTTTCAAAAGTGAACTTTGACATTCCCTTGGGTTTTAGTGATCTTGAAATTTTGCCAATTCAAAATTTTATGAAGGCTGATTTATTCAATCCCTTAAAGGAAAGAGCATACCGAGAAATGCTCCTGATCTCGCCGTTTATTCATATAACAACTTTAAAAGATCTTAAAAAAGTAAATAAACAGCTATCTGTAATTTCGAGAAAGGAAGAACTCGACAAACTTGATCATAGTCAACTTAAAAACATCCAGTTTTATTGCATCAATCCTACAGCAGTTGATGGAGAACGTATCCTCGATTCGGAAGGAGAAGAGCCATTGTCACAGAATCTTCATGCAAAAGTTTTCATCGCTTTTGATGGAGAATGTACAGATTGGTACATGGGCTCTGCAAATGCCACCGAACCAGCATTTGACAGAAATGTAGAATGTATGGTAAAATTAAAGACGGACAATAAAGGTTTAAGTCTGAAAAAAGTTAAAAAACAACTTCTGGAAGAGCAGAATGACTTGTTTCAACCCTACACTCCTCCAAGTGAAATACTTGTAGATCAAGATAAAGAGAATCAAGAAAAAATAAAGGAGATTGTTTTTGAACTGAACAAATTGGAGCTTAAAGGAAAAATCGACCACACAGATACGGATAATTTCACATTAGCTACAAATGTTGACTTAAGGGAAATCAGGGAAACCAGCTTTGAATTAAAAATGCGATTGATCCATCGTGAATCGGATAAAGTTAGTTTGAAAGCAACTACGTTAAATCAGATAATTTTTAAAAATATATCTCTAACTAATCTTTCTAAATATATAGTAATTGAGGTTTGGTCTGCGACGGATTTGGTCTATTCTTCCTTGTTCAAGTTAACTGTTGAGTTACCTGATGGGCGAGAAGATGCGATTTTCAATCGAATCATAAATAACAAAGTTAAGTTTTTACAATACCTTCAATTTATCCTTCAACCAGAACGCACTGTTGGCCCTCGGGAAATCAAGGACATTGATAGTCGGAGGGATGGAACAGTTGATTTCTTGTCAGATTTATTTGGAAGTGGATCGTCTATTTATGAATCGTTAATGCTAACCGCATCAAGAAGTCCCAACAAACTTAGGCAGATAGACGCTATTATAGAACGATTGAAAAAAGCCGACAGTGAAATTGTAGATGATTTTCTTCCAATTTGGGAAGTTTATAAAACATTTATCCCGAATGGAAGAACTTAAGGAGGTATTACATAAAATAGATAAGCAATTGAAAGGTTTTCAAGCAGCATCTGTGCAATATGTTCTCGATCAATTTTACAAGAAAAATAGAAATAAAGTCCTAATTGCGGATGAAGTTGGTTTGGGTAAAACCATAATTGCCAAAGGGGTAATTGCAAAATCAATTGAACATAGAAAAGATCCTAAAAAGCCTTTCCACGTTGTTTATATCTGTTCCAATCAAGTGCTCGCTCAACAGAACTTATATAAATTAAATCCAATTGGCAAGGTTGAAAAGGCCTTTGATCGTTTGGTTTTCTTGGCTAATCAAGAGAGGCCTTCGAACAATCCTTATCTAAAACTTAGCTCATTAACACCTTCAACCTCTTTCCAATTGACCAATGGTGTGGGTATTAAGGAAGAACGCGCAATGATTTACTTGTTTTTACTGGAAGATTCTGAGCTTAAATTGTGTAGAGGAAGGTTAAAGAAATTGATGCAAACCACGGCGATAGGGGATGAAAGTTGGGAGACGCTGGTTAGTTATAAAAAGAAGCATAAAAAGATACTCTACCGACCAGAAATTGCATCTAAGTTTATTGAACATCTTAAAATAGTTCCTTTTGCCAAAGAAGATTTCAGTCGAAGCATTCAATATTTAGGTGAAGAACCTATAAATTTCCTTGATGGTTTGAGGAAATTATTGGAAAAACTAAAACAAGACAGAAAAAAGGACCCAAAAGATTTTAGTTACGAAGTTGTCCGAGCCCTAAGGGTTGAGCTTACACATATATGCTTAGATTATTTGGACGCCGATCTGTTTATTTTGGATGAATTTCAGCGTTTTAAAAGTTTATTAGACGGGGATGATAATTCAGAAGCAAGCGAAATTGCAAAGGCCGTTTTAAGAAAGGACGAGGCTAGAGTGCTATTACTTTCTGCAACACCATTCAAGCCATTTACCACCCAATTAGAGCAGCTCAGTGGCGAAGATCATCACGATGAATTCCGCAAATTGGTAGAATTTTTAGGAGGTTCAAAAGGGAAAAAGCTATGGAGAAGTTTCAAGGAAGATCAAGAAGCTTTTTTTACAATTCTTAGGACACCCAAAATAGCGCTAGAAAATCCTGAATTGGCTAAGTCAAAAAAGAATAACCTTGAAAAGCAATTCAAGAAATTTCTATCGAGAAATGAACGATTAGGTGTAGCGAAAGATTACAACAATATGACCATTGATTCTTCAAAGGATAAAATGGATATTTTGGAGAGTGATGTAGCTAGCTTCATAGCCATGGATCATTTGTTGCAAGAAGTTGAAAAGGTAAATGGCCAATCTCAGCATCGCTTTGGGTCGAGCATGGAATTTAATAAATCGGCACCTTTTCCGCTATCCTTTCTTCAGGGATATAAAATCAAAGATCTGTTGGATAAAGTGAGAAGTGAACATAGTATCCGCTCAATTCTTTCTACAAATCCTCAAGCCTGGCTTAAATACTCTGATATCAATCAATACAACGATTTAGGCAATAATTCATTTCCAAACGGAAAATTCAGACTACTATCAAATGAAATCTTCCGGAACAAGGGAGAATTACTGTTGTGGGTACCTCCAACATTGCCATTTTATAAATCGTTTGGCGTTTTTGAGAAAACTACTGAATTTTCAAAAGTCCTTGTTTTTTCTAGTTGGGCTATGGCTCCAAGAGCGATTTCAACAATGTTGTCATACGAATTAGAACGTCGAACAGTTGGAAACAAAAATGTACTTGATAATCAAGAAAGCAATGAAACGCGAGAATACTACTCTACCCCAAGAAAACCTGCACCCTTACTAGTATACAAAACAACAGAGAAAAAGAAGAAGACCAACTATATGATGTCTAATTTCATTTTGACATATCCTTCTATTACCCTTGCGGAAACTAGTCTTTTAAATGATGTAGTTAATGCTGGTAGTTCCTATACCCAACTTAAAGCACTTCAACAGCAGAGGATAAAGGAATTATTTGAAGAATTTAAGATTCAGGAAAAGTATTCATCTTTTAACGAACGGGAGGATAAGTCGTGGTATTGGATATCGGGACCACTTTTAGATGAGATTCGACAATTGAATAATAGCGCATTAGACGGATACAGCGGATCAAACAATGAATGGAGTGAAGGACTAAATAAGCACATTGAACACCTTAAATCTGAATTAAAGGCAGTACTAAATGGTGATAAAAAATTAGGTCGTTTTCCCCAAGATTTATTCGATATCTTGGCAAACATATCACTTTCTTCGCCAGCAGTTACAGCTTTGATCGCATTTAAGGACCATTATAATTCTGAAGAATATAATTGTGAAGAGGCCTTTGAGGTTTCGAATTCATTTTTATCCATGTTCAATAAACCCGAATCTATATGTACGGTTAGGTTGAGCATTAAGAAGTATCGCGATTATTGGAGAAAAACCTTGTTTTATTGTGCTCAGGGTAATTTATACGCTATGATGGATGAATATATTTATATGCTTAAACAGTCGAGCAGTATTGATACTCCATCAGCAGCATCGGAAGTTTTTCAGAACGTCCTAATGGTAAGAACATCTTCAATTGGGGTAGACTTGCTCACAGAAAGCGGTGAATACGATAATTTTAAAATGAGGACACATTTTGCTGTTTCATATGGTGATCAAAAAATGACTTCTGAAGCCGGTAATAATAGAATGATCAATGTGAGAGATGTATTCAATTCTCCGTTTAGACCATTCGTTTTAGCTTCTACTTCAATAGGACAGGAAGGACTTGATTTTCATTTTTATTGTAGAAAGATATTTCATTGGAATCTCCCAAATAACGCCATCGATTTAGAACAAAGAGAAGGAAGAATTAATCGTTTTAAGGGACTTGTTATTCGAAAGAAAATCATACAAGTTCTGGAAAAAAAAGGGATGCTTGAGTCATTAAAAAAGGACCCAACGATTTGGGATTCTATTTTCAGTCTTGCAGAAATACTATACAAGGATGACAAAACAGACATTAAACCGTTCTGGTATTTAGATGAAGGTGAATCAAATATTGAGCGCTTTGTTCCGGTGCATCGATACAGTAAAGATGCCCATAGATATGAACAGTTGAAAATAACGCTTGCCTTGTACCGTCTAACTTTTGGACAGCCCCGACAAGAAGAATTAATAGAGGCGATGAAAACATCTGGATTAGATCAAGAAGACATTAAACAAATCCGAGATTCACTTCTAATCAACTTAAGTCCGATTAAGCGCTAACTTTACCCAAAAACAAAAAAAAGTTGTTATAGACTTGGGCTAATCAGTTGTTTTTAAAAATGCTGCGGATAGTCAAAATATTTTTCAGAAATCAGAGCATGGAATAAAGACTTATTTACCTTACCCGATTTTGAACACATTGATTATGTGATGGAGATGTTGGTGGATTGAAATGTAATGGCTTAACAGAATTCAATAATGATTTTTCGTAATTTGCAATCACTAATTTCATGCAATGACTGATTTTGAGAAAATAGTTAAATTAAGAACAGATGATCGATATTTCACGAAGGTGTATAATGAACATCGGGACTATGCGCTACGCTTTATGTCAAAAATCCATAAAGATCCTGATGAAATTCAAGATGTATATCAAGATGCCGTATTGGTATTGTTAGAAAATTCGAAAAAAGAAGAGTTTAAATTAACCTGTAACATTCAAACCTACCTGAATTCCATTTGTAGAAATCAGTTGCTCACTAAGCATCGAAAAAATTCAAAAATGCATTCGGTAGACATGGAAGACTTTGATCCTAACATTGTGGATTGGTTTTCTGATAATGAATTCAATCCCGAAAAAGAGGAGAGACTAAATACCCTTGAAAAAGCCATGGAGCTGTTTAAACAGCAAAGCAAAAAGTGCTTTGACCTGTTAAATATGCAATATTTTGAAAAAAAACGCATGGATAAAATCGCAGAAGCCTTAGGGTTTTCAAACGATAAAAGCGCGAAATCACAAGCGGCCAAATGCAGAGGAGAGCTAAGAAAACTAGTACAAATTTCCCATGCCTGAATCATCTTCAATAATGCTATTCCGTGAGTTAGTTGCGGAACAATCTGCGGATTACCAATCGGTAAGCGAAGTTCAAGTAATAGTGGATGTAAAAAATTTACTTGGACTTTCTGAAACCAATGAAGGAGTTAGTCCTTCTTTGCAAACAATCGATAAGGAATATCTGCTGGATACCTACTTGAGTGAACTCGCATTATTAGAAATAACAGAACCATCAAACAATGATCCCATAATTGAGATATTATTGTCTGATACTAAAGGGATGTTTAAAGCCTTTTTGGAGGAAGCTACATTAATGCAGCTTGCGTTTCAACGTCTGGAACGAAAATCAAATAAGCAACTGTTACAAGAAATTGAAGAAAATATAGAAGCGGAAGAGTTATATCACGCGTTTAACCGAATCCAACGGAAAGAAAATAAAGCCATACTTCAAAATTTGGAGGAATCATCTGTGCAAGAAAATCCGGTAGCAACGAATAGACCTAACACATTGAGAATGGTACTGCGTATTGCGGCAATACTTCTAATACTTGCAGTACCTGCTGGTATACTAAAGATTTATTTCACAGGTGATTCGAAGAGTGATCCAACAAATACCGCCAACAATGACCCAAAGAAATCAGGGACTTCTACCGATTATTTTGCCGCAGCATATGTAGATATTGATTTGCCGAAGGAAACTCAAAGTTCAACGTCTGCCAAGGCGGTATCGACAAGTTCAGCAATGGGATATGCAAATGCAGAGGTGAATTTCAAAATAGCCGTAGTTAATTTAGGGGAACAAAACCATTATTTATTAAATCAAAAAGATAAAATAATAGCTATCAAATCAGAATTAAGCAAGAAAGATTTTAAATCTAAATCGTCTACTTTAGATTCATTAAACCGGGCGCTTGAAAGAATCGAGTTACTTACCCAACAAATCAACAACAAAGTAATGACTTATACTTTGGTTGAAAAGAATCTCAAAATATATACCCTTACACAAAAAGACCTTCATGAGTTGAAGGTCTTTAATTACAACAATAATGGAGAAGACAGATTCTACCTTTATTTAGATGGAACGTACTATAGCTTATCTGAAAAACAAGGAAAGTTAAAGGCTGAAACCGATGAGATAATTATCTCGGCATTAGATGACAAGCAAGAATAGAGGTTATCAGTTGTTTGTTGGATTCACTGTTCCCAAAAGATCATTAATAGCTGTATCAGCATCTTTTCCTGCGTAAACAATACGCATGACTCCTGGCATAAAGCGCTCCAATATATTAAAAGCCTCGAAGAAATTATCTTTAATAATCTCTACATGAACCATTTCACTTTCATGTCGGAAATAAGTCTTACATCGAATTATCCCACTATCATGGTTTATTTGCAAATTACCAATAAAGGATATTGAATCTACAATATCCATGAATTTGGCAACTTCTGAACGCTTGTTTTCAGGGACATTTACGGGCGAATAGGCTAAAATCTCGACTAAGGATTTTTTTTTATGGATTACTAAATAACCATCTGAAGCTCCAACGGTAAGTGACATCCCGGTTTGTATTACGGTACGTTCCTCCGAATCTTCCCTGATTTCAAACCTATATTCCATTCCATTCAGAAAATTAATTAGTTGCTCCTTCATCGGAACCACATTTGAATTTGATATTTTATTCATTGCATTTTTTTTTAATTAGTAACATTTTTGACAAGCCCTTCTCCCCTTGCCCAAGGCTTCAGATAAGCTAATCGCGTAAATTTGAGTGCTGCAATTATTTAACCCGCTACACCGACCATGGGAGTGATACGCATAGGAATTAGGTCCATTACAGATGTAAACGATGACATCTCGTTTATTAATCCGTGTAACCGCACTTAATCCGTTAATTTGATGAGTTGGATTTGAGACGGTAAATGACAAATTCAATACAATCGACAATCCAATTAATAACGCTTTCATAATCTGATTTTTAGCACGTTAATGAAATAATGAATTTGGCTTAAATAAGTCATTCGTTTGAAACAATGCATTGGTATGATTAAAATTGGTTGTATTGAAACTTGGAGTATAATTATAGGTTCTGGTTCCAACATTTCCGGTATAAGGATTTACATTTGGATAAGTGCTCCAGTTGTCATACACCGTATTATTCGGACTTGTTCTGTAATGCGGTTGTACATAGGTTCCGTTGCTTCGGTAATATCCATTTACGTACACCTGGCGCTGGCCGAAGGCAAATTGAGCAAGAGTTGCTAAAACTAAGGTCATAAATAACTTTTTCATAATTTAAAATTTAAGGGTTACATACATTGATATCGGATTATTAAAAAGGTAACCGATAAAAACCTCATTCTTTTTCAGAAAATAAAATTCTACATACTTGATTGAACTAACCGAGTTCATTAATTGAATTTATAAAGCGTAGCGATTGATCCTGGAATGCCACTCGAATAAGACCACTTAAAACGGATTTCATTCGGACTTAGCCATTCGAGCTCTACTTTACCATTGTCGATGCAAGTGTTGGCCAAGGTAAGTTTTTCGGTTAAAAAAAGTTTATTTTTATCCATTTTTACTTTAGTGAGCCTTGCACTGCAACTTAGTGAGGGATAATCAATTACTATATTCTCTCCAACAATGGATAATAGAATCGACCAAGTTTCATTGTTGTTAATTTGATATCCTTGACCTATCCAAGTACCTTCAAATAATCCAACATTCTGTGCTTTAAATTGAGTCACACTTAAGCTTAAGCTTAATGTTAATAGTAGCAATAACTTTTTCATAATTTAAAATTTAAGGGGTTAAAAAATTCTTATTTCGTTTAATTAAAGGGAATCGGGAAAATCTATTTTTTTTGAGTTACCAAGTAAATCAGCCATAAAATCCCGGGTACCGCATACCAAACTGCAAAATTGAATAGTAACATCCCATCTTTAGTTGATCGAGCGATTGGATCATAAGTGAGCATGTATGAGGTATATAAAAAAAGGAATGTAGCAATCACTGTGGTTATAATAGCAGCTGTTTTCATAGGAATAATTTTAAAGTGGTAAATCGCGTTGGTCTTTCTCGGAAATTTCGTCGAACAAATCGTTTTTATAATTTCCCATTGACTTCATGTGTTCGTAGGAACGGATTGATTCTGAAACCTGATCCATCATGTCCGCATAATTGCTTTTATTAAACGAAATGATGTTCTCTCGCCGGATGTTCAACTGATCGGAGGCCCTTACAGCATCTAAATCTGCCCCTAAAAAGCTAAACGTCCATTTCCCAGTTTCATCCAACGTTTTTATGCGCGATGCTATTAAGTTATGGGTATAGAACTTCGAGGCATTTTCACCCCCATCGGTAAGAATGATCATGACCACCGTAGCTTGATCCGCATTTAGTTCTGCTGCATATCGATCCTGAATGCGTTCTATAGATTTACCAATGCCGTCCAATAGGGCCGTTAATCCACCCGGTTTATAATTTTCTCGTGAGAGCAATTGTACTTCCTCAATGGGTGCAAAATTCAATATGTCCATTACCTCATCTTCAAAATACGTCACTGAAACTACATATTCGTGATCAGTGTGTTCTTTTTTCAATGATTTGAGGGTCTTCAATTGCGAATTGAAACCTTCAATGGTTGCGCCTTCGGATCCCGACATGGAGCCTGATTGATCTACCACAAAATGATAGATGGTTTTGTTGTTTTTCATATGACTGGTTTTATTTGATTACGTGATTAATATTTCGCGAACTGCACCATGAATTCGCCGTTTATGATTTTCATTCCGATGCTCGGATCATCGAAAAGTTGAATCTTGATTTCATTTCCTTGATCGTCAAGAGCCTCAATGATTTGATAGTGTTTTCCGCTGGTTGTATAATCATCCTCTAGATTTCCCATGTTGCGGTAAATCAAAACTTCTCCTTTTGCCGTATAGTGCTTTATATCTTTATTCTCATTGATATTAAAGACTAAGGTATGGGATGCTTCTTCCCAATCCGCCCAGGTCTTTGTTTCTGGATCAAAAAAAGTAACATAATTAAAGTCGGCACGAAATTGATCTTGAGCGGTGGCAGAAAATCCGATAAATAATAGGATGAAAAGTGTAAATGATTTCATAGGTTTAATTTTGTGTTGTATTAATATTAATGCTGATAACAGTAAAGGTCTCCGGGATTTGATACACAGTGTAAGCATCTACGTCCCGTAGATTTTGCCGTAGCGTTACATTGACCGTAATGGCATTCAAAGCTATTTTTGTATTTAGCTTGCTCGAATTGAGCATCTGTTTGTTTAGCACTGGTATGGCTAGCTCCTGAAAATAGCCCGATACCAAGTACAATAAGCAGTGTTTTAAAGGTTGTTTTCATCATTTAATTTTTAATGTTCACACATTTATATCACGAATCCAAAAAGGTAACCGTGAATTATTAATTTTCTTCTTCCCAGCGAGTTACCGGTGGAACTAGCGCAATACAGGTCATGGTAATTAGAGGGAATAAAAACCCAAAGATTCCCCACAAGGCACTTGATCTATTTTTACGTTCTGCCTCTTTGGCGCAGTAAATGGGACCTATGATTTTAAGTAGCATCCAAATTATTATAATCGCACCCATAATTATGCATTGATTTTAATGTGTAATTGCTCTTGAATCTTTGATTTTAAGAGTTTCAATTGCTTGAAATTGTGTTCATTTTGCTGTACCTCTTGAAATAGCTCGTTGGCCACTGGCTCCAAAGGATTTCCAGCAAAGCGGTCTGGGTGACAAGCCCGAGAAAGTGCTTTATACAAAGCAGGAGCCGCATGCATATCTCGCATTACATCATCCATATTAATGTCAGATTTTCTTGCTTTTAGAATTTCCAAATCGCTGGGATTCATTCTTTTTGTCTTCCGTAACAGAAAAAACATGTACACGATGACCGCAAATTCAACAGCAGAAAGGATCATCCATTGGTTAGTTATAAGTGTTTTCATGGGTTGAGTTTTATTGATTAAATCCGAGTACTCCTCCAATTCCAGAATAATCGTAAAGTTTGTATTTAATGCCATTGTAACCCGAGTTGTCGTGCACTTCGAGTGTATCCCAACCCAAGGAAATCAACTTACGAACGAGCTCCTGGTTGTTCAGTACCACTTCTGCGATGGAAACCATTTCATGTCGCGCCAAGGGTCTGCCTGAGAGCGCTTTGATGCGAAAGCCACCAGCCATGAATTTTGAAAATGCATGACGGTAAGCAGATTCTCCGATGGAGATGGTCGCTTCGAGCAAGGTGGGTGCCAGATTGGCCACGAATGCTTGGCGTGCTGATAGGTTAAAATTTCGAACCAAACTGCGACGTTCGGAGAAGTCGTTAAACCAGTCTTGAATAGCATAAAGGTATTTCCACATAAGTTAAAAATTAGAAGTTATTGATTTAGGATCTTCACCATAGGTATTGGCCACTGTTTCGCCATTAGCAAAAATTAAATACAGCGGGAATAAGGGGATAATCTGATACCACCCGCTCATCGATAGGTCGTGACAACGTTTGGCACCTTGGGCCCAAAAGAACCATAATGCAGGGATAACAAAAATGTAATAGGCAATGACGGCTTCACTGCCTTGGGCAACGCTAGCAACCATCATGGCGACTAATACTCGGGCAGCAGCGGCGATCATTAAGGACAATCCATACTCAGTTCTTCTGATGCGTCCTTCAAAGGAAAAAGGGTTCTTAAACATGATATAAAATTTTACAGTTACTCCCATTCATACCCGTTCTCAGAAAAGGTAACCTTGGGACTGCAAATTTTTCTTTAAATCATGACCAGGGGAATTCTTTGCAAGGTTGTAGTGTCATTAAATAATTCTTAGCTTTAAATCACTAAAAAGAACATCATGCGTGTACGACTATTTTTTCTGTTTTTATTGATTTGTGGTTTCATAAATGCACAAGAAAAGCGTTTGGCATTGGTCATTGGAAATGCTAACTACGATAAGGGTGCACTGAAAAATCCGGTGAATGATGCCTTTTTGATGAAGGAAACATTTGAGAAATTGGGTTTTGACGTGATACTTAAAACCAACGTTGAAACTCGTACTGACTTTATCAACGTAGTGGAAGAGTATAATAAAATTCGTAAAAATTATACCATAGGATTTGTCTATTACGCGGGACATGGTGTTCAAATAGGGGGAGACAACTATTTATTGCCAACAAAAGAACTATACGAAACAGAGAATCATTTTAAATATAAGGGAGTTCCAATATCAATTTTTACAGATGAGTGGGACAACCCATATTCTAACGAAGTTAACGTACTGATTTTGGATGCTTGTAGAAATAACCCTCTTGAAAAACAAATATTTGGCAGCACTAGAAATATTATCGATAATGGCGGTTTGGGTCTTGCCGAAATGAAGAAGGAAAAACAGCCTACTGGTTCAATTGTAGCGTTCTCAACTGCTGCTGGTCAAACCGCCTCGGATGGAAAAACTGATGAAAAAAACAGTTTCTATTGTAAAAGTTTAGCCAAAAACATGTTGTTAGTTGATGTGAGTATTCGCAACATATTTGGAAAGGTATCCAAAGAAATTTACACGGAAACGAAACAGTATCCCGAGGTTTCTGACAAAATGTTTGATGTTGATTTTTATCTTACCAAGAGTACGTATGCGGACGAAATTGTTTTAATCGATTCATTGATTGAAGAAGAAAATTACGATCTAGCACTTGAAAAAGTAGCATTCATCTTTACTAAATCCCCTGACAATAAAAAAGCTCTATTAAGAAGAGGGCGAATTGAATACAAGAGAAATTTAGAATATAACGGATTGCATTTGTTTAAAGCAGATAGCCTTTATCCAAATGATCAAGAGGTAAATCAATATATAGCAAGATTTTATGCAACCATTGGTGATAAGAATAAGGCAATAAATAATATAAATCATGCAATAAAATTAGATGGAAGTAATCCTGATAATTTTATGTGGCGTGCAGTATTTTATTCTGAACAAAATAAACAGGTTGAGGCACTCCAAGATTATACAAAGGCCATTGAATTGGATAATAAGAATGGCCGAAGGTATTATGAACGCGCTTTATTTTATGAAGAATATTTGGAAGATTATGATAATGCATTAATCGAATACTCCAAAGCAATTGAACTAGATCCAACAAACATTGATTTTCTATATGCAAGAGGAGTGTGTTACACGGATATTTTTAAAAAAAATAACAAAGCCCGCGAAGATTTTAATATGATATTGACTTTAGATCCAAATAATATCAACACAATCAATTACCTAGGTTTAATTTTTGAGGATGAAGAAAATTACGATCTTGCCATTAATCAATTTGAAAAAGGTATTGCTTTAGAAAAAACGAATCCTACCTCTGCCGCGTTTTGCTATTCCAATAGAGCAGAAATTTATGCACAACAAGGAAAACTTACAGAAGCACTCCAAGATTATACGAAGGCCATTGAATTAGACGATAAAAATGGCTATAGATATTATTCACGCGCCTTATTTTATGAGGAGTTTAGAGAAGATTATATTAAAGCTTTGGATGATTACTCCAAAGCCATTGAATTAGATCCAACCGATCTTGATTTTCTCTATCGCAGAGCCAATTTATTTGATGAGCATTTAGAAAGGAGAAAAAATGCAATAGAGGATTATGAAACGATGTTATCAATTGATCCAGAAGATATTGACGCTATCAATTCACTTGGTCTCATTCTTAAAAAAGATGAGAGATTTGAACTTGCCATTAATCAATTTGAAAAAGGCATTGCTTTAGAAAAAACGAATCCTAACTCTGCCGCGTATTGTTATTCCAATAGGGCAGAGATTTATGTACAACAAGGAAAACTTACAGAAGCACTCCAAGATTATACGAAGGCCATTGAATTGGATAATAAGAATGGTCGAAAGTATTATAAACGCGCCATATTTTATGAAGAGTTTAAAGAAGATTATATTAAAGCTTTGGATGATTACTCCAAAGCCATTGAATTAGATCCAACCGATCTTGATTTTCTCTATCGCAGAGCCAATTTATTTGATGAGCATTTAGAAAGGAGAAAAAATGCAATA
>JBIKUO010000015.1:0-70338 GCA_044347515.1 Crocinitomicaceae bacterium | reverse complement strand
AAAGCTCGTGCACGAAGAATTCATGCACGGAACTCGCCACAAGGCGGATTATTCCACCGGCTTGGCCCCAGGAACATATTTCTTAAACATCTACCAAATTACCGGTGAATTCATTCACCAAGTTAAATTGATTAAATCCTAAGCGCTCATGAGAACATTCAGGTTATTTAACATCTTATTAGCATCCGTCACCTTGCTTATTGGTAGCGTTGCTTTTGCACAAGCGGGGGCACCCAATGGAATTAACTATCAAGCGGTTATACGAAAAAGTGACGGGACCTTGGTAACGAACACACCGATTGCAGTTCGTGCCAGCATTCGTCAAACCACAGCCACTGGAACGGTGATCTTCTCTGAACGACACAATGTAACTACTGACCAATGGGGCTTGGTGAATTTCGTGATTGGAACAGGAACTTTTCTAAGCGGGAGCCCTTTTGCAAACATCAATTGGGGTAATGGACCGTACTTTTTAGACTTAGGCGTCGCTTTTTCGGGTTTACCAAACCCTACTATTTACATGCCCTATGGCACGCAACAGATGATGAGTGTTCCCTTTGCATTATACGCGAAATCCTCTGGGAATTTAGTTAACCAATGGAGTTATGGAATTGGCGCACCTGCAAGTAATGCTGGGACCGTTGGTGATTATTACCTCGACACCAACACCGGAAATGTGTACAATAAAACCAACAGCACGACGTGGGTATTAATTACTAACATCACCGGCCCGCAAGGTCCGATTGGAGCTACCGGCGCAACCGGCCCGCAAGGCTCGACCGGCGCAGCCGGCCTACAGGGTCCGGCCGGTGTAGCAGGTCCTGCAGGAACGAATGGAACTAACGGGATAAACGGAACCAATGGTGTTAACGGAACGAATGGAACTAACGGTACAAACGGAACCAATGGTATTAACGGAACCAACGGCACCGCGGTTTTAAACGGTAACACCAATCCTACCGCTGGAACTGGAGTGAATGGAGATTTTTACATCAATACAACTACCAATACTTTATTTGGTCCGAAAGCCAACGGAACCTGGCCTTCAGGAGTTTCATTGGTGGGGCCAACTGGACCAATTGGAGCAACCGGCCCTCAAGGTCCGATTGGATTAACTGGGCCACAAGGTATAGCCGGTGCAACTGGCCCGGCTGGCGCAACTGGCCCCACAGGTCCGGCAGGAGTTGCCGGACCTCAAGGTATTCAAGGAGTAGCTGGAACGAATGGAACTAACGGATTAAATGCCTTGGTAAAAACTACCTCTGAACCTGCTGGAGCAAATTGTGCTGCTGGAGGAACCAAAGTAGAAACCGGATTAGATGCCAACAATAATGGGGTACTGGATTTAGCTGAAATCAATGCCGCCCAAACAACTTATGTATGTAATGGCGTTCAAGGTGCGCAAGGAATTCAAGGTATTGCAGGTCAGATAGGGCCAACCGGACCTCAAGGAATAGCTGGAACTAATGGTCTTAATGGTTCCAACGGCACAGCCGTATTAAACGGTAACACCAATCCTGCCGCAGGAACTGGTGTAAATGGGGATTTTTATTTAAACACCGCTACAAATCAAATATTTGGACCAAAAGCCAATGGGTCTTGGCCTGTAGGTGTTTCCTTAGTGGGCCCACAAGGAGTTGCCGGCCCACAAGGTCCCCAAGGAATTCAAGGTTTAGCAGGATTGCTTACGAGCGGAACCAATTCAGGAAACACCCCATATTGGAACGGTAGCCAATGGGTAGTGAACAATTCCAACATTTTTAACAACGGAGGAAATGTGGGAGTTGGTTTAAGTTTACCAACTGAGAAACTTCAAATACAAGGAGATTTATTAGTGACCGATACCATACGAAATGTCATGAACTCGGATTTAATTCTAAGCGCTCCTGGTTCAGGTGAAATAAACGTAACGAATGAGCGTATCTCAGAACTTGCCGATGCAGCTGATACCTTAGATGCTGTGAATGCCCGTGTTATTCAGTTCAATAAATTGAATTTTGCTAATAGTGCAGGTTTAAATAATAGTTATACGTTAAATTTAATCCCCGCTCCATCTCAGTATATGTCTGGAATGGAAATAGCTTTTAAAGCCAATTTCACAAATACAGGACCCTGTACCATCAACGTAAATAATTTAGGTAATAAACCGATAGTTAAATATCCTAATTCGCAACTAACACCAGGTGAAATTATGGTAGGTGAAATTGTCAAAATAATCTATAACGGTCAAAATTTTCAAATCTTCGGAAAATCTTCAAATCAAAATCCGAACTCAGCGAATGTAAGTATTAATGGAAATATTTCAACAATCAATGGTTTGAATCTTCCGGGTTTTATGAATAATTATGGCAATGGGAACCTCGGAAATATTACGGTATTGAATAATCAACTTTTGAATAATTTGTCTGAGTTTTCAAATTTAATTATACCCGCCGGTACGACCGCAAGAATTTTACCTCAGGTTACCACTATCATTTATGTAAAAGATACACTTTTTCTTAATGGAATTATTTCAGGTATAGGTGGAAATTCACTAGCAACATCTTCGAGCCCAATTTTAAACCATTTTGGAGCAACTGGCACAGGGGCTTGGGGGCAATTATCACAGATTTTACCCCAACATGTTGCATCAAGTTTTAGTTTAAGTGCTTCTGCCGCTAACCAACCGCATGGTATAACTACATTTGGATTAAGTATGAGTATTCCAGGAGGAAGCTCGGGAATGAATAATGCATACTGTAATGAAGCTACATCAGGCAGCAATATTTCATTAAATCAACTACAACAGGTTGCTCATTTTGGGCTCGATATTTCTGGTGGCAATGGAGCAATTATATCCCCAAGTAATTCTCCATTATTAGCAGCGGGAGAAGGTGGAGGTGGATTATATTTATTGGCAAGAAATATTGTTTTCAATGGTCAAATAATATTGAATGGGGGAAATGGGGGAGCGTATGCACATCCATCGATTTTTACCATTTGGGCATATAGTGGAGCAGGAGGCGGTGGTTCTTGCATTATTAGAACATCTAATATAATTAATTCTAATGGAACGTTTAATAGTTCGGGAGGAATACAACCCAATAATTGTGGTTTTGGAGCCCCTCCATACATTGGTGGAAATGGGGCAATGTTGATAATCAATTAATAAATATTAAGCGATTTTAATGAAAAACTAAAATTTAATTATGCATTTGAATTAACATTTTAAGTTTAAACACAAAAACACGGTAATGCTCTTTATGAATGAAGACGGCACCGTAGAGCGCGTGGTGGAGATGGAAGAGTGATTTAATGTCGGTTGAATTATTGGTCACCTCCCTTAATCCCTCCTCGAGGAGGAAAATCAATATTCTTGCCTCTCCCTTTTAACTTGCGCAGAAACTTTCGCTTGCGCAGCGTGGGATTAATAATTAAGCTCTCCTCCTGGGTGCGGGTTTAAACCCGCACCCAGGAAATCACCCAAGACTTGAGCAAATTGAAGCAATGATTGTTTTGGCAACAATTTAAATCACTCGGAGCATTTCATTCACAGATTGTCTATTCAATTTCGTGAAAGCAAACCATTTCTTGCCCAGGACTTTCAATGCTCAATAGCCCATTGCCTAAATTGGGTTCCACGTTTAGAGTTTACTCGATATCCAACGGAGAGGATGGCGTCAAGGTTGTAATATTTTACTCTATTTTCTTGTGATTTCCCTGAAATGGCGCCATGTGGAGTGGTATGTGCAAAAAATGCACATACCACATTTTCATCTAATTCCTTTTGATTAAAAATTTGTTTTAAGTGTTTTGAAATGACCGTTCTATCTCTGGAAAATAATCGAGCAATTTGTGCTTGTGTCAACCAAAACGTTTCGTTTTCTTCATCAACTCGAACTTCTATACGTTCCGAACTACTTTCATGGTTATAAATAACAATCTCATTCTTCATAAGTGGGGGTTAAATGCCTAATAGAACGAATCGTATTGCATTTAATTATTTATGCGCTTCCTGGGTGCGCCCTTCGATTCGCCGTGGCGGACTCAGGGACCTATGCACCCAGGAAATATAAATTACCCCACCATCTGATTACACCCGCGGATGTCGGATTGGTTCACGCGGCCTTCTAGGGTGAATCCTCCCGGAACTATGCGGCCAATGTCGTCGGTAGCGATGAAGCTGCAGCTGTTTAAGTTGGCTAAGTCAATGACGTTAATTGCCCCGCGCTGTCCTCCTGGAACCTGAGCCATTGGATCACTCACGGCGCGCAATTGCACCTGCATCCATAATGGCGTGCTAAAGATTAAATCGGGTCCGCAATACCCCTGAGAAAGCAATTCGGTCATGCCATATTCGGAATGAATATCGGAAGTTTGTAAGCCCTGCTTCAAGGCTTCATGCAACTCCGATTTTGTTAACTCCTGTCTTCGTCCTTTCATGCCTCCCGTTTCTACGACTACAGCCTCAGAAAAATCTTTTCCCTGCTCGGCCAAATCTAACAAGGCATACGAAACCCCAAACAACATACACTTTCTACCCGAAGCAATGGCCGCTTGATAGCGCGCATGAATTTGTTCCATTTCGTTCAATACAAATCCCGACAGCTCATGTTCCGTTTGCTTGATTAATCCGTCCATCATATACACCAAACCAGAGGACCCTTGTTCCAAATAATTCGGCAACAAAGCCAAGATCACCCAATCCTTCGGACTACCGAAATAAGCTTCAAACCCCCGAGAATAGCTTTGTTCATAAAGCGCCGGTCTCGTTACAACGTGCTTACTTCTTCCCTGCTCGCCCGTTCCACTGCTTAAAAAGACCAAGGGTTCGGTAGGAACTGCTTCAGAAACCACATCGTATTCTTTGAAAAATCGAATCGGAAGAAAAGGAATCTCCTCGAAGCGGGTTACTTGATCTACCTTCATTAAGCGCGCAAAGTCGCGATAAATCGTGCAATGTTCCAATTGAAATTGGGCAATCTCCACCGCCAAGGCCTGAAATTCGGTTTGGTTCCGTAAGTCAAATATTCTCCTCGAATCAATCATGACACAAAAGTAAGAAGTTCTTTAAGAATCATCGGTTTTACCTACCTTTGAACTTTCCAAACTGCGAATTGTTTCAACCCCATGAAAAAGACCTGTGTTCTCCTAATCCAACTTGGCACGCCGGACAGCCCTAAAACCTCCGACGTTCGTCGTTACCTCTCCGAATTTTTGAACGATCGGCGTGTTATTGATATTCCGTGGCTTGCGCGAAAAATTCTGGTAAATGGCATTATCGTCCCGTTCAGAGCACCAAAATCTGCTAAGATTTACAAGGAATTATGGGAACTTGGGCATGGCGTTTCTCCCCTACTCACCTACACCCGAAACGTAAGCAAGCTGCTTCAAGAAGAATACAACCCCGAGGAAGTTACGGTAGAATTCGCTATGCGCTACCAAAATCCATCGCTGGATTCCGTACTTGAACGCATTCGCCTCGCCAACTACGACAAAATTGTTATTTTCCCCTTATTTCCGCAATATGCGAGCGCCTCTTCCGGTTCCGCTATTGAAAAGGCTATGCGAATCATTTCTTCGTGGTGGGTTATTCCTGAAGTGGCGGTGGCGGGACAATTCTATGACAATCCCTATTATATTGAAAATATCGTAGAGAATACCAAAGCATTCGACCTTAACTCGTATGACCACATTCTCTTTTCGTACCATGGCCTGCCTGAACGTCAAGTAGATAAGGTGTATGAAGGCACCGACCTCTGTGGAGATCAGCCTTGTGAGACCGAGCTTAACGATAAAAACAAAATGTGCTACAAAGCAACGTGCTACGCGACCACTCGACTAATCGTAGAAAAACTAGGACTTAAAGAAGATCAATATACGGTATGTTTTCAATCCCGTTTGGATAAGAAATGGCTGGAGCCTTTCTCCGATAAAATCGTGGAAGAACACGCCAAAAAAGGAGCCAAACGCCTTTTGGTCTTTAGTCCTGCCTTCGTGGCGGATTGCTTGGAAACCTTAATTGAGATTGGAAGCGAGTACCAAGAAATATTTGAAGAACACGGCGGGGAAACCGTAGATTTGGTACCAAGTAATAACGATCACCCGTTATTTATTAAAGCCCTTAAACATCAATTAAAGGAAATGGGGATTTAGTTTGAATTCCTTGATTTATCACTATTTTTGCACTGAAAAACAATACAATGAATAATACCACAGAAAAACTGAACTACAAAGTTAAAGACATCTCCCTCGCAGAATGGGGACGTAAAGAAATAAAATTAGCAGAAGCAGAAATGCCAGGTTTAATGGCGCTTCGAGCGGAATATGGTGCATCAAAACCGTTGACGGGTGCGCGTATCGCAGGATGCTTACACATGACCATTCAAACCGCTGTACTCATCGAAACCTTAGTAGAATTAGGTGCAGAAGTTACTTGGTCATCTTGTAACATTTTCTCTACGCAAGACCACGCCGCAGCGGCAATTGCAGCCGCAGGAATTCCGGTATATGCATGGAAAGGAATGAACGAAGAAGAATTTGATTGGTGTATCGAACAAACCTTGTTTGCTTTTGAAGGTGGACAAGCGCTCAACATGATTTTAGATGATGGTGGCGATTTAACCAACATGGTATTTGATCGTTACCCAGAACTTACAGCAGCAATCAAAGGATTGTCTGAAGAAACCACTACCGGAGTTCACCGCTTATATGAGCGTAAGAAAAATGGTACCTTGGTGATGCCAGCCATTAACGTGAATGATTCCGTAACCAAATCAAAATTCGATAATAAATACGGATGTAAAGAATCTTTAGTGGATGCGATTCGTCGTGCGACAGATGTTATGATGGCCGGTAAAGTTGCCGTTGTTTGTGGATACGGTGATGTAGGTAAAGGATCAGCTGCCTCGTTGCAAGGTTCTGGAGCTCGTGTAATCGTTACGGAAATCGACCCAATTTGTGCGCTTCAAGCAGCGATGGACGGATTCGAAGTGAAACGCTTAGACAACGTGATTGGATTAGCTGACATTATTGTTACGGCTACTGGAAACAAATCGATTGTAACTGGAAAGCATTTCGAAGCAATGAAAGACAAAGCCATCGTGTGTAACATCGGACATTTCGATAATGAAATCGATATGGCTTGGTTGAACGGCAAATACGGTGAAACAAAAATGGAAATCAAACCTCAAGTAGATTTGTACAATGTGAATGGAAATGACATCATTGTATTGGCGGAAGGTCGTTTGGTGAATTTAGGTTGTGCTACCGGTCACCCTTCGTTTGTAATGTCGAATTCATTCACAAATCAAACCTTAGCTCAACTTGAGTTATGGCATAATTCAGATAAATACGAAAATGACGTCTATACTTTACCAAAACATTTGGATGAGAAAGTAGCGCGTTTACATTTATCTAAAATCGGTGTAGAATTGGAAGAATTATCTGCGGAACAGGCAGATTATATCGGTGTTGATGTTAAAGGTCCATTCAAAACGGATCATTACCGATACTAGGATTAAGATTATATTTGAAAAGCGGCCTCGGCCGCTTTTTTTATACCCTGTTCCACGGGATTTGAAATCCCGTGGAACAGGGTGTTCGTGCGACTCCGCTGGAGTCGAGGGTATGGTGTTGTATCTTGCGTTATAACATGCGACTCCGATGGAGTCGAGGGAGTAATGTTGCTGCTCTCGTTATAACAAACGACAACCCGCTAGAGTCGAGAAAGTGGTGTTTCCCGGTATAGTTGCCTATTATGACTCCAACGGAGTCATATACCTTAAACAAACAATGAGGTAAAAAAAAACGACTCCAGCGGAGTCGTACATTACAAAAACGGCCCCTGTTTCTCGGGATCCCGTAAATCAAGATTAATACGTCAAAATTTCATTTAAGCAGGTATGGATTTGCTTCAACTCGGTTTTCGAAATATTACCCAACCGTTGTACCAATCTCGCCTTGGAGATAGACCGGACGTGTAAGGTTAACGCCTCGGATTTTGCTGAGAGTCCATTCGTGGGCAATGGATCTAACACGAGATTTCCATGGTAGTTTTTTATTTGCGTGGTTAAGGGAATACAAATAACCACGTTCGCGTGTTGATTTAGCAAATTCCCACTGACAATAATCACTGGCCTAAATCCAGCCTGCTCACTCCCTTTCACCGGATTCAAGTCGGTATACCAAATTTCGCCCTGCTTCATTCTTCCTCCAACTGTGTAAAGTAATCCGCCATGCCTTCTTCAGCGAGCATTTGCAGATCGGTATCAGCTGCCATTTGCTTGTAAGATTTTACATAAGCTGCACGATTGAGCTGTTCTAAATAGATGCGCAATGCTCGTTCTATTAGGGTGTTTTTGGGAACCGAAAGTTCCTTGGCTTTTTGTGCCAATGTTTCTAGTAGATCATCAGGAAGAGAACTCGTAAAGGTTGACATATTTTTGTTTTATATTTATATAATACAAATATAAAAAATAGTTACGAAATGAATTTACCAAGGAATGTAGAAAAATGTTAAAACAGAGTTACTCGGGATTTGAAATCCCGAGTAACTCTGTTGAAATCACCAGCGTAACCGTTCCACGGGATTTCAAATCCCGTGGAACGAAGTTACGCGATTTCTTCTTCTGCCAACACCGGCTTTCTGAATACAATTTGTCCTTCAAACATGTCCATGACCACCGTTTGCGTCATATCTACCGTCTTAGCAAGTAAGGCCTTCGACAAGCTATTCAGCACTTCTTTTTGAATTACTCGCTTCACTGGACGTGCTCCAAAGAACGGATCATAGCCCAAGGATACAATATGCTGAAAGGCGTCGGGAGCCACATATAACCTTACCCCTTTCTCCTTCAATTGAACCTTAAGTTTCTCTAATTGAATTCCTACGATATCTTTCACATTAGATAAAGTAAGCGGTAGGAACAGAATCGTTTCATCGATGCGATTCAAGAACTCTGGTCGTATGGTTTGGCGCAACAATTCAAGCACTTGCTTTTTAGCCTTTACTGCTAATTCCGGATACTCTTTTTCCTTCGCATGTTCAAAGGTTTCTTGGAGAATATGTGATCCCAAATTAGAGGTCATAATAATAATGGTATTCTTAAAGTTCACTAGCCTCCCTTTGTTATCAGTCAAGCGGCCATCATCAAGCACCTGCAAGAGCACATTAAACACATCCGGATGAGCCTTCTCGATTTCATCCAACAATACAATGGAATAGGGTCTTCTGCGAACGGCTTCCGTAAGCTGTCCACCTTCATCATAGCCCACATATCCCGGAGGCGCACCCACCAAGCGACTTACGCTGTGCTTTTCTTGGTATTCACTCATGTCGATGCGTGTCATGGCGTTTTCATCGTTGAATAAAAATTCAGCTAAGGCTTTCGCCAATTCCGTTTTTCCAACACCTGTAGTTCCTAGAAAAATAAATGAACCAATCGGACGCCTCGCATCTTGCAGACCCGCCCTGGAGCGACGTACCGCATCCGACAAGGCCTCAATGGCTTCTTCTTGTCCAACCACGCGTTTCTTAAGCTCATCCTCCAACCTGAGTAGTTTGCTCACTTCACTTTCCACCATTTTCTGTACTGGAATTCCTGTCCATTTAGAAACTACCTCAGCAATTTCTTCGGTGTCTACTTCTTCCTTAATCATTTTAGATACCGATTGAATTTCACTCAACGTCTTCTTGGAATCTTCTAACTTCCGCTCAGCCTCTTGAATTTTTCCGTATCGGATTTCAGCTACTTTACCGTAATCTCCGGCTCGCTCCGCGGCATCGGCCTCATATTTCAATAATTCAATTTCTTCTTTTGAATGTTGAATAGACTCTAACATTTGTTTCTCGGTTTGCCATTTGGAAGTCAAACCTTGTCGTTTTTCATTGAAATTGGCCAAGTCTTTTTCAACGGCTTCCAATTTTGCGGTATTGTTTTCACGCTTTAGGGCTTCACGTTCAATTTCAAGTTGCATGATTTTACGCTCGATTTCATCCAATTCCTCCGGTTTGGAATTGATCTCCATGCGAAGTTTTGATGCGGCTTCATCGATTAAGTCGATTGCTTTATCCGGAAGGTGACGGTCAGAAATATACCGCTGCGATAACTCTACCGCGGCAATTATGGCTGCATCTTTAATGATTACCTTGTGGTGATTTTCATATTTCTCTTTAATTCCACGTAGGATAGCGATGGCATCTTCCGTATCGGGCTCATCTACGAGCACAGTTTGAAAGCGTCGCACGAGGGCCTTATCTTTTTCAAAATACTTTTGGTACTCATTAAGGGTTGTTGCTCCTACCGCACGCAATTCACCGCGCGCCAAGGCCGGTTTCAAAATATTTGCTGCATCCATAGCTCCTTCGCCGCCACCCGCGCCAACCAAGGTGTGGATTTCATCGATGAACAAAATGATTTCACCATCCGAATTAATCACTTCCTTAACCACGGCTTTCAAGCGTTCCTCAAATTCTCCTTTGTATTTTGCACCGGCAATTAACGAACCCATGTCTAAGGAGTAAACCACCTTTGTTTTTAAATTTTCAGGCACATCCCCACTAATGATTCGGTGGGCCAAACCTTCAGCAATGGCCGTTTTACCAACCCCTGGTTCTCCGATTAAGATCGGGTTGTTCTTGGTTCTACGAGTTAAAATCTGTAATACGCGTCGAATCTCCTCATCGCGGCCAATTACCGGATCAAGTTTTCCTTTAGCAGCCATTTCATTCAAGTTCTTCGCATATTTCTCTAGGGATTGATAGGTATTTTCCTGACTGGAACTCTGTACTTTTTCTCCATTTCTCATTTCCATGATGTCTTTTTTTAATTGATTAATATTAATCCCTGAATCTTTCACTAATTGAGATAAGGAATCTTTGGATTGACACACGTGATAAAACAAGGCATCCACGGCCAAATAAGAATCTCCCCAAGCATCCAGGTCACTAAGACCTTTTTTAAGGACAGCAGAAAGCGCATTGGAAATATGCAGCTCACCGCCTTGAACCTTCGGATACCCTGAAACCACCGCATTAACCGCTGCACGAAACACCGACTGATTCACACCCTGCTTATCCAACAACCTGGGTACAACCTCCTTGTCTACCGTTAGAAGTCCCATTAGCATGTGTCCGGTATCCAATACTTGGTGCTGGTTTTCTTGAGCTAATTCCTGAGCTTTCTGTAAAGCCTCTTGAGCCAAAGACGTTAATTTAGTTAAATCCATTTAGGTATTAATTTTTGTTTCGAATAGTGCTCAAAACATAAACCACCCATCCAAAAGCGCCATTTTGACATCTTACATCCTTGCACAAAAGACAAACTGGCTGTTTTTGATATAAAAAATCAAATAATGAAACCTTGAAACAGACAATTCGTTAGAGGACCATATGAAACGCATCGCATTACTCACCCTTATTGCACTGAACGCTGGAAGGATCCTCGCCGAACCGATCCAACCCGCCAAGGCAATTAAGCAGGAAAGTATTCGAATATTGATTCATGAAAACAGAGTACGTTACGTGATTGCGAGTAAAACAGATTCTTACTATAAAATCTCAAAGCAAACCGGAATCAGGTTATCTCAACTTCATCATTACAATGAGGCATTTAAAGAAAAGGATATGCTAACTGAAGGTGATATCATTTACTTAGATCCAAGACGAATAAAGTCAAAAAACAAAAAATCGATTGTGTTAAAGCAATCAATGAGTGTGCGGGAACTTGCCCAGCAGGAAGCCCTTAAACTCAAGCCACTCATGCGGAGGAATGATATTTCTTCCGCGGACGAACAACTGCCGTGCGGTAGAGAGGTATTCCTTCGTTAACAATAGAAGGGATGTTTAGTTGTTGTTGTTTGTTAAAAGTCTCCCTCGGGAGACTTTTTTATTTCAGGTCTGTTCCAAGACTTTCGTTGGCGTAGCATTTCATGGCCTTTTCCATGAACACTTCTTGTTCTTTCAAATCAAGAGAACGCCAATAATCATTACAATCCATCGCTTCTTTGGAATCTTTATCAATCATCTTCTTCCCACACTCACAAGCATCCATTTTCTGTTCACATGCAACCAGTATTGCTCCTAATACTAATAGGGCTAATAATTTTCTCATTCTTTAATTTTTACGGCGATTTGATAATAGTTATTCACAGCACCCAACACTTCATAGTTGATGTAAAAGGCACTCGCCCATTCGGTAAACGCTTTATACTCGTGCTGAGGTACATTAAATTCATCAAAAAAGATTACATCGCCTGGACGTAAGTACGGCGTGATCAAGGTGAGTACATACAAGGTTGCCGTATATAAATCAGCATCCATGTGAATCACTTTTTTTCTCGAAGGGTCAAAATTGACAAGAAACGGCAACAAGGTTTGCTGAAATAAACCTTGATAAAACTCGTAGCGATTGTCATTAATTTTAGGTAAAGACTCTCCTGAACTCATATCCCCTTTTTTGAACGGTCCCCAATCCTCTGGAAGTCCGGTGAAGGTATCGAATCCATAAAAACGTGCAGCAGGATCAGTAATTCGTGCTGTCCACCACTTGAAGGAATCCCCTTTAGAAACTCCGAATTCTAAATAATCAATGGGGCTATCTAAGCCTTCTTGTTTGATTACATACTCAAAGAGCTGTTCTCTACGGGAGTAGTCGAATTTAAAGGAATAAAAATCATTATGTCCCAGTGCTTTATGTCGCTGGATCCATTTTGACAAGGAAGCCATTGAACCAATAAAAGAAAACAAGTGGGCAGAAAAAAAGCGATGGCCATGAAAAAAGAAAAACAGGCCTTTTAATTTACCGCGCAAAAACATCAATCGTCTCATACGCTCAAAGGTAGGAAATCAAAAGTAAAGTGCCACTTGAGAGACCTGATTTCTTGTGACGCTAACTCATTTTACGAAGGTTATATCAATCCTTAATAAACTTTAAACCAAAAGAATGCCGTTTTACCGCAATAAAATACATACCATCTGAAAATTCAGAGACATCGATTTCTTCATCCTCACCTTGCAACATTCCTTTTGCTACCTCGTTGCCTAAAACATCTAAAACCGCATAATCGCTTCCATACCATTTGGAATCCACGTGTAGCCTGACGGTTGAAACCACTGGATTCTGCACCAAACGAATCCCATCGCTTGGGGCCAAGCCCGGTAATCCCACATTGATAAAATACCCTTCCTCTGCACCGATTTCGGGAGCTTGGCTGTTCGGCACCATATTTCCATAATAATCTTTTGATCCATTACCGAATCCAAACAACGCCGACATATTAACCGCTGCATTCATCATTGGAGAGGTATTGATAATAGCATACGACGAAAGCATCTCTGTCACTTGAGGATAAAGCGTTGGTGCCGGAGATAAAATATTGGGCAATAGTGGATCTGCTTCGAACCCGTAATTCGTATTTTGAATATGCTCACAATTTACCCCTGCACTTCGGAAGCTGCTTAATGAATTGTAGGTGTTTCCGTATACAAACGTCGTAGCACCTCCTCCGGCCCAATATAAATTACCAATAAAGGCCGGATTTTGATTTGTAAAGGTGGCAGGCACGTCAATCACCGGCAGTCCTTGAGTTAAAAAAATATTGTTATAACACTCTACACCCGTCATTTGTGTTCCATAATCGGTCATTTGAAAGGCCGAAAAACTAGGATAGTTGTTATTCGGACTATTGGTCACAACCACCGTATTATTATGAAACCGCAAACCGTTCCATTGGGTGCCGGGTGCCGTAAAAAGCGTAACTGGACTATTGTTGGTTCTTGCATCGTTCACGCTGTAATTATACCTCACCACATTGTTTCCCCATGGCCTTGCTCCAGGGAAATTACCGAGTAAATACCCCGCACCGTCGTTGTCATGCGAGTAATTATATTGGACTAATGAATTGGTCGTTCCTCCGTCTAGGTCAAAGCCAAGACCATCACAACCGTTCCCTGATCCTGATTTATTATGGTGGCTTTCGTTATGTTGGATGGTAACCCCATTGGCAGCATACACCCATATTCCTCCTGGTCCACCGCAAGCCGTATTCAACGCGCCGTTATTGAAGACCTCACAACGCTCGATTAACACGGAATCAATTTGTGAAAGTACAATTCCGCTTCCTTTGTGGCTATTCGCCGAATATCCAGTGATATTATATATACGGCATTTTTTTATTTGAAACCCGTAATGTTGATAGGTAGTATAATTTTGATCATCATAAGCAATACTCACAATGCCATTTTCGCGGCAATCGTGCACGACACAGCTATCGATCAGCACATTTCTGTATCCAGAGTTCACATTGGCAGACCATTCCGAATAAAAGCGAATCCCACAAAAACCAAAGCCATTGACATTGACATTTTTCAATCGAATATTCTTTAGGTATCCGCTTGCTAAATTCGTATAAAACAAGACCCCGTCTTTATTCGATGCGGTTTGCGCGCCCGGTCCTTGAAAAATGAGGTTTTCAAGTCGAACACCTTGTACATTGGTTGCCTTAAAACCGCAATTTAGAGTATTCGGCGTGAGAATCGTAGCGACCCCTTGATCGAAACTTCCGAAATACAACGGGAGGTTAAAATTATTCGCATCCTGTTGCGTGATTTCTAAATAGCCACTGAACGTTGTATTTCCTTTAAATAATATGGAATCACCCGCACTAAAGGTAAAATTATTCACACTTGTCAAACTTGTCCACGCTGTTGCTGGAGAGAGACCGTTGGTATTAGAGCCACTGGGAGAAACGTAATAGGTGGTTGCTCTTGCCGTTACAAGCACCAAGCAACACAAAATCGGAGTGAATAATTTCATAGCTATTTAATTATGAATGAAACTTGTTGCTTCTTGGAAGATTTACCTAATTGCATATTATAATTTCCTTTTGGGAGCCTCGAAAAATCAAATTGCTGCTTTTGCTGGAATTGTTTTCCCTCATAAACAACCTGTCCCAATAGATCGAATACCGTTACATCAACGGGAGCTGTTGGTGAAAAACCTAAATCAACCATCAATACTCCTTCGCTAGGATTCGGAAAACACGTTACAGCGTCCAGGTTCAATGTACCAGGTATACCGCTTACGTTAGTGTTGTTGAACATTTGAAACAAACCTTGGGCATACCAACGCGCAAGATAATCGTTCGGATGCAGGGAATTTGCCGTGCATTGGTATGCTCCTTTACGGTCGTATATGCTGTCGCTAATGGAAGTCATATCAAAAAACACCACCCCTACGGTATCCATATTCAAATACTGCGTTCGAAATCCATACATATCTACCGCACCATTCGCAGGAGCTCCCATACCTGATACATCCGGGAGCATATTACCTATAAGCACAAATTCTACATTGGGATTATGCTGTTTCATTTTATTCATGGCCGATTGAATGCTGTTTTTGAAAGCCACTGCGCTAGTTCCCCAAATGTCATTCATACCCATATCAATGAATACTAAATCAGGATTATTCGGATTTACCAGTGCCGGGCAATACGTATCAACCCATGCCGCCATTTTGCCTCCACAAGAGCTGTTGTAGATGGTAATAGGTCCGGGAAATACTTGATTTAAACGTTGGCCAAGCATGTCGATATAGCTGTGCATATAAGGGAACGTTGGCGTAAAGTTGTTGGGATCTCCTGCAAAACCACTCACGTTCAATCCGGCGGTGATGGACATGCCAATGGCTTGCATTTTCACAGGTTGTCCGCTGTTTAACTTGGCCATGGTTTTGGGAAGCTGCGCCCCTCGATACGTGAAATTATTACTAATAGACCAATCGCTTCTACTAGGTTTGTATGTAACATTTATCCATGAAGTATGTTGCTTGTTTTGCAATCCACTACCAACAGTCAGAGAAACCGATGATGACATGGCCGGATTCAATTGGGTAAGCGTATTACCGTTCAAGGTGTAATCCGTACCTTGGGTGTACGTAATCGTTTGGTTGTAGTTTTTTACCGATAAAATTTGCGTTGGGGTGAACATTAATTTTGCAGAAGTACCTGCCCCGTTTAGGAAAATAAGTTCGTTATAAATGGTATCAGCACTCCAAAAGGGACGCATGTATTGATCAAAATTAATCTGTGGGTTGTTGTTGGAATAATTCGGAAATTCATAATAACCGCCGTTGGATGGGGATACCACGACCCATTTTGCAGTTGCTGGAGAACAAGACCAGGAAGCCTCTACTGCAGGAACGGAAAGCAACAAATTGCACAAAGAATCATAGAACATGCAAGAACCTCCCGCATAGTAAATCATGTTTGGGGTTGAAGCAACCGAGGAAGGGGGCTGGCATTGAGCAATTATCCCGTTGTTAAGTACGAAGAAAAAAGAAAATACAAGAATGAATTTTTTCATGGTAGGAAGTTTAACCTAAAGAAAAATAAAAAACTCGTAAGATTTATTAATAAATTATTAAAATTTGTACTTAAAGTGAAAAATCTAAAAGCTCTAGAACAGGACTTCTAGAAATCGACCCTGGATTCAACCCAGGTTTTCCTTCAGGAATTGGGCAATTCAATTCATGATAATAGTCCACCCATACGGGATAATACGCCTCGGTAGCTGGGTCCATAAAGGTCATTGGCGCCAATTCAAAAATCGGTTTTCCATGATTCGCCACTTTAAACGATTCATACAACAATTCGCTGCAATAATATCGGTCGTTATTCAAAAGAAACACCTCATCGTAAGGCTTTCCCTTAAGTGATTTTGCATAAGCGACAGCCCTAGTAATTATGCCTTCATTCATCTTTTTTAATCGGGCCACCACTATTTTATTACTTCGCTGCTTAAAATCTTTCAAACTCGTAACCTGCACTGAAGCGCCAATCGCTTCGATAACTTTCAAGGAATCATGTTCTTCGATTACCATAGCACAATGCGAAAAATCCATGCCGTTCACCCCTTCGGTTACCGTTTCAATCGCATTACACATTGGACCGCAATCCAGATCCTGAAAAAGCAAATCGCCAGCTCTTAATCCCTCATCAACCTTTTCCTCAGCACAAGAAGCGCATAGAACAAGACAAGATAAAATCAGGTAGTAAAATCGTTGTGACATTGGGTCAAATATAGTAATTTTAAAGCCCATGAAATTAAAGGCCCTACTCTTCTTCGTACTGCTTTCCATTTTTGGAACGAGCCAAGCGCATGAGTACCACCTTGCCTTTATCGAATTAGAGTATTATCCTTCAGAGCAACAGTTCCAAGCAACACTTAAAGTTACTGCACATGATTTAGCGTATATTCTTTCAAAGAAACATGGCAAAACATTAAGCATGGACAACATACTTAAGACCGATAGTTTGCGCACGGAATTAGAACTCATGGTCTGTGCCGGATTTACGCTGTATCAAAATAACCAAGCAGTTTACTTCAAAGTGGATGGCCATGCGCTTGATATTAGCGGTGATCTTAACTTCTATTTATCTTCGGAGGTAATCGCCGAACCAGGCAACCTTTCATTTGCCTTTCCACTACTCACCGCTTATTTTCCTGATCAACAAAACAAATTAGATTACTTAAAAAAAGGTAGGCATCATACCCTTTCCTACCTTGCTACTGATTACACTAAAGAAATCCCCGTAACCCCATGATGAAACCTATACTTTACCTTTTCTCGATTGCTATCGCCTCCACATCATTTGCTCAAAAAAAGTTTGCTCAACTTGATATGGAACTCCCTACGCCGAACGAATACAGAAATGCGGCTGGTGCTCCGGGTCATGCCTATTTTCAGCAGCAAGCAGACTATAAAATGAATTTGGTATTGGATGATAATAAGCAGAAATTAAGCGGCACCGAAACCATTACCTATACCAATAATTCCCCAGATGCCCTCCCCTATTTATGGCTTCAATTAGACCAAAACATCTACGATGAGCATTCAGACACCAAGCTGATTGAGGTAGAAAAAATGGAAGATTTTAAATCCATAGGCGACATACAAAAACGCTTTTTCCATTACGATGGCGGATTTAAAGTGGAAAGTATCTCATCTACTTCGGGGCAACCCATGAGCTATTTCATCAATAAAACCATGTTGCGCATAGATTTAGCAACGCCACTCGCGCCTAAAAGCAGCATAAGTTTCACCGTAAAATGGTGGTATAACATCAATGACCGCATGGCTGTGGGTGGTCGATCAGGCTATGAGTATTTTGAAAAGGATAAAAACTATTTGTACACGCTAGCTCAGTTCTTTCCGCGCATGTGTGTTTACAGCGACGTTACCGGTTGGCAAAACAAACAGTTTCTTGGACGAGGTGAGTTTACCTTGCCTTTTGGAAATTATGATGTAAGCATCACGGTACCTTCAGATCATATCATTGCTGCTACGGGAGAACTTCAAAACGGAGCGGATGTGCTTACCGCAGCCCAAAGAAAACGCATGGAACAAGCAAAAAAAGCGAACACACCCGTGCTAATTGTTACACAAGCGGAAGCAGAAGCAGCAGAAAAAGAAAAGAAATCAAACAGCAAAACTTGGCGATTTAAAGCGACGAACGTACGCGATTTCGCCTTTGCCAGTTCGCGCAAATTCATTTGGGATGCGCAAAACGTTACGGTAGGCGGAAAAAACATTCTTTGCATGTCGTTTTATCCGAAAGAAGGAAACCCACTCTGGGAACGTTACAGTACGAAGTTAGTCGCCCACACCATTAAAACCTACTCAAAGTATACTGTTGATTATCCGTACCCTGTAGCTATCTCGGTTCATTCCAAATGGATCGGAATGGAATACCCGATGATCTGCTTTAACGGAGGCAGACCAGAAGAAGACGGCACCTATTCGGAAGGCGAAAAATATGGCATGTGGGGCGTAATTATCCATGAGGTAGGTCACAACTTTTTCCCAATGATCATCAATTCCGATGAACGCCAATGGACATGGATGGATGAAGGATTAAACACCTTTGTTCAGTATTTAACGGAACAAGAATGGGAACGAGGATATCCTTCCAGAAGAGGACCAGCACACCTAATTGCAGATTACATGCGTGGAGATCAAAAATTCATTTCTCCCATCATGACTAATTCAGAATCCATTTTTCAATTCGGTAACAATGCGTATGGAAAACCAGCAACGGGATTAAACATTCTTCGCGAAACCATCATGGGTAGAGAATTATTTGATTATGCCTTTAAAACCTATTGTGAACGATGGAAATTCAAACATCCAAGCCCTGCCGATTTTTTCCGAAGCATGGAAGATGCCTCTGCGGTTGATTTAGATTGGTTTTGGAGGGGATGGTTCTATGGTACCGAACCAGTTGATATTGCCATTAAGGAAGTCAAATGGTTTCAATTAAACAGTCAAAATCCTACGCTTGAAAAAGGCTTCTTGAAGGAACAAAACGACAATAAGGATATTCACATTGGTGTTACGAGAAATGAAACCGCCATCAAAGAAACCATCAACGAACAGGATTCTTTAATCGATGATTATTATGCTAAACGTAATATTTATTTAGTTGATGCACTCGATAAAAAGGAATACGAAGAGTTTAAGCAGAAAACCAGCGAAAAGGATTTAGCCCTTCTCAATGTTGGAAAACACTTCTATGAAGTACATTTTGAAAATGTGGGTGGATTGGTAATGCCACTCATAATAAGGTTCACCTTTACGGATGACAGCACCGAGGTTATACGTATACCCGTAGAAATATGGCGCCAATACGAAGATAAGGTATCGAAGGTGTTTATTTTTGATAAAGAAGTGAAAGAGATTCGCTTGGATCCATTCCTTGAAACTGCAGATGTTGATCTGAATAACAATTCTTGGCCAGCAGAAATCCAACCCTCGAGGTATCAATTATTCAAGCAAAATCAACCAAAAGAAAACCCAATGCAGCGGCAAAAGCGTGTGGAGGCAATTAAAAATTAACTTGTAATTCACTGAAAGCCAACGAAATTGATTAAATTTCGTCTACCTAACCGATGCTTAAACTACTTCGATTTATCTGTTTTCTAGTTTTACCGTGGTCATTTTGGGCACAGGGAGACGATTGTGGTACCGCTACACCAATAAATAATGTGCAAAATTATTGCTCAGGGAATGGGGTTTTCACAAACGTAGGATCAACCCCTGGAACCTATGGATTACCAACGTGTTGGCCCGCGAATGCCACAGAGGACGTTTGGTTTTCATTTACCGCACTGGGGACGGATGTATTGATTTCGGCAAGTGGAATTGGCGGTGGTGGAACCATGTCACAACCTAGAATTGCATTCTATGATGGAATCTGCGGGGGCTTAATGAATGAATTGAATTGCGCAAACGGTACCCCAGGCTTTGGTACTACACAAATTTACGAAGGCGCCTTGGTGCCAGGAAACACCTATTACATTCGCGTTTCAACACCTCAAGCTAATGAAGGAAGCTTTGAGCTCTGCATCAATAGTTACACACCAACAGCTAATCCCGGTGCTGATTGCGGTGGCGCTGCCTTTTTATGCAACCAAAATCCTGTGAGTGTAGGAACCCTTGGTGGGGGCGGATTAAACAACGATGAACCCGAACCAGGTACCTGCCTTGACATGCCCGGACCCGATGAATCCAATTCTTCATGGTTTTATTGGACCTGTGGAACCGGAGGACCACTCACCTTTGACATCACCCCTGTAAATCCAATGGACGATATCGACTTTATTTTTTATCAACTGAACACAAGCAATCCGTGCGGAGCGAGAACCCCCGTTCGTTGTTGTTCGAGCTCTTGCCTCAATGCAACGGGATCCACTGGAATGAGTTTAACGGAATTGGATCAGAACGAATGGCCCGGGTGCCAAGCAGGATTTAATGCCTACATACAAAGCATTACCATGACACCGGGAACAAGTTACGCCCTACTCGTAAATAATTTCTCTGCAAACACAGGCTTTACCTTAACATTCAATAATAACAATCCAAATGGAGGAACCTTCGCTGGACCTGTACCACAAATCACATCGAGCAACTTAACTATTTGTACAGGAGATTCGGTAGTATTTAATGGGACAAGTTCACAAAATTGCGCAATATACAACTGGAATTTTACACCAAATGCTTCACCAAGTTCAGCTGTTGGTGTGGGATCACACACCATAACCTATCCCAATGCGGGCACTTATGTTGCCATCTTAAATGGTCTCGACAATACGGGTTGTCAATCCTTGGATTTTGTCAATGTAACCGTGAACCCACCGGTTCAAGTAATTATTGCTGCCGTTGACACGATTTGCAGCGGAGCTAATTTCATCCAAAACATTACCTCATCACCAGCGGGAGCTACCTTTAGCTACACCCCATCCGCAAACCCCAACCTGACAGGTGCGAACCCTGGTGCTGGCGGAAGCATCAATCAAATTATCAATAATGCGAGTAACAGTGCGCAAAATATTACCTACGTGGTAAATGCCAACTTAAATGGCTGTCAGGATTCTGACTCTTGCATTCTAACCGTTACGCCCTTGGTTGAGCCAAATTTCAATGCCATGGGGCCATACTGCTTAGGATTAATTCCAGCACCAATGCTTCCAGCGAGTTCAACGAATGCGATTCAAGGGGTATGGAACCCATTGGCCGTTAACACACAACAACTCGGAAGTTTTAATTATATATTCAATCCCACACCGGGACAATGTGCAGACTCAGCTTCGCTTACTGTGCAAATCTCAGATAACCCCGGGGTTTCCTTTAGTGCAGATAATTTACTGGGTTGTTCTCCATTACAAGGTACATTAACCACGCCTGCAGTGAATGGGGCTACCTACCTTTGGCAAATCAATGGTCAACAAGCAGGAAATACTGCGACTGTTTCATACAACTTACCGAATGTTGGATGTTATGATGTGGAATTACAAGTGGACATCAGCGGTTGCGCGGCCTCGGCTCTACTGAGTGATTATTTGTGTGTAGAAGGGACTCCTGTAGTTGGATTTTCGTTTGTCCCGGGAGAATTTACGTCACCATCAGAATTGGTTAGTTTTAACAATGGTACACAAGGAGCAAGCTCCTATGTATGGCTATACGGGGATGGAAACAGCGGCAATCAGCCGGAAGGAACGCATACTTACACCAATACCACAGGCGGTTATTTTGTAACGCTCATTGCAAGTTCCCCTTCAGGATGCATCGATTCACTAACCCAATTTATCGGGTATCAAGAACCGTTAATTTACTATGTACCGAATACCTTTACCCCAGATCAAGACCAATTCAACCAGCAATGGAAACCAATCTTTACCAGCGGATTTGATCCGTTTGATTACCACCTCAGTATTTTCAATCGATGGGGGGAATTAATTTGGGAATCATTCAATGAAGAAACTGGATGGGATGGCGTTTATGGAAAGGATTTCCATGCACAGGAAGGAATATATACTTGGGAAATCACCTTTGCCACCAAAACGAATACCGAAAAACAACAGATTACGGGAACCCTTAACTTACTTCGATAGTTACTTCATTTTTACGACCTTTTCCAACAAGGTTTTTTCATTATTCCGAATAACTAAGAAATACGTACCGGAGGCTAAACCTTCCATATCACAGAATATGGTGTGAAGCCCACTGGAGAAATTTTGATCGAAATACGTTTTAACAGTAGCTCCATTCGCATCGCGAAGTTCTCCCATCGTTCTCCCCTCCTCCAAATTCACCTTTACATGAACATTACTTGGTGTTGGATTTGGATAAACGAGCATGGAGCCATTAGCCAGTGCTTGTTCTTCCAAACTTACGTTACACGTTCCTGCCAAGGAATAGAACTGGACCTGGTGAGCGAACAACTGTTGTACCTCATTGGTTGGTACCTGAAACCAATCACGTAAAATCGATGCATACACATCCCTAAAATCAATTTGCATAGCAATACCCGCTTGATCAGGCAAGGAGCTAGCAATCGTTGGATTTGGTCCGATAATACCGGATTGAATGCATGTTCCAAACAAAAATAACGGTGCAGCATCTCCGTGATCCGTTCCTAAACTCGCATTGGCCTCAATTTGACGACCAAATTCTGAAAATGTCATTCCAACTACACGTTGCTCTAGTCCGAGTAATTGAAGATCGTCTTGAAATGCCGCGATGGCATCAGAAACCGTTTTCAGCAATCCGCGATGTGTTCCAGCTAACAAATTAGTTGCATCTGCCTGGTTATCATGAGTATCAAAACCTCCAAGTGATAACACATAAACTTTAGTTTTCAATCCCCCAGAAATCATTTGAGCTACATATTTCAACTGCGTCGCCAAATTATTTGATGGGTCGTACATGGCCGATAAGCTACTTCCCGCTTGAGCCGCTGCATGAATCACCTGTCCGAAGCTATTGGTTTGTTCGATAATTGTCCCAACAAACTCCACATGTTCCCCATAATATGAGCCGTCATTTACAAAGCCACCTTGATATAAATTAACGGCATTGTTAGGATTAGAGACTGCATGAGAAAAATTCGCTGCTATTCCCTGACATGTTGCGGTAACCTCCGACCCCATGCTGATTGCAAATGGATCCGGATACGTTACATTTGGATATCCTGCAGGATAATTTGGATTATAGGAATCAAAATAACGTCCCAACCAACCCCTCGTTTCACTCACATCAAGCGATCCTGAGGTCCAAATATCCATGGATCGAAAGTGAGATCTATTTTGTTCAGGGTAGCCCACATTTTGAACTACACTCAATTTTCCTTGATCAAAGAGTCCTTTCATTCCTTGCATTTGGGGATGAAATCCAACTTCGGGAGTTACCGACAAAATTTGATTCTGAGGAATGATGATTTCAGGTCGATGAATCATTAAGTTAGCATATTGATCCAACGGGATAACGGTATTCAATCCATCATTACCTCCATTTAAGCGTATCATTACCAATACCCGATCTTCAGCACCGGTAGAAAAATTAAAGAGCTTTTGACTCAAGGCCTGCATTCCAAAACCATTCGAAACGAAGGGTAAACTTGCAGATGTTAACGCTACATTTTTAATAAACTGTCTTCTTTTCATAGGATTCGCATTATATCATTTGATATTGAGGCATTTTAAAAACTCGATCGAGCACCAATTGTACGCGATATCTCACAGGGTCTACAAAGGTCGGGTTATTCGGATTGTTTAAATACTCGTTGTATTGCAACGTCCATTCAAACGTTGGAAGATTATTTGTTAATATATTAACCAAATCTGCATGGGTTGCTGGATCCACCGGTTTAGAAATAAACAACTCACAGATGTCATCAATAACCGAAATGGCACTCGAGGGTAAACTCAAATTATTTAGAAATGGAATGGTATCCACTTTCAAGGTATATCCGTTAATTGGGATCCCGAAAATAAAGAGCCCAGTGGCAATGTCAAAACGAAATTTAATGGTGGTGGAATTAATCCATAGCCTAGAAAATGCGGGAGCTAAATAGTATGCCTCCCATCCAGCCACACTTGTGGGATTTATGAAATCAAGGCCCATGTTCGCAGCAGCGTAATAGATGTTTAGGTAGATGTTATAATCTGTTGCTAAATTTACGTTGATTTGGGTTTCTGTAGAATTCAACATGCTAAAAACTGTCTCCAGTGGGCTCCGAATAATGCTACCACGTAAAGCCACATCGTAAAAATGCTGACTTGTGAACAATTCTTGGAGTACTGGAAGAATTTCGTAGTTATTGGCAATCAGTGTTTGAGCTAATTCAGGAATCACATTAGTTTCCACATCATTGGTGATGTCAAAATTCACAAAAAACCGGTACAACTCGGTACAAAGGAAGGTAGCAACTTGTGGTTGTTGAAAAATGATGTCAATGTAATTTGCATATTCTTGTGCCCCGGCATTGGTTACTGTGGCATTACCAAAATGATAAGACAGCGTTTTGGTGCTCGTATCGTGTAACGGATTTAAGAACAAGGTTTGTGCAGCGGTTAAGGTAGAACTTCGAATTCCTTGCACCAAGTATCCGCTTAGGATTTTTGCCCCGGAAGCAACATCCAACTCCGTATAATTAGAATAATCCCCAGCTGCAATTTGATCCCCTTTTCCTATCGTAAATAACTCAAGTAATTCACGGGCATAATTTTCATTGGGGTGTTGTACGGAATTCGTATTTCCATTTAAAAAAAGCAACATGGCAGGGTCTAATGTAACATCCTTTACCAATTGTTTCACATTTCCTAAGCTACTTGTTCTCAATAATTCTAGGTAGGTGTAAGTTGCACGAGCATCGGACGAGAATGCAGCACCAAAATGATTGTGCCAAAAGAAAAACATCTTTTGACTAATATCCATACTTTGGTAATTCATATTTTGCATTAACCAACCGGTAAGTGATTTCACACGCGCCATTTCGCAAAGTTGATTACTCACCGGATTCGCCGGATATAAAGAATTCACCCAAGTTTGCCCTTGAGCAACTACGGTTTCACCCGCATCATACGCCAAGGGTGGGTTAAGGGATCCAACCGTTAACAATTGATTCACGGCATCCGTCATGGTCATGTTCGTAATCGCTGTGATTTGCTGATGGGTGGGACCAAACATAGTCCTGCGAAGCAGATGGGCCGCTTCACTTCGGGTCCATGGACCTGTAAAAGGAATTAAACTCATGTAGTATAATTAATGTAGTAAATTTAATAAAAATTTCACTTTTCAAAAGCCACTTAATCAAATAATTGACGTAGATTTAATACAATCTATTACGCTATGAAGTCATTATTACTTGCCTTTATTTTACTTGTATTTTCTTGTCCGTTTCTAAGCCAAACCACCCTGAATTTTAACTATACGGGAGCAGTTCAAACCTGGATTGTTCCGCCCTGTGTTTATAACATTAATACAGTGGTCGCAGGTGCTAAGGGTGGTGGAGCAAATGGTGGAAATGGTGCTCGAATCACCGCAAATATTGCGGTAACACCTGGTCAAACACTTTACATATATTGTGGTGGAATGGGAATTCAGGGAGCTAATTCTGGCGGTTGGAATGGTGGAGGAACTGGACATAATTCAACAGGATCTTCAACCTATCGCTCTTGGGGAGGCGGGGGCGCCTCGGACATACGGATTAATGGTCAGGCCTTAGCCAATCGTGTTATAGTAGCAGGTGGTGGTGGTGGACGAAGCGGTGGATCTTCACCTGTATGTGGCGGAAACGCTAACTGTAATAACGGGACTCAAGGATGTAATACTTACGGCGCTGGCGGTGGTGGTGGAACACAAGTTGCAGGAGGAAACGGAGGCGCTCCATGGGCAGGTACTCCACCGGGAGGATCTCCAGGTACTCTTGGGAATGGTGGCCAAGGAGGCTACTGGCAAACAGCATCAGGTGGCGGCGGCGGCGGCGGGTATTATGGTGGTGGTGGTGGTGGTAACGACGGTTGTTGTACCGGCGCAAATGGCGGCGGTGGCGGTGGCGGTGGCTCTTCCCTCGTTCCTGCGGGCGGAGGATGTCTTGCAGGTAATAACACGAATCACGGATATGTTACCATTACATACAGTGGCGGTGCTGCTCAAGTAACGGCTACAAGTAATAGTCCAGTTTGCTCAGGAACGACCATACAGTTGAATACTCCTGCGCAAGGCACTTATTCTTGGACGGGGCCAAATGGTTTCACATCCGCTCTTCAAAACCCAAGCATTCCAAATGCAACCGCTGCCAATGCAGGTACGTATACCGTTACCGTTGACTTGGGCGGATGTATTGGAACCGCTAGCACCAATGTCGTTGTGAATCCCTCACCAACGGTGAATGTCAGTACAGCCACCATTTGTTCCGGACAATCAGCAACCATCAATGCGACAGTGACCCCTGTACTTACGGGGACCTACTCATGGAATACGGGCGCCAATGGTGCATCGCTTACCGCATCTCCGAATTCAACAACCCTCTACACCGTGACCTTTACGGCGACGGGAGGATGCTCCGGAACCGCAACCGGCGTAATTACCGTCAATCCAACCCCTGTGTTAACGGTGAATAGCCCCACGATTTGTGACGGGCAAAGCGCAACACTTACAGCAACAAGTACTGTTCCGGGTGGTACATTTATTTGGAACCCAGGAGCAGCAACAACAAATTCCATAACAGTTAATCCTCTAACAACAACCTCATACACAGTGAATTATTCTACTCCATCGGGTTGCTCCGCAACTGCAGTCACCTCCACGGTAACTGTGAATCCAACTCCCAGTGTCACTGTAAATAACGCTACGATTTGTAACGGTCAGACTGCCACATTAACTGCCACACCTACTGTTCCCGGAGGAACGTATACCTGGAGTAATGGTAGTAGCACACAAAGCATCAATATAAATCCTGCCACAACTACAACCTACACTGTAAATTACAGCACCGGAGCTGGGTGTGCAGCACCTGTAGCATCAGGAACCGTAACAGTTAATCCAACGCCAACAATCACTGCAACGAGCGCAACCATTTGTGCTGGCCAATCCGCTATCCTAAATGCCTCAACCAATACCCAAGGAGGAACATTCACATGGAATCCAGGAGGGATCATTGGTAGTACCCTAAACGCGAGTCCTCAAAACACAACAACCTACACCTTAAGTTATGTAAGCGGTGCCGGCTGTGTTTCAAACAATGCAACTGGTACAATAACTGTTAACCCGGTAGCTTCAGTAACGGTAAATAGTGACACCATTTGCGACGGAAATTCAACGACACTTACAGCAACACCAAGCATTCCTGGCGGAACATTTTTATGGAATAATGGTGCTACCACCCAAACCATTACAGTATCCCCCAACACCACTACCACTTACACCGTAGACTATACAAGCGCTGCGGGATGTTCAAGTGCTCAAGCCATTGGTATTGTAACAGTAAATCCAAGCCCTGTACTTACGGTGAATAACGCCACCATTTGCAGTGGTCAAACCGCAAATTTAACCGCCGTTTCTAGCCTTCCGCTGGGAGTTTTTACGTGGAATCCAGGAGGCATGACCTCCCCATCCGTGCAGGTATCACCCGTTCAGACCACAAGTTACACCGTTACCTTTAATAGCAATCTAAATTGCCCAAGTGCGCCTGCCACAGCAATCGTTACAGTAAACCCAACCCCAACGGTCACCATCATTGACGATACCATCTGCAATGGTAGTGCAGGAACATTAAACACAACCGTTTCTGTTCCCGGAGGGACCTACTTATGGAACCCGGGAGGAAGTACTGCCCAGAATTTAACTGTAAGTCCAAATACAACCACAAGTTATTCTCTTGTATACAGCACCGGTGCAAATTGTAGCAGTGCCGCAGTCACGGGAATTATCACCGTAAATCCAATTCCAACCTTAATCACCACCTTAGCTTCACCAACGCTTTGTAGTGGGGATGCTGTTTCGATTGGTATGAATTCAAACGTTCAGGGCGCAATTATTTCATGGACCAATTCCCCGAATCAAGTACTTGGAAGTAACGCAGGTGTAGGTTCTTCGATAAACGAGGTATTAACCACCACAGCACAGGCAACAGGAACCACAACTTATACAATTATATCTACAGCTAATAATTGCAGTAGCACACCTCAAACGCTTACAGTTACAGTACATCCAATACCTAACCTTAGCGTTACTAATGATACTATTTGCCAAGGTCAATCTACTACCCTCTCGGCAATTCCCGATGTTCAAGGTGGAACCTTTTTATGGTCGAATGGCGCGCAAATCACCTCTTCGATTTCCGTTACACCCGCTACAACTACCACATATAATGTATTGTACGACTTTAATGGATGTATTACCACAGGAAGCGGAACAGTGGTAGTAAATCAGGTACCAAGTGTTACCTTGAATAGTGGGAGTATTTGTTTCGGAGACTCTATTGTACTAAGTGCCAATCCAAGTGCACCTGGTGGGATTTACACGTGGAGCCCCGGGGGAGTTGGGCCGCAAAGCATCACAGCGAATCCTGGGACAAACACCAGCATTTCTGTAGCTTACACCTTGAATAATTGCAGCAGTCAACAGGCTACTAGCAACATTACCGTAACCCAATTACCCACTTTAATCATGGACGACACCACCATTTGTCAAGGACAACTGGCAACAATGACAGCCATTCCAAGTCAAGGCGGAGGAACCTTTGTGTGGTCTCCCGGTGGACAAGGGCCACAAACGGCAAGTCTTTCTCCAAATGATACGATGCCAATTACGGTAACTTACTCGCTCAATGGGTGTTCTAGTATCCCAACAACTGCAATGATTTACGTAAACCCATTGCCTGTCTCCAACGTAATTACTCCGGCAATTACTGGATGTACACCCCTCAACTATCAATTCGAAGCAGACACTGCGCAAGCGAGCGATGGATATATTTGGAATGTAAACGGGAGTGTTCTGAATGGCAATAGTGTTAGTGGAATCGCAATGAGTGGCGGGTGCCAATCGATATCGCTCACAAACACGCTTAATGGGTGTAGCACAACTACGACCCTAGTTGATTATTTATGTCCTGAATTCCCACCTATCGCTTCATTTGATGCCAGTGTGTCGTATTTTTCAGAACCCAGTCAAACTGTTTCTTTTTTAAACACCAGTCAAGGAGCTAGCTCCTATGCTTGGGTATTTGATGAAGGGGGCATAAGTACAGAAAATTCACCACAACATGTATTTACAAACACCACCTCAGGAAGTACGGTTTGGCTTTATGCCACTAGCCCACTTGGTTGTGTTGATAGCACAAGCTTATTTATATCATATCAGGACGGTTTAATTTATTACATCCCTAATACCTTCACTCCTGATGGCGATTTATATAACAATAACTTTAAGCCAATATTTACTGCAGGTTTCGACCCTTACAACTATAACCTTCAGATTTTCAACCGTTGGGGTGAGTTGATTTTTGAGTCAAACAACCCCAGCATAGGTTGGGATGGCTCTTATGGAATGTATGGCAACCAAGTACAAAGTGCTACGTATTCGTATCGAATTCGTTTTAAAGTGCTTAAAAACGATGAGTATCAGGTGGTTGTGGGACATGTGAATTTGGTGAAATAATCGCCAATTCCATAAGGTAGGAGGATATTAAAAAATTGTTATTAAATTTGACTTACCTAAACAGATTATGAGAAGATTTTTACTCGCCATATTACCATTCCTTGTTTTATCTTTAGGATTTGGAAACTTACACGGACAAGCATCCACAATAACATTTAACTATACCGGCGCCATGCAAACATGGACAGTTCCCCCGTGTGTTTTTACAATTAACGTAATTGTTGCAGGAGCCAAAGGCGGTGGTGCGAATGGAGGAAGTGGCGCACGGATTTCTGCTCCGCTAAATGTAACACCGGGGCAAATCTTAAACATCTACTGTGGTGGAATGGGAACGCAAGGAGCGGCTTCTGGCGGATGGAACGGCGGCGGAACAGGTTTTGCTTCAACCAATGGTAATGTAGCCTATGGATCTTGGGGTGGCGGTGGCGCCAGTGATATACGAATTGGCGGTACAGCATTAGCAAATCGTGTTATAGTTGCCGGTGGTGGTGGCGGAAGAAGCGGTGGTTCTTCCCCTGTATGTGGAGGCGCTGCAAACTGTAATAACGGTGCTGCAGGATGTAACACGTATGGCCAAGGTGGACAAGGCGGAACACAAGTTGCAGGCGGAAATGGTGGAACTCCTTGGGCTGGAACACCTCCAGGAGGTTCTCCAGGAACATTAGGTAATGGAGGTCAAGCTGGACTTTGGCAAACTGCATCTGGAGGCGGCGGCGGCGGCGGATATTACGGTGGCGGTGGCGGCGGTAACGATGGTTGCTGTACAGGTGCCAACGGTGGCGGTGGCGGTGGAGCCGGTTCTTCATTCGTTCCTGCTGGTGGTACATGTTTAGCAGCCAATAACACCAATCACGGATACGTAACAATTAACTATCAAGCTGGAGGTATTAACGTAACGGCATCCAATGGTGGTCCATATTGTGCGGGTCAAACCATTACACTTACGGCTTCTAACGGAGCGACAACTTATTCTTGGACTGGACCAAATGGATTTACTTCAAACTTACAAAACCCAACCATTCCGAATTCAACACCATTGGATAGTGGGACGTATACGCTAAATTATACTACACCTAACTGTAACGGTACAGCTACTACGTTAGTCGTTGTTAACACGCCTATAAATCCTGCCTTTACTCAAATTGCTCCAATTTGTCACAACGGTGCGGTACCAGGCTTACCTGCTTCTTCAAATAATGTCCCTGCACTAACAGGAACTTGGTCTCCTTCAGTAATCTCATCTGCAGCGCCAGGAACCTATCCCTACATTTTTACACCAGCTCCGCAATTCTGTGCAGTTCCTGCAACCATGAACATTACGATTCTTCCAAATGAAACGCCATCGTTCAATCAAATTATGCCGATGTGTATTAACAGTGTACCTCCGGCCTTACCAAATCCTTCTACAAACCCTACTCCATATACCGGGACATGGGCGCCGCCTACCATTACAACAGCTTCTGCGGGACTTTACACCTATACTTTTACTCCTACCGCAGGACAATGTGCAGTTGCTACAACAATGGACATTACCGTATTGAATTACACAGAGCCAACATTCCAACAAATCGGACCATTGTGCCAATTCACCCAAGGAGTTACACTTCCCGCGAGTTCAACAAATGCTGTTCCGATTTTAGGTTCTTGGAATCCAGCTGTAATTAATACGAATATCCCTGGAACAGTGTTTTATAATTTTACACCAAACCCATTCCAATGTTCAGATTCAGCATCTATGTACATTACAATTGACCCGCTGAATATCCCACAATTCACGCAAATGCCGCTAGTATGTCAGGGAGATGTTCCACCAGTATTCCCATTGGTTTCAAACAATAACCCTGGTATCGTTGGGAGTTGGAATCCACCAACAATCGACAGTTCGACACCGGGAACATTCACATTCGATTTTACACCAAATCCCAACCAATGTGCTGATTCAATTTCAATGAATGTTATCGTTGTACCGTCAGTACCTCCTGTATTCGTAGCAGATACATTGACTGGCTGCAACCCATTAATGGTTAGTTTTAGCACAGTACCTGTACCTGGAGCAAGTTATGTTTACACTTGGAATGGAACCACCATCGGCACCACACCAAGTACAGACTACATGTTTACTTCGGCTGGATGTCATACAATTACCTTACAATATAACCTGCAAGGGTGTTTAGAGACCACTACCTACACAGATTACATTTGTATGGAAAACTATCCGAATACCACGTTTACGGCAAATCCAAATGTGTTATCCTCTACCTCAGAAACAATCAATTTCACCAACACTACACTCGGGGCAATTAGCTACGTTTGGGAATATGGTGATGGTCAAACCTCGACGGTATTCGAAGAGCCACATTTCTACAATGGAATTACTGAAAATATGTTAGTTAGTCTGACTGCCAGTACAGCCCTGGGTTGTGCTACTACGTACGAACTTTCGTTACCTGTAATTAGTGATCCAATATACTACGTTCCAAATACCTTTACCCCAGACCAGGATGAGCATAACCAAACGTGGTTCCCGGTATTTACTACTGGCTTTGACCCGTACAACTTCAACCTTAAGATTTTCAATCGTTGGGGTGAATTGATTTGGGAAAGCAACAGCGCTGAAGGGAGATGGGACGGAACCTACGGAACTGACGGTAGGAAAGTTCAAGCCGGTGGTTATTCTTGGGTAATTAAGTATTCCAACAAGGAAACAGATGAAAAGAAAGTGGTTACCGGAACGGTCAACGTACTGAGATAAATTAAACTTCAAATAAAAAAAGCATCATTACTGATGCTTTTTTTTTGCCGAACAATTACAAGCTATTTTATCTTCTTCTAAAACAAAAGCTCAGTTTATTTCTTTCTAAAGAAAATCTTAATAGGAACACCAGTGAAATTAAACTGCTCTCGTAAACGGTTCTCAATGAATCGGCTATACGAATCACTCACATATTGAGGTAAATTACAGAAGAAAGCAAACGCAGGAGCGTGCGTTGGCAATTGCTGAACAAACTTAATTTTAACGTATTTTCCTTTTACAGCTGGAGGTGGATTATCTAGAATGATTTCTAACATGACCTCATTTAACTTAGAGGTAGGAATTTTCTTCGTTCGATTTGCAAACACCTCCATACACGTCTCAATGGCCTTATGGATTCGTTGTTTTGTAATCGTAGACGTGAAGATTATTGGAACATCATTAAACGGTGCCAACTGGTTACGTAAATTCTCTTCAAACGCCTTCATAGTCGTATGATCTTTTTCCACAAGATCCCATTTATTCACCAACACGACAACCCCTTTAGAATTTTTCTCAATCATGTAAAAAATTGCCAAATCCTGTTTTTGAAGGCCTTCGGACGCGTCGATCATTAGCATACATACGTCTGAATTCTCAATGGTTCGTACGGAACGCAGCACCGAATAATACTCGATATCTTCGGTAACTTTCGCTTTTTTCCGAATACCTGCCGTATCAATTAAAAGGAAATCATGACCAAAGGCGCGGTATCTTGTATGAATTGAATCCCTCGTAGTACCAGAAATATCCGTTACTATGTTTCGCTCTGAATTAGTTAAGGCGTTAATCATGGATGACTTTCCAACATTTGGACGGCCTACAATAGCGATTCGAGGCAGATCATCCTGTTCCAAAATCGCATCATCTTCCTTATCTAAAAATGTAACAACTTCATCGAGTAAATCACCTGTTCCACCACCATTCGCAGCACTCAAATCAAATACATCTCCTAGCCCAAATGAATAAAATTCTGCAGACATCCCAATGCGGTCATTCGTATCTACTTTATTCGCAACAACTAGAATTTTCTTTTTACTCTTGCGAAGTAATTCAGCCACCAATAAGTCCATCTCAACAATTCCTGTCATAACATCGACCATGAACAGAATAACCTTTGCTTCATCGATAGCCAACTCTACCTGTTTCCTGATTTCTCCTTCAAAAATATCCTCTTTAGTCGCGGCATATCCACCGGTATCAATCACCGAAAATTTATACCCATTCCACTCCCCTTTACCGTAAATTCGGTCTCGAGTTACCCCACTCACCTCTTTCACAATCGCATCGCGCGATTCCGTTAAGCGATTAAACAAAGTTGATTTTCCGACATTAGGCCGGCCTACAATTGCAATAATGTTGCTCATTAATATCCGTATTTTTTCAATTTAGCTTCTGAGGACCTCCAATCTTTATCTACTTTCACAAAGGTCTCTAGAAACACTTTCTTATCTAAGAATTTTTGAATATCAATTCTCGCTTGACGTCCAATTTTCTTTAACATCTCCCCTCCTTTACCAATGATAATTCCCTTTTGAGAATCTCGTTCAACGATGATAATGGCTCGAATCCGAATGAGATGAACTGTATCTTCATACATTTCGATTTCGATTTGTGAACTGTAGGGAATCTCTTTTTGACAAAAGTTAAAAATCTTTTCACGAATTATTTCAGATACAAAAAACCGCATCGGTCGATCTGAAAGTTCATCCTTATCGTAATACGGAGGATTTTCAGGAATCAACGATAGTATACGATCCCAAACGATGTCGATGTTAAAGTTGTGCAATGCAGAAATGGGATAAACCTCTGCATTCGGAATTTCATTTTTCCAATATTCAATTCGTTCAGCCACCTTTTCTTGGTGAGACTTATCTACTTTATTTATTAAACAAAGAACCGGAACATTCAACTTTTTAATTCGTTCCAGAGTAGCTTCATGATTCATTTTTTGTTCTACGGTGTCCGTAACAAAAAGTAATACATCCGCATCTTGAAGTGAAACAGAAACGTATTCCATCATGTTCTCATGAAGTTTGTAGGATACATTCACTACACCTGGTGTATCAGAAAACACAATTTGATGGTCTTCGTCATTCACAATCCCTAGGATCCGATGACGCGTTGTTTGAGCCTTTGAAGTAACAATAGAAAGCTTTTCACCAACCAATTGATTCATTAAGGTTGATTTACCAACATTTGGACTTCCAACTATATTTACAAAACCTGATTTATGCGCCATGGCAGCAAAGGTATGAAATTAAAGCGGGAGCACCTTAATGCGTGTAGCATATGTGTTTGCTTTGATTAACTTTGTGGGGTGACTGAAGACGAACAGTATATACAACGTTGCATAGATTTAGCTTATCAAGGTCAGGGAAAGGTGGCACCCAACCCAATGGTAGGATGCGTAATCGTAAAGGATGGCGTTATTATTGGCGAAGGCTATCATGAAATTTTTGGTGGGCCACACGCGGAGATCAATGCAATACGTAATGTGGGAGACGATTCCGCAATTCAAGGATCCACCGTTTATGTATCCTTGGAACCCTGTACACATTTTGGTAAAACCCCGCCTTGCACCTTGGCAATCCTCGCGTTAAAACCGAGGCGAGTTGTGATAGGAAGTCGAGATACAAATCCTTCCGTTGCAGGTAAAGGCATTGACCGATTAAAGCGCGAAGGCATTGAAGTGGTGGAAGGTGTCTTAGAAGATGAATGCAGGGCCTTAAATAAACGGTTTTTCACGTTCCACGAAAAGCGTCGACCGTATGTAATTCTTAAATGGGCACAAACTCAAGATGGATTTTTAGATCGGAACCGAGAGGAAGACGAAGTCGGAATTCATTGGATTTCTAGTCCTGAAACTAAAGTTTTAGTGCATAAATGGCGTTCAGAAGAGCAGGGCATCTTGGTGGGAAGAAACACCATACTCAATGACAATCCTTCGTTGACGGTTCGAGAATTTAGTGGGACTAATCCAACACGTATTGTAATTGACAGTAATCTAAAATTATCCAAGGATGTTGGGGTATTTTCAAATGAAGCACCTACCCTTGTTTTTAATCGCGTAAAAAATGCAGTTGAAGGTCAAACAGAATGGATTAAAATTGCAGAAACATCAACTAAACTTATTCTTGAGGAATTATACAAACGTAATATTCTTAGTGTTTTGGTGGAAGGTGGAAGCCGCACCTTACAGTATTTTATTATTGATAATGTTTGGGATGAGGCGAGGGTTATTGTAAGCTCAACGCAATTTAAAGAAGGTATGCGTGCGCCTGTTCTTACAAAAACTCCAATTCGTTCGCACCCCTTCGGACCAACAGATACCATTTACTATTACCAAAGAAAATAATGGAGTTATTCCTAAGTGTTTTAGCCTCAAGTCTGATTTTTGTTCTTTTTAGATCCTTCACGGCTTGGAAAATAGATACCCTACAAGCTGTTATCGCAAATTACTTCGTAGCCTTTGCATGTGGAATTTTTCTTTTTCATGACCACATTCCTGCAAGCACTGCCTTAGAAATCGGAATGCCCTACGCACTGTTGTGTGGTGTATTATTCATTTCACTTTTCATTCTCATGGGCCTGAGCTCGCAGAAGAATGGAGTTTCGACCACTTCGATTTCTGTAAAAATGTCAATGGCCCTTTCTGTTATCTTAGTGCTTCTTATTAATCACACCCCTTTAGCATGGACAAATGTTATTCCCTTAGTTGCAGCCATAATAGGGGTATTTCTTGTTTCATTTTCGAAAAAAGTTAACAACCAATCGAAGGGCAACCTCTGGATGCTTTTAGTTTTATTTTTTGGGAGTGCTGGCCTTGATTTAGTATTATATTTTACTAATTCTAGATGGCTACCCAATGGTTTTCACGACGGCGTTTTCGCTGCACTTGGATTTTTAATGGCCGGTATCATGGGACTGGGGTACTTCATCATTAAGCGCATCCAAGGAAAGGTAAGCTTCGATCGAAGAAGTTGGTTTGGAGGGATTATCCTAGGAATTCCAAATTATTTCTCCATCTATTTATTAGTCAAGTCATACAATACACTTAATTTACAACCACATCAAATCCTTTCCCTTGCCAATGTTGGCGTTGTGATTTTTGCAGCCATTCTTGGTGTAACACTCTTTAAAGAAAAATTTACCGTTCAAAAAACCATCGGATTAATCCTATGCCTGGCCGCGTTAGCATTCTCCCTTTGGTTTGGACAAAAATTTTAAGGATTAATTCCTTAACTTTGAGGTAATGAAAAAACTTTTACTCCTATTCCTTACCGCAGCAATTTGTTTTACAACAAATGCGCAAGTCTTTATTAACGAGGCAAGTAATGCGAACGGAACTAATTATGTCCTAGCCAACGGCAGTTCGCCGGATTGGATAGAAATTTACAATGCAAGCGCTACTCCGCAAGCACTTCAAGGACTTTATTTGTCGGACAACAGAACTACCTTGAATAAGTGGGCATTTCCTCCCATTGCCATCCCTGCGAACGGATTCGCCACTATTCTCGCTAATGAACAAGGAACGACATATTTAGTTAATCATTTTGAGAGCCCAATTGATCATCAATCGCTATGGTCATATACCATACCTAATGCAGCAATTCCAGATTGGTATACAACAGGGTTTGATGCGTCCAGTTGGAGTCTAGGAAAAACGAGTATCGGCTACGGTGATGGTGACGATAGCACAGATATTATAGGTCCCGCAACTAGCGTGTATGCTCGAATCAACTTCAATGTTACAAATTTTAATGACATCGCCAAAGCATTTTTAGACATCGATTACGACGATGGATTTGTCGCTTATTTAAACGGCGTTGAAATTGCAAGAGAAGGACTGGCAGGAACGCCTCCTTCCTTTGATGAGTTGGCAGCAGATCACGAATCTCAATTGTATCAAGGAGGAAACCTCAGCAGTTATGACCTTGACATGAGCGTTATTTCGAATTTGTTGCAAAATGGAACGAATGTCCTTGCGGTTGAAATTCATAACGCAGACCCAGCAAGTTCGGATTTAACTTGTAGGCCTTTCCTGACGTTCGGATTAGCTTCACAGCAACAGCAATTTAACGGATATGTGCACCCCTTTTTTAATACGCCGCAGGCAGGAACTATAGAAACAAATTTTGCGATTGCAACCAGCGGTGAAACACTCTATTTAAGTAATTCGAATGGAATAATACTCGATAGTCTGTATGTACCAGACCTTGAAGCCAATATGTCTGTCGGGAAAAAAAATGATGGAAATAACTCTTGGTTTATTTTCCCAACACCAACCCCAAACTCTACGAATAATGTGGCGATATCCTTCAATGGGTATGAAGAGCAACCATCACTCGATTTAGTAGGTGGGATTTTCCCTAACGCTATTTCTGTTAATGTAATTAACAATTCCACGCAAGCCGGCATCGTGAGATATACACTTAATGGGCAAGACCCGGATGGAACCTCCACTGTAGTCAGCGGTCCGATTACCATTTCTGCCAATGCGGTATTAAAAGTTCGATGTTTTCCCAATGGTACCAATCGATGTATGAGTCCAATTGAAGCGGAAACCTATTTGATTAATGAAAATTCAACCATTCCCATCGTTTCCCTAACAATAGATGACGATGATTTATATGGTGCGAATGGTATTTTCGATAATTGGTGGACCGACTGGAAACGTCAATGTAATATTGAGTATTTCACTCCAGATGGCATTAAACAATTTGAAAGTAAAGCGTCTGTTAAACCGGATGGTGGCGCTGGAGGCAGTCGGTCAAACCCTCAACATAGTGTTACCGTTGAACCTGCTAACTCAACTTTTGGCACGGGTGAGAACATTCATTATCCCCTATTCCCAGAAAAACCATATGTTAATGATTTACAAGCAATTTATATACGAAATGGAAGTAATTTCTGGAATCAATACCACCAACGAGATGCCACATTCATGAGAGTCATGCGTAAATCATACGCGAACTCACAAGCCTATCGTCCAGCCAATGTATTTTTAAATGGACAATTCTTCGGAGTTTATGAGCTTCGAGAAAAAGCGAATGAGACGTATTTCAATGAGAATTACGGAAATCACGTAGACAGCCTCGACTTACTCTCAGTTAGTTATTGGTATGGTGGCGCCTTGCGAACGGTAAAAGGATCCGATAGTTCGTATTATAATATGGTCAATTTTATCACCACTGCAGATAAAAGCAATCCAACCTATCTAAGTCAATGCGACAAACGACTAGATCTGAAAAACTATACCGATTATATCGCCGCTGAATTGTGGTACGGAAATACTGATTGGATTTATAACAACGTGAAAATTGCACGAACTCGTACAACAGACAATAAATGGCGTTTTTTCTTGCAAGATGTGGAATGGGGTCTTGGGGGTTGGACAGATTATAATTCAAATATGTTTGATTGGTTTCAATATGCTATCCAACCAAACACGTATTACGACATTCATAGCAACTTAATGCAGGATAGCACCTATAGGAATTACTTCATCAATCGGTATGCGGATTTAATGAATACAACGCTTCATCAAAATACATACACCCCGATAATCAATCAAATGTATGAAGAGCTACTCCCTGAAATGCCTCGTCATTTTGCACTTTGGACAGGCGATGTACCCGGAGGTATGAATAATTATACCTATAATAGAGATGTTATTTTAGGACAATTTAATAACAGGAACACCGCGGTCCGGAACCAAATGTTGACGTATTACAACTTACCAAATAGCGTCAATGTTACATTGAATACAATTCCTGCAGATGCGGGCTACATCAAAATCAGCACCATCGTTCCAGATTCCTTACCCTGGACAGGAGTTTACTTCAATGGAAACCCCGTTAAAATTACAGCGGTAGCAAATCCAGGATACGCTTTTGACCATTGGGAATATAACATTAACTTACCAGCCAATCTATTAAACCAAGAATCCGTGGCGGTTAACATCGCTACAGATGATTATTTTACGGCCGTTTTCACAGGTACCGCATCCAATTCCTCACTCACGATTTCAGAAATAAATTATCGTCCGGATACTAGCTTGGATGGAGGAAACTGGATTGAGTTGCATAATTATGGAAATACCGAAGTAAACCTTACGGGGTGGTCTTTGAAAAGTGATGACTTCTACAACAGTTATTCATTCAGCGATGGGTTAAAAATACCTGCAGGAGGCTATTTGGTAGTAGCGCAGGACACGCAACTATTCCATTCCGTTTATCCAACAGTTAATAACGTCGTTGGTAACCTCCGTTTTGGTTTTGAAAACAGCATGGATTCCATTTATATCTTCCGTCCGAACAACGATACATTACTTGCTATGCAATACACGAATGATTCTCCATTTCCTCGATGCGCGGATGGATTTGGAAGAACCTTAGAAAATAAGTATCCAAACGCCATTAGCATTGACTCACTTTCATGGTTTTGCGGGTGTATTGCAGGATCACCAGGTGAAGCGTATTTCCCATGTGATGAACCTGTTATTTTTAGTGAATTCAACCTTGGTAAACAAACGATAGCGCATAATGCTGAAGATTGGATTGAATTGAAAAACAATACAGATAACGTCATTAACTTTTCAGGATATACGCTTAAAGACGAAAAACAAAATAATAGTTTTTCGCTTACAGGATTACAACTAAATCCCGGAGAATATGCCGTTGTTGTAAAAGATTCCTCCCTATTTACTGAGCGCCACCCTAATTTTGAGGGCAAAGCCTTGTATCAACTACCTTATGGTATTTCGAATAATGATGCATTAAGATTATACGACATCAACGGAACCTTACTTCAGAGTGTTGTTTTTGACACTACAATCGCCTGGCCACAGGCTCCGTTTAACAGTGATTTTACCTTTGAATATTTAGAAGCAAATGCCAATCAAGCCCTTGCTTCGAATTGGTTCCAAGGCTGTGAAGGCGGATCTCCCGGTCGTGCATTTGGCCCTTGTCCTGTGTTGCCAGACGGCGCTTTTGCTTGGCTATATCCCAACCCTTCCAATGGGGAAATAACAATTGCCATAGACAATATGTTAACGGGTAATGCCGGAACTCAAATCGAAGTGTTCGACCTCAGCGGAAAGCTTGTTTACGAACAAGGATTCCCCTTACTTGTAGATTCTGTAGAACCTATTCAACTGGATTTGAGTTTTCTACGTGCGAGTATGTATTTGATCCGAGTAAATAAAGCGGGTCAATCAGTAACACTGCGCCTAATCAAAGATTAAGCCTGAGAAGCCCGATTCAATAAGGTAATCATAGCAGCAGTAACAATAAACAATTGGGTTGCTGTTTCATCATCCATTGAGGTACCGTCTTCATCGTCGGTGGATACTTCCATAGCCATGAAACGAGTTAACTCAGGTTGATCACAAAAGTCTTCCAACATTTGTTCTGACTCTTCATCGTCTTGCTCAAAGTATGCATCCAACATGGTTGAAAATTCCGGTTGGAATGCCTCAATCATTTCTTCCGTGATCTCAACAGGCGTTAATCCTGCTTGATTAAAAGACTCGATAATTACCCAAAAATAGTAGAGTAAATACCCTTCTAATGCTTCATTTTCATATTCTGAAGGGGCAGCCAAGACATAGTCTAAAAGCACAGGTTGTTTCTCTGAAAATGCAGTTATTCCATCTTCCAATTGTTCGTCTGTAGCGTCGTCAACCCAGTCAAGCGCTGTTTCAATGTGTTTAATTTCAATATGTTTCATCGGGTCAAAGGTAGCCTTTATTGTATATAAAATGAAAATGTAACTTAGGATACATATTAACACACGTTCTCAATGTACCTTTGCAGCATAATGAAAACAAAACTATTTTACCTTGGGATGACTTTAATGGGAATGGTGGTCGGTTACCTTTATTACACGTATTATGGGTGTACTAAAGGGTGTGCAATTACTGGGATCCCTTGGCGGTCGACCGTGTATTTTGGATTTATGTTTTTCTTAGGTAGTAATTTAATTAAAGATTTAATAACAAAAAAATCATGAGTGAATTTAGCGGAACGATCGTGGATGTAAGAACACGAGCAGAATTTAGTGGTGGCCATGTGGCCCATTCAGTAAACATTCCATTGCAAGAAATAATGGACCATGTAGAAGAAATCAAACAAATGAAAACGCCCATCATTTTTTGCTGTGCATCGGGTGGTCGCAGCGGACAAGCAGCTCACTACTTCAAATCCTTGGGCGTGGATTGCGAAAATGGCGGCGGATGGATGGAAGTAAATCACCAATTAAATAAATAAGATGGGATTATTCAGCACACTGTTTGGAAAACGTGCAGATTTTGCGCAACTCGTAAAGGATGGCGCCATTATTTTAGATGTTAGAACTCCTGGTGAATGTGCTGGCGGCCACATCAAAGGCTCCAAGAATATTCCTCTCAAAAGCCTTAAACAAAACTTAAGTGAAATCCCAAAAGACAAGGTTATAATAACCTGTTGCGCTTCCGGAATGCGCAGCGGATCAGCCAAGTCCATACTGCTTTCAAGCGGCTTTAAAGAAGTTCACAACGGTGGAGGATGGATGAGTTTGAAAGGTAAAATCTAACCATTGACACACAACGATTAAAGGGGGCACAAGCCCCTTTATTTTTTAAATATTATTGAACTTTACTACCTTTGTGTATCCTTTAATTTATCATAGCATGCAACTGTGGAATAAATACAACAAGGAGGAACTGGAAAAACAACTTCGCGGGAAAGGTCATACCTATGTGACGGTATCGTTCTACACCTACGCAAAAATCCAAGATCCTCAGACCTTTCGAAATGAACTCTATGCCCTGTTGGATTCACTTGATGTGATCGGTAGAATTTATGTGGCTCATGAAGGAATCAATGCCCAAATTGCCGTCCCGAATACACATTTTGATGCGTTCAAAGAAGCACTCTATTCGATTGATTTCTTAGATGGTATCCGATTAAATGTAGCTGTTGAAGAAGAAGGAGCAGAATTTCCCTTTTTAAAACTAAAAATCAAGGTCCGAGATAAAATCCTTGCCGATGGGTTAAATGATGAAACCTTTGATGTTACCAATAAAGGACAACACTTAAATGCGGAGGAGTTCAATAAAATAACCTCCGAATCAGATTTCTTACTGGTGGATTTTAGAAATCACTACGAACATGAAGTCGGACACTTTAAAGATGCCATCTTACCCGATGTAGACACATTCCGTGATTCATTGCCAGTAATCGAAGAAGAAATCCTTAAAGGAAATGAAGACAAAAAAGTAATCATGTATTGTACCGGTGGAATTCGCTGCGAAAAGGCATCCGCTTGGTTTAAACACCGAGGGTTTGATAATGTGTATCAATTAGACGGTGGAATTATTAAATACGCCAACGAATGCAAAACCCAAGGTTTGGAAAATAAATTCTTAGGCAAAAATTTCGTGTTTGATGAACGCAGAGGAGAACGAATTACAGAAGACATCATTAGTTCCTGTCATCAATGCGGTTCGCCATGCGATGAACATACAAATTGTGCATTTGAAGGTTGTCATTTGTTATTCATACAATGTGAACACTGCAAGTCTATTATGGAGAATTGTTGTTCCGATGAATGCAAAAGCATTACACATTTACCAGAAGCGGAACAAAAAGAACTTCGTAAAAAATTAACTCAAAGTAATCTCATTTTTAAAAAAGGGAGATTCGAGCCAAATAAGCTTAAAATAAACAGGTAATTGAGTTATCTTTGATACAAATTCGCATTCATGAACTTGCTGCTTTTCATTAATTGGTCGTTCGACGCTGAAATAATCCCAGGATACCGCACACCAAATTGGTATGGCCTACTCTTCGTTTCGGGAATGATCCTTGGTTATTTTGTGATTCGAAAGATGTTCAAACAAGAAAACATCTCCAATGATTTACTTGATAAGTTGGTGATGTACATGGTTCCTGCGACCGTTATTGGAGCGCGCCTTGGGCATGTATTTTTTTATGGCCCGTATTGGGGTCCCGAAGGATATTTTTCTCATCCCGAAGAAATCTTTAAAATCTGGGAAGGTGGTCTGGCAAGTCACGGTGCCGCAGTTGTAATACTTTTGGCTTTATGGTATTTTTCTAACAAAGTAATTCACAAACCATACCTGTGGATGTTGGACCGAATTGCAGCTCCAATCGCGATTGCAGGAGCATTCATAAGACTCGGAAATTTAGTCAACCATGAAATGGTCGGGTACGTAACCGATGTTCCTTGGGGTTTTCGATTTTTACACCATGATTGCATGAATGTGATTGACGGTCAATACCTCTGTGATTGGACCGAAATCCCAGTACGTCACCCGGCAAACCTCTATGAATCTCTTGCCTATTTTCTATCCTTCGGAATACTCATGTTCCTTTTTTGGAAAAAACAAGGATGGAAAAGGCAAGGCTTGGTATTTGGAACTTTCCTTATCCTAATTTTCGGATTCCGTTTCCTAATTGAATTTTTAAAAGAGAGCCAAACCGATAATGATTCAATGGTCGATGTAAGTACGGGGTTAAATACTGGACAATGGTTAAGCGTTCCACTTATTTTGGCCGGTATAATTTTGATTATTCGAGCACGAAAAAAATCATTCGAGGAAGCTTAGTGTATAATTGACATTAAGATATTCGGAATCCTTTATATATTTGTAAAAATTTGTTGAACTATGGCCATCAAGTCAAGCACTAAAAAAGCAGCTACCTCAAAGAGTTCCGAAGGGAAATTCGGGAAAGAAACATATGTCAAATGGTACAAGGATATGTTACTCATTCGACGATTTGAAGAAAAAACAGGTCAGTTGTATATTCAACAGAAATTTGGTGGGTTTTGCCACCTTTACATCGGACAAGAAGCTATTGCGGTAGGTACTGCCAGTGCGGTACGCCCAACAGATAAGCACATGACCGCATACCGTGACCATGCCCATCCGATTGCGTTGGGAACAGATCCACGCGTATTAATGGCTGAATTGTACGGACGAATAACAGGGTGTTCCAAAGGAAAAGGAGGCTCTATGCACTTTTTTGACAAAGAGAAAAACTTCATGGGAGGCCATGGTATAGTAGGTGCTCAAATCCCAATGGGAACTGGTGTTGCTTTCGCAGAACAATATAACGGAACAGAAAATGTCGCTATCGTTTCTATGGGTGACGGTGCAGTAAGACAAGGCGCACTTCATGAAACCTTCAACATGGCGATGATGTGGAAACTTCCAGTGATTTATATCATTGAAAACAACAACTACGCCATGGGTACCAGTGTAGAACGTACCACGAACGTGACGGATCTTTCTAAAATTGGTCTTTCCTATGAAATGCCATCAAAAATTGTTAACGGGATGCGTCCAGAGGATGTGCATAATGCCATCGAAGAGGCCGCAAACAGAGCACGTCGCGGGGATGGTCCTACCCTACTCGATATTAGAACATACCGTTACAAAGGACACTCGATGTCAGATCCACAAAAATACCGCACGAAAGACGAAGTAAATGATTGGATGGAACAAGACCCAATCGACCATGTATTGTCCGTGATTAAATCAAATAAATGGCTTTCTGAAAAAGAACTGTCGGACATCGATGCATGGGTCAAAAACGAAGTAGACGAAAGCGTTACTTTCGCGGAAAACTCACCATATCCGGAGGCAGAAGAACTTTATAAGGACGTTTATGTTCAAGCAGATTATCCATACATTAAAGAATATTAATACTACAAGCAATGGCTGAAGTAATTTACATGCCCAAATTAAGTGATACCATGACCGAAGGAGTTGTGGCATCTTGGTTAAAAAACGTGGGCGATGCTGTGAAATCCGGCGAGTTATTGGCAGAAATCGAAACCGATAAAGCCACCATGGAATTTGAATCGTTCTATGATGGTGTGTTATTGCACATTGGGGTAGAAACAGGCAAGGCGGCTCCAGTTAACGCCTTATTAGCTATTATTGGTCAAGCCGGTGAAGATATTTCCTCCTTGCTAAATGCAGCTCCGGTAGCAGAACCAGCGAAAACAGAAGAAGTTAAGCCAGCTCCAGTGGTTGAAACCCCCGCGCCAAAAGCTACACCAGCCCCTGCTGCTGTTGCTGTTAGTGCACCAAAAAGCACACCTAAACCAGCCGTAAATAACGACCGTGTTTATGCTTCACCGCTCGCTAAAAAACTGGCAGAGGAAAAAGGGATTGATTTACAATATGTTGTAGGTTCTGGTGAAAATGGTAGAATCGTAAAACGCGATGTGGATCATTACATGCCACATCCAAACGGTGGTTCTGCATCCGCAGGTAATTCAGGTGGATTAACTACGGAAACCTATACCGATGAGCCTATTTCTCAAATGAGAAAAACTATTGCTCGTAGACTTGCAGAAAGTAAATTTACTGCACCGCATTTTTATCTTACACTAGATATCCACATGGATAATGCCATGGCTTTCCGCACTTCAGTGAACGCCACAGAGGGATACAAAATTTCTTTCAACGATATCGTAGTAAAAGCGGTGGCTCTATCCTTACGAAAACATCCAACCGTAAACTCTTCTTGGATGGGCGACTTCATCCGCAGAAACCAACACGTTAACATAGGTGTAGCTGTTGCTGTAGAAGATGGCTTGTTGGTTCCTGTAGTTCGCTTTGCGGACACTAAAGGATTCATGCAAATCTCTTCTGAAGTTAAAGATTTTGCAGGTCGCGCTAAAGAGAAAAAACTACAACCTGCAGATTGGGAAGGAAATACATTTACCATCTCAAATCTTGGTATGTTTGGTATTGAGTCTTTTACTGCTATTGTGAATCCACCTGATAGTTGTATCTTAGCTGTAGGGGGCATTAAGGAAGTTCCTGTAGTAAAGAATGGGCAAGTTGTCCCTGGTAATGTAATGAAAGTAACTTTATCTTGTGACCATCGCGTAGTAGACGGTGCAAGCGGTTCAGCGTTCTTACAAACATTCAAAAACTACATGGAAAATCCAGTTTCGATGCTCCTTTGAGTAAGCGAATGGATGTATGCCTAACCTAAGATTACTACCCCTACTTTTTGCATGTTGCGCGACACTTTCTGTGTGGAGTCAAGCGACTATTCGAGTAACTGTGCTTTCTGTTCAAGTTGGTATTTTTCAAGATTGCGATGGGTTTTTCTTTGGGAATTCAGACTTTGTATGGGAATTCACTGGTACCGATAACACCGTTGGATACTCCAATAATAACCCCGCCCTTTTCGGGATTTTTGGCTTCAACTATGCCTACAAAAACAATGACAACGGGCCCTATACGATGAGCACCCCCAGCGGGAATTTCTCGCCAAGTAATGGTCTTTTCTTCGATCACGACTACCTCTGTCCCACCAACGTTCCAAATACCATTAATTTAGCCTGGGAAGCCTACGAAAACGATGATGTAGGCAATTATGACGTTCTGGGGTTGAATGACGGTCAAACCAACCTTCAAAATGTTGCGATGCCAGTTCCTGCTGCGGCGGGATCCTTATTTTACACGTTCACGGCCAATTCGGTAGACCCAGGCTGCAACCAAAACTACACCGTTAATTTGCGCGTGGACCGAATTCCCATCGTGGTTAATTACATGCAGGATAATATCTGCAACGCAAACAGTTTAACACTGAACACAACCTACACCTTCGGGTGGTGTCCTGGTACACTAGAACCCAACGAACCCGCTGCAAATGACGTACAAAATGCCGGTTCACTATGGACTAAATTTGTTGCTCCGCCTTCCGGCAGTGTAGAAATCACCTCGGATTTGGCAGGTACGCAAATTGGGACCTATTTTCAAATTTATCATGCGGCTGACCAAGGTAATTGTACCGATGGGATTCACGCCGTAACGGGGGTACTGATTAAAAATAAATTTGAATACCTTTCGAACGTAGACTTTTCTGATGGCGTAGACTTACTTGGAATCGACCCCGAGGCTGAAATCACCTTGAATGCGTGCGACCCTATTCCTTTGATTTCCTATCAAAAGTTAATTCCTGGTGAAACATATTATATTCAATTTACATCCGATCAGGTCAATGACAACGGGTATTTTCAGCTTAGAGTGAATGGCTTGGGCGGAGGCGCACCCAACCTAGAAGATATTCCCTGTTTATCCACTACCGTGCCTTATGGAACGGCCGCGATTTCTTCGGGACAAAACAGTCCAGCAACAACTACCTTAAATTTTGGTTGTGCCTTTGACGGTGGGAATAATGCCGCCGAAACAGGACAAGCACACAGCAGTTCGAATCCGAACCAATACCACGCTTATGACTATCCCCATGCTGCCGTAGGAAACCCTGTGATGAATGAAAGTGTTTGGTTGAACTTTATTGCTCCGCAGCAAGGCCGCATATCCTTTGAAGCAGATTATCAAAGTGCCCTTTATGGCGAAAGCGCCGCTCTATTTGGCTATGATACGTCGTTTGCCCCCGGCGTTCCCGGGGATTATTTATGCTCGAACCTCAAATTTATCGATTCCGATGAAGGAGGAACCAATGGATTTCTTGGCGGTGACCCTAACGCCTTGATTCTTGCTCCGTGTTTAGAACCTGGCTATAAATATTTTGGTATGGTGGATCCATCCGATGCCATCACACCCCTGAGTTCACAATCCATAAAGACATGGGTGCACGACCCCAGTGTAGTCGATCCAAGTCTAAACCCTCCGGGGAATGATATCCTTTGCCTTACCATGCAAAACCCCTTATATCAAGTCCCTGTAATTCCTGCTGGAGTAACACCTCCGTTTCAAGCGGTAGCAGGTTCGAATGTGCTGGCCTGTCAAGAATACTTAGCGGGTGAACCAAATGTTGATCCGAACCCGTCCAATTGTGCAAACCAAACCGTCTGGCATTACTTTGTGGCACCGGCATCGGGAGCGGTTGAAATTAGTTTACGTGCGTACATTGGGATGAACTTATTGCGCTTCAATATTTATGAACTGTTGAATGGAAATAGCTGCTATGGAGGACTTGCTCCAGCCACATTTACCACCAATGGAACGCGCTACGATCCAGTAATTACGCCAGTGGTAAGCGGCGCTGCAACGCAAAACGGACTACAAGTATCTATGTGCTGTTTAGATTCTGGGACTGTATATGCCATTCAATTGGATGGAGGATCGCCAGGTGATGAAGGACAATACATCATTGATTATGTGCATGAAATCGAGGCGGATGCTGGAGATATTGAAGTCACAGTAAGCAATGGTGAATATACCAATGTGTTGCTTGGGGATACGGTGCTGGTATGTTACGGAAATACGCTTCAACCGAACATCATGCTCGACGGTATTGGAAATTCTTCACAACAACTTCCCGGGTGCTTATCTCCGGGTTATGTCTTGCACAGTTACCCAACGGCACCTGATCCAGTGTATAATTCAGGCTTTACATTCATTGACTCCTTGCAATCAAACGGCAGTTTTGTGCACAGCGGTAACGGGAGCGGTTCCTTTGGAAACCCAGTTTACAATACGGTGTATTACCTCTCTCCTGCGGGGGACATACCCAATGCGTGGGGAACCTTTAGCTGCCAAACCACCACGGTAGAAGAAGGTGTTCCCGTGGTATTCCTATCGCCTTTATCGGCATCGAGTTCGTACAATAACAGCAATTGCACCCTAAGTTTTTCATTAAACGGAGGGGTTTCTGCTTATTTGAATCAAGGGTATGAATACACGATAACTAATCCCTTGGGTGCGCTGGTTCAATCAGGAAGTGTAGTCCAAGGACAGTTCGTTTCCTATGTTGCGGCAATTCAAGGAACCTACACAATAACGATTCCAGATGAGCCGTGTGCCTTAACCTTAAGCATCGATGCCACGGGTTGTCAAAATCCGTGTGTACCGGTTACTGTTCCCGTTACGGTAACGATCTGTCAAGGAGACAGTATATTGCTGGGCGGAGCGATGCAGAACCTCGCAGGAACCTACACGGATTCCTTAATTTCCGTTATGGGTTGTGATTCTGTGGTCTTGAGCACGCTCAATTTTCACCCGAATCCAAGTTATGGGTTTCAAAATACCACCTTATGTCAAGGCGATGTATTTTCCTTTAATGGAAATGAGTACACCGAAAATGGTCAATACCAGGATACCATTCAAAGCATTCATGGGTGTGACAGTATCGTAACCACCAGCATCTTTGTTATCACTCCTGTGGTTGTAAATCAAGAGGTGCACCTATGTCAGGGGACATCGTATACCTTTAATGGAAACACCTACACGCAGGAGGGCGTTTATTTTGATACAACCGCTACAGTAAACGGCTGTGATTCAATCAATGTCTTGAGTTTATTCTTGAATGCCGCCTACGAGACCAGCATCATGGATACCGTATGTTTGGGAACGCCGTACATATTCGGCATAGACACCATAAATACATCGGGGACCTATACCCTCCCCTTGGTGGCAGATAACGGCTGTGATTCTACGGTAACCTTAGATTTATTATTCTTGGATTGTTCGATGCTGACGATTTATGCACCGAATTCCTTTACACCAGATGCCGATGGAACGAATGACTTATGGTACCCAATTTTACAAAACGTGAAGTCATATACCTATTCCATATACAACCGTTGGGGAGAGCGCATCTTCACGTCAACGGGTGATCCGTGGGATGGAACCTATAACGGAAATAAATGCCAAATGGGGGTGTACACGTACATCATTGATTGGATCGACAACGAGAACATTGGTCACCGAGTAACGGGAAGTATAACCTTGATTTTGTAGTAAAAAAGGTTGAACCGGTCAAGGTTGAAGTCAAGAGCTAACGTGTTTATATAGGGTTTCAATAAGTAAAGTCTATTTGCGTTAAAGGATTCCAAAAAACGCAATGGAAATAGAAATCATAAAAACCAGCATACATGAAATTCGTGGCTTTGCTTCGCTGTGTACCTTCGCTAAAGCTTCGGATAAAGCTTCGCGAAAGCAAGAAAGAAAGTAATTCTTGATTTTGAATTAGCAAAAATGTATCATATTGAGACAAAATATCTCAAAAGAACCGTAAAAAACAACCTTAAAAGATTCCCCAATGATTTTATGTTTGAATTAAGTGACGCCGAGTGGCAAAACTTGAGGTGCAAATTTAGCACCTCAAGTTGGGGAGGACCCCGATACGCCCCCTTTGCATTCACCGAACAAGGAATTGCCATGTTAAGTGGATTATTGAATTCCGAAATTGCCATAGAAACGAACATCTCCATCATGCGCGCGTTTGTGATGATGCGTCAATGGGCTTTAACCCACCAAGAATTAAGCAAGCGCCTGGATGCCATAGAACAGCAATACGGTCAGAAATTCTCGGACATTGAGCAAGTCTTGAATTTTCTAATTCAAAAGGATCAAAAGCAAGCGCAGCAGAAACAAAGAGATCGAATTGGGTTTAAAAAATAGCGTGATTTATAATGCGCTAGATTCTCCGTTAAGGTAACAATGGTTATTGTACTGATGATGCTATAAATCTGATCGTTATTTCACAATTTATAAATTGTTTTTCTATTTTTATGAAAGTTACCAATGGTATACAAATACAACACAAAAAGAGGGCTTGAAGAACTTTAGGTAAGGTTATAAGTAAGTTAAAATCAATAAAAAAATTAAAATGAAAAAAATTGAATTTATGAGTCCTCAATGGTCTAATTATAATTCCAATGAACTAGACGAAATTAAAGTACTAAGAAAAATCATCTTTCATTTGATAAGGGAGATTGATATCCTTCGAGAGACAAATATTCAGAAATCAATTCTTGAGAATCAATCACCGAAGGATTCAATATATGGGAATTTGTACAAGGAAATTTGTATAGAAAGTTATAACTCAGCAGGCCCAAGTTCTGGAGAAGATAAAATAATGTGGGATTGGTTTAACAGAAATGATGAGTTGCCAGATGAAACAATAATGTTACGAAAATTGGGATACTCAGAGGATGAAATAAAAAAGTATCTTGAAAAAATAGCAGAAGTAAGTCAATATACATAGTTAACTGCTTTTAACAGCGTGTAAGCAATATCCCGAATCGTTCCTCTCGGGACATCGCCTACACGCAAACCGTTAGAGTTAAGAGTAAGTAAAAAAAATGATTAAAATGAATCAGGTTGAATATTATATGAGCGGTGAAATGAGGGGCGAAGGAGAAATGTTGGAGTTAATTGACTGTACAAGTAGAGGTAGTGGTCACCAAATTGAAATTGATGACCATGAACTTTGTGTGGAATGTCTACCAGATTTAACATTGAGAAAGATCAAAACTTGGAAATATTACAATAAGAATGGAATTGTTATTTTAACCGGAAACTATGTGGTATTGGATTATATAGGTTTACCAAATGTAAAAGACGGGATTTGGTTAGTTTTCCGTGATAATGGAAGTTTATTACAGCAAATAGTTTATGACGCAGGAAAGATTATAGATTTATCAATATTTGATGATGATAACAAAAAGATATAATAAATGATTTAATAACCACTGCTAAAAGCTGGTAAGCAATATTATCTTGCTCCCGAAACATTCGGGACACCAAAAGGCAACACGTAAAAAAAATTTAACTTACTTTAGATTACAATTAATATACGAATGGAAAATAATTTAAAAAATCGACTTAGATATTACTTTGAAAATACAATTTCAGCAGGACCAATAGGTGTTATCAAATGGTTAGGCTTAATTTCGCTAGCTATAATTTTAGTCCTGGGATTATTAATCATTATTTTTGGAATTAAAGATGACCCAAGCGCCAACGAATCGATTGGTTTTATTGAAGGTGTTTGGAAAAGCTTAATGGCTACATTAGATCCCGGAACCATGGGAGGAGATGAAGGTTGGCCGTTTAGAATCATACGGTTCAGCGCAACCTTACTCGGAATTTTTATTATATCGATATTAATCGGTATTATCTCTTCTGGTATTGATGAAAAACTTGACGAACTAAAGAAAGGTAAATCCAAAGTTCTTGAAGCTGAGCATACCTTAATATTGGGATGGTCTGAAAAAATATTTTCGATAATTGAACAAATAATTGAAGCCAATACAAATTATAAAGGGCGTGCAATTGTTATTCTTGCAGAGAAAGATAAAGTTGAAATGGAAGATGAAATCAAAGCCAAAATCTCTGATTTCAAAACGAGTAAAGTAATTGCTCGAAGCGGAAATCCACTAATTTCAAGCGACATTGAAGTTGTAAATCCAAATCAAGCAAGGTCTATAATTATCTTAAGCCCTGAACGCGGAAACGCAGACATTTTTGTAATTAAATCGGTAATGTCCTTCACCAACAAAAAAAATAGAAAGTCAGAACCTTTTAATATTATTGCCGAAATTAAAGAAGAGGATAACCTAGAGGCAGCCGAGGTTGCCGGAAATGGAGAAGCTGTTTTTGTTTCTACCTCTAATTTAATATCCCGAATTACCGCTCAAACATGTCGGCAATCCGGTTTAAGCGTTATATACTCTAATTTGATTCAGTTTGAAGGCGATGAAATTTACTTCCAAACACAAAAGGAAATTATAGGTAAAACATATAAAGAAATTCTCGGTTTGTATGATACCTCATCAATTATCGGATTTTTCACCAAGGATCAAGTATTAATAAATCCACCAATGGATACTATTTTCAAACAAGGCGATCAAATTATTGCTATTTCTGAAGATGATGATACGGTTATTTTGGATGGTATTAGCGAACCTGAAATAAAAAAACAAGTATTCAATGAACTTACAATTACGACAAACAACATTGAAAAAACGCTTATTTTAGGATACAACAAAAATGCTAAAACGATAATTACCGAACTCGACCAATATGTAGCACCCAATTCAAGTGTGGCAATTCTATGTGAAGAAGAAATAAATTTAAATGATATTTCAGTAACCAATCAAACCGTTACAAGGCAGTTCGGTAAAATAACAAATAGAAAAGTTCTCGAAGAAATTCAGCCTGAAAATTTCGACCATATTATTCTGTTAAGTAATAATGACATTGACATTCAAGAAAGTGATGCCCAAACGTTAATTTGCTTGCTACATCTAAGGAATATTGGCGCTAAATTCAATAAAAGTTTAAGTATTATTTCAGAAATGCGTGATTTGCGAAATCGAGAGATTGGGTTAGTGACACAAGCCGATGACTTTATAGTTGGCGACAATATTATTAGCCTTATGTTATCCCAGCTTTCTGAAAACAAAGATCTAAAGAAGGTATTTGATGTCTTATTCGAGGCAGAAGGATCAGAAATATACCTAAAACCCATCGAACGATATATTAAAACTGGGGAGAACGTTAATTTCTATACCTTAATCGAACGTGCATCAATGCTCAATGAAACCGCTATTGGTTACAGGATTTATGCTCAAAAAGATTCTTCAGAAGATAATTTTGGAATTCAAATTAATCCGAAAAAATCAAATGATATCACATTTTCATCGGAAGATTTTTTAATTGTACTTAGTGAAGATTAAAATTTTAACCATTGATATTGATAATACTATTGGTATAGAGGGAGAGAGCCAGATATGATTGATTAATTTAACCATAACGTGAACTCAGAAATAAGCGCATACAATAACCTCCTATCAGTACAAGATCAAGAACTATGTGATTTCTTGGCACAACAAATAGACCTTGAATTACCCATGGCCGAATCTAAAATTTGGCACCGTCACCCCGTTTGGTTTATCCAAGGCAATCCAATTGTCGGATTCAGTAAACAAAAAAAAGGAATTCGACTCATGTTTTGGAGCGTAGCTGATTTCGAGGAAGAGGCGCTAAATGTGCGGGGGAACAAATTTAAAGACGCTTCCATTTTTTATACCGAAGTATCCGAGGTAAACCCTACCGCATTAATAAAGTGGCTTCAAAATGCAATTATAACTCAATGGGATTATAAAAACATTGTCAAACGAAAAGGTAAACTCGAACGCATCATCACGTAGCTTGACCTCATGGCTAGCAAGAACAAAACAACCATTTTAACATTTTTGTTGTACCTTGCTTATCGATTAAATAGCCTATGAAGAACTTACTACTCTCACTCATCCTACTACCAACACTCTTTTTATCCCAAGCGATTGTTCAAGTACGTGTACTTAGCGTACAAACACTTTCCAATGTGGATTGCGATGGCTTGTTTCTTGGGAATTCTGATTTTGTCTGGGAATTTACAGGTACCGACAACACCCTCGGTTTAACCAATAATAACCCGGCACTGTTTGGTATCTTCGGTTTTAATTACGGTTACAAAAACAACGACAACGGAGCTTATACGATGTCCACACCCGGAGGAACATTTTCCCCAAACAACGGATTGTTCTTTAATCACAACTACCTCTGTGTTAATGATGTTCCAACAAGCATTAACCTCGCATGGGAAGCTTACGAAAACGATGACGCCGGAAATTATGACGTACTTGGATTAACCGACGGTCAAACCGGTCTTCAAAATCTAACCATGCCAGTTCCCGCAGCGGTTGGTATCTTAAATTATTCATTTACCGCAGCAAGCCAAGACGGAGGATGCGCGCAAGTTTATACCATCAATTTGCAAGTAGAACGCCTACCCTTGGCGGTTAACTACATGCAAGACAACATTTGTGCGGCTCAGCAATTAACCTTGAACACCACCTATACCTTTGGGTTTTGTAACGCCACCCTAGAACCCAATGAACCCGCAGCACAGGATGTACAAAATGCAGGATCCCTTTGGGCTAAATTTGTTGCCCCTGCCACCGGAAGCGTTAATATAACCAGTGACTTGGGCGGCACCGATATTGGAACCTATTTCCAAATTTATCATGCAGCCGATGGAATGAATTGCACCGACGGCGTTCATGTAGTTACCGGACAAACTGTTAAAAACAAGTTTGAATATCTATCCCACATTGATTTCTCAGATGGTATAGACTTATTAGGCATTGATCCAGAAGCTGAGATCGTGTTTGATGCCTGCGACCCCATCCCCTTCATTTCCTATCAAAAACTAATACCCGGACAAACCTATTACATTCAATTCACTGCCGATGGTCCAAATGAACACGGGTACTACCAACTTCGTGTTGATGGGCTGGGTGGTGGTGCACCAAACTTGGAAGACATCCCGTGCCTTTCTAATACCGTTAATTTCGGCACCAATGCCATTTCCTCAGCAAATAACAATGCGCCTACCACTAACCTCGCGTTTGGCTGCGCCCTAGACGGAGGAAATGCGGCAGGTGAAACCGGACAACAACATACCTCTTCGAATCCAACGGAATATCACGCATACGATTATCCCCACATTGGACTTGGAAATCCATCCATGAATGAAAGTGTTTGGTTGAACTTTGTGGCCCCGAATTCGGGTCGAATTACCTTTGAAGGAGATTATCAAAGTGCACTCTACGGCGAAAGCGCCGCCTTATTTGGTTATGACAAAGCCTTTGGACCTGGCGTTCCGAACGATTTCCTTTGTTCTAATTTGAAGTATATTACCTCCGATGAAGGGGGAACAAACAGCTTCCTTGGTGGTGACCCTTCTGCGATTGTTAACGGAACCTGTCTTGAACCAGGCTACAAATACTTCGGCATGATTGATCCTTCTGATGCGATTACACCATTAAGTACTCAAAATATAAATTCTTGGGTATTTGACCCAAGCGTAAGCGACCCTTCCAACAATGCACCCGGAAATGACATTCTGTGCCTAACCTTGTTAGACACCTTGTATGAAGTCCCGGTAATTCCAGCAGGCACTAACCCAACGTTTCAAGCAGTAGCAGGGTCGAACGTTTTGGCCTGTAGAGAATATTTAGCAGGCGAACCCCCACTCCACCCGAACCAAGCGAATCGTGCCGATCAAACGGTATGGCATTATTTCGTGGGACCACCATCAGGCGCTGTAGAATTGAGCATTCGTGCCTACATCGGAATGAATTTATTGCGCTTCAATGTATTTGAACTATTGAATGGAACGAATTGTTACGGAGGACTCGGACCAGCAACCTATACGGTTGACGGTACACGATATACCCCATCGATTACTCCTTTAATTTCAGGAACTGCGAACTATAACGGCCACCAAGAAACCTTATGTTGTTTGGATTCAGGTAAGGTATACGCTATTCAAATTGACGGTGGATCCCCAGGCGATGAAGGCCAATACATCATTGAATACATCAAAGAGCTAACCAGCGATGCAGGGGATATTTTTGCGAACAGTTCAAACGGAGGATATTCCGATGTGAATTTGGGTGACACCTTGTATGTCTGTTACGGGGATACAATTACTCCCGGAATTTTATCGAATGGTATTGGACAATCCACCGCATCTTTCCCAAGCTGTATAACTCCGGGCTATGTGCTTCACCAAACCAATCCAGTGCCGAATCCCGTTATGAATTCCGGATTTACTTACATTGATTCTATTCAAGGGAATGGCGTATTTGTAAACAACGGAAATGGAAACGGTAGCTTTGGAAATCCTCAATTCAACACGCTTTATTACCTCTCCCCTGCGGCTGACCAACCTGTATCGTGGGGTACATTCAACTGCCGAACGGCTACCGTTGAAAATGGAATTCCTGTGGTTTATTTACAATCGCTTACTGCGAACTTCAGTTACAATAACAATACCTGTACTGTGACATTTTCTGCGGCAGGAGGCATGAATGCATTTAGTGGTATGCCTTATTCTTATACCATTACTAATCCTCTAGGTGCTACTGCACAAGCGGGAACCGTCAATCAAAACCAAGTAATAACCTACACCGGAGCCATTGCTGGAAACTATACTGTTCAAATCGGCGATGGAGCGTGCACGCAAACCTATACCTTTGATGCCTCGGGTTGTTCAACCCCATGCTTACCAGTAACTGTAAATTCCAACTTAACGGCTTGTGCAGGAACAAGCGTCGTCTTACAAGGCGCCACACAAACTCAAGCAGGTACCTACATAGATTCCTTATTAACTCCGCTCGGTTGCGACAGTGTGATCATTACACAACTTTCTTTTTCACAGCCGATTCCGCTAACACAGCAATCCATTAGCATTTGCTCAGGTGGAAGTTATACCATTAACGGAAATACCTACAGTCTTCCGGGTGCTTATTTAGATACCTTGAATTCTGTGAATGGGTGTGATAGTGTAATCTTAACAAATCTTCAATACAGCCCAACCCTAACTTCTATTGTAAATCAAAACATTTGTTCGGGATCAAGTTATAATTTCAATGGAACGCTCCTCAGTGCAGAAGGAATTTTTACTGATACCTTAAGTGCCACGGGTGGATGTGATTCTGTTGTTATTTTAGCCTTGTATATTGATCCCCCACTATCCACGAATGTGAATGCATCCATTTGTGAAGGGGAAAGCTACGCATTCAACGGAACGGACTTGACTGAAAGTGGTATTTATGTGGATTCCCTGAGTACCGCATCGGGTTGTGATTCCTTGGTAATCCTTGAATTAGCTGTAACAACCTGTTCTGGAGATTTTGAAATCTCAAATATTCTCACACCCAACGGGGACGGTCAAAACGATACATGGAAGATTGATAATCCAAACCAAATATCAGGCTGTACCGTGAAAATATACAACCGCTGGGGTCAGCCACTTTATGAAACTACTGAGTACCAAAATGAATGGGACGGAACAAAAAATAACGAACCACTCCCTGATGGTGTTTATTTCTATTCAATCGAATGTGGTGAGAAAAGCTACAAGGGAGCGATTAACTTATTACGACTTAAAAAATAACCCATGAAAAATAAACTCATCCTCGCTTTTGTGTTTGCTTTTACTGGGATGGTATCAGCACAACAAGTTCCGCAATCCTATTTGTATGGGTATAATTTATTTTTAATCAATCCGGCACTTTCAGGAACAAGCAATTGTACTGAAATCAGCATGTCGCATCACAACCAATGGGTAAAACTGGAAGGGGCACCAATTACCAATCACTTGACCGTTTCCACCCGCCTTGGAAACCATTGGGGTGTTGGAGGACAATTTATGTTGGATAAAATCGGTATGTTGCAACAAGTGTCTGCGCTTGGAAATGTTTCCTATGGTTTCTATTCCGGTCAACAATCCCTTCGCTTAGGCTTATCCTTGGGGTACAACAATTATCGTGTAAATCCAAGCAATGCGGTGGCATTTGATTTGCTCGACCCCATCGTGAACGGTGGAAACCAAAGCGCAGGGGCGATAAGTTCAGATATCGGTATCGCATACAAATTAGGTGGATTTTATGTTTTTGGAAGTGTAAAACAACTCCTGAAAACCTATTCCAATTTTGGATATACCAACCTCCCAGGATACGTGCAGCGGGCCCACTACATGATGGGTGCAGGGTATGACATTCCATTGAATAATACCTGGGAAATACGGCCAAATGTGTTGTTAAGAAGCATCAACAACGTGATGCAAGCGGACTTGAATATCGATGCAAACTACAAGTCATTTGTTTATTTTGGGGCTGGTTTTCGCTCCCAGGTTGGCTTAGTTGCTCGAGCAGGAATCACAGTAAAAGAAAAGTTCTTTTTTGGGTATGCCTATGAAGCACCGCTTGCGAACATTGCTTCGTACAGCAGTGGGTCTCATGAAGTGATGTTGAAAATGACGATTTGTCGTCCAGAACGCACGAAGGTTGTTAAGACAAAAATGGACACTATAATCAAAACCATTGAACGAATTGACACCGTGTTCATTACTCAAACCGAGCGCTTCGTGGATACAATCTATGTAGATAAACCGATTGAACCCTCGAAAACACCAGATAATGTTGGTGCCGTTTCTAAAACAATCTTGTTTGAATTCGATAAATCATTGGTCAAGAAAGAAAGCTTTGGGGAATTAGAAAGCATAGTAAACTTGCTTGAAATGAATCCTACGTATAAACTCTCTTTAGAAGGCCACACGGATGCGGTAGGTTCTGAAGCTTATAATGTGGGCTTGTCAAAGAACCGCGTAAATGCAGTACGGGATTTCTTAGTAATGAATGGCATTGCAGCAGAACGAATAATTATCCAGCATCACGGTGAAGGGAAACCGGTAGCAGCGAATAACAACGCGGATGGTCGAAAATCAAACCGACGTGTTGATGTTCAAATTATACGACCATAATTGAATTTAACAAGGGCATATGGAAAAGATAAGCCTTAGAAATCACAAAGTACGTTGAATTCACTAACTTTGGGTTAAATCATTAAAATCAATCGTATGAAAAAATTATTACTTAGTTTAGTTTTCGGAGCCTCTATTGCTTCAATGAATGCACAAGTTCTTACCAATGGGAACTTCGAACAAGCGGCTTCTCCTCTACTACCTGGAGTAGCAACAGATTGTCCAGGATGGGGAATTGGTTTGTACACCATGGAAACTGCGAATGCCTATGCGGGAACACAATCTGCTAAATTACAAACCATTGTAGATGCAGGAACCGCAGCCTTATTGCAATGGCCATCGGATACTATCGCAGGATTAATGCAACAAGTAGTTACTGGTTCTTGGCCAAATGCAGGGTCGCTAACCTTAAATTTCGCTTATAACCACATCGTTTCAGCGGGAGATACGGCAATCGTTGCTTGTCAATTTAGTGATACGATGGGTGCAGGTCCAAACGATGACGTGGTTTTATTCCAAGCGCTTGGTGCATTTGCAGGAAATTCAAACGGATGGCAAACAGCTTCTATTCCAATGGACCCGATTCCTGGTGGAATGGGAACTGCGAATAGTGTAATTGTACTAGCAACATCATCTATCGGTGCGGCATTTGGAACTGGAAATGGTATTCCTAACAGCACCTTGTGGTTAGACAACGTATCAATTGCTGGCGGTGCTAATGTAATTGAGTTGGCTGCATCAGTGAATGTATATCCTAATCCAACAAATGGTGGGTTAACCTTTGATGCTTCTGAAGCAATTTCAGGTGTTGAAATCTATGGAATGGATGGTAAGTTAGCCTTGAGTGCAACTACAACAACCGTTGACATTACTTCCCTACCAAACGGAATCTATCACTACAGTGTAATGACTGTTTCAGGTAAATTATTAAAAGGAAAAGTTTCTAAAATCTAAGAAACCCTTTTGAAAGAATTAAAGCTCGCTTCGGCGGGCTTTTTTTATGGGTTATAAATCTCTTCCAAACGAATGAATATCCCCGTGATTCTCTTCAATTTTATCCTTGATGTATTGTATAGACTTGGCCAGCATGAATAGGTCCGGAGTAGCGTGTTTACCGAGCCATTCCCAACTGTCGTTCTCGTGATCCACCGCACGGCCAATATGAAACAATAATTCCATCTTATGCGCCATCAACCACTGTTGCGCTTGCACCAATCCTTCTGACGCATTAATCATGGCCATCAAGTGCGCATAGCCATTTTCCATTAACCAATCCCTGGAATCTTGAATGAGGTATATCGCATTCGTAGCATGAAATAAGGATTCATATCCATTTTCACGCAACCACAACTGAACCACTTTATCGCCGTCAATTGCTTTCACCCACAACAAGATAATCGATGCCGGAAAGTTTATCGGCTTTAGCGGGACTGCCTTCATCTCAGGCGCAATCTCATTGTCCTTCTCCTTATTTTTCTTAAACCAATTCCACATAACTAAAAGAACCAACTGGCCACCAAAATCGCGGCGATTACACACACTAAATCCACTAACAACATGGTAGACAGGGTATACCGTGTATTCTTTACCTTAATGGAACCAAAATAAACAGCCACAACATAAAAGGTAGTTTCCGCACTGCATTGGAAAATACAACTTAAACGTGCCGTAAAAGAATCCGGTCCATAAACACGCATGGCATCCAGCATGAATCCACGTGAACCGCCACTGCTAAACGGACGCAACATTGCCACCGGAAGCGAATCGGTAATTTCTTTGGATAAGCCAACTTGAGAGAATACCCAAGTAATGCCTTGGCTAAGCAATTCGAACATCCCACTATTCCTGAACACTGAAATGGCCACCAACATTCCTAACACATATGGAAAAATCGTCACCGCCGTATTCATTCCATTTTTTGCACCCGTTACAAAGGAATCAAACACGGTAGTATTATTTGCTGCAAAACGTTTCTCCTTCCAAAACGCAAACCCCAAGGTTAAAAGGATAATGACAATTAACAATACCCCAGAAAAGTTTGACGTAAAATGGTTTTTTGCCATTAAATCTAGAGAACCAATATAAAAAAGCAGACCCAACATCGCCGCAATGATACTAAAGACAACCGCAATTAGTAATCCACTCAATAAATTAACCCGTTGACGAATTCCAACAATTATTAAGGCCGCTATGGTTCCAATAAATGAGGTAATGATACACGGCAACATGACATCCGCAGGGTTCGTAGCATGCTCTGCAGCTCGGTATCCAATGATCGACGTTGGAATCAAGGTTAAGCCCGCTGCATGCAAGCAAAGAAACATAATCTGTGCATCACTCGCCCTGTCTTTATCTGGGTTGATCTCCTGTAAACTTTCCATCGCTTTAAGCCCAAAGGGTGTGGCCGCAGAATCGAGTCCAAGAAAATTAGCCGCGAAATTTAAGGTCATATACGAAATACTCGGATGGTTCTTAGGTACCGAAGGGAATACCTTAACGAAGAAGGGACTTAACCATTTCGCCAAGCCTTCCGCAGCTCCTGAGTCAATAAGTAACTGCATTAAGCCAGCAAAAAATGCTAAATAGGCAAGCAAGGGAAGGATGATATCTAGGATGGTAGACTTCGCCGTAGGAAGCAATCCATCTGTTTTTTGGACGCCGCTATAAATTCGTACTTGACCCTCTGAATTCACATAGGTAGTGTCGGCATCTAGTTCATTTACATTGAAAACGACGGTTCCTTCGGGACTGGTTTTCAGCGTATCCTTGAGGGCTTTGGGCAGTTGAAACAAGTATTTTTCACCGATTAAAACAGGGTCATCCTTTTTTCCATTGATTACTGAATCAATGCTATATTGCTGATTGAACGAAACTCCAACTAAGATAAAAATTAAGGAGGAGATAAAAATAATGAGCCAAAATCTACTTAATACCATAGTAACGAAGTTCGCAGAAAAATCCGTTACCTAGCAATGCTAAACTCAAATGATATTAACATACGTTATTGAAAAGCGAGCAATCGAAGGAAAACGAACAATCTTGGTACTTTTGTGTTCAAAATAGCACTATGCAACAAGAATTTCACGCCGCCTCTACGCGAGGGTTTGCTGATCACGGATGGTTAAAAGCTAAGCATTCATTCAGTTTCGCCTCATGGTTTAATCGATACCGCATGCATTTCGGCGCGTTGCGTGTTCTTAACGACGACATCGTAGCTCCAGGAATGGGTTTTGGAAAACACCCCCACGACAACATGGAGATTATCACAATTCCATTAAAGGGTTCATTAAAACATGAGGACAGCATGGGCTTTTCAGAAGTAGTTCATGCCGGAGAAGTACAGGTAATGAGCGCTGGCACCGGAATTTACCACAGTGAGTTTAATGCAAGTCAAACCGAAGAAATCAACTTGTTTCAACTTTGGATCTTTCCAAACCAACAGGAAGTAACTCCCAGATATCAGCAATTGGGATATAATAACTCGGACATGAAAGATGAGTTCCTACAGCTCGTTTCTCCGAACCCAGACGATGAAGGGCTGTGGATACACCAAACCGCATGGATACACATGATCGACATGTCGCCCAACACCACACAAACCTATTCACTTAAGCATCCAGGAAACGGCGTTTACTTAATGAACATCGAAGGAGAAAAGGTAATCGCTGAGCAAACCCTTGGGTCTCGAGATGCCCTTGGGGTGTGGGAAACCAACAGCCTAGAAATTCAAGCAAGCGAACAAGGTCGTTTGCTGCTCATTGAAGTACCCATGCAATTTTAATTATCATGATGACTAAGCACTTAATAGAAGCACTCGAATGGCGCTATGCCTGTAAGAAGTTTGATGCTGAAAAACACATATCCTCTTCAGACCTAAACACCATTCTCGATTCCATTCAACTCACCCCTTCTTCCTATGGCCTGCAACCAATCAAGGTATTGCTTATAGAAACAAAGGAACTGAGGGAACAAATCAAACCAATAGCTTGGAATCAGGCACAAGTGGTGGATGCTTCACATTTGTTGGTTTTTTGTCATTACACAGCGATTACAGCAACAGATGTAGATCAACACGTTGAATTAATGGCTCATACCAGAAATTTACCCCTAGAAAAACTGCAAGGATTTGGCACGCATGTAAAATCTTCTATTGAAAACATGAATGCAGACCACGTCAAACAATGGACTGGAAAACAAACGTATATTGCACTCGGACAGCTTTTATTGAGTTGTGCCCTCTTAAAAATAGATGCCACGCCCATGGAAGGATTCGGCCGGGAAGCCCTCGATAAGCTGTTAGATTTGTCCAAAGATGGATTAAGTGCGTCCTTGCTTTGTCCTATTGGATATCGACACGCAGATGACCCCTATATCGCATTAAAAAAGGTAAGAAAAACCAAAGAAACCTTATTCGAAACGCGTTAATTCAACACGCACTCGTTAATAATCAATACAAAATCCATGGCATTTAACGGCTTGGATTCAAATCAAATCCTTATTTTTGAGAGATGTTGAGAATTTGGTGTGTCTTATCGTTGCTATTGTTTTGTTTATTTCCGATTCACGGACAAAACAGAATGTCCCTTGCTGACAAAAACGAAATAGGCATCATTTCAAATGACTTCAAAGACGGAATACTGGATAGCACTACCCTATCGTCTTATCCCATCAACTTAATTAACAATCGTTTTTACGTCTCATTTTTAGCTAAGATTAATCCTGAATTTGACAAGCTTAGCCTTACGAAATCGAACTATATCGTCGGGAATCCGATCCGAAATATCGTTAGTATCAAAGTACCCATCGAAGCAAGTGAATACGTATCCTCCTTACAAGGTGTAGATTATCTTGAATTAGCTGGAAAAGTAAACCATCAATTGGACAAAGCGGTGCATGACGTTCGAGCAGATAGTGTGCAGCAAGGCATTGGATTACCTCAAGGGTTCAAAGGTAAAAATGTATACATCGGGGTAACGGATTGGGGCTTCGATTACACCCACCCTGCTTTTTACGACAGTACCTTAAGCCAAACCCGCATCATTGCAGCCTGGGATCAGTTTAAAACCAGCGGACCTCATCCGCAAGGATTTAATTATGGAACAGAATATGTTGGAGCCAGTTCGCTCTTAGCCGCAGGAAGTGATTCCGCAAATATTTACAGCTACAGTACGCACGGAACGCATGTCGCCTCCATTGCAGGCGGTTGTGGAGCAGGCACCGCTTTTCGAGGAGTTGCCTATGATGCCAATTTTCTGTTCGTAACATTTTTAGTAGATGAAGCTGCCGTGTTAGATGCGTGGGAATGGATGTATCAAAAATCCCAAGCTGCCGGAAAACGTCTGGTAATTAATATGAGTTGGGGCTTATATCACTTTGGCACTTTGGACGGGAATTCTTTGCTAAGTCAAGCGATTACCGCCTACTCTGACCTTGGTGTTGTGTTTGTTAATTCTGCTGGAAATAACGGGAACGTAAATTTTCACCTTAAAAAAACCTTCAATAACGATCAACTGAATTCAAAAGTTGATTTTTATTCCTATGCTGCCAATGCAAACATGTGGGGTCAAAGCATCCATGCCTGGGGCGAGGTAGGACATTCCTTCTCGAATGGAATTGTTGTGAAGAACGCAAGCAATACAACCCTTGTTGAATCTCCGTTCTATAGTACAAACGTCACCAATACGTACATTGACACCTTCTTAGTAACGGGAACAGATACGATTTTTTACAACGTTGCAGCAGATTCAGCCCATCCATTAAATCAAAAACCTCAAATGCGCTTGCGTGTTAAATGCACGAATACTGCATTAAAAATCCTACTTAAATCGAGCGCGATTGACGGAACTGTAAATTATTGGAATGTCACAGAATTAACAACCGATGTTGGAAACTGGGGCATGCCATTCTCTTATTCCGGAACGGGAACAACACCGGGAGATGCAGACCACGGTATTTCCGAACCTTCATGTTCCGACAATGTGATTAGTGTTGCTGCCTATGCTCCGTCGTATTTAACCCCGGGTGGGTCAAGTGTTGGCGGTGGATTAGCCAGTTTTTCAAGTCATGGTCCACGCTATGACGGGGTTATGAAACCTGACATTGCAGCGCCGGGCGTATCGATTTGCAGTGCTATTTCCTCCTATACAGATGCAGCATATACAACGATTGCCTCCGTTAGTTTCAACAATAAAACCTATGATTATGCAAAGTTCTCAGGAACTTCCATGTCTGGTCCTGTGGTTGCTGGGGTTTGTGCCTTAATTCTAGAAGCTAATCCGTGGCTTTCTGCAGCTCAAGTCAAACAACTCATAAAAGAAACCGCTCGTACAGATAATTTCACTGGAGTTATTCCTGCCTTAGGCAGTCCCTTGTGGGGTATGGGTAAATTAAATGCGTATGCTGCTGTTCAAGAGGCCTTGGCCTTAGTTGAAGTCCCAGAGAACAGCTTAGAAAATGCTTGGAATGTGTATCCTAATCCCGTTATTGAGCGATTACATTTTACCTTAGTGGATGAATTACCCAAAGAATGTACGGTGGTTGATGCTCAAGGCAAGTCTATTGTGCTTCCTATTCAGGAGGAATTTTTGTCAGTTAAGCATCTAAAACCTGGTCAATACACCTTGCAACTAATCATTAATGGACAAATGCAATCAGCATCTTTCATAAAAGCTAATTAATGTCCCTCACGATTCGTAGCATTGGTCGTTCAGAATTACATCTCGTAACGGCGCTTTCCGCTCAAATTTGGCCAACTGCGTACAAAGAAATTATCACACAGGAACAAATTAAATACATGCTAAATACCATGTATTCACAGGAAGCACTCGAACAAAACCTAAGCGATGGACATGTTTTTTTAATCGCTGAGCGCGATGGAAAACCTGTTGGATATGCAGGGTATCAGGCGCACTTTCCGAGCTTAGATTTCAGTAAACTACATAAACTTTACGTATTACCTGAAATACATCATTCGGGCGTTGGCGGCGCCTTATTTAATGCCGTCGTCGCAGCCAGTAAGAATCAACATTGCAAGCACCTCATCCTCCAAGTGAACAAGATTAATCCAGCCCGTCAATTTTACCATAAAAAAGGAATGTATATCGACGAAGAGGCGGTCTTCGATATTGGAAATGGCTTCGTTATGGACGACTACATTATGCGCCTAGATTGGTGAAAATTAGTAACTTCGCACCATGTTGAAAATAGACATGCACACGCATATTCTCCCGAAAACGATGCCCAATTGGACAGAGAAATTCGGATATGGGAAATTCATTCACTTAGAATCTAATACTGATGGCTCAGCAAACATGATGCAGGGCGGGAACTTCTTTCGCAGGATTGTAGAAAATTGTTGGGATGAATCGTTACGGATTAAAGAATACGAACAATTTAACACACAAGTGCAAGTGGTTTGTACTATTCCGGTAATGTTCTCGTATTGGGCTAACCCTAAGGATTGTGCAGAGTTATCACGCTTTTTAAACGACCATATTGCTGAATTGGTTCAACAATATCCCAAACATTACATTGGCTTAGCAACCATCCCTATGCAAGATACCGATGAGGCCATTAAAGAGTTAGAACGTATTAAATCCATTGGGTTGGTTGGAATTCAAATCGGATCTAACATCAACGATAAGAATCTGAGTGAAGACGAATTTTTCCCAATTTTTGAAGCGTGTAGTCGGCTTGGTCTAGCCGTCATGATTCATCCATGGCAGATGATGGGATTTGATAGCATGAAAAAATATTGGCTTCCTTGGTTGGTTGGGATGCCTGCGGAAACCTCTAGAGCGGCATGCTCCATGATATTTGGCGGGGTACTTGAGCGATTACCTAAATTGCGTGTATGTTTTTCACACGCCGGCGGATCGTTTTTACCTACACTCGGACGCATTGAACATGGATTCAATTGCAGGCCAGATTTGGTCGCAATAGACAATCAGGTGAATCCGAGGGAATATGTAGGTAAATTTTGGGTTGATAGCATTACGCACGACATAGATGCGTTGAAATATATCCTGAACATGCAGGGATCAAAACGGGTGTGTTTGGGATCGGATTATCCATTTCCGCTTGGTGATTTAGAGATAGGTAAATTCATTGAAGAAAGCGACCTATCGAAAACCCAGATCGAAGATATTTTCTGTAACGCTACCTTGGAATGGTTGGGGTTGGAAATTTCGCCATTTTTATGAGCAGAAGAAAGCTCAATTATCTCATAAACCATTCGCTTGCATTTTGCGTTATCTTGTTTATTTCAAGTTGCAATAAAGACAAAGTACCCCTGAGTAACTACCTCGAGCAAATAACATTCGAAGCAATACCAGGAAGTACTTACCACGATCAAAATGCTACATGGTGGGGGTACAATCAACAAAAAATTGTTCGCTTCGAGGATAAGGTATTTATGGCAGTTATTGAAAATGAAAACCTTGTCAATGGCTATCCCAATGCCAATAATCCTTCAACAGCCTATATTTATTGTAAGACTAATCAAGGAAATTGGGTAAAGGGAGCTGGCATACCCACTTCACGGCCTGTAAATCTATTGATTGATTCCCATGGTTTGCTGCACGTTATTGTGTTTGAACCTACAGAGATTAACCCTTCGGAGAATGGTTCTTTGGGAAGGCTCAAACATTATTGGTTTCCTTATTCTTCTGCAGGTAATATTGATTCTCACTTGAATGAAATCATTGAAGACCATAACCAAGGGGATCCGGAATCTGTAAATATTCGCATTGGGGCCGCAATTGGTGCTGATAATACCTTATACGTTTCTTTTGGAATTAATCAAGATGTTAAGATATATTCCAAGCAAGAAACCGAAGCGTCATGGAGTGAAGAATTCGCAGGACAAAACCTGGGAAATTCTTACTATTATCCATTTGTCGCCACCACCTCAAGCGGCCCCTGTATCCTGGCAATACAAGACGATTATGTGGGGCCTGGATTACCGGCAATTTATCATAAAAACAAACTTTTTAACCGCTTGAATGGCAGCTGGACCCACCAAACGCTTATTGATTTAAGCACGAATCCGCTTGCTTCTACAAGAAATAGACTTGCCGATAACTGCGAGTTATTTGTCACTACCAATGATCGGGTACTTGGGATTTATCAAAGCTACTTAGACCCTATTATTGATTGGAAAGCCTCTTATACTCAAATAGAACTTGATCAAGGAGGGAATGTAATTTATACCCCTTTGAATCTAGAAACTGATGAAATTAATAGGATTAGAATAATAGAACACCAAGGGCAACTCTATTACCTGTGCATCAAATATGACCAATTGTACATAAAAAAAGGCATCGATGGTCCACTGACTTGTATAAAAACTCCCCCATTTACCTCAGGAAACTATATATACCTCAGCAATCGCATGAACAGTGTGAACATAAACTCAAATTACATTGATATTCTACTTTTGAATGGCAACATGGCAGATTACCCAAACGCGGCCAATTATTACGTAAGAATACCCACAAGCCAATTGGTAAACCTATAGCCAGCGCGCAATTAAATTGCAAGCAAAAGTTAATTCTGCAGTAATAGCACTATACGATTTTGAATTATTTTAACGGATAATTCTTTTTCAAAGGGAATTAACGATTCGACCACTGAAGGACCCACTAAGCGATGGTCCCAGTCTTCTTTCGAACGTATTATTTTAACACCTTTACCGTCATATCCCCCAACGCAGAAAAATCAGCAAGGTAAGAAACAATCGACCCCAGCGGTGTCGTACTTATTTTTCCGCAAGCCAATCAAACAGATATTGCTCATTATAATCTATTTCAAACATCATTAAAAAATCAAGGTATTCCTTTTTAAAGGACTTCACAGCGTGATGAGCCTTTTGATTTTCAATATATCTTTTCACATTATCTAACGAAGATTGACTATAAGAAAATGCACCAAAACCATTTTGCCATTGAAATTTGGTGCGCACATAACCTTTTACAGTAATAAATTCTGTGCTCGATTTTTTGATTTCTCTTACCAAATCAGATATGCAACAGGTAGGCTTCATGATAAATAGAATGTGAATATGATCGGGCATTCCATTAATTACGATTGGAAGCTGGCCCTTGTTTTGAATAACACCATTAATATATTTGTAAAGCTCAGTTTCCCAGGATTCATTAATCAAAGATTGTCGATATTTTACCGCGAAAACGAGGTGAATGTATATTTGAGAATAGGTAGTTGGCATAACCCTTAAACAACATTTTTTATTTTTTATTTTTCGTTGTTTAGATTTTGCATTGTTCGACTATACGGGAGTCGCTTCGTATTGGGCTCGATTCTTAACAAAAGTATCCCAATTTACAACTACACCAGTGGGATTTGGTACGACTCCGCAGGAGTCGTCTCTTTTCGCGTTCGATTCTTTGTGTAATATCTGGGACTCCGAAGGAGTCTTATATTTTACCTAATGCAAACCGAAATA
>JBIKUO010000072.1:0-6662 GCA_044347515.1 Crocinitomicaceae bacterium | reverse complement strand
TGACATTAAGTGCAATGCTACCGGAAGTTTGTCCAAAACAGAGGTTATTGATGTTATTGGATTGAATGATAAGTGGCGCAGGTTGTGTAATGGCAAATGCTTGATTGGAAGTACATCCATTGGCATCAGAGATTACTACGGAATAAATCCCAGCGATTAATGAATCGATAAAGGAAGTAGTTTGCCCATTGGACCAGGTGTATGCATAGGGAGGAGTACCACCAAGTCCAGCAGCAGTGGCGGTACCCGAAGCACCGTTATGGCAGGTAACGTTGGTGAATTGTAGGGTAGAAGAGAGGGCATTGGCAGGTTGTGATATGAGGGCATTAATGGAAGCTGTACATCCATTAAGATCGGTCACAACCACAGTGTAGGACCCCGGGAAGAGGTTGTTGAGGTCTTGGGTAGTAGCGCCATTAGACCAGGCATAGGTATAGGGAGCGGTACCAAAGGAAGGGGTAAGATTAATGCTTCCATTATTCACGCCAAAGCACGATACGTTGGTGTTAGCAAAGGCCAAGGAAAGGGCATTGGCAGGTTGGGTCACATTGGTTGCAATAGAGACAGTACATCCAACAGAATCCATTATGGTCACTGAATATGGTCCAGCTGGAAGATTAGTAAGGTCTTGGGTAGTAGCACCATTAGACCATGAATAGGTATACGGAGGAATTCCACCTGTAATGGTTAAATCCACTGCTCCTGTATTTGTGCCAAAACAGACAACGTTTGTAGGTTGTAAAAATGGTGTAAGTGGGGCCGGCGGTTGAGTGATATTCGCACTAAATGAAGTATTACACCCATTGGTATCCGTAATAATTACAGAATAACTTCCTGCAAATAGGTTGTAGTTATTTTGATTTGGATTGCCATTCGACCAATTGAATGAATATGGTGGTGTTCCTCCCCATAGATTCAAATAAATGTTCCCTGTATTTTGACCATAACAAATAACATTTTGAACAGTAGGGATAAAAGTAAGTGCAGAGTCAGGTTGGTCCACAAAGAAGGAAATGAAATACTGACAACCTGTTTGGTCTGTAACATTAACTGAATAAGTACCGGTAACTAGTGAAGCAATGTCTTGAAATTGAGACCCTGTATTCCATAAATAGGTGTAACCGGGTTGTCCTCCCGTTACGGTAATATCAATAGCTCCAGTACCATTACCAAAACAATCAACATTGGTTATATTACCTGTCACAGCAATTCCATTGGATGGGTCAGAAATGGTAACAGCTAAGGTAGCAACGCAACCAAGAGCATCGGTTACATTGACTAAGTAAGAACCACTTTGAAGGTTAAGAATATCTTGAGAAGTTGCTCCATTGTTCCATGAATAGGTGTACGGTCCAACACCACCAGCAACGCTAAGATTGATAGATCCGGTAGTTCCTGCCGCACACGAATTATCCACGTGCGTTTCAGTTAACACAATTGCTGTAGCTGGTTGAGTAAGTGTTACATTAATTGTAGCGGTACAGTTGTATAAATCGGTTACAGTAACGGCATATAATCCGGCCGTTAATTGTCCAATATCTTGAGTGCTGCTTCCATTACTCCAAGTATAGGTGTAATTAGGCGCTCCTCCATTAACAGTTAAGTCAATAAATCCGGTATTTCCTTGGAAACACGCAATATTGGAATGGATTTCAGAAAGGGTAAGTGGGGCAAATAACTGAGAAAGTGTTATTGTTGTATTTGAAGTACAGCCATTAATATCCGTCACAGTCACAGTGTAGGTTCCTGCAGGGATATTGCTTAAATCTTGGTTTAAAGAACCATTACTCCATAAATAAGTAAACGGTGCAGTACCTCCAGAAACAGAGAGGTCAATACTTCCTGAAGCGGTTCCAAAACAAAGAATGTCCTGATGGGTTTCACTAATCGCAAGAGGAAGAGCGGGTTGCCCAATAGAATAGGCACCAGAAGAAGTACATCCGTTATTATCCGTAATATTTACCACATAATTTCCAGCACTTACATTAATTAAGTCCTCGGTAAACGCTCCATTATTCCATGAGTAGACATAAGGTCCAGTCCCTCCACTCACGGTTAAGTTAATTGTACCAGAAGTTTGACCAAAACATGCAGCAGAAGAAACACTCGCGGTATTTGATAATGGAGCAAGAGGTTGAGTTACGGTAACAGATAAATTAGCCGTACAACCGTTCGCATCAGTCACTTGAACACTATAACTACCCGCAGGCAAACTAAAGATATCCTGTGTGGTTTGTCCAGAACTCCATATGTAAGTGTACGGAGCAGTACCTCCGGTTACATTTAAATTGATTGATCCATCCGATAAACCAAAGCAAGAAATGTTAGAATGACTTTCACTCAAGTTTAATGGGGCATTTGGTTGTGTAATTGTAGTCGTATATGGTAGTGAACAACCATTTAAATCAGTAACTGTTAAATTGTATGAACCAGCTGTTAAGCCATTAATATCTTGAGAAGTTGCGCTATTTGACCATAAATAAGTATATGGAATTACACCCCCATTGATCGTTGCATCGATGCTCCCATTGTTTCCACCAAAACAGGATACGTTTTGATTAATAGATGAAACTGAAATCTGTGTTGGCTGTGTTAAGGTAACATTCGCGGTGGCGGTACAATTATTCTGATCGGTAACGGTCACGGTATAGGTTCCTGCGGCAATATTGTTATTTGCTGGAGTATTTATTGAGTTACTCCAAGCGTAGGTATATGTAGGGGTTCCTCCACTTGCCGAAGCTAAGGCCGAACCATTGGTTGATCCAAAGCAGCTGACATTAAATCCATTATAATTTGAGGTAATAGTAGCATTGGCAACCAATTGTGGGGGATTGGTAAGGGTTATGGTATCATTTGTTGCACATCCATTAGCATCAGTTACTGTAACGATGTAGGTTCCAGCTGAAAGATTTGAAGCAGTAGATTGGGTAGAAAAGTTGGTCCAGAAATAGGTGTAATTCGGTGTTCCTCCTGTCACTGAAACACTGGCAGTACCATTATTGGATCCAAAGCAACTTACGTTAAACCCATTGAAATTTGAGGTAATATTTGCTGTAGGTACTAACGGGTTTGGAGGGTTAATGGTTATGGACTGATTTTGAGTACATCCATTGGCGTCAGTAACGGTTACCGTGTATGTTCCCGCACCAAGACCAGTTACGTTAGCGGTACTAGCGCCATTACTCCAAGAATATGAGTAGGCCGGAACACCACCTGAAGCCGAGGCTGAAGCCGTTCCGTTGGTTGAATTAAAACAACTGATTTGTTGCCCATTGTAGTTTGAGGTGACATTAGCAGTCAACGTAACGACAGGCGGATTGACCAAGGTGATCGAACCGTTGCGTGTACATCCATTGATATCGGTTACGGTTACTGAATAAGTTCCTGCAGACAAGTTAATAGCTGTTTGGGTTGTTGCACCGTTACTCCATAAATAAGAATACGGAGCGGTTCCACCTGAAACAGTGGCTGTGGCTGAACCATCACTTCCTCCAAAACAAGAAATATTCTGGCTGTTGTAATTTGAAGAAATAGCAACACTTAGACTTAAGGACGGAGGGTTAACTAATGTTACCGATGAAGAGGAAGTACATCCATTTAGATCAGTTACAGTCACGTTATAAGTTCCAGCACCAATATTTGATAGACTTGAGTTAGTATTACCTCCCGGTGTCCAAAAATACGTGTATCCTGGGGTTCCTCCACTTGCACTAACCGAAGCAGACCCATTTGTTGAACCGAAACACGAAACGTTTTGACCGTTGTAATTGGATGTAATCGATGCTGAGCTTGTAAGCTGAGGCGGATTAACTAAGGTTACTGTATCGCTCGCCTGACAACCATTTGCATCTGTTACCACTAAAATATAGGTTCCCGCACCGATGTTTGATAAGTTGGCATTGGTTGAACTGTTGCTCCATTGATAAGTGTACGGCGCTGTGCCACCTGTTACAGTTGATGAAGCAGATCCATTTGTTGAACCAAAACAAGAAACATCTTCGCCGTTGTAATTTGAGGTGATACTTGTATTAACAGCTAATATTGGTGGTTCAGTTACCGTAAATGTACTTGTATCTTTACATCCATTAATATCAGTATATATTGCGGTATACACTCCGTCGCCAAGGTTATTCAAAGGGTTTGTTGTAGAGCCAGTGCTCCAAGAATAAGTATACGGTGTATTTATTCCGGGGGTCAATGCAATTTGACCGTTAGTATTATTAAAGCAATTTACATTAGTGATAGAAGATGTCACCGTGGGTATAGGCCATACTAAGGCTTGCTCCGTTAAGTTATAGGTACATGTGTTTCCTGTAAAGGAAATTAAAAGATTATAGGTACCTGAAGCAGCTGTTGTACTATTTAATATACTCGGATCTTCAAGGGTAGATGTAAAGGCATTCGGACCAGTCCAAGAATAGAGCGCAATTGGAGAATTTGGCGCATCAAATACTAGCGTATCTTCTGCACAAACTGGACCATTATTCGTAATATCAGGGATTGGGCATCCGGAAGTATGAAATACTACACTTGAGTTAACATTTGTTGGACAGCCAAATGCATCGTAGGTATTCGGAGTTCCGTTATTTGTATATAAGGCACCTGAAATATTTCCCGTACCATATATATATGCAAGGTTTGTTAGCGTGCTGTCGCAATTCAGGAGCAAGCAATCATCAATAACCTGAACTCTAAATCTTACAAGGGTACTATCCGTTCCTTGAACGGAGTTATTAACTTGACCACCATTTATTCCATTGGCACCTGTTCCTATCCTGAATTTAACCGTTCGATTCGCGGCATTATATTCCCCTTGGTCATCCGCTAACGCATCAGTTTTAAATCCGGTGTTTGGTCCATATAATACCTGTAATGTTCCAGGGATTAAATTTGTACGTATATCTAAGGTATCAACAACGAATGTGTTTATGGAGGTGTCCGAACCTATATTTACACATTTAATCGTGTACTCAAGGATATCATTCGCCATTACTTGCCCACCATTTAAATCGTTAATCGATAAGGTAGCTCTTAAATCGGGTTGATATATATCGATGGCACTAGTAATAACTTGTGCCATGACAATGTCTGTATTTGTACTTAAACGAATGTTTGCACTTGTAGCCGCATTACCTATGTAGTTTTTTGCTGCATTGTTTGGAACATATATATTGGCATCATAACCGAGTGTATTATTATAACTTGGTAGACGGTATGGAGTGAAAGCGCCATTGTAACAAATTGTTGAATTAAAAGAATTACTTGCAACGTGCATCGCATCGTTAACATTCACGTAATTATTTGCGACACCATTAAAACTCAATTGATCTCCAGTGGTTCCTCGGTCGCCATCCAAGGCTACAACACCCAATTCGAAATTCACAGGCCCTGATAGTGGAGTTACAAACCCATTAATTGGTATGGTAGTACTGTTGTTGTTGCTCACTACTGCAAGTCCGTCAAAAACCGTAAGGTTTCGGTCGGTCATGTTCGTGTTTTTGTAAACTACTACTAGATTCCATCCCCCTGCGAAATTTTGTCCTCCGGTCCAGCAAATCATATCCGCTAAGGTAAAGCGAGCCTTCGTTCCTGCGGCTTGCACGATCGATGTGACATTTTTATAACAGAAGTATGATAAGTAACCGGTGGAACTGTTTACAATTTGATCAGCGGTTAGCGTTTGATAGGCCCCATTATTAACTTTAAACTTACATTGCGATCTGTTTGCCCATCCCGTCGGTGTACTATTGCTCCCATTCGTGTTACTTGCACACCAATACAAGCCCGCCCAACTAATTTCACTGCACTGGGGTAAGTTTAGCGAGTCACTGGAAGACATGAATGTTGATGGGTCATTATCAGCATTTACATATTGCATCGTCCAATTGTTGTTGATGGAACTACCTCCTCCACCAGAAGAAGTACTACTCGTTGATGTTGGGCATGTTGTCCCTAAGTAACTTGCTGATGGATTACATGTTAGTGCTGTATTCGCAACAAAGGTTATTCCTCCTTTTTGGTTGGTTTGGTAACGTATAGCAAAAGGCTGCACAATTTGTGCATTAAATGCGAATCCAATTCCAATACTTATTGCAACTAATATGTTTTTCAGAAGTCCCTTCATAACCTTACTTTTTGAGTGTATGAAACATCTTCAATTATCATTTCGATGGTGATTTCTTCTGCTTTGGGGAATTCACTGATGTCTATTCCATGGTAACCGGGACTATGTGGGATTTCAATTCCCTGAAGCTGTAATAATATTCTTTCATTAGCGCCATAAAAATTTATCGTTCCGAATAGTGCCGTCGAATTCGTATTGCTGGTTAGTTGATAAATGTTGGGGTTATCAATTGATTTGGTAAACAATATTTCTACGTGAATGGGCCCTGATTTATCGTTTGTCTGGGCACTTAGTGCATGTGAAGCAATGAGTAGAATTAAGAGTACGAGTCGTTTGAGTACCATGCCGTGAAATAAGAATTACAGCGAAAGTTACGACTATTTTTTCTAAAAGTTGCTTGTCATCCTGTTTTACCACAACAGCACTACATGTCCATGAGCATCTTTGGTTGTATTGAGATAATCGGTATACTTAATTTTCCAGGTATAAGCACCGGTTTGGCATTGTGTTCCTTTGTATTTACCATCCCACGCATCGT
>JBIKUO010000036.1:0-23608 GCA_044347515.1 Crocinitomicaceae bacterium | reverse complement strand
TGGATTAAAAATCAAAAAATCTCCTCCTACTTCTTGATTTTCTGTTTTGCTTTAAAGGTGACTTTTTGAGTAATCCATCGCGTACCGCATGGTAGTTCTACTTTTAACCTCACGTTGTAGGTACCTGGAGCGGAATAAAAATATTCTAAACTAGACCCTTTGAATACTTTATCTTTAGCGAGATACCAGGTGACGTTGGCATCTGGCCCATAATTGGCTTCTGCTTTTAAGCGATAGCGGCCCTTGTCATCCGTAGTCGCTGAAACCAAATAGTAATCTTTCGTAAATCCATTCGATTCTAATGTTGGCAATACCGTTTGTTCACAATGTTGCTGTATGAGTTTAGCCTCTGAATAATTAATCGTTTTCGTTACAACTCCTACCGGAGATTCATGAAAAATACTCGTAAAAAAGGTAGATGCGGCTAAATAGGAACCCGATTTACTTGGGTGATATAAATCCGTGTCATACAAATTAATCTCGGGGTATTTTTTTCTAAACGATAACCAAGTTCTTCCAACGGGCACAACCGGATGATTAAACAAGGAATTCATATATGCATACCCCTTAATAATTGTATCACTCATTTGCTCAAATGATAATTTTATAGAATCCTTTTCACAACCATCTCGGTAGCCCCAAGTTTCATAAAAAAGAATCTGTGCACACGGATTATGGGCTTTTATCGTATCTAAAATCTTGGTGGCATAGGGAAGTGTTGATGTATCTATATATGCTTTATCTTGAACAAATTCCTTGGACCATCCTTGAACGACAACAACATTCCATTTACCTTTTTTAATTGCATCAAACAATTCAGGGCGCATGGTTTGATCTTTCAAGGAGGCTCCCCCTTTCCAACATTTTTCTACATGGACTGTCTTTTGTTTCGCTCTGCATATTTTCTGAAAAATCCCAGGCATATCATTATTTCCAGTAAAGGAATTTCCAATAAACAAAATTCGTGTCGTATCGGATGCTGAAGCCAAAAAGGTACAGCCTAGACAAAACCAAAATAAACTTTTGAATTTCAACATACTAAATTAACTGAAAAGATGAGACCAATTTCCTTGCCAACTCTTCATCAAGATGTGTTTTCTCACGAGAAAAATTCATGTCATTCACAGTATTTATGGGAATTAAATGAATGTGAACATGTGGAACCTCCAATCCAATTACCGAAACGCCAATTCGCGTACATGGTACAAGTTCTCGCAAACGAATGGCAATGCGTTTTGTGAAATCCATGAGTGCATGATAGGATGAATTCTCTACATCGAACAAATAATCTACTTCTTGTTTTGGAAAAACCAACACATGGCCCTGTACGAGCGGATTGATATCCAAAATTGCCATATGTAAATCATCTTCCGCAAGAACATATGCGGGAAGCTCACCGCTAACAATCCGCGAAAAAATACTGGCCATTACCGTGTTATTGAAAGGATTTCAAATTGCATTAAGCCGCCTGGTGTTTGGATATCCGCTATTTCCCCAACTTTTTTACCTAATATCCCTTTGCCTATTGGTGAATCCACAGAAATTTTCCTGAGTTTAATATCGGCTTCACTTTCAGCAACAAGCGTATACTCGATTTCCATTTGATTTGCTTTGTTTCGAATCTTTACTGTGGATAAAATAAACGCGCGGGATTTATCAATATTCGCATCATCAATTAAGCGTGCATTAGCGATTACGGCCTCTAATTTGGAAATACGCATCTCAAGGATACCTTGTGCTTCTTTCGCAGCATCATATTCTGCGTTTTCAGACAAATCGCCCTTATCGCGCGCTTCAGCAATTTGATTAGAAATTGATGGCCGTTGAACATGAGCTAGGTCATATAATTCGTCCTTTAATTTTTGTAGGCCTTCCGCCGAATAGTAATTAATTTGTGACATCTTAAAAGGGATTAAACGCAAACAAGAGAGCCTAAGCCCTCTTGTTCAACAAAAATAATATAATTTCTTATTTTAAACTAATCGTTACCCCGAGCGTGTGAATGATACCAAATACTCCGGCAAAACGAGAGCAATACTCTACGCCTAATGCACTTTTATTCTTACCAACAAGCGCATCTACAGAGAAACCAGCGGTAGGACCTGTAAGGGCATTAGAACGATTCTCAGCATCGAAGATTCCATTCTCATACACAAACCCTCCACGAAGATTGAATGCAACTTTCTCCGTTGACATGCCATAGTCTAATCCAATTCTATATTGATCTTTAGAAAATGAATTCGCCTGAAACGCGAGAGCTACATTTAATTTACTTGCATCACTAAAGATGAAATCATAAGACCCTCCAATAGAGAGTAAAGATGGTAATTCATACGTAGCAGAACGTTGTTCCAACGATGCAATAAAACCGCTTGAAACGTACTCTACTTGATTCGCTAAACCGTCTCCTTTAAACTTCATTACCGGACCAACATTCTTTAATGCAATACCAAATTTGATTTGATTCTGCTCACCCGTTACATATCGAATCCCTGCATCGAGTGCAATGCCGTTTGACTTTAAGTTGTAAATACTTTCTGTTACCACTTTAAAGTTAATCCCACCATAAATGGATGAAGAGAACTTCTTTGCGAAGCCAACATTGAAAATGTTTGCTCGAGGAGAGAAATATCCGATATTGCCTTCAGGGTTTGCAACCGTAGTAATCGGAACGTCGCCATAATTCATGGATTGAATACTCACAGCAATTACATTGGACTCTCCAACGCGTTGAGCAAAACCTGCTGAATTAAGACTAATCCCCGCGTTACCCATCCAATTCGAATAATTGAATTTGATTTGAGTCTTATCCAAAAATGCCAAGCCAGCGATGTTATTATACTGAGCTTCTAAGCCATTAATAGTAGCTACACCCGCATCGCCTATCGCCGAACCACGAGCCCATGGATTCACCAATAGATGGGAAGCACCCGCAGATCCAACGCGATCTTCATTTCCAGCAAATGCGGACAAAGAACACGCTGCTGCAAAAATTAAACTATACTTACTAATCGATTTCATGCTATCTATAATTAATGATTAGATTCCTTGATAATCAGGTGTTCTCATACCTCCAAAGAACTTCAATACCACTTCTCCAATTTCCGGCACTTCCACGTGAATGAGATAAACACCACCCGCCACTGGAATCGCTTTATTATTCGTTAAATCCCAATCCAATGAAGTCACGGGACTATCCTTTTTGAAGGTACGAATCAATTTTCCATTCACTGAGTAAATCTTAACCGTACATTTTTCTGGAAGATTCGTGATTTTAACTTTTGTTTCAATTCGCGTGCGCTCATAATCCGAGTATGCATAATATGGATTTGGAACCACATTAATCATTTTCAAGGCTTCTTGCAACGCATCATGTGAACCAACCTCTGTGGCTATCTGATCCATTGACCAACCGTACATTGGCTTACCGCCGTTTGCTCCGGTTGCTGTGAAGTTCTTGTACTCTTTGTTAATGCGTAAACGGATTGTAACATCAGTTGACAATAATGATTGTCCTGGAGCCAAGATTGGGTAAGAAATCCATGTTAAGCTTCCGTATAAATCACGCTTCGATTGCGTATTGTTTGCTTCTACCTCAAGATACTTCTGGTAAGCTACATTGTTTGCATTTACGTCAGAAACACCTGGAGTATATGCTGGGAAATCAAAACTTGAGTTATACCCGTTGATTGACTTTTGGTTGTAACTAAACACATAAATAGGATGCATTCCACCCATTAATGGGGTTCCAACATTACTAACAAAATTCGAAGTTGGATTCCACACCATGTCGGCTCCGTTTTCACCGCCAAGGAAGGAATTCTCTCCAAAGGCCATGTACAAGCGAGCACCGGATTCTAAGTCTACCGCATAGCCTGGGAACCAACCCATTCCGGTACCTGTACCGTCAGCATTTCCGTTCTTATCTACGCTTGGACTTTTTCTTAATGCTCCAGGATTTGCACCCCCAACATTCAATCCAGCCGTGCGACCAAGTTCTACAATCGGACAACGGGTCCATTTGCTCTTATCGCTAGTAATAACGATGTTCACACTTGGTAAGAAAGAAATCGAAGCGTTTTGACGAGAAGAACCGTTAAAGGTACCACAATATGCTAACGGCATATAATCCGCTTGATAACCCGTTAATCGGTGCGGTGCAATCGTTCCTTCCAATATCCCCTCGTAGCTTTGATCTGGGTCTACTCCTGCCTCATCCGGATAATTACATGGATTCAAGTATACAGGGCCGTCAGGTAAACATTCATATCCTGCATCATTTGGATCTGTTTCTGGCGCATAATCCCCCGAACGAATCCAGTTGGTTGGGAAATAAGCATCGTTATCTGGAACGCCCATTAACCATCGTTTTGAAGAATCTCCATAGGTCATGGAAGACTCGATCATATCTGTTGTTTTCGCAGTGATATTACCTGAACCTGATGGGAAATAGTAATTCTCTTGGTGAATCTGAACAGAAATACCCCACTCTGGAATGATTTGTTCATTGTCACCTGCAATCGTAACATCAGAACTTACAGAATCTTGAATAGTTCCACCTTTCGTATCGTAGCGATAAATCACCCAACTGGCGGTATCCGCAGCATTTCCTGGAGTGGTTGGTGTGTAGTTTCTAAAACGACACTCAAAATAACCACCTTTCAAGTTTAATGGGTCAACCACTTTGATGTTAACAGGACCTTGTCCAGCAGCATATTCAGGGTCTTCCATAAAACCTGAATTTAAGATGGTATTTAAAGACTCATCTGTAAATTCTAACGAGCGATTACCATTACCGTATCCATCTAAACGTGTGATTTTTGGCGTAGAACCATAACTAACTAATTGATAGGTACCATCAGCCTCCGGCATTGGGTTGTGCGGAACTGCCGGCGTAGAACTAATTGCAGTACCATCAAAATTCAAGCGAGAAGAAATGTAAGGCATTTTTTGTCCATCTAATAACAATGGATCGTTCGGATCATACTTCTTGAATTCATTGTGCGCATAAGCAACCGCAACATAATAATATGTTTTGTGGTTAACTAAACGTCGTGCACCTTGAGCAAATGCATCTTCTGTAATTTGGAAAGAGTGACGGATTCCTTTGTTTTCACCATCAACTTTTTCTACTGGCACTGAAAATCCTAAGGCCTCATCGAATTCAAAATTGATCAATCTAGAAATACTATTCTTGATGTCACATTGAGCCACCAAACGTGCTTTGGTTGGATCAGCGATATCAGAAATCGAAACATCTTGATTCTTTAACTGGAAGATCTGATATCCTTCAAAACGGTATTTTCTGTCTACGGTTGGATCTGGAATATTAATTTCATCGATTTCTTCGTAAGCTTCTTGATAGTTGTTTGAAGAGATCGGGTTTTCAATCATTAAGATCAATTCCTTATCCAACTCTTGAATTGTTAATTTAGGAGCATCTGGCGGAGATAAAATTTTAAAACATGCATCAAACAACGCTTGCGCTTTAGTATCTGCTCGTTTCATCGCATCTACAGATGCCATTAAGGTACCTTCTGTACTACGACCGTAAACTATACCAACAGTAATGTTATTCACGGCACCTGGCTTCAAGGTGAATGGACCAGCTGACTGTACGAAACGACGGTCACCGGCAGGGTTATTGTTTGTTGATTCATCCCATCCATTTGGATAAGCACCAGACATATCAGTACCAGCTGTAGACCAATGCAATGGATCTGATGTTCCAGGGAACATATAATCAGATAGCGTTCCTGGAGTACTTCCTAAACCACCATAATACATTTCTGAGCCATTTGCCCATTGTCCTTCCATGAAGTTATAAAATTCTGCTGCGGGACCTGGGTCATTGTATGGATATGCTGACGTAGAGGTATAGTAAGTAAATCGTCGCATACCAAAACGCTCGTTATCAATAATACCATCAGAATATCCGATACCTATTCCTTTGTAAACGATTCCATTATTAGCTAAGGCATCAACCACCGTAGGAACAACTAATGATTGCGTGGCATTATCAAAATACGGACCTGGGTTATCTATTCCATCCGCATCTTGATATGGACCTTCGAAGAAGTCACATCCGATCGCTGGCGGATTATCCCCATACCCTAATTTACCTCCATCATTTTCATCGTTAAGGTCTCCATTGTACATATAACCCAATCCACGAGAAACATCACAACCTGCGTAGTCATCTGCATAATTTCCAACATCCGCATCCAAGTACTGAGCGAAATATGTATCGTAAAGTGTTTGCGTACCGCGGTTAATTAATTCATAGTTATAGAAGGTCATTTTATTCACCTCATCATTGGTTGCGAAAGAGAACGCTTGTGCGCGAATCTCCATACCAATTGGATCACCATTTGTTTCCGTGTGAATATTTCCTTTATCATTGAAAACCCACCAATGCGTCTCATCACCAAACAAAGAAATTCGACGGTCAAACCCACACTGAATATCGTCACGACCTAAGATATCATCGTACCACGGGTGGTCACCATTGTCTGGATTATAATTACCATCTTGGTCTCTATCATAATAAGGCGCCAAGAAATAGTCTTGTCCTTTAGAAACATCACCATGCGCTGGCCAGTTATAGATTCTGTTCAACTCTTCATTAGAAGGTGCTTGCACATCATCACATTCTGTAGTAATCCCAGCTTGGCATTCCCACCAGATATTAAAACGAATAACCTCCGCTTTACGAATCGTATAGAATTGGTCATAAGCAATACACTGATCTGGGTCGATATTCGCCTCACCGAAATCACGAATAGCTCCATCCCCTACTGGGAACAATGGATTATAATTTCCTGTACCAGGAGTTACCGATAAGGGACCAGGCCAAAAGTCATTTCCAGCGCGGTAACGCAAGGCGGCAAGCTTCAGCTGACCATTTACGTCCGTTCCCCCCATCCAAAGTGCACCGGCAAAAATCGCAAATCGATTACTTCCTTTTGGAACCTCATAAGCAGCTACACCGTTTTGACGGTTTTGAAACATGGAACCACCTTGTTCAATTAAGGCACGTACATCATTAAATTCCATGATGTATTTAGCAGTAGCCGGGCTACAGTTTGCTTTTGGTTTTCCTGTTGGCTTTTTACTTTTATCGTTTGGTCCATAATATGCCAAGGCATTAGAACCAATGAATACGATTGCGATAAGTGCGGCAAATAATTGCTTTTTCATAACCTTTATGCTATTTATTTTAGAAATCATATTTTATTCCAAGACGAATGGTACGCGGTACACTAATGTTAAACGGATTATTCACCTTCATGGAGTAGTAATCACGAAACGCTTGTTCATCTGTTTGATTTTGAATGGATGTTTGACTAGCTGCTGCTGCTAAATATCCATCATCATCTGCGTTACCTGTAGCACGGTAAATTGATAATATATTGAATTGATTAAACAAGTTCGTAGCACGGATATAAATGTTCAAATTGGAAACTTTTTCTTTATCCTTGCTTTTCGCATCTTTAGATTTGTGCGTAATAGTGATATTTCGATCCAACTGCATGTCTAAACGGTAAGTCCAAGGCATACGAGAGCCATTTACTGTACCACTAATACCTGCATTCAAGTTACCAATACCTTCATCCGTAATGAATGTTTGTGCGGAATATGGGTATCCTGAGTTGATGTTAGTAAAGATGTTCAATCCAGTATTTTCTAACACATTGAATCCACCAATTTTAGGGCCGTTATAGTCTTTACCTTCACCATAACGATAATCGAATGTAATTGCGAATGCATGACGTTGGTCATAGCTGTATGGGAAAATATTTCGAAGGTTAGGAATACCTGCGTTAATGAACGCGGCCATAGATGTTGCATCAGAACCTGTACCATCAGCGAACTGTAAGGTATAGTTTGCAGTCATACGGATATTCCCTGTTTGACGTAAATCGTATGCAATCGTCATCCCTTTAACCGTACCGAAGTCACGGTTACCAAACGTTTTATAAGACGCTGGGTAGGCCATAAATACATTGATTAACTGCACGTTATTACGTTGTTCACGGTAGAACGCAGAGATTTTCAATGATGACGTTGGTGACAACACTTGTTGGAATCCTAATTCGTAATCTACCGTAGTTTCTGGCTTAAGATTCGCGTTTGAAATCACTGCACTTCGTGTTTGGATGTATTGATACTCGTAAGGATCAAAACGGAAACCTGAAGTAGGACGCTTAGTTAAGATGTCATAATGCGCAAAAAACGAAGCTTTCTCCGAAATCGGGAATGAAAAAGCGATTCGAGGCATCACGTTAATTTGAGCTTTGTAGTCTTCAAACGCAGAGGCATCCGGTGCGGTTTGTCCTGGATTCAATACCCATGGAGCAATACCTCCAGCGCCTTGAATAGTTTTAGGATCTTCAACCGTAGTACCCACGGCATTAAACCATTCTGCACCATTTCTAAATCCATTAATACCCGTTGGGTTTGAAATATCATTAACATAAACGATGTAGTCATCACCCATGCTTTCAGGAATTACTACCCAATTGTACTGACCCGGATCGTTTGCTTTAAGTTCTTTAGCTTCTTTAACTGTACGCGCATTGAAGAACAAATATGGATCCTTGAGAACTGGTTGATTTGCATCAAATACGTCAACACGAACACCCACGTTAAATACGATGTCTTTAAACGCAAATTTATCCATAACATATCCAGCCATGTAGGTAGGTTGGAATGCACCAATAAATCGCTTGTAGTTTCCATTTTCATCGAACTCATTAAAGTATTTATTAATGTCTGTTGTCCCTTTAACTTTCTTACCGGTGTGATCGAATCCGTAGTAAGAAACAAAAGAATTTCCTCCGTTCATTAATTCATCCGGCGAGAACATATCAAACTGGAACATGCTTGGGTCATACATATCTATATCTACATAATCATCTCCTGCGATGTTTAAACCTAAGGCTTTTCTTACACTGTAATCGAAGAATGACTGGTTGTCGTTATTCAACTGACCGCCATATAATCCTGTTCCTGATTGGCTCGCATATCCTGCATTTAAGCGATCGTAGGTGATTGCTTTAAAAGATCCTGAATCTGTTATTACACCTGAGGAGTAATCAAGCTCTTCAATGTGGAAGTTCATCAACTGACGAGCAATTGACCAAATGGCAACAGGCCCTTGATCCCCATCAGACCATCCTCGGTCGATTCGTTGTTCGTATTCAAATCCAAGTGAAATGCTATGATTTCCAATCACTAAGGAACCTGCACCAGTTACACGGAACTGATCGTTTTCAAATTTACCAAAGCCATTAGACGGAGAACCAATATTCGACCAAATACCATAAACGCTTTGTGGAGCATCTCCATTTCTCAAGGCATTACCTTGTTGGATTTGGAATAAGTTTTCGTAATGACCAAGCGCATCATCTTGGTAGATGTTATAATACTGTGTAGTAATTGCGGCTAAAGCAGCATTGGTTTCAGAAGGAGAGAATGCAACCTCTAAATCTTTGAATCCGTTATGTTCCCAACGCTGTAAATTATCGTTAAACTGATAAGATGGGGTACGACGGGTAGTAAATTTACCCACGTGACCATAGTTGAACATGTTGTATTGATGCTTTGGATCGTATGAATCACGAAGGGTTTTACTGTAATCAACCATTAAGGTGTAATTCGCCGATTTAATTTTGCTGTTTTTATTATCGTTGGTAAAACGTTGTGAAATTTTACCATAAACCCGATAGTCTAGTCCTTTTGATTCACCGAAATTAGTAAAGTTCAAAAGCGACGCTGCATAAGAATAATTTGAAGCTCTAAAGTAATTCAATGAACCTCCAAATTGTAAGTTTACCGAAGGACCTGTATTTACGTCAATCTTACCTTGTCCTGAAATTGTGGTATTTCTTGCATTCATTCTCCATGGAACTTTCTCAAAATCTGAATCTTCCGTTGGATTACCGTCTGCATCTAATGGATTTTGTAAAAACAAGGCATTGTGAAAAGTTCCGAAACCAGTAGATGTTGGACGAAGCGGATTCGTAAGCAACTCATTTCGGCTTGAATCCTTAATACGCCATCCACCGCCTGCCAACGGACGGTTATCTAATTCATCGGTAAAGTTACCAGATATTAGAAACCCTAACAATGGGCGAGTTTTATTGCCCGCAGAATCTTTTTGCATCCAAAGTGGTCCAGATAACATCCCTTCGATCAAGTTATATCCGAACTTGTCAAGTCCAATGACCTTTCCGTCATATCCATTCTGATCTGCTCCTTTAAAGTAAACACCAGAAGTTACTGCCTCAATACTACCGAAATAAATAGCTGATGGACCTCTTGTTGTAACCGAGATAATACCACCTGTCACGTCACCGTAATTTGCTGGAACTCCCCCTGTAATTACCGAAACCTCTTCAAGTGCTGCTTTCGGTAAGTTAGCAGAACCACGAACTTTAATACCATCAATAAAGAAATACGTGGCATCCGAACGAGAACCTCTTACCGATATTTCACCGCTTCCTTCATTGGTGTTAACTCCACCAACAGATTGCGCAACACCAGCGGCAGAACGCACAGGCATTCTTGAGATGTCTTCCCTTCCAAGTACCGCTCCTGTTGCTCCACCATCCTTATCAATTAAAGGAACTTTGTAGCGGGTAACCTTTACCTCATCTTTTTGGAGTTCATTCTCAGGTTTCCCCAAGGTAAGTTTTTCCAAGAAGGTAATTTTATCCGAAGAAATGACAACCCCTTGCTCGAGTGCATCTTGATAACCTTCAATTTTGTTAGTCACCTTTACGTCGTACGTACCCGGTAAAATGGCATTAATTTGAAATTCTCCTTTGTCATCTGTAATGGCATTCCCTTTCATCGAAGTTCCTGACAACAAGTAAACCTTGGCACTGGGAATTACCTCACCTGATTTTTGATCTTTAACGATCCCTTTAAGGGTTCCCAATCCTGACTGAGCAAACATGTAAGCGCTTGATAACAAAACGCTTAGCACTAATAACTGTAATTTTTTCAGCATATTCTTTCGTATATTTTTGCTAAGAACACATTAAATTTAAGTTGCTAAATATAGAAATATTAACTTGGATGGCCAAAATGTTAAAAAAATAAAAAGAAAAAATGTCGAGTTTTGTCGTTTGAATATCGCTCAAATGGCTAAAATCTAAATGATTATGGAAAAAACGTGGGGAAATATCGCTTTGGTTGATTGGGCAATTGGTGAGATCGACATGCTTAATTCCTATGAATCCGTCTTGAACCTAGAGGAAATTGACCAATTGAATTCATTTGGAAATGCCCAACGGAAAAGAGAATTCAACGCAGTGCGCCACCTTAAACACCAGGTATTTGGTGAAGAATTAATTATATATGGGGAAAACGGTAAACCAAAATTTGATAATTCGGACATCACCATTGGAATAAGTCACTCTGCACATTGGGCCTTGTTTGCGCACGCAAGGATACCCTTTGGATGCGATATTGAGGAAGTTTCAGATCGAATTATACCAATATCCGAGCGGTTTTGTAGCAGCGATGAACTTGAATTATTCGCTGGTGAAGTTGGTGTTATGCAACTAACGCAATTGTGGAGCTGTAAGGAAGCGCTCTATAAACTTGTTAATATCAAAGGAATCCATTGGAAAAATCAAATGCGTTGCATCGCAATTTCCGGGACGAAGTTTACTTTTGCAGTAGAAACAGGTACCGAAGATTTCATCGTTAACTGTGATAGTGTTCTTGTTAAGAACGTCATACTTTCTATTGCTACCTATGCGTAAACATAAACCACTCTTGGATAAATTAACTGCTCTAAATCGAGGCATCGCCATTTTAATAGACCCCGAAAAAGCAATGAATGAGGTGCAATTTGCAAGGCAACTGGATGCAATATGCGCGATTTCCCCGGAATTTATTTTTATAGGCGGGAGCACTGTAAATGCGGATCAAATGAGTCAAACGATTGAATTAATTAAAGCGACCACATCGATCCCATTGATTATCTTTCCAGGAGGCACTTCGCAACTAAATACAAGCGCGAATGGACTGCTTTTTCTTTCATTAATATCGGGTCGAAACCCAACGTACTTAATCGGGCAACAGGTCGAGGCCGCTGAGCTCTTATTTCAATCGAACATGGAAATAATTAGTACTGGATACATTTTAGTAGATGGGGGGTTTCAATCGGCTGTTGAGCGTGTTTCAGGTACTGCAGCAATTGCACAAAACGATGTGGCGTTGATCTCTTCAACAGCAAAAGCTGGAATTCTCTTAGGTATGGATTGTTTGTATGTAGATGCGGGGAGCGGGGCGCGCACCCCGGTTTCAGAAGAAATAATACATGAATTGAGTACCCTCGGAAAGCCTTTAATTATTGGTGGGGGATTACGGACGATTTCTTCCATTCAAAAAGCACATGAGGCGGGAGCGAATCTTGTTGTTATCGGCAATAAATTGGAGGAAGACTCCTTACTAATTGAAGAATTGATGCGGTATCGATCGCGTGCAATCGAAGTCGGAACTCATTAATGAATTATCGCCTTTAAACTAAGGTCCAAGCTTTTAACGTGATGCGTCAAGGCACCCACAGAAATAAAATGAACCCCTGCTTCTGCAAATCCTACGATATTATCCTCCGTTATTCCACCAGAGGCTTCGATCTCAAAATGAGATGGAATGCTAGAAATACAGGACTTGATTTGTTCTGGGGAGAAATTATCTAATAAGATTCGGTTCACCCCTTGAGTTTCTATCACTTGAAGGAGCTCCGCTTCATTTCTGACTTCTACTTCAACAGGAATCGTTAGATTTTTGGCTTTTTTATATGCGTTAACCGCATCCACGGCTTTTTGAATTCCGCCACAAAAATCAATGTGATTATCCTTAAGCATAATCATGTCATATAAACCAAATCGATGATTAAATCCTCCTCCGATTCGCACGGCCTCTTTTTCTAGGAGTCGAAAACCAGGCGTTGTTTTTCGTGTATCGAGTAACTTGGCCGAAGTATGTGAAATTTGATGACTTAAGGCATGTGTTTTTGTTGCAATACCGGACATGCGCTGCATGCAATTCAAAATTAAACGCTCCGTAGTTAGTATGTTCTGTGCATTTCCTTCAACGATAAATGCAACTTCACCCGCTTCAATAGCATCCCCGTCTTGCTTCAGCCACTGTACGTTTGAGCTTACATCTGTCAGTTCATATATTCGTTTAGCCACCGCTAAGCCCGCAATAATCCCTGATTCTTTAATCAATAAGCGGGCAGTGCTTCTTGCCTCGGGGTTAATCGAAGCTAAGGTAGAGTGATCACCCTCCCCTATATCTTCAGATAACCACGCATGAATCAAGTCATTTAACATAAAACAAAGGTAGAAAAGTAATTGGAGGTTAGCACTGAAAAGTTATCTTTGTTAGGTGAATTCTACCCGTTCATTTTCAATCAATCCGTTTCTAATCGTTGGCATGCTGTGCTTGCTTTTGTTTACGCATTCCTTTGCGCAAGAAACTGAACTCATACGTTTTTGTCAAGGAAATCGGTTTAACCCTATTGATTTTAGCAAGAAATTAAAGGGTAAGAAAGCCAATACGACATCAATACGCATTTTAAAAGTGTATGAAAAATCCCTCAATGGGAATTACAAAGGATTTATTCATGATGCAGCACGGATGAATTCAATAAAAAATCAGTCCATAAATAATCCGTACATCCTTCATCTTAAGCAACTTGAGCTCTGTGAATATTATTTGCTAAAAGGTGAATTTAATGCGTCTAAAAAAGGGCTTGAACGGGCAGTTAGTTTTGCAAGAACAAAACGTGAAAACCAGTGGGTATCGCAAGCTTACAGGCTATACTCGAAGGTATACTTGTATGAGAACAAGAAAGATTCAGCTGATTTATTTATTAATCGAGCCATTGAATTTGCAAAACGCTCCACGAATGAATTGGAATTGGCTTTGTGCTTGCATCAATCCGCACTAAATCACGCGCAATTCTCTAACATTCAAGAGGCAGTTACGCAAGAATTATTAGCCCTTCAAGTGGTAGAGAAATTTAACAACACCTATTACGAGTGTATTTTCAATCGATTTATCGCAGAATTATCATTAGATGCGGGCAACCTAAGAGAAGCAGAAAATTACCTAAGAAAGAGTCAATTAAAAAGTGGAAGAATTTCAAGTAAACGGTTAAAATTAGAAAACGATATCCTTCGGGCTCGAATCGAAATAAGAAAAGGATTTCCGAACGAGGTTTTGGTGTTTCTTCCTGCCAGTGTCAAAGGGTTGGAAGCGTTGAAAGATTACTTATCGCTCGGGGAAGCCTGGATGGTATTGGGGGAAACCTATAACGCGGCAAAGCAAATTAACAAATCATTGGAGGCGTTTAATACGTCACTCACTTATTTCGAACAATCAAGACAACCAGAAAAAATGGCGAGTGTATATCATCAAATTGGATTGGTATATTTATCAAAAAAAGATCTACTAAATGCAGAGAAAAATATATTAAAAGCCATTGTAATTCGAAACAACATCAAGGAGCGTAATCGAATTTACGAAAGTTACTTTGCCTTGTCGAATGTGTACGCTGAACAAGGTCAAAAACAAAAAGCATACGATTACCTGAAACGGCATACCGACTTTTTACGACGAAACTCTTTTTCAATTGATAGTAAAAAAATTGAAGACCTCACACAAACCAATTCAAGGGAAGAACGCGAGCGTTTAATTGAATCTCAAGAGGAAAAACTCCAAAAAGAATTAAAAGAAAAAGAAATCTTACAGCTTCAAAGTGACCGCCAATTGCTGGGAATAAGTATTGTAATTGCTATCTTCTTTTTATCGGCCGTTTCTGTATTTTTTATTGTTCGCCAGCGGAATACCTTACAAGAGCAACGAGAATCCGAAATGTCACAAACCTTGTTGCGATCACAAATGAATCCCCACTTTATTTTTAATGCCTTGGCGGTGATTCAAAGCTATATATACGAAAATACCCCTGAAAAAACGTCTAAGTTTCTTGTTAACTTTTCTCGATTGATTCGCTTAATTTTAGAGAATTCACCGAAGGAGTTTATCACCATAGATATTGAAAAAGAAATCTTATCAAAGTATTTAACGACTCAAAAATTAAGGTTTGAAGATCGCTTTAATTTTAACATAGAGATTGATGAAGAACTACTCTTCAGACGAGCACTTATACCTCCAATGATCACCCAACCGTTTATCGAAAACTCCATAGAGCATGGACAATTACATACCATCGAACACGGAATGATAGAAATAACGATGAAGGAACGCTTTGGAATGTTGGAGGTGGTGATTACTGACAATGGTGTTGGAAGAACCAAAGCTGGAAAAATAAAAAAGAACAAATCTCATAAGAGCATGGCACTGGATATTACCCGTGAACGCATTGAAATTATGAATAAAAAGTATAAAGGAAAAGGAAGCTTAACCATAGAGGATTTGGATGTAAAGCAAAAAACCGGTACACGCGTAATAATTTGTTTGCCAATCATTTACGAAAACACTAAATTTGGTTCATATGAAAAAAGTACTGATAATTGATGATGAAAAACGCATCAGGGATTTCGTAAAACGTATGATCGATTCGTTTAATCTTGACGTTGAAGTATTTACGGACGGAGAGAACGTTGAAACAGGAATTGAATCGATTAACCGGATTCAACCGGACATCGTGTTTTTAGACATTCAAATGCCTGACGGCACCGGATTTGACTTATTAAACCGTGTAAAGGATAAAAAATTCGAATTAATATTTATTACTGCCTTTCAGGAATATGCCATTATGGCGATTAAGTTTAGTGCCCTTGATTATATTCTCAAACCTATTGATGAAGAGGAATTAAAAACGGCCCTACAAAATGCCATAGACACCGTAGATTTCAAAAAAGAGGATTCTCAATTTGAGGCGCTCACCCACAACCTTCAAACCAACCAAAAGCGAAAGTTAGTCCTTAAGACCCAAGAAAGTGTACACGTGGTAGACCTGAGTGAAATCATACGTTGTGAGGCAGACAAGAACTATACCTTTTTCTATTTGAATAACGGTAAAAAAATTCTTGTTTCTCGAACGCTTAAGGATTTTGAGACCTTACTTTCTAATCACGGATTTTTCCGGGTTCAACAATCCCACTTAATTAACTTAGAGTACATTGAGCGGTATGACAAGCATGAAGGCGGCTCTGTCATTATGAGGGATGGGTCTGCTGTACCCCTATCCCCTGCTAAGAAGGATCAGTTTTTCAGTATGTTAGAAAAGCTTTAGGACAGCGCTTGAGTTAAGTCGTGAATTAAGTCCTCTACATCCTCGATTCCTACACTTAAACGGATTAAACTATCCACTACACCACTTTGCTCACGTTCCGCTTTAGGAATTGATGCATGAGTCATGGTAGCTGGATGCCCGATTAAGGATTCAACCCCACCTAGGGACTCGGCTAAGGAGAAGATTTCAACTTTACTTACTACAGATAGGGCATCTTCCAAGTTGTTGCCTTTCAAGGTAAAAGAAATCATTCCCCCAAAACCGCGCATCTGTTTTACAGCGACATGGTGGTTAGGATGGTGTGCGAATCCAGGCCAAAATACCTTGTCGATTTTTGGATGACTCGCCAAGAAATGAGCGATTTTTTCCCCGTTTTCGCAATGACGCTCCATGCGTAAGTGCAAGGTTTTTATCCCTCGGAGTACAAGAAATGAATCCATTGGACCCGTTACTGCACCCGATGAGTTTTGTATCCGATACATTTCATTCGCGATGGTATCATCCTTGGTCACCAAGGCACCCATGATCACATCAGAGTGTCCGCCGAGGTACTTGGTTACTGAATGCATTACAATATCAGCTCCAAGATCCAATGGGTTTTGTAGATATGGCGTTGCAAAGGTATTATCCACACACAACATGGCACCCGTTTTTTTTGCAATGACAGAAGCTGCTTCAATGTCGATAATATTCATCATTGGATTTGTTGGTGTTTCCACCCAAATCAATTTGGTGTTTTCGTTGACTTTGGCTTCAATATTTGACACGTCTGTCATGTCAACAAAATGAAAAACAAGACCATATTTTTCGAAAATCGTTTTAAATATTCGGTAGGATCCGCCATATAAATCATTTGTTGAAATCACCTCATCCCCGGGATTGAGCATTTTAATGACACAATCAATAGCCGCTAAGCCGGAACCGAAACATGCACCATGGGTACCGTTTTCAATGGCTGCTATATTCTTCTCTAAGGCATGGCGCGTTGGATTCAAGGTACGCGAATACTCGTATCCTTTATGGTTTCCAACCCCATCTTGCACGTAGGTTGATGTTTGATAAATTGGCGTCATGATGGCACCTGTGGCTGGATCCGGTGCTACCCCTTCGTGGATGGCTTTCGTTGCGAATTTCATGGAATAAATTTTGTCCAAAATTAACAAAAGGGATTGAATCTAGCCGAGTTCTTTTGGATCCCAAAAAAAGGAATCAAACGCTTGGATTTGGTCATCAACAACAGGTATGCCTTCAGCCATCAATTTTCGCTGCATTTCATTGGCATCAGCAAAGTGCATTTTTCCAGTTAATAAACCTTTTCGATTCACAACCCGATGTGCTGGTACATCCGCTAAGCTATGACTTGCATTCATTGCCCAACCGACCATGCGAGCGGAACCTTTAGTCCCTAAGGCCTCAGCAATAGCGCCGTATGTAGTAACTTTTCCTACTGGAATTAATCGCACAATGTCATAAACAGCCTGAAAGAAATCCTTGTTCTTTGTCATTCTAAAATTCATAAAAAAAGCCGCACTGGGCGGCTTCAATATATCATTTAATTGGTTTACTTTTTACAGCAATCTTTTTTCATTTTGCCACCAATCCATTTTCCGTTTTCATCAAAATGAGCTAAACAAGCCTTTTTCTCTGCAGGAGTACATCCTTTCTCATCACACATCTTAGCACACTCTTCTTTGGTCATTTTAGCACATTCATTCATATCGCATTTTCCAATCATTTGAGCACCTTCTTTACACGTTCCATCACACTTCCCGGATTGCATCCCAGACTTACACATTTCTCCTTCAGACTTACCTTTACAGTGCGCGTTAGCTTCACCATGACACTCCATTTTCTTTCCATGGCATTCAGTGCGCATTTTATCGCAATGATCTTTCTCTGTTGAAGAAGCAGAGCCATTTCCAAGAATTGGAGCAATTACTAAGCCTACCAAACATGTCAACTTAATTAGAATGTTCATGGAAGGACCTGATGTATCTTTGAATGGATCTCCAACGGTATCACCAGTTACTGCTGCTTTGTGCGCATCAGATCCTTTAAAGGTCATTTCACCGTTGATTTCAACACCTGCTTCAAATGATTTTTTTGCATTATCCCATGCACCACCGGCATTATTTTGGAACACCGCCCAAAGTACACCAGATACCGTAACACCCGCCATGTACCCACCAAGCATCTCAGCTACCAATTGCTTTGCAACAATGTCTGTTCCGTATATACCTATACCTAAAAGTACGATTGCAATTGGAAAACCAATAGTCAACAAACCTGGAAGCATCATTTCTCTTAAGGCTGCTTTTGTAGAAATCTCAACGCATTTACCATATTCTGGCTTACCCGTACCTTCCATAATACCTGGAATTTCTTTGAACTGACGACGAACCTCGTACACCATGTCCATTGCTGCTTTACCCACTGAATTCATAGCTAAAGCCGAGAAAACTACTGGAATCATTCCACCGATGAACAACATAGCTAATACCGGCGCTTTGAAAATGTTAATTCCATCAATATCAGTAAATGTTACATAGGCAGCAAACAAGGCCAATGAAGTTAACGCAGCAGAGGCAATCGCAAACCCTTTACCAGTTGCTGCAGTGGTATTTCCAACTGAATCTAAAATATCCGTACGTTGACGTACTTCTTTTGGTAATTCGCTCATTTCGGCAATTCCACCTGCGTTATCAGAGATTGGACCGAACGCGTCAATAGCTAATTGCATTGCCGTAGTGGCCATCATGGCAGAAGCGGCTAAGGCCACTCCGTAGAATCCTGCTAATGCGTATGAGCCCCAAATGGCACCTGCAAATAACAACACCGTTGGGAAAGTAGAAATCATACCTGTTGCTAATCCAGCAATCACGTTTGTTCCTGCACCTGTAGCAGATTTTTGAACAATTTTTAATACGGGCTTCGTACCAAGTCCAGTATAGTATTCTGTAACTGAAGAAATTACTCCTCCAACAACCAACCCAACAATGGCGGCAAAAAACACACGCATCGAGGAGATGTCTTTAATGCCTTCTCCAAAGAAGTTCATCTTCATTGTTGCAGGAAGCATCCAAATTACTAAAGCATAACATGCGATTGCGGTCAAGGCAATAGAAACCCAGTTTCCTAAATTAAGTGCACCTTGAACTTGCTTTTCTTTATCGTCGTTGCTTTTAATGCGCACTAACAAGGTTCCAATGATTGAGAAAATGATTCCAAAACCGGCGATTGCCATAGGTAACAAGATTGGACCGATACCACCGAAGGCATCCTTAATACTTCCACCCATGTCTTGGATTACATAATTACCAAGAACCATCGCTGCAAGTACGGTTGCCACATACGAACCAAATAAATCAGCTCCCATTCCGGCAACATCTCCTACGTTATCTCCAACGTTATCTGCAATGGTTGCGGGGTTACGTGGGTCATCTTCAGGTATACCGGCTTCAACTTTACCCACTAAATCCGCACCTACATCGGCTGCTTTCGTGTAAATTCCACCACCAACTCGTGCAAATAAGGCAATAGATTCAGCTCCTAAAGAGAATCCAGCTAAGGTTTCAAGTACGATTGTCATCAATTCAGTAGGTGTTTTCATAACACCATTGAATTCAGCGGGAGCCCAAACACCATGCATAAAATGCTGAAAGAAAATAATAAAGAATGCTGTTAAGCCTAAAACAGCTAAACCAGCAACACCCAGACCCATAACGGTACCACCACCGAAAGAAACTTTCAATGCTTGGGGTAATGAAGTACGAGCAGCTTGGGTAGTACGCACGTTTGTTTTAGTGGCGATTTTCATCCCCATGTTTCCAGCTAATGCCGAGAAAATAGCACCGAAAATGAATGCAACAATTATTAATAAATGTGTTTTTACCCCAGGAATAAAGGTAATTCCTGCAAGCACAACACTTGATAATATTACGAATACAGCGAGCAAACGGTACTCTGCTTTTAAAAACGCAAGCGCTCCTTCGTAGATATAATCTGAAATTTCTTTCATTTTTCCATCACCCGCATCTTGTTTCAACACCCATGCGCGTTTCATCGCCATAAAAAGTAATCCAATAAGTGCTAAAACTATTGGTACATAAATCATCATTGACTCCATTTCTTTAATAAATTAATTTTCAAAAATTTTCGACGGCAAAAGTAGCTTTTTTCGCCAAGGTATGCAAGTACGGACGGATTGAATAAAAGGTTACAACTTAGTCGTTTGAAATAATATCAAACAGTTCGTCCAAATCTGGAGAAATTATAATCTCTATTCGTCGGTTTTTTGCCTTATCTGCAGGATCTACCGGCTGAAATTCGCTTCGACCTGCGGCAACGATTCGCGTAGGGTTCATTTTTGAATTAGCCAGTAAAATTTCAACCACTGATGTTGCGCGCAACACAGATAACTCCCAATTGTTTCGTGGAATGGCCGCGCTTGAAAGCTTATCCGTATCTGTATGGCCTTCCACGACGATTTCCAAATCGGATTCAGTTTCCAAGGCTTTTCCTATTTGTAATAAGGCACTTTTCCCCTCTGCTTCAACCACAATACTTCCTGATTTAAACAAAAGTTTCGCTTCCATACTCACGTAAATCTTTCCATTTTTCTGCTCTACTTTTAGGCCTTGATTTTCAAAACCTATCAGCGCATCGGTTACTTTTTTCTTCAAGGCCTTGAGCGCATCTTCTTGTCGTTTCAATAGTTCCTCAAGTTCATTTACACGCTGCTCACGCTCTTCAAGTAACTTCTGTTTTGTTTTCAATTCAGCCTCAAGACTGACAAGCTCTTCTGATTTTTTCTGAAGTTCGATGTTCTTCTGCTCGAGTTGTTTTTGGAGAACGGAAGCTTCTTTTGCTCCGGTTGACTTATATTTCTCAAATGTTTTTGTGAGTTCATCCAATTCTTTCATGGACTTACTCAATTCCCTAGATAAAGTTCGTAGAGAGGTTCCTAGTTTCGCAGTATCTAATTTTAACGAACTAGCTTCCTTTTTCAACGCATCCACATTGGATTGAAGCTCCTTCACTTTGGCTTCATAATCTTGATTGCTTTGTTTCATTTTCTCTAGTTCTTCCGCACAAATCTTTTGCTGCGCTTCTAAGGCTTTAAACTTTTTTGAGGAAACACATGCAGAGGCAAGGGCCAACAAGACAAAAAACAAAACAGACTTTTTCATATAATGGGTTTTTACAAAAATCAAGCTTTAATCGATGTAAAATCGGAAGAATCCCTTGAGTTTTTAACACTCATACTTTAATTGCTTTGTCAATGTGTTTAACTTTGACACCTAATGCCAACGATTTTATTCCTCTTAGAACTTCTTGCTTCCTTATTAGGATTAGTTTACATTATGCTAATCGCCAAAAAAAACGCCTTTGGTTGGCTTGCAGGGATTATTTCGTGTGCGATTTTTGCTGGACTATGCATTGAATCAGAGTTAATGAGTCAAGGCATCATTCAACTGGTTAATGTAGCGATGGGGGTTTGGGGTTGGATGCAATGGCATAAGCAGGTGATTCCAGTGAAATCTCTTCCGAAATTGCGTATTATTTTTTTGGCTGCTTTACCAGTGTGTTATGTTGGTTCTTTGGTCTGTTTCCCCGGGTTAGATTGGTCGGCTCGTTTTGATCAAATTGCTTTAATTTTTTCCTTAGTTGCAACCCTATTAACGGTTCGAATGATTCAGCAAAATTGGATCCTATGGCTTGTAGTGAATGGTATCACGGCAATTACAGCCTTCTCGAACGAACTGTATTTCTATGCGGGCTTATCCATTGTTTATTTTGGTGTTTCACTTTATGGGATGTATCAATGGAAAAAATAACCCAACCCACCTTCCGTATCGCCTTTACTGGCCCTGAATGCAGTGGGAAATCCACGTTGGCGCAATGGCTTTCAACCGAACTCGACCTTCCCTTTGTACGAGAATTTGCACGTTCCTATTTGGCTGAAAATCCAAGCTATTCTCGCGAAGATTTATACGCAATCGCCGCGGGTCAATTTTCCCAAAATCATGAACATGAGCGTTGCATTTGTGACACAGAAATGACTGTTATGCGCATTTGGGATCAGGTGAAATATGGAGAAATCTCAACGCTTATTGAGGACTTAACCTTGTCTGAATCTTACACCATCTTGTTCGTGTGTAAACCCGATTTTCCCTGGGAAGAAGACCCCTTGAGGGAGCACCCTGAAGCACGAAATGAACTCTTCGAACTATATCTACAAGACTTAACGATTAGACAAGTACCTTTTCATATAATAGAGGGTTCATTGGCAGAAAGAAAATCGCGGATTTTAAAGTTACTTCCTCATTGATTCGATACCTTTGTCGTATGAAACGCTTAGTCTTTATCGCCTTAATTTTGGTCATTGCGATTCCCATTGCATACTTCATGATTAACCAAACCAACTCCCCTGCTTTACCCTTTATCAATCCAACCGACGTGCAATCTGAAATGGTTGATTCCAGTGTGCAACACATTGGCCGCAATCACAAAATTGGTTCGTTTAACCTGCTTGACGAACAAAATAACACCATAAGCGACAACGTAATCGAAGGAAAAGTATGTGTTGCGGAATATTTCTTTACGACCTGTGGAAGCATCTGCCCTATCATGAATAAGCAAATGCAACGTGTCCAAGCCTCATTTAAAGGAAATTCCAAATTTGAAATCTTAAGTTTTACTGTCGACCCAGAAAATGACGGGCCAGAACAAATGTTAGCCTATGCCAAAGCCCACGGATATCAATCCGGTCAATGGCACTTTATTACAGGAAACAAAAAAGCCCTTTATTCCTTGGCAAGAACTTCGTTTTTTGTACTAAAACCTGCCGAAGCAGAGAATCTTGGAGATGCTGGAAGCGACTTTATTCATACCAACAATTTCGTATTAGTTGATCAAGACCGGCATATAAGGGGGTATTATGACGGTACGAATGCAGCAGAGGTGGATCAGCTCATCTTGGATATTGAAAAATTACTCGAACCCAAGTAGAAAATCCATATTTTTTGGTAATTTCAGCGAGTGAAACGGTATCTATTCATAGCCTTTATTTATCTAATTTCAGCGTTTGCCTTATTTGGGCAATCCTATCAGGGCAATCAAAAAGTGCATACCAAACCGGCTAAAGCTGCAGGCTGTGCTCCCCCAACCACAACTTCATTTTTAGAATTAAACAACGTGCGCGCCATGGTGCATACGGCAGGGAATTTATGGCAAATTCCGGGGCAAAACTTTTCACAATACGAAGTCCCTAAGAACTCAGGAATCATGGCCTTGTTTACAGCTGCCTTATGGCTTGGA
>JBIKUO010000051.1:0-7115 GCA_044347515.1 Crocinitomicaceae bacterium | reverse complement strand
ATGGTACGATACAAAGCGCCGGTTCTACCTTTTTTATGGATGAGTTTATCGCATTATCAAGGACCCTATGTTAAACGTTTGTTCACGTCAAATAAAATGTATCAATGGTTAAATACGCACTTATAACAGGCGCATCCTCAGGGTTTGGCGCTGCAATAGCTTCTAGCTTAGCAAAGGAAGGATATGGATTGATTTTAACGGCAAGACGCTTGGAGCGTTTGATTGCACTCAAAGAAACGCTCTCCCAGGATTCGCCAGAAATCATCATTGGCAAGCTCGATGTGCGTGACCGTGCAGCAGTTAATCAGTGGGTAGATGCATTGGATGATCATGTTAAGCAAAACTTAAGCGTATTAATTAATAATGCGGGACTTGCTGCTGGAAGATCCACTATAGATCAAGGCCTCGCTTCGGATTGGGAACAAATGATTGATACAAATCTTACGGGCTTATTAAATGTTAGTCAAGCTGTGATTCCTTTATTAAAAGCTCGCAAGGAGGGATTGATCATAAATATTACCAGCATTGCTGGAAAAGAAGCGTATCCTCAAGGTAATGTATATTGTGCCACCAAGGCGGCTGTGGATCAACTTACAAAAGGTATGCGTATGGACCTGCTTCCGTTTGGGATTAGGGTGAGTTCCATTGCGCCAGGAGCTGCTGAAACTGAATTTTCGTTGGTTCGATTTAAAGGGGATGAAGATCAAGCCTCGGCCGTTTATCAAGGGTTTACACCTTTAGATGCCAAAGACATTGCTGATACGGTTCAATTTATTGTAACCCGTCCTCCCCATGTTTCTATCCATGATTTAGTGATTATGCCTTCCGCCCAAGCTTCTGCGACACTCTTTAAGAAAGATTAAGGAAGGAAAAGCAAGGTGTTTTTTCCCTCAAGGGTAAGCACTACGAATCCATGCACGTAGATGTTCAATTGATTGGTGGATTCCAAGTGTATCGTTCTGCCCTGTATATCAGATAACTTGCACTGATTAAAAGGCGTTGGAATAATCAACTCGGTATATCCTTCCTCCAAATGCGGGATAAGTTGAAAGGGAACCATAGGTTCTGTGGGCTTGACTGATGCGGTCGGCTCAACGAATTGGGAGAAATTAAAATGAAAAAGTTTAGGGGCAATGGTGATTACAGAAGCTACTTTTTCTGAACTTATATATCCCTTGTTCGAGGCGTTTAATGTGATCCCTTCGGTTTGCGCTAAGTTAAGTACGTTACCGACCTCTATCCTCCGGCGGTTTCCTGAAAATACGTCCTGGTTTTGATAATCCCACAAACACCAAACAAAGCTTGTGTAGAAATTACTTCCGTTGTTTTTATATCCGAGTAAATAACTTCGATGTGCTATGGTATCTGTACAGGCATCTGTAATTAATCCGTCCACGTTGAAACTATCTATTAATTGCGCTGCAATGGTATCGGTCCAAAAAGCTGGAAGGCGATACCTTCGGGTCTGTAGATCTTCCCAATTTTTTGAAAAGAGGGTAATTGAATCCGCATCCGCAACGATGGCTTCACAATCGTAGTTGTTCGCATTGGGTAGCGAGGTGAATTGCGTTTGGTCTGACCAATAAAAGGCTAGTTTTTCTGCTTGGATCGTATCTAAGGTCAAGTCCGATTTAAGGAAACGATAGAGGCATAGGTCATGCCGATTACCATTGTTATTTCCTACATCTCCAACAAATACATGGGTAGAATTTGAAGTAATGGCTTCCCAGTCTACATTGGTTGCTCCGGAGATCGCAATCGTTCGAAGTACCGTACCTAAGGTGTCAAGTTCGTAAATTACAGCACCTGAACCAGAATCATTAAAGGTATAAAGAAGGTTTCCTACACGAATTAGCCCTGAGTTTTCTTGAAGCACATCGCTTAGATTATTAATTAAACTTAGGGTGTAATTTGTAGGGGAATAGATACAGCTTCCATCGTTAATTGAGGCGTTTACATCGTAATTTGTTGCTTGTGGATCTGTGCAGCCCCACTGAGAAAAATAGGAGAAGGGTAGCGAACAAAGTGCGATTAAAAGAGTTTTGTATCCCATGATTCAGCATCTTTTGCAGTAATTAATTCGGAATCTAAGAGAAAATCAACGGTCGGTTGAATTGCAGAAACAAGATCGATCGATTCCGTATTCCAAATGGTTTCACTTAGCCATTGTTTAACCTCTGGTATACTCAAATGGTACCTCCATGCGATTGCCTCCGCAGTTTGTGTATCAGCACTAAGTGCAGCAGCTTGCTTTTTAACGATGGCTATGATTTGATGAATCACTTCCGAATCTTTTAGCAGTAGTTCTTCCCTGCATGCGATAACAAAACAAGGCCAAGGCGTATCCACCTGTCCGATGCGCTGACAGCTCCCTTTATCTACAAACGGTTGAGTAGTATACTTTTCCCAAAGAAAGTAATCGGCTTCGTTGTTTTCCAAGGCCCAAATCCCACCATAAACATCCCCGATTACATTAAATTGAAGGCTTTCTTTTCCCCAGTGTTCCTTTTGGGCAAGTACATACGACATCAGGTGTGAACCCGATCCGTAGCGTGAAATTGCAACGCGGTGTTCCATTGAATTTGCTTGAACCCTTTGTTGCATAGGCACATGAATACCCCATTGTAACGGAGATTTCACGTAAATGTCTACGATTTTTGCTCGTGTTCCCTGTAAAATAGCTTTGCTAATACCCTCTGTAAGTAAAACAGCAATGTCTAAACTTCCAGTTTCTAATCCCTTGATCATCTGTCCGGTTCCTCCGGTCATATCAGACCAATGGAGGGAAACATTCAAGGAGTCAAACGCTTTCTCTTCAATGGCTACTCGCCAAGGATAGTTAAAGTGTTCTGGTACACCCCCAATTTTAAACTTTTTCATCGAGTTCGTTAAATTGTTTTTCAAACAAGGTTTTATAAGCACCTTCTACAGACAATAGGGAAGCGTGTGTTCCTGTTTGAATGATTTGGCCTTTTTCCATTACATGGATTTGATCGGCTTGCTGAATTGTTGATAAGCGATGCGCTATAATAATGGATGTCCGGTTTTTAGTTACTTCTGCAATGGCCTTTTGAATTAGAATTTCTGATTCACTGTCAATACTCGACGTTGCTTCATCAAGGATTAAAATCATGGGTTCATAGACCATGGCTCGAATAAACGCAAGCAACTGCCGTTGTCCCACCGAAAGCACACCGCCTCGTTCACCAATCACATGGTCGTAGTCTTGAGGGATTTTCATTATAAAATCATGTGCTTCGATTTGCTTGGCTGCTTGTATCACTTGTTCTCTAGATATTGCTTGATTTCCGAGCGTTATGTTATTGTGAATGGTATCTGAAAAAAGAAATACGTCCTGTAATACAAACCCGATATGTTTATTGATTTCACTGCGATTTAATTGACTCAAGTCAATTCCGTTGATGGTAATTTTCCCGGAATTAATTTCATAAAAACGTCCAATTAAGTTAATAATGGTTGTTTTACCTGATCCGGTAGCTCCAACGAAGGCAGTTGTTTTTCCTGCAGGAATTAATAAGTTAAATGATGAAAGCAAGGGGTTGTCCGACGTATATGAAAAAGATACGTTGTGGAATTCAATATCCCCATTGCTAAAGGTTGTTGGATGTTCCTCATTGGGTTCAACCTCTTCTTCTTCATCTAAAATTTCGAATAAACGTTCTGCTCTAACTACCCCGCGTTGGAAAATATTAAATTTATCCGCTAACTGTCGGATGGGCCTATAAAGTTGATTGATCCATAAGGTAAACGCAATGATTTCACCGTATAATTGCGTTAATTGTTGCTGGCTTTTGCCTTCTACCATCATCGCTCCCCAAACCAATAAGAAGGCAATGGACAAGGAACTTAACAATTCAACAACTGGAAAAAATATCGAATTTGCCCATACGGCACTGATGTGGGCATCCCTATGTTTTTCATTAATTGATTTGAAAGCCAAGGCCTCTTTTTCTTCATGCGCAAAGAGTTGAATTAAACTCATACCCATGAGGTGTTCTTGTACGAAGGTGTTTAATCGAGAGACCTGTGTGCGCTCGCTTTGAAACGATTTTTTCATGGCTTTGGCGAAAATTCGAGTAGCGAAAATCAGGATGGGAATAGGGATTAACGTTAATAAACTTAAGCGCCAATCAACCCAAAACATAAAGCCAAGAATTGCGATGAGGGAAAGTAAATCCCCAAAGATTTCCATTAACCCGGCCGAAAACACTTCAGAGATTGATTCAACATCAGATACCACACGGGTTACTAAAGAGCCAACAGGTGTCTTATCAAAATACCGCGTTTTGAACGATAATACTTTATTAAAAACTCGGGTTCTTAGGTCACGAATTACTGATTGAGCCAGTAAATTAGAGGTGTATGCAGAAGCCCAAATTACAACGGTTTCAATGAGAAGTATGCTTAAAACACCAAGCAAGGCAAGCATCAATTTGGAGGCATTTTGTTCCTTAACTATAAATTGATCAACTGCTTTTCCAATGAGGTATGGCCTTAAAGGACCTAACACAGAAAGTGTGATTACTGCGAATAAGGCGACGAAGAATAACTTTTTGTAAGGTCTTACGAATGCAATAAGTCGAAAAAATGAATTCGCGGATAACCTTTGTTTCATAGTACAAAAGTACCGAAAACCAACTGCAAATTTATCGAATAGGTACGCCTCGTGAACTTAATTGTACATTTTTTGAACTTTTTTCTAGCCCAAAAGTAAATTTAGTTCCAACCCCAACGGTACTGCGCATGGTAATGTTTTGGCCGTGGAGTTCAAGAATATGTTTCACAATGGACAACCCAAGACCGGTTCCCCCTTCATGTCGGTTTCTACTTTTTTCTACTCGGTAAAATCGTTCAAATAAGCGCGGCCAATGCTTTGGGTCTATTCCAATGCCATTGTCTTTTATTTCAATAAGGATTTGATTATCTATGGGTTCTAGGGTAACGATAGTAGATCCATTTTCATTGCCATATAAAATGGAGTTTTTTACAAGATTGGTAATGACTTGTCCTATTTTATTTCGGTCGCCAAGCACGAAGATGTTTGAGTAATCTCTTTTAAAACGCAATTGAATTTTTTTCTCTTTTGCAAGAAATTCCAACGAATCAAACGTTTCCTTAATAATTTCCACGAGATCAAAGGGGCGCTTATCAATGGTGAGTTCAGGATTTTCTAGTCGTGTAATTGCATCCAAATCTTCAAGTAATCGGATCATTCTGTCACTTGCTTTTGATGCGCGTTTTAAAAAATTCAAGGCATTTTCTTGGTCGTCTATTGCCCCATCAATCAGCGTATCTAAATACCCTTGAATTGCAAATACAGGAGTTTTTAACTCATGGGCAAGGTTGCCAATAAATTCTTTTCGAAAGGAATCTTGAGATTTAAGCTGCAAAATTTCTTTCGTCCGGTGTTTCGATACTTGGTTGACCTGTTGTTCTGCTTCATCGATCATTTCATTCAACCGTTGCGCTTTTATTATGGGAGGATTTTGAAGGTTTTTAAAAAGGTGATTGAGGCGATTTTGTAAGAATATTTTTATTCCAAAATAGAGTACTAGAAAGGTTATTACTCCCAAAAAAAGCGAAAGCACAAGTGCAGAAATAAGTGGGCTAAACGGAAGATTGAGGCTGGCTACCTCAAACCAAAAAGCCAAAAGTGCCACAAGGGCACTAATCAAGGCAAGTAAATATTCTGGTTTTAACTGTTTCATTTTCGGTTAAACGTATATCCAACCCCTTTAATGGTACGAATATACGATTCTCCTAGCTTTTCACGCAGTTTTCTGATGTGTACATCAATAGTTCGCTCGCCCACGATGGTTTCGTTTCCCCAAACAATGGTTAGTATCTGTTCGCGGTTAAAAACTTTGCCTGGACGGCTAGCTAATAATTCTAATAATTCGAATTCTTTTTTGGGAAGTTGAAGTTCCTTGTTGTTAACCATAACTACGAATTTTTCTCTGTCAATTACGATTCCCGATGATTCATGCTCCTCTTCGGTTGTTCGTTCAGGGTTAATTCTTCGCAACAATGATTCTATTTTACTAATAAGTAAACGAGGTCTTATGGGTTTACTTATGTAGTCATCTGCTCCGGCTTCAAATCCTGCGATTTGCGCATAATCTTCAGCTCTTGCCGTTAAAAATGCAATGATGGGTTGGGCAAGCTGCAAGTCTTTTCTAATGATCTGACACGCTTCAATTCCATCCATTTGTGGCATCATTACATCCATTAAAATTAAGGATGGACTTAATTGGTGCGCTAGCTTTACTGCTTCCTCTCCGTTGTTTGCAGTAAATACACGATATCCTTCTTTTCGAACAGTATAAGATAGGAATTCTAGGATGTCTGGCTCGTCATCAACGATGAGTATGGTATGTCCTTTACTGTTTTCCATAGTGTAAAAAAAAAGGGGGCCATTGGCCCCCTTAGTGAATCAATATTAATTATTTACAATTAATTTACGAACGCTAGTTCCTTTATTCGAAGAAACTACTACTGTGTACATTCCGTTAGCAACTTGGTTTAAGTTGATTGTTGCTTCTGTAGAATTTAATACAGTTCTACCGAACGCATCGATAACAGTTACTAATTCCAAAGACGCACCAGTTAACGCTACATTAAATGAAGTTGTAGCAGGATTCGGTACCAAGCTTAATGCAACACCTGGTAATTCATCTAAACCTACTGCGATGTTTACAGTAAATGTGGTTACATCACTACAGTTTCCATTAGTAGCTGTAAGTGTTACTGTGTAAGATCCGTTCGCAGCATACGCATGCAATGGAGCAGCTGCACTTGAGTTGGTCATGTCACCAAAATCCCAAGAGTATGTTGTAGCTCCTGTAGAAGTATTTGCAAACGTAGCAACGTTTCCATTGGTTGTAAACGAACCAGCAGCGTTAGGGTTAGCGTTGAAGGTAATGCTTGTAGGTGTAGATGTTCCAACACCATTACATGCATTTGCATTCGTTGTAGTTACAGTAATGTTCGCTGTAGTCGCTGTTACAGTAATAGATTGCGTAGTGTCACCAGTTGACCATACATAAGAATCAGAATTAGATGCTGTTAATTGTACTGTATCTCCTGCACATGCC
>JBIKUO010000014.1:0-76900 GCA_044347515.1 Crocinitomicaceae bacterium | reverse complement strand
ATATTTTTTCGAACGATATGAGCATGGAAAATGGACTAAAAGTAAATCACACCATACAATCAAATAAAAAGAATTTTTCTTATCAGGGTCAACTTCAGTTTGAAGGGGTGCTTGGATTTCATGATGAGATATTTGAATTTGAAAATTATGCGCGTGTTTCAACAACCCAAGAATTCAAGGTTAAATATTTAGACCGTAAAAAAACACGAAACATCAAATTTAGGTTGTACGGAGCGTATAATTTAGCATACAACCCTGGATCATCCTATTACAATGTTATGGGACGATATTCCATTTCAATGTTTGGATCAGCCGGATATCAAGATGTTTTCGCGGAAAATTATTTCATCAACCGAGCTACAGTTTACGGTGCACAGTACACAGACGACATGGGAGGATTTAGAACCGGAAGTAATAATTTAAGAATGTCTAATTATTGGGCAAGTACAGTCAATGCAACCGTACAACTTCCGATTCAACCCAATATGTTCGTAGCCTTTGCTGATTTTGGAGTATACGACAATGGAGTAGGTGTGGCTGCGCTATATAATGCGGGATTAGGAATTAATTTAGGGGATATTGTCGGTGTTTATTTCCCTTTAGTACAATCTGTGAATATGGGAGATTTGTATCAGAATTATAAAACCTCGATAAGACTTACGCTGCGTTTTAATCCATTCAATTTACCCTACAAATTGAGTACTTTACTTAAATAATTAATATCTAAGAAATCATGACAGATACAAAAATCCCTTTTTCTCGTATTTTTTGGCCAACCTTAGTGGCTATAGGCATTGCATTATCGCTTGGCTTGGTGTTTTTCTTTTTAATTCTAGGAGGTATTATAGGTTCATTTTCGGAATTTGGTCCAGAACCCTATGCGATTGAAAATAAATCGATTTTACATGTAACCCTTAAGGGCACAATTCAAGAGAAATCCAATTCAGAGTTCGACCCAAGTTCTTTTCAATTTAATGAGTCTGTTGGATTATCAGATGTCTTGTTTGCATTGGAAAAAGCAAAATCAGATGATCAAATCAAAGGTATCTATATCGACATCGACGAGTTGAATTGTGGTATTTCAACAGCTAGAACCATTCGTCAGGCCTTAGATGATTTTAAAAAGTCATCAGATAAATTTGTGGTTGCTTATTTCCAAGGTGAAGCAATTTCTCAAAAGGAATATTATATCGGTTCTGTTGCTGATCAATGTTATGCCTTTCCTACGTCCTCCTTTATGCTTGCTGGCTTAGGGTCTGAGGCGGTGTTTTTCAAGAAGTTATTGGATAAGTTAGATGTGGAAGTTCAAGTAATTCGAGGTCAAAACAATGATTTTAAAAGTGCCGTAGAACCTTTTTTCTTGACCGGATTAAGTGATTCAGCGCGCTTGCAAAATCAAGTCCTTATGAATGGGATTTGGAATGAATTGGCTGCTGATATTTCCGCTAGTAGAAAAATTAAAACTTCTGAGTTCAATGGGTGGATTAATAACATGGAAGTGGTTAATCCTAACCAAGCGCTGGCGCATAAGTTGGTTGATGGCTTATTATATAAGGATGAGATGATGGCTAAACTTTCAAAAAAAGTAGGTCTGTCAAACAATGATAAAATTAAGTGGGCTGAATTCAACGAGTATGCGCAAAATGAATTTTATGAAAGTCAAGTGTTAATTCAAGCAGAATCTGCGAGCGTGGCTGTTATTCTTGCTGAAGGTGAGGTTGCTGTGGATGGAGATGGCGTAAGCAGCAAAAAGTTGTGTCGCCTATTTGAAAAAGTGCGTAACGATGATGATATCAAAGCCGTTGTTTTTCGGATTAATAGTCCTGGAGGAAGTGCACTCGCCAGTGAAGAAATTTGGCGTGAAGTAATGCTTACTCAAAAAAAGAAGAAAGTTTACGTTTCGATGGGGGATGTGGCCGCTTCAGGTGGATATTATATTGCAACGCCAGCAGATCGGATTTTTGCCGAAGCAACAACCATTACCGGTTCCATTGGTGTGTTTGGGATGATTCCATATACAGGGAAGATGCTTGAAAATAAGCTAGGTATCACCTTTGATCGGGTTCAAACCCATAACCATTCCGTGATGTCAACTAACCGTAAATTAACCCCAGAAGAACTAGCAATGGTCCAAAACGAGGTGAATGGAATTTATTCCCAATTTATGGATCGTGTGGCAAAAGGCAGATCGCTATCTGTTGCTAGAGTCAATCAAATCGCACGTGGAAGGGTATGGACAGGTAAAGATGCACTTGCTATTGGTTTGGTAGATGAATTAGGTTCCTTAACGGATGTGATTAATTTTGCTAAACGCGAGATTAAAGATAAAGAGGCTAAGGTTATTTATTATCCAAAAGTTAAAGAGGATAAGTTTAGTGCCATTATTAAAATGATTGAACAAGAAAATGAAGAGGAGGAGAGCCGTTTGCACCTCAAGAATTCTTCCTTGCCGAATGAATTGCTAGAACAGTATGAGCGCATTAAAGCGATTGAATCAAAAATGGGTATTCAGATGCGTATGCCTTATGACCTAGTGTTCCGTTTTTAAAGCGTTAAATGTATGAATGAAAAAGGGGGCCGAGGCCCCCTTTTTTGATTTACTTCACTACGTGCTTTATTAACCTTCGTTCGTAATTATCATCCATCAATTCGATCATATAAACTCCCGGTGCTAAATGTTCTTTGATAATAAAGAGGTTTGCCCCAAGACTCAATTCCACGGTTTCGTGATGCATCGTTTTTCCATTGATATCACGAATTGTAATGGTTCCATCTCCACTCGTATTGAATTGTTTCCAGAAAATAGAGAAGGACTCATGACTAGGATTAGGGAACGATGTGATTTCATCGGTCGCCACATCACAGTCTGTATACAAGGTGCTAAGCAATTCTTCGCTACCGTCTTGATCCACCTGATATAATCTATAATAGCTGTTTGATCGATACTCAACATCCAGGTATTCATATCCGTTGTTAACGCTACTGTTTCCAACCGCATCCACATATCCAAGGATGTCCCATGCATCGCCATCTGCTGATTTTTCAATTCTAAAATAGTCGTTGTTGTGTTCCGATTCCGTAGACCAACGAATAGAAATAGCTTCTTCCTCACATGTTGTTGTCATGCCGGCAAATTCAACCGGTAAGGCTTGCGAGTTAGGCGTTCCAATGTTAAACCAGCTAAATCCTTGTGTAGCAGTACTTGAAATCAAGAAGGCTAAGGGATTCGCGCCGCCTGCGATTGCTGTATGCGTTCCACATGCTGACCATGCAACGTGATGCTGAGCAGCCGTATTAGATCCTGCGCTTTTAATGATTCTACATACCTGAGGCGTTTGCATTCCTGTAAGATTATTCGCATATAAGGTTACTTCATAAGGAGCAGTATTAATCGTTGACGTATAATCGTTATTTGTTGGAATAACGTTCCAGTATCCATCGGCTGAATAGTTTTGCATTAAAGAGCCAGAGGCCCAATGTGGAAGTCCGTTGTAAAGTATATTACCACCAGATAAAGGTGCGCCACTGGCATAGTTCACAGTCAGTGATTGGTCAACGCCTGGTGAGCTTGCAAAACTAAACTCCGCATATCGATTATACGTTGCTGTACCCACTGGGAACCTACCGGCTAACCCAGATACAGCCGCATTTGCAAAGAATCGTTTGAGTGGCCCGACAACCGTACCGCTGGTATAAGCCAATTTACCAGGGCTGGCACTATTCAGTCCAAGGGTAAGCAGGTTGTTGGTTGTGGTGTAAATGTTCCCTAGAATCATGGTCAATGAATCTGAAACCGTAACCGGAATTTGTAAGGTTAAGGTTGCCCCGGCTAACTTGTTTACACGCATTTTTGTGAATTGAACCGCACCACTTCCGCTAATCGCAGCTGACGTTGGGCCATAAAAGTTTATTAGTCCACCGGTGGAATTTAAGTTACCATTTTTTACAAAATTGGTATACAACAATAGGGTTCCTCCAGATTGCGTAAGTTGTGATCCGGTCTCTAATACCAAGCTATTAATAATTATAGCCCCAGAGGATAAGGTGGGCTGGGTCAAAATACACCCCGTATTCGCAGGAATGATGGTGTTGGCGGTACTTCCTGGTAAGGTAGCTGCGGGAACTAAACTTGTTCCATTATAGGAATACCAATTGCTGAGTGTTCCCCAATCGCTTGAACTTTGGCCATTCCAAACGTATGAGCTTGCCGTTAAGGGTGTCAAGACATTCACATTGGCAGGGGAGAGGGTAACCACATTCGAAGGGGTAACACACGCTCCGTTTGTTACCATAGCACGTATGTATTTTGTTCCCGACATAATTCCAATGGCGTTGGCCGGTAAGGTAGCTGAGGTTTGACCAGCTATGTTCGTAAAGGTTGAATTGTTAGAACTTGTTTGCCATTGGATGGTTCCGCTGTAATTTGTCAAGGTAATTGCACTTGGCAGTAATCCAGGACATACCGTTTGGTTGCTACTTGCTGTACCACCCGTAATTACCGTTGCAGTAACTGCAGTTCGTGTTGCAGAAACACAGCCCGTAGTTGTATTTCTGACCGCTACATAATAGGTTGTTGTAGTTGAAATTACCGGTGTTGTATACGTTAATGTTCCTTGTGAAAGTAAGTTTCCACCGCTTGCTGCGTCATACCAATCTAATGTTAAACCAGCGGCTACTGTACCTGTGAACGTTGCGGAAGTTGAACCGCAAATGGTCACGTTTGGAACCACTGCACTGGAGGGATTATTGAAAGTAAAGGTGCCATTGCTATTAAAGGTGTGAATCGTGTAGCCACCCGATTGTGTTATTGTACCGCCTGTTCCTGAGGGTGAACCCAAATACCTAACGATTACAATTCCAGAACCTCCATTTTTTGCTACAGGAGTTGACTGTGAATTTCCGCTGCCACCGCCGCCACCGCCAGTGTTGGCTGCTCCAGATGTAGCTAAGGGAGATAAGGCTGTTCCTCCTGAACCACCACCTCCTTGACCTCCTTGACCACCACTCGTTCCAACTTGCCAACTTCCACCGCCACCGCCGCCGCCATAAAACGTTGCGCTTCCAGAAATTGAACTTGAAACGCCAATTCCACCATTTGAACCTGTTGCTGAGCCCCCTACACCGCCTGCGCCACCGCCACCGCCACCAACGATATTGTTAGCAGTACCGCCAGCGAAACCTCCAACAGCAGCTGTTCCTCCAACTCCTGGAGGATTACCGTTATTGAGGTGTCCGCCTCCACCACCGTTTCCTCCCGATAAACCATTAGGAGATAAACCCATTCCACCGCCACCGCCACCAATGGAGACAACTGGAGTAAGCAGTGATAAGGTGGTTGATCCTCCATTAGCAGCTGCCGTGCCTGCGCTTGTACCGCCTGAACCGCCGTTGCCTATGGTAACGGCAAATGACCCACTTAACAAGGATGCAGATCCTGTTTTTACTTGGCCACCGCCACCGCCACCTCCGCCTGTATCGCCGCCGCCGCCGCCGCCGCCAACAACCAAATAGTCAACAGAAGTACCTGTAATGCTTGCCGCTTGTGGCAAGGAATTTACTGTAGCTACTACTGCTGTTCTCGGTGAGGAGGTACAACCATTGTTGGTTACATCCGCATAATAGGTCGTCGTTGCAGCAATGCTTGGCGTAGTGTAACTCGTTCCTGTTCCCAATGAAGCGCCACCGGTTAAGGCTGCGTACCAATTGATGGTTCCTGCTGCTGTAGCTGCTTGAAGGGTTGCTGTGCCTGTACCGCAAATGGAAGCGCCTGTCGTAGAGCTGAAGGTTGGGATTGCGTTCACCGTTGCCACCACGGCTGTTCTGGGTGAGGATGTACAGCCATTATTGGTAACAGCGGCATAATAGGTCGTTGTAGCAGCGATGCTTGGTGTGTTGAAACTTGTTCCAGTACCCAAAGAAGCGCCACCAGTTAAGGCTGCGTACCAATTGATGGTTCCTGCTGCTGTAGCTGCTTGAAGGGTTACGGTTCCCGTTCCACAACGTGAAGCCCCTGTTGTTGACGTGAATGTAGGTAAAGGATTTATATTTATGGTTACTGTATTGCTGTATGAAGGGGCACAAACTGCACTGGTTGCATAGGCACGGTAATAGGTCGTTGCATTCAAGTTACCCATTTGTGCTGAACTTAAGGTAGCAGAGGTTGCACCGCCAATGTTTGTAAAGTTTACGTTGTCAGTAGACGATTGCCATTGGATGGTCGCGGCGGTTCCAGTTAGGGTAAGGTTCGCTGGGGATGTTCCGCTGCAAATGGTTTGGTTGCTACTGGCTGTAACCCCCAAAACAACGCTGCTCGAAGCAGATGCTGACTGACAACCTGATAACGTTGCCACCACAGAATACGTTCCACTCGTCGCAGCGGTAATTGTATTCGTAGTTTGGCCACCGGGAGACCACAAGTAGGTCGCTTGAGATGCTCCAAGTATGGAGGTTGAAGGTACTTGCCATGTAGATCCGTTGGTCAAGGTTCCGTTATATCCATTCCCTGTAGCATCAGCAGGACTCGTTCCGGCGGACTCATCGAGCTTGTAGTAGGCCCTTAGTCCTGTTGCATTCGTTGGAACGGTAGTATTCATTGACGCTTGGATTTGCGCTTGCGTGCGTGCAACGTTCCAAATACGAATTTCATCTATCACACCTCTGTAGAAATCATTACTATCCCATCGTTTTCCAATGTACCATGACTCAGAGCCAGTTGGTAAAGCGGCATTAGCGTTGAGCGTTGCGTCTAAATTTCCGTTGATGTATATTTTTATACTGGTTTGATCATAGGTAGCAGCGATGTGCATCCAAGTGTTGTATTGAATCGTTGAGGCACTTGTTACTACGGTCCATCCATTGTTGTAGAATCCAGCATTTATAGTGTTTCCTTGTTTGTGTATGCAAAAAGTAATTTTCCCATCACCTACAAAAGCTTCTCCAATGAGCATTGGAAAGCCTACGTTGTTTGGATCAAATTTGAACCAACCTTCTAAGGTTACATTATTCGTATTGAATACTGTGTTTAAAGATGGGGAAATGGTGACGTAACTTGAGCTGTTATATTGTCCAAAATCAAGTGCGTTTCCTCCGCCGTAATTTCCAAGGGATAGTACCCCACAACCTGATTGCGTAATGGTTGGCGTAGGAGGGGTGGAATTTACTGAGGCAACCACCGCTACCCTTGGGTTGGTAGTACAACCATTATTGGTCACCTCCGCATAATAGGTCGTCGTTGCAGCGATGCTTGGTGTGTTGAAACTTGTTCCAGTACCCAAAGAAGCGCCACCGGTTAAGGCTGCGTACCAATTGATGGTTCCTGCAGCGGTAGCCGCTTGTAGGGTTGCGGTGCCTGTGCTACAAAGCGAAGCCCCTGTCGTTGAGGTGAAACTTGTTGCGTTTACCGTTGCAGTAACAGCGGTTCTTGTTGCAGATACACAGCCAGCCGATACATTCCTTACCGCAACGTAATAGGTTGTTGTTGATGCCAACACTGGGGTCGTATAGGTGGATGTTCCTTGAGAAAGTAAGGTACCACCGCTTGAAGCGTTATACCAATCCAAGGTTAATCCAGCTGGTAACGTACTTGTGAAAGTCGCGGAAGTTGAACCGCACACGGTTACATTTGGAACGACTGCACTGGAGGAACCATTGTAAGCAAACGTTCCATTGCTATTAAAGGTATGAATCGTATAGCCACCCGATTGTGTGATTGTACCCCCTGTTCCTGCCGGGGAACCCAAATACCTAACGATCACAACGCCAGATCCTCCACTTCTTCCCGGATTTGACTGTGCTTCACCGGCGCCTCCGCCACCTCCACCTGTGTTTGGGGTTCCAACTACAGCTAAGGGAGAAAAGCCCACTCCTCCTCGGCCACCGCCTCCTAGACCTCCTAGGGCAGTTCCACTACTGCCGTATGTTCCGCCGCCGCCGCCGCCACCATAATAGGTTGCACTTCCGGAGATTGAACTTAACACGCCATCGCCACCATTTCTTCCCGCACTTCCTGTAGCGCCTGCGGTTCCTGCGCCTCCGCCACCGCCACCTCCATCGCCATTGGCATTGCCACCTGCGAATCCTCCAGCTGCACCTGCGGCTCCAGCATAATTGCTATGTCCGCCTCCACCACCATTTCCGCCTGTTGCGCCATTTGCTCCTTTGGATCCACCGCCACCACCTCCAATTGAGACAATTGGGGTAGGAAATGATAAGGTAGTTGATCCACCGTTACCCGCTTGAGCGCCAAAACCAGTAGCATTTGCACCGCCGTTACCTATCGTAACGGCATAACTACCACTCGCTAACGATATAGATCCTGTTTTCACTTGGCCACCGCCACCACCACCAGCGCCATCGAAACCGCCGCCGCCGCCGCCGCCTACAACCAAATAATCAACGGATCCTGAATTGGCCGCCGCTTGTGGTATAGCATTTACGGTAATGCCAGCACTGACAGTGCTCGTTGTTGATGCTTGGTTGTTGGTGCAAATCACATAATAGTACACTGTGCCAACGACATTGTTCGGCGGGGTGTAGCTTGAACTGGTTGCGCCTCCAATGGATGTTCCACCTGCGTTTGAAGCGCTTGCGTTACTGTACCATTGGTACGTAATTCCACTGCCATTGGGACTCGTAGCGGAAACACTCAATGCATTGATTGCTGCATTTAAACAGACGGATTGAGCCGATGTTGACGGTTGGGAATTAATTACAGGTCCCGAAACAACAGCTACCATGGGTGCCCTTACCAACAATTGAAAATAGGCCCCATTTGGGATATCCCCTGCGCTGAACTTAATCATTTGCTGGTTATAGAATGGAATCCAATGTATCCCGTCTCCATTATTTCCTGCGTGAAAGATGTTTAGGTTAAGGCCATAAGCTTGCGTGTTTCCACCATTGGTGAATTGGGTTGCAATCGTATTGGTTCCGGTCCAGTTCCCTCCATTGTCCGTGTTGTCGGCAGGTGTAGCAAGTAGGGTTTGGTTGTTCACAATTCGGGTAATGATACCAGGCATATTGTTTTGAACATCCAATTGCCCATTGCTGGTGAGTACACGGGTTACGGTTGCGCTTCCAAGCTTGCTAAGCGCAGCGGGGGTAAGAATACCACGAACTGTATTGTTTAGCGCATTGGATTGCGGAAGGTTTCCAACTCCATCTCCAAAATCTACTGCCACTTGTACCCAGCCCCCAACACGAACATAAGTGCTGAAGTTCGTTCCGGACAATGAGAAATAATACACCCCATCGCTAGCCACATTTTGGGCTTGTCCGAGGGAGGTAAACGGTTGGCTTACGCTTCCGTTTTGTGCATTTGTAAGGGTAATAAAGCCAAATAACGAGACAAATAAGTAAAGACCGATTGAACGCATGAGAAAGTTTTTGTCGAAAATACAATATCTACCATGTGTTAGTTTTTACGAGTTGGGATTATAGTAATAATATGCGTAATTTAGTAACTTTTAAATAAATAATATTAATGAGTTTCCTTCTTTTAGTTCAGGTTTTATCTGCTTTCTTTTCGCTTCTAATTGTCGTTATAGTTTTACTTAATCTTAAGCGAAATCAATATTTGAACGTCTTTATTTTATTGATTTTTATTTCGAATTTGATTCGTATTCCATTTTCATTAACCTATACCCTCGGATGGCAAACTCAATTTCCAGAAATCCCGAAACCTTTCAATACCTTATTGATTTGCAATTCGGTATTTTTCTATTGGTACATTCGATCCTTGTTGGTCAAAGGGAAGCCTACATTAAAGGGATTTTGGATTGCTTTACTTGTTCCCATTCTACTCTTTGGTGTGAACCTATTATTTAGGGACTATCCAACGAATAAATTAATCTTAAAGGCTTTTAGTTTCCAGATTGTAATAATTTTCATTCTATACTTTTTATATCATTCGTTTAAAGTAGTTTATCGCGCATTCTGGGTGGACGCACGTAAAATGTTACGATTTTCTAATTTTAAATTGATTAAGTTTTGGGTTTTTGTCCTATTGGGAATGTATACTTTCGGATCAATTCGCGTCATAGCTATATTTATATTTGAATTAATCTACAATAAAGAAGCAATTGCTGTTGGCTATCCCTATGCCAGTTCTATTTTTTACCTGGTCATGCTTGTTGTTTTGTTTTTACATCCCGAGATTTTGTATGGGCTGCAGCGTGAACCCATTTCCATACCGATTCTCAATGTTACCTCAACGGAGAAACCTATGCTTCCAGCGTTTGTTTGGCTAACTCAACCTAAGGCAATACACAATAAATTAGATTTAGCCTTAGCTGAAAAATTCAATGAACGAATGGCTGAAATTACTCGCAAACTCGAATCTAAAGTAGCATTACAGGCCATTGTAAAAGATCCAAATATTAACGCCAATTTACTCGCTGAAAAGCTAGATGTTCCAAGAACTCACATTCACTTCCTTTTTAAATATCATTCTGACATCTCTTTTATTCAATATCGTTCAAAGATTCGTGTACATTATGCGATCGAAAAAATGAAAGATGATTACCTCTCAAAGAATACCATGGATGCCCTTGCGAAAGAATGTGGATTTTCTTCTTATAATCCGTTTTATTCAGCCTTTAAATCAGAAATGGGTATTGGACCAAGAGAGGTGCGGGCCGAACTAAAAAAAGGACTGAATCAGAACCATTAGCTCCGACTCGAGCGATTGCCCATAGTCTTTTGCATACCATGCATGCAGTGACTCATGAAGAACCTTTAGTTCAACTCCTTCTGCTTTTAGCTCATTAAATAAGCGTTGTGCCGCCTCAGTGCGAGGACCCCAAACGAACATGTCGCTTCCGTGTTCATCGCGTACTATTACTTTAGGAATTCCTTTTCCACCATTTGTTAAATAGTGGTCTATTAAGGTGCCTTGGTCACGGAGTTCTAATGTGTAGCTTGCGTTCGGTAGGTGCTCAATTAATTTTAAAATCAGGGGCACACTCTGTGCGGCATCCCCACACCAAGGTTCGGTAATAATAATCCAATGGGATTTCTTTTTTACATCGCTCGCAAGGTCAATAAACGCCTGTGATGGTGAAAAGGTCTTGGTTATTCGATTAAACCGCGTGAGGTTTAGCGATATATATGATGCATATTCATCCGGATAAATCCCTCCATTCAATGACTTTTCCCAATGTGATAAATAGTCTTTGAGTTGCATATACTTATAGTGTTGGGAAAGCGCCTGGATTGGCTTTCGACATCATCTCGTACACTTTTTCAACGATATCATCGATGCTTGGTTTAGAGAAATAATCACCGTCGCTACCATAGGCCGGACGATGGTCTTTCGCGCTTAGCGTTTGTGGTGCTTCATCCAAGTGGTAATATCCCCCTTGTTCAACTAATATTTTTTCAAGAATGTAAGCCGTTGCTCCAGCAGAAACATCCTCATCTACAATTAACAAGCGATTTGTCTTTTGTAGCGATTTCACGATGTCATGCGATAAGTCAAACGGAAGTAAGGTCTGCACATCAAGAAGTTCTACCGAAATCCCTAATTCTTCCAAGACAGGTAACGCTTGTATGCAAAGATTCAAGGTGGATCCATAAGAAACCAAGGTTAAATCGGAGCCTTCGCTTAAAGGCTCTACTTGACCAAGTGGAAGCTTAAACTCACCCAAATTAGTAGGCATTTTTTCTTTCGTTCGATATCCGTTTAGTGGTTCAATTACTAAAGCCGGTTCATCTGCTTCCATTAAGGTGTTGTAAAATCCTGCTGCTTTGGTCATGTTTCTTGGCACACACACATGCATTCCGCGCAATGAATTGATGATCATTCCCATAGGAGAACCGCTGTGCCATACCCCTTCTAAACGATGGCCTCGTGTACTAATAATAAGCGGTGCTTTTTGTCCTCCTTTGGTACGATACTGCACCGTAGCCAAGTCGTCAGACAAAATTTGAATTGCATATAATAAGTAATCCAAGTACTGAATCTCTGCAATCGGGCGAAGTCCGCGCATCGCCATACCAATGCCTTGACCGATGATGGTACATTCACGAATTCCGGTATCAAATACCCTTAAATCACCAAAGGTATCTTGCAAGCCTTCTAGGGATTGATTAACACCTCCGATTTTACCTGCATCCTCACCAAACACCAGCAAGTTTGGGTATTTCTCCAACAACATGCGGTAATTTTCTCGTAAAATGATCCGGCCATCCTCCATGGGTGCATCGGTATCGTACGTAGGTTCAATCGACGGAATGTTTCCAATTTGTTTGTTGGATTCACTGTATAAGTAGGAAGAATATCGGTCGTTACTTTCTTCTTTTTTCTTACTCAACCACTGACTGAGCACCGTTTTGTTTGTGGATTCTGCTCCACGAAGGCTTCTGAGTGCACGTCGTGCTAATGAAAACACATCTTTTCGTTGAGGTTCACGGTTTTTAATCAATGCATCTAATTCCGCTTGAAATGAATTGCTTAACGTTCCTTCTTGAATTAATCCACTTAATATTCCTTCCAGAGATAGTGAATCTTGTTTGATGTCTTCCGTAAATAACGCCCAAGCTTTGTTTTTGGATTCTTTAACCTCTTCTTTTGCTTGCTCGGATAACTGGTCAAGTTCTTCTAACGTTGCAAGTGCTGTTGGACCTTTGTCAAATGCAAGAATCCACTCCTTGAACTTAGCAATACAATCATGGGTTTTTTCCCACTCCATGCGCTCGGCACTTTTATATCGCTCATGTGATCCGGAGGTAGAGTGGCCTTGAGGTTGATTAACTTCCTGAACGTGCACCAATACAGGGACATGTTCCGTGCGTGCTAGATTTACCGCTTTTTCGTAGGTCTGGCACAAATGCGCGTAATCCCAACCCTTGGTGGTTAGTATTTCAAATCCAGGATTTTCGGCAGTGCGTTGAAATCCCGCTAAGGCTTCTGAAATGCTGTTTTTTGTTGTTTGAAGTTCTCTAGGAACAGAAATACCATACCCATCATCCCAAACGGACATAACCATTGGGACTTGTAAAACTCCCGCAGCGTTTAAGGTCTCCCAAAAGGGTCCCTCAGAAGTGGAGGCATCACCAATAGAACCAAAAGCAACTTCGTTTCCTTGAATGGAAAATTGTTGAAACTCTTCCGTATGTAAGGCTGGATTATTTCTATATACTTTTGATGCCAGTGCCAAGCCTAATAACCTCGGCATTTGTCCTGCAGTTGGAGAGATATCAGCCGAACTGTTTTTTTGTTGGGTTAGGTTTTTCCATTGCCCATGTTCGTCTAGATTTCTTGTGGCAAAATGTCCGCCCATTTGACGTCCCGCAGATTGAGGCTCAACTGCCACATCGGTATGGGCGTAAAGTCCTGAAAAGTATGCTTGTACACTCAGTGCGCCAATCGCCATCATCCAAGTTTGATCTCTGTAATATCCTGATCTGAAATCTCCTGGTTTAAAGTTTTTTGCGAGCGCTAATTGCGCTAATTCTTTACCGTCACCAAATATCCCAAATTTCGCCTTACCGGTGAGGACTTCCTTTCTTCCAAGAAGGGAGGCTTCTCTGGAAATACAAGCTAATTTATAATCCGAAAGCACTTCTTGCTTAAAGTCTTCGAATCCGAGGGTTGCTTCGTTGTTGGACGACATAGTTCAAATTTGTGTGCAAATATAGCGATTTTGTCCACTTTTTTTAGCTAGTAGTGACTAAGAATTTTGCATTTTTGCAGCATGAAAATCGAGTTATGTGTAGCCTCTGTTGAGGCCTTGCTGGCAGCTAAATCCTTGGGTGTAGATCGCATTGAACTTTGTGTAAACTTAGAACAAGGAGGATTAACGCCATCCATAGGTTTTGTTCAGAAAGCACAAGACTTAGGCATCGAAACACATGTGTTGATTCGTCCAAGAAGTGGAGGATTTGTATACAATGAACATGAAATAGAAATCATACTTGCGGATGTTCTTGAATTTCAGCGCTTGAATGTGGATGGCTTAGTATTGGGACTGTTGACCGATACCATGCGTTTAAATCGTCCAGTGCTCGAACAAATTCGTCGCCTCTTCAATAAATCCCTAACCTTTCATAGGGCGTTCGACGATTTAGTGGAATGGAAACAAGAATTGCAATGGTTGGCTGATACGGGATATAATCGGGTATTGTCTTCTGGGCTATCGACTACGATTGCACACGGAATTCCTGTGCTAGCATCCATGAAACAAGAGGCAAAGGGACGCATTGAAATTATGCCGGGAGGAGGAATTAACCTCGCGAATTTACCGCAGATTATGGAGCACGTTGTGCCTGATGCCGTTCATTTTTCAGCTACTGGAAAGCAATCCTTGGATCCTGATTCAATGTTCTCTGAAGAAGTGCTTATTTTTGACGAACACAAGGCCAAACGCTTGATCGAAATGTGTCGAAATTTCAGCTAAATACTGACAGTAGATGCCTATAATTCATCTGAAACTGACATTATGTCCTTTGTTCAGGGTATTGTCGTATATGGAATCTAATTTGTGTAGCCAAACCCAAAGAAACTGAGATGAGTAAACGAAAAAATAATGCTATGGAAGATAATACAGTGGATCAAGCGAATGCTAACGAAGAACAACAAGGTCATGAAACGGAGAATAATTCGAGCAATGACGTGAATAATTCTTCAACAGAATCATCCCATGATTTTGAAGCGAAGTTAAAGGAGCAAGAGGATAAATTTCTTAGGCTTTATGCGGAGTTTGAAAATTACCGACGACGTTCTGCTCGAGAGAAATCTGAGTATTTATCGAGTGCAAGTCAAGAAATGATTATGGCTATGCTTCCCATCTTGGATGATTTTGAACGTGCCTCCAAAAACAATGAAAATGTCACAGATATTTCGGTTGTTAAAGAAGGGTTTCAATTAATCTACACCAAATTAGGTCAAATTCTTGAGGCCAAAGGCTTAAAACCAATTGATGCAATGAGTCAACCTTTTGACTACAATTTGCATGAAGCCATCGCTAATGTACCTGTGGAGGACGAAGCGTTAAAAGGTAAGGTTATCGATCAGGTTGAAAAAGGATATTATTTAAATGAGAAAGTGATTCGCTTCGCAAAAGTAGCGGTCGGACAATAAAGTTATGAGTCAAAAAAGAGATTATTACGACGTGCTTGGCGTTTCTAAAAATGCCACGGAGGCCGAAATTAAAAGTGCCTATCGGAAACTTGCCTTAAAGTATCACCCCGATAAAAATCAGGATGACCCGTCGGCTGAAGATAAATTTAAAGAAGCGGCAGAAGCGTACGAAATACTAAGTAATTCAGAAAAACGTGCAACGTATGATCGTTTTGGTCATGCGGGAATGGGGCAGGGAGGATTTAGTGGCGGAGGAATGAATATGGATGATATCTTTTCACAGTTTGGAGATATTTTCGGTAGTGCGTTTGGTGGCGGTAGTTTTGGTGGTAGCCGCAGCAATAAACGCGTGGTGAAAGGGTCTAACCTGCGGGTTAAAATGAAGTTGACTTTGGAGGAAATTGCCACGGGGGTTAAAAAGAAAATCAAGGTTAATAAATTAGTTCAGGCGGACGGGGTAACCTACAAAACATGCTCCACATGCAAAGGCGCAGGAAGAATGACCCAAATGACGCAGACCTTTTTGGGTGCCATGCAGACGCAAACTACGTGTAATGTATGTCAAGGGGCTGGACAAATGATCGACCAAAAACCAAGCGATACCGATCAGTATGGATTGCGCAAACAAGAAGAGGTCATTGAAATTGAAATTCCAGGTGGAGTAGAAGATGGGATGCAGCTTTCAGTTCGCGGTAAGGGGAATGCAGGGCCTTTCAATGGAGTGAATGGGGATTTAATTGTGGTGATTGAAGAGGCGGAACATGCGGAATTGAGAAGAGAAAATGAACACATCCATTTTGAAGCAGTGGTTACATTAACCGATGCGATATTGGGAGCTTCCTTGGAGATTCCTACGATTAACGGAAAAGTCAAAATTAAAATTGATCCAGGAACTCAGAGCGGAAAAGTACTTCGCTTAAAAGGAAAAGGTCTGCCTAATATACAAGGATATGGAACGGGTGATCAGTTCGTTCATATGCATGTTTGGACGCCAACGAATTTATCGAAGGAAGAAAAAGAGTGGTTTGAAAAAAATAGAGAGAACGCTAACTTTAAACCTACGGAGCGTGAAAAGGAAGGAGGCTTCTTTAAACGCGTGAGAGATATGTTTTCATGAGAAAATTCGAGTCGGCTTGGGATAATGGGGATTTTAGTTTCGCTAAGGTATTTCTTACCCTGCTGTTAGTGTTCGGTGGCTTCATTCTTGGAAACTTGCCGTTAATGCTACTTTATCCGTCTGATCGCGGACAAACCATGGCCGATTTGGTCGCTTATTTCGGTTTCTCTGCCTTATTCCTCCTTCAAATGATTCCTTTTGTTTTGGGGTTATTGGGCCTGGTCATTAGCGCAATTTACGTACACAAATCTTCTCCATTAACTTGGTTCACAAGTCGGGATAAAATTGACATTAGTCGAATCGTTTTTTCCTTTTTTTTATGGGCTTTACTGGTGATTATTCCAACTATAATTGATTGGTTACTTTTTCCTTCTACCTATACCGTTCAGTCGGATTTTTTGCCTTTTCTTGAAACATTTTTCCTGCTTGCTGTTTGCTTGCCATTTCAGGTTTTATTTGAGGAGTTATTGTTCAGGGGATTTATTTTTCAAGGCTTAGCGAAACGTGCGAAATCTGCAATCTTTGCGGTCATTGTCAGTGGAATCATGTTTGGAATGATGCATATGGGTAATCCAGAAGTAAGAAGCGAAGGGTTTGGATTGTTAGGAATCTACATTACCCTCGGGGTATCAATTTCACTAATGGCTTGGTTAGATCAAGGGATTGAAATAGCCTTTGGGTTTCATCTGGCGAATAATTTTATTACCGGCATATTGGTCACATCGGAAGATCAAGCCTTTCAAACCCATGCCTTGCTGAAAATGGAATCATTAAACGTAAGCCTTGGTTCCATTTTGATGTTATTACTATCGATACTCATTTTTTTTGTGGTTTGCTACAAAAGATTTCAATGGGGGAGTTGGTTTTCACTTCGAAATAATCATTAGTTTCGTTAAATGATTGAGGTTAAGAACGTCAGTAAGTTTTACAGTCAAAAAAAGGCATTAGACGAAGTTAGCCTAAGTATAGAGGCCGGTAGGATTTTTGGATTGATAGGACCAAATGGAGCCGGGAAAACTACCTTAATTCGCATATTAAATCAGATTATAGAGCCAAGTTCCGGTCAAGTTTTAATCGGTGGTATTCCCTTAAACCCACTGCATGTTAAAGCCTTCGGTTATTTACCTGAAGAACGTGGATTATACCGAGAAATGAAAGTCCTTGATCACTTGATATTTTTGGCCAGTATTCGGGGATTAAATCATCAAGACGCGCAAAAAGCAGCCGGACATTGGCTTGAAAAGTTCGAAATCCAGCCATGGTCCAAAAAACGCATCGATTCCTTATCGAAAGGGATGGCCCAAAAAGTTCAGTTCATCGGGAGCATTTTACATGACCCACAGGTAGTGATTTTAGATGAACCGTTAAGCGGCTTTGATCCCTTAAATATTCAATTGATTTTGAATGAAATAAAGGCGATGAAAGAAGCTGGAAAAACGGTTATTTTTTCAACGCACAACATGAATAGTGTGGATGAAATTTGTGATGAAGTTGGACTGATTAATCATGGAAAATTGGTTGCACACGATAAGGTTAGTGCCTTAAAAACGCAACATAAAACAGGAGCATTCAAGGTACGCTATAAAGGCAATCAGATTGCGTTTGCGAACGCGCTTTGGACAGGGTTTGAAATCGTTTCAACGGAAGAGATTGGTGATCAGTGGTTTCAGTCAGTGATTAGAAGCCGTCAAGGACAATCCTTTAATGACGTATTTTCTTCCTTATCGCCTGCCCTAGAATTGCAACTAATCGAAGAACAACTCCCAGGAATGCAAGATGTTTTTCTTAAACTCGTAACCGATTCTACGCCATGAGAAATAGCATGTTAATTGCCTTTCGTGAATTAAAAGAACGCTGGGATAACAGGTCGTTTCGGGCGATGTTATTTCTAGGACCCTTGTTGATTATTTTGATGATTTATTTGGTGCTTGAATCCGGGAATCAAGGCGTAACGTCCATGAAGGTCCTAATTGCCGATCCAACCAATTTATTCGAGAATAAAATTGCCTCTAGGCCTTCTGAATCTGTGACCTATTATTTTTATGATGACTACATCGAGTTTGAATCGTTTAAAAACAGTCCGAAATTCAAGGAATTTGATGCCTTAATAGAAATCAATGAAAAGGTGTTGATCAACAAAAAAGTGTTTCTTTTTCATCGCCAAGAACCCAATTTACAGCTCAAAATGAAGCTTAAGTTTGAAGTGGAACGCAGAATGGAAGAGGTAATGATTGAGCAGTTCACGACCCTTGGAGTTGATGATTTTCGTAAAATTAAACAACCATTAAATATTGATTTTAGAAATGTGGATGACCCATATAATCAAGCGGATCAAGGCATCGCATGGGTAGGATACTCTTTGGGCTATCTGATGATTTTCTTTATTGCAATCTTTGGAACGAACATTACAAAAAGCATAAACCGTGAGAAAACAAACCGTATTTCTGAGGTAATTCTTGCTAGCGTGAAGGCGCGTGAATTGATGTTGGGAAAGATTTTCGGGAATTTAATCGCTTCATTTTTACAGCTATTTATTTGGTTGCTGTTGGTAGGTATTGGATTGTGGGTATTACAGGCATTTATAATTCCTGAATTTTTTACGCCTGAACATTTATCCGGAGTTCAAGTTTCCGATCAGCAACTTAAGGACCTAGGTATGCAGACCATCTCGCAAGAAAACAACAACCTGGATCTAATTTATCACCGAATTAATTACCTCTGGGTGCTTCCTAATTTTATTTTGTTCTTTCTTGGTACATATTGGATCTTTGCGTCCTTCTTTACCATCATGGGGGCCATGAGTGGCGATGAGTCCGATGGGCAACAATTTTTAATTCCCATTTGGATTTTGTTGACCCTTACAATCTTTGCCGGTTATAATACGCTTTCATATCCCGATTCAGGCCTTACCCAGTTCTTTAGCTTTTTCCCATGGACTTCTGGTATGGTTTCCATGATTAAAATTACCGTAGGTGTTACCGTGACGGAATACTTAGGAATACTCTTTGCTTGGCTTATTCAAGTGTTGGTGGGGACCATGTTGATGCTCCTCGCTGCGCGTATTTTTAAACATGGCATTTTATCTTACAGCCACCGCTTGAGTGTCAAACTTTTCTTTGACTGGTTGAAGAAATAAACCCCTCGCATGATTGCCGCTGGAATTGATTTGGGAACAAACACCTTCGATCTACTGATTGTTGACGCATCAACCTCCGATTGGAAAATGTTGCATCAAGAGAAACAATGGGTAGGACTCGGGGTCGATTTTTATGAAACTTCCTGTATTTCAGGTCGTGCAAAAACTGCCGCGATATCGTGTTTAACCCAATTTCTCAACACATGCAGCACGTTCCACGTGGATAGTCTCAAGGCCGTCGGAACCAGTGCCCTACGAGATGCCTTGAATGGAACAGAATTCGTGAAAGCCCTGCACGATGAACTTAATGTCCCAGTAGAAATTATTACGGGTGAACGTGAAGCTGAATTAGTATTCCTCGGATTTAATTCTTTATCGAATTTTCCATCTAACGGATTGATTATGGATGTTGGGGGAGGAAGTACGGAATTGATAACCTTTCAAGATCGAACGATAAAGGGTTTGAATTCATTAAATATAGGTGTGACCAGGTTGCTGGCGCAAACAGACATTAATCGAGTGCTTACCCCAATGGATGTGGCTGCTTTCGAAGGCTTGTTTAATGCCGAATTAAACGTTAGTGAAGGTCATATTCCTGCACTTGTCGGGAGCGCAGGTCCGTTTGAAACCTTCTTTCACTTAATAAACAAGGTTTCCTTACCTTTTCGTTCTTGTTTTCAGCTTCCTATGGATGAACTACTTCCGCTTTTGGATCAATTAATTTACAGCACCTATCAGCAGCGGCTCACCATGGATTCTGTTCCAGAATTGAGGAAAAAATACTTGCACTTAGCAGCTCTACAAATTAAATGGGTAATTCAAACGTTTTCTATTAATCAAGTTTTTGCCAGTTCTGCGGGCTTATCTGATGGCCTTATTTCAGCTCAAATATTGTCCGAAAAGTCAAATTAATTCGTGGTTCCAGTACCTTGGGTTCTTTCGGAATACAATGTTTGTATTCATGTTGTGTTTTTCCCTCCATCAGTAAGATAGAGCCATTGCTTAGGAGAATACTGTGCTTCTCATCACCTGTATTTGACTTCAATTTAAAGGTTCGTTCTGCACCAAAGCTAACGGAGGCTATTACCGGATTTTCACCCAGTTCTTTTTCGTTGTCTGCATGCCATCCATTAGAGTCCATTCCATTTCTATACAGATTAATTAACACCGAGTTATAGGGATAGCCGGTTACTTCAATTACTCGTTGCAATATTTCATGTAATGGCTCTGTAAATGGATTAGCCTTCAATTCTTGTCCTGAGTACCGGTATGAAATTGGTTTTATGCAATGAAATGATTCCAGTCTAGGAGTATGTATCTGTTTTCCGAACATGTGAATTTTACCCTGTTGTAATGAAGGTAGCGTAGCAAAGTGTTCGAAATAGCGTTGACAGGCTTCTTCGCTAAATATCGAATCCCAATAATATAGTTGATTGCTAAGTGATGTCATATCTTTTTCATCGATTGAACAGCAGAAATTTACTATTTTTGAGGCATAATGTAACACTTTTTATGAGTAAAGACGATACAATTCTTGGATATAAATATGTTGATTTATTACATTACCTGGCAGAGGTAGGTTTAAACATACTTGTTGCTCTACTCATCTTGATTATTGGGTTCTGGTTATCAAACCGTATCGGTAAAATGATCACTGGAATTATGAAACGCAGAAAAGTAGATGAGGGATTAACTTCATTTATTACCAGTGTTTCCATTATTTCATCAAAAATCTTGGTGGTCTTGAGTGCAATCAGTCAACTAGGAATCGCAATGACCTCCTTTGTTACGGTGTTGGGAGCTGCGGGTATCGCAATCGGTATGGCTTTTTCTGGTACCTTGAGCAATTTTGCAGGTGGAATTTTAATTCTAGTAATTAAACCATTTAAATTACACGATACGATAAGCGCATTATTGGTAACCGGAGAAGTGACCGATATCCAGATTTTTAATACATACATTAAAACACCGGATAATAAAACAATCATACTACCGAATGGTCCGCTTATTAATGGGACAATTATTAATTTCACGAAAGAAGGCAAACGTAGGGTTGATATTATATTCCCTCTAAAGTATGGTTCCGATATTTCGCTTGCCATGACTAAAATCCAAGAAGTTCTATCAGCGAATTCAAACATTTTAAAAGACCCCGCGCCATCGATTTATTTTTCAGAGTTGGAAGCTAAATCAGGTAAATTGAATGTGAATTGCTGGGTAAAAACTGCTGATTATGCGCTTGTCCATAGAGAACTTAATACTAAATTTTTCCAATGGCTAGAACCGATAGAGGATTAGCGTTAATTGATCAATATTGCCGGCACAATGCCTTTGTTGATTTGTTGGGGTTTGAATTTTCAACGCACGAAGATGGTGTAGTAAGTTATTCGTTAAACATTCAGTCCAATCACTTAGCTACGCCCGGGTTTACGCACGGCGGAGTGCTTACCACCTTGTTGGATGCAACCATGGGAGCAGGTGCTTTAACGCTGGTCGCAGATGATGGCCAAGTCGTGTCCACAATTGAAATGCAAGTTAATTTTATTCAAGCTGTACATGTGAATGATGTCATAGTTTGTACGTCAAAAGCAATCCGAAAAGGTAAAAAAGTTATCTTTATGGGCGCAGAGATTCGGAATGAACAAAATCAATTGATTGCTGTTTCTAACGGTTCGTTCTATCCATTCGCTGCTGAAAAAGCAGGATATACATTAAATTAAAAACTTATGTTAGTAACAATTCTTTTATTGATTTTTACGGTGGTTGTGTTACCAATCGTTTCGTTTTATTTCGGCACTCCACTTTCCCCCATGCAGCACAGTATTTTGGTAGACCATATGGTTTACGTGGTGGGTGCAGTTGTGGCATATTGTTTTCTCGTTGGAGAGTTAACCCGCAATAATTCGCAGGTAGACAAACTATGGAGTATAGTTCCAATCTATTATGTTTGGCATATGGCCGCTGTGGCAGGATTCCCTGATCGCATGGTGCTTATGGCAATTTTAGTTTCAATTTGGGGCATCCGCTTAACGTACAATTTCGCTCGAAGAGGTGCTTACACCTGGAGGTTTTGGGCAGGCGAAGAGGATTACCGTTGGGAAATTCTTAGAAAACGCCCAGGGTTTTCGAATAAAATCGTTTGGGGACTTTTTAATTTCTTCTTTATTAGTGCGTATCAAAATGTGCTAATTTTCTTGTTTACCGTACCAATCGTTACTGCCGTAGGAAATAAACCACTCGGGATTTGGGATGCGATTCTCGCAGCAATTTATGTGCTTTTCGTAGCCGTAGAGTATGTGGCAGATCAACAACAGTGGGTGTTTCAGCAAGAAAAATACCGTCGAATCAATGCGGGTGAGCCCTTGGGTGAGTATGCACATGGCTTCGTACGAACTGGACTTTGGGGCATGGTTCGACATCCAAATTATGCCATGGAACAAAGCGTTTGGATTGTATTTTATTTCTTCTCCGTAGTAGCGACAGGTGAATGGATAAATTGGTCAATCGCAGGCTGCGTGCTGTTAGTGATTCTATTTAAAGGAAGTTCCGATTTTTCAGAGGAAATTTCTGCAGAAAAATATCCGGAGTATAAAGAATACCAAAAGCGCGTACCACGCTTCATTCCGTTTACCAAGTTTTAAGCGAAATTAATCGCTCTTTAATCGATTCTAAGCGTTTGATTAACTCTTGTTGTTTCTTTTGTTTGTTATGTTCTGCAGTGGGTTTATTTAGCTTAAGTTGCACTTTTGCTCCCTCTAAAGTGTATCCTTGTATTTTTACCAATTGATACACGTGATTTATAAATGCAATCTCCTTAATGCCATACATGCGATTGCCTTTTGCATTTTTTTTACCTACTTGAAAATCAAATTCCTTTTCCCAAAAACGCAATAAGGATGCATTGACATCGAGCATTTTTGCTAACTCTCCAATGGAATAATATAGTTTTGTGAGTTTGGAAATATCAATTTCTGCCATGCCAAGGGGTAAAGTGTTTTCAAAAATAGTTATAATTTCGTAGGATGAGAGTCTCGCTCATTTTTTGTCTTTTTTTATTTGGAAGTTATTCGGCTGGATTCGGACAAGTGATTAAGGACAGCCTTGCGGTCGTTCCAACCGATAGTCTTGTTAAGCCAGCGAAAGATTCAACCGTAGTCAATGATAAGGTGGCATCCATTATTTCTTTTGCTAAAACGTTTTTAGGAACCCCATATCATTGGGGAGGCACTACACCTTCAGGCTTTGATTGCTCCGGTTTTATAAACTATATATTCGGTTCCTTCGGTTTTTCTTTAGTCAGAACAAGTTATAGCCTTGCGGAATTAGGCGAAACAGTAACCTTGAGCGAAATACAACCCGGGGATTTGATGTTTTTTAGGGGGAGTAGCAATTCGGGTGGAGTGGGGCATGTTGGAATGGTGATTGAAGTTACCCCAGATGCTATTAATTTTATTCATTCCTCGACCAATAAAGGAGTGACAATAAATAATTTCAAGACAAGTAAGTATTATATTTCCCATTATGTGAAGTCTAAACGCCTAGATTACGGAGTTTCAAAACAAGTTAAAAAGAATTAAAATGAATTTTGATCGTAAAACATGGCTTTTTATCATCTTATCCGGTTTGTTCATAACGAACGCGGTTACCGCAGAATTAATTAGCAATAAGTTGATTTCAATTCCGATTCAAGGCGATTTCTTGGGGCTTAAGTTTGGTCCATTTGTTACTGTGATTGGTATTTTACCCTGGCCTTTTGTGTTCTTACTCACAGACCTCTTGAACGAATTTTATGGCTACAAAACAGTTAGAAAGCTCTCATGGATTACTTCCGGTTTAATCTTATATTGCTTCCTCATAGTTGGGATTTCACTTAAAATACCTGCAGTTGAATTGCCTGGCACCTCATTGGCTGATGATAAATCTTATACCATGGTTTTTGGTCAGGCCCAAATGGTTATTGTAGGTAGTATTATTGCCTTTTTATTGTCGCAGCTCATGGATGCTTATTTGTTTAGTTGGATTAAATCTAAAACAGGCGATAAATACATTTGGCTGCGCAGCACAGGAAGCACCGTGATTTCTCAATTAGTAGATTCCTATGTGGTACTTTTTATTGGATTTGTTATCACCGGGAATATGAATTTTCAAGATTATTTAGTGATCGCTCCAACAAATTATATCTTGAAGTTGTTAATTGGAGTAGCGCTAACGCCATTAATTTATGCAGGTCATTTCTCCGTACGCAAATATCTTTCAAAAGCTTAAGCAACTTGTTTTGCTTTTATCATTAGTACTTTTAAATGCTTGTTCATTTTCTCAATCAAATAACCCAATGGATTCTACCGAAGAACTAGAGAAATTTGGAGATAAACTTCTCCCTAAAAATGTATGTCATGTAATTAAAGAAGGGGGAACTGAACGTCCCTTTACTGGAAAATATGTGTATCATAAGGCAAATGGAAACTATTGCTGTATTGGCTGCGATGCACCTTTATTCTCAAGTACTACGAAGTTTGATTCTGGTTCCGGCTGGCCAAGTTTTTATGATGTTATTGAAAGTGGTTCCATAAAAGAAGTCAAAGACCTTTCCTATGGAATGGAACGGATTGAAATTCGCTGTGCTGCTTGTGATGCACACCTTGGACATGTATTTGAGGATGGTCCAAAGCCCACAGGCTTAAGGTATTGTGTAAACTCTGTATCGTTGGATTTTAAGCCAGCAGATGATGGGGAGCAACAGGAGGAAATTACACTTGGGGCAGGGTGTTTTTGGTGCGTAGAAACCTGTTTTCAAGAATTAGAAGGAGTTATGGAAGTCTATCCAGGATACGCTGGGGGAAAAACCTTGAATCCAACCTATGAGCAAGTTTGCAGTGGAACAACAGGCCATGCCGAAGTTGCCCGCATTGTGTTTGATCCTAAAATAATCTCTGTAAATGAATTGCTTGAGTTGTTTTGGTGGATTCATGACCCGACGCAATTAAACCGACAAGGAAATGACATTGGAACACAATACCGCAGTGTGATTTTTTATCACAACGAAGCCCAAAAAGAAATTGCTACAGCGTATCTAAAGAAGTTAGAGAAAGAAAAAGTATGGGATAAACCGATTGTAACTGAAGTCACTGAATTGAACAATTTTTATCGTGCAGAACAGTATCACCACGATTATTTTAATCAACATCCAGAGAATCAGTATTGTCAGTTTGTAGTTAAACCTAAGGTGGAAAAATTCAGAAAAATCTTTAAAGAAAAACTGAAAAACAACTAGCGCACTAAGGTCACATGACCTACCTCCATGATTTTCTCGTCGTTGTTTAAGGTCTTGAAAACTATTTTCCAAGTGTAAACACCATCTGGAGCTCTTCCGCCTTTTTTACCCGTAGAGCCATCCCAGCCAAATTTGACATTGTGCGTCTCGTAAATGAGTTCTCCCCAACGGTCGAAGATATACATAACAAACTCATACGGATCATATCCTGAAAAGAATACCGGTTTGAATGATTGGTTGAATTGATCCCCATCAGGTGTGAATGTATTTGGTACCCAGTAAATTACCTCCTCGCCAGTACAATCTTCCAGTACTTCGATTAACAGGGTGTCGCTTCCAAGGCAACCTGCATTGTTTGTTCCGGTTACTATCAATTCATTGGTTCCAATACCTGGCATATATGCCATTCCATTACCCACGGGAACATTCCAAACATATGAATTAGCCCCGGTTGCGTTCAATTGAACTGCATTACCAAAACATACCACTTTGTCAGGACCAGCATCAACTGCAGGGCTCTGTGAAATCGTGATTAAAAAATTATCAATTCCAGGACATACTGCTGCCGGAGAGGTGTACGTCACTAAGTAACTACCAATGGATGATGTTGACAAATCAATGTTTCCAGTCACCGGGTCAATGGTTATACCTGGGCCTGCGCTTACAGTGCCTCCTAAGGTTCCGCCAATAGTAGCAATTGGATTAGGATCGGTTAAACAATAAACGGAATCAGGATAAGTGATTGTTGCCGGTTCAGGACCTGTGTAGTTTCCTGTGAATGGATAGGTACATCCTGCGTCGTCTGTAATTGTAAATCCAAACGGACCAGATGCCGTAAGGTTATTCATAATAATGTTACCGCCATTTGTGGTCGTGTTAACCGCAAATCCGGCAGTGGCTGGGACAGGGTTTGATCCTGTGAACTGCGTTCCGTTTAACGAAGGAGATCCACCAGAAACAGTAATGGTAGCCGTAGTGTTTGCACAGTTTGATGTATAGGATGTGGTGACATCTGGTAAGTACTGAACCGCAATTGGATCACCCAAATCGTAACATTGAAGCGCAGGTAATACAACATAACTGTAGGTGCCATTCACAATACTGTACATGGTAATCGGAACGAAATATACCGTATTATCTGTAAAAGTTCCGGCAGGGAATGAATTAATGAAAGATAGGTCGTTAACATCAGATAGGTTTCCATCATTGGTAACTACCCCAACAAAACATGGGTCATCCGGAATGTCTAAGCCTTGTTGACCAGCTAGGACGGGCGTTAAGGCAACCGTAGGTGGACAAGAATAAGCCAACCAAACAATACCCGGGTCATATGGCGGAGCCGCAGGGTCATAATTCGGATCGTTTGGATTCGTCGCGCCAGGGATTTCAGCAGGAACACTGAAGTTATTATTTGTGGTAATGCTGAACTGATCTCCAAAGCAAATTTTGTTTATTGCAGGCATACCTTGTAATGTAGTTGTGAATGTACCCATCATTGCATTGCAATTACATTGGGGAGGAGTAGGGTAGGTCAAGGTTGCTGTACAGCTTGGATCTGCAGAAAACGTAGCAGTAACCACACAGGTATTACCGTTTGCCGATCCTGTTAAACTAAAGTTAGCTGAACCGCCAAAAGGCGCATTGAATACTTGTGAGCCTCCGCATGAGTTCGATAAGGTGAGTGTTCCAGATGCTGGCGCATTCGTGAAGTTAATTGTCCCCGTAATTGTATATTGATTGGTCGCCGGGTCACAGTTTGTAATGTTTCCCGTAAAGTTCCCAAAAGAGCATGGCGTTGCGTTACATGGCGCGGGAGCGGTATAGTTTTGAGACGTATTACAATTGGCATTAGCAGAAAACACTGCCGTGACCAAACAGTTCGCTCCGTTGGCGTTTAAACCCGTTAGGTTGTAATTAATTACAGTACCAAAAGGAGCATTAAATACTTGAGGTGCACCGCCACAATTGCTACTTATCGTTAAGGTTCCAGAATTTGGCGGGTTATTTATGTTTAAGGTTCCACTAACCGAGTAGAGGTTATTGTTGCAAGGACCAGGTGTTGCCGTGAATCCTGTAACCCCACATACGAAAGAACAATCAGCCGAACCCGTTCCGCCCGTTTGAGAGAAACTTATAGTACCGGGTTGATTGGCATAATTGGTAAGTAGTAAAATGTAAAATTGACCTACTTGTGCATTAGGTATAGATGCTGTTTCTTGAGCCGCAGTAGAATAACTGCAATCAATAGGAGAGCCAACAGGGAATGTTCCACCACCACAACCCGCAGCCAAGGAATTGTAAGGACCCCATAGTGCGAAATCAACATCGATTCCAGTTCCTGCCCCCGTTTGCTGACTTATACTAATGGTCATTGGGCCGTTTTGGTCGATTTCCATGAAGTACCATACAGGATTCGGCGAACTTCCTAAGCATCCAACAGAACCTAAATCTTGTACGTTAGTACTGTTTGGAAAAGAATAATTGGTTCCAGTACAAAACGGATTCGCTTGGTTGCACTGTGCATGTGAATTAATTAGTAATCCAAAAAGAAAAAATAAAATTAAGATATTCTTCAAGGCTTGGATTTTTGAGTTAGCCAAAGACGCTTCTCTTCTGTAAGAAGCCGTTTATGTTTTTTCGCCCATTTGAGGACTATTTTTTTATTGTCATTGAAACTTAACTCGTTTTCGTATGCTGGGAAATCACGAGGGATTTTACCCTTTTTAAAACAAGTTTGCAGCGTTTTGATGTCCAAAATATATCGATCTGCAGCCGGACTGCGATCACCGCTCACGCCAAAAATAACCGGTATTTCATCGTGTATTGTTGGTGTGGGGTTAATGGGATGAGTAGGTGTATTGAAACCTTTTGTTTGATTAGAACTTTGTGCCTTTACATTAGAAAATGTTAGAATAACAAAAGTTAGAAGAGCTAATTTGAATTTCATTTCGGTTCCTTGACGTCAAATATAAGCAAAAGTTGCCATCTTTGACGAATATAAAACATCAGACAGTAAAGAGTAATTAACACGATTTATTTGAAATCTTAATCTTTTGGTAATTCAAGGCGTAACATATCATTTTCCTTCTCGTCAAATTGACATTACACCTACGAGTTTTGAAAATAAACAGCAGTTTGATACCCATCAAACCTTTGTAGGTACATTAAAGCTATATCAAGCCCCCGAAGATGTCACGGCAAGTGATTTAGCGTTGAAGGCAGCAATGAAGTTGCTTGTAGATGCTGATCTTAATGACATCGATTTTTTGATTTTCTCTTCATTGACTTTGGATTATCACGCACCATCCACAGCAAGTATATTACATAAAAAACTGGGGTTAAAAGCCTCTTGTGGCGTTATGGATTTACCCCTTGGTTGTGCTGGATTCCCTATGGCACTGATGATGGCAAATGGTTTATTTAATACCATGAATCTTAACCGCGTCTTGGTTCTACTGGGTGAAGTACCAACGCGTGCTGTTCATCCTGAAAATACTTCTATTAACTACGTTTTTGGCGATGCTGGTGCGGCGGTTATGCTGGGTAAATCAATGGACAAGCTGTGTTTTGAATTTGGAAATGACGGGGATGGGTTTTCGAGCCTGAATGTGTTAAGAGGTGGCGCTCGCTTCCCTATGGATGTTGCCTATCTTGAGTCTAATCGTGAGTTTCGATGGTTAAATCAATTTGGGGAATTGTCCATGGATGGTCACGGTATTTTAAAATTAAGTTTAACGCACATTCCTTTAGCTATAAATTCACTGCTTGAGAAATACGAACTCGCACTGGATCAAATTGATCATGTTATTTTTCATCAAGCCAGTAACATCGTTATTGATGCGCTGCAGCGGAAACTATGTTTACCGAAAGAAAAGGTTGTTAATTACCTGTCAGATGGCGGGAATACCATCTCTTGTGGTATTCCCATCGCATGGGCTAAAGCACAAGCAGATAAGCGGTTTAAGGTAGGGGATACCATAATGGTTTTCGGATTTGGTGTTGGTTTTTCTTGGTGCGGAAGTATTTTGAAGTATCATTAAGTTAAGGTTAACTATCTTTGGGTATGGAAATTAATGGATTTATTAACCACTTGACAGAAGAGTTTGAGGACTTAGGTGTCTTTGAATTAACACCTTCCACCGTTCTGAGAGATATTCCCGGTTGGAACAGCATGCATATTTTACTGCTTGTGGCAATGATCGATTACCGTTATCACGTGTTGTTGTCAGGTGAACATTTGAAAATGGTGGTTTCTGTAAATGATTTATTTGAATTGGTGAAACAAAAGCAAGGTGAACACTGAAATTCATAATACACGCATTGAAGCAGTGTATGCGGGTGTACCTGAACATCAAGTATTGACCTCGGATTATTCCCTGTTTTCTCCCGAAGAAGCGCGTTTATTTACTAAAAATACTGGCATACATTCCCGGCGTGTTGCTCCGGATTCAGTTACTTGTTCTGATTTATGCCACATTGCCGCCGAAGCGCTTTTAAACGATTTTGATGTAGCGCACGAAATCGATTTGCTCATTTTTGTTTCTCAATCTCCGGATTATTTTTTACCTGCTACCGCAATTCTCTTGCAAGAGCGATTAGGGTTAAGCGATGCGTGCATGGCCTTTGATATTAGTTTGGGTTGTTCGGGCTATGTATATGGTTTACAAGTCGTTGGTCAGTTTATTCAATCAGGTGCTGTACGGAAAGCCTTGCTTCTTGTCGGAGATAAATCAACGATTTCTACAGCCTTCCAAGATAAGAGTACCTATCCCTTGTTTGGCGATGCAGGTACTGCGACCTTGCTCTCGTTTTCAGCGGATTCCAACCCCTGGTTTGTAAATACTGGCTCGGATGGCTCAGGAAAAAATTCCATCATCATTGAGGGCGGTCATTCAAGGAATCCCTACGGGACCTATTCGGATGAGCTTTTGGATTATGATGGCAACATGCATTCAAAAAGCCATCTGCATTTGGAAGGACTAGATGTGTTTAATTTTGCGTTAAATCGTGTCCCGCAATCGATTCAAGAAACGCTTTATGCTGCAAAAAAATCAATATCGGATGTTGATTATCTCGTGTTGCATCAGGCCAATGGTTTGATTACAAAGACCTTAGCAAGAAAACTTGGTGTGCCCTTAGCGCACTGCTTGACTTCTATTGAGGAGTTTGGTAATACGAGTTCAGCTTCTATTCCCTTGACTCTAGCTTGTCATGGGGATGAATTATATGGACGTAAAGATCTGTCGCTTATCTTGTCTGGTTTTGGGGTCGGTTTTTCATGGGCCTCACTTTTTTTAAGTACCGACTTTCCAAAAACAAAACTTATTACATATGCTTAACCTATCAGACAAAAGGGTTTTGGTTACCGGTGTTTCTTCGGCTATTGGTGCCGAAATCGCACATACCATCCTTGGACTAGGGGGTACTGTCGTTGGGACCTATCGAACCTCGGAATCTGTCCTTTTGGAGCAGCTTTCAACGCAAGATGGTTTTGAATCGTTTCACTGGGATGTATTTACAGAACCTCAGTTTCTTGAAGGACAGCAAGGGTTTGATGCATGGGTGCATTGTATTGGTGCTATTAACCCGCAGCCCATCAAATATTTAAACAAGGAAGGGAGTGAAGGGCTTTTTCAGGTGAATTATTTCTCGGCCTCACGCATGGCTTCGTTGCTACTGAAGCAAAACTTGCTTCTTCCAAAGGCTTCCGTTGTGTTTTTATCTTCTGTTTCAAGTCATTATCCGTATCGTGGAGGAGCTGCGTATGCTTCTTCTAAAGCGGCCTTAGAAACGTTTGCTAAAGCACTTGCCTTGGAGTTGAGTTCGAAGCAAATTCGTGTAAATACCTTGGTTTGTGGCTTAGTAAGGTCGCCGATGTTTGATGCATCAAAATCCTCATATTCCACAACTGAAATTGAGGCAATGGAGGCCAAGTATCCATTGGGGATCGGAACTCCGTCGGATGTAGCGAAACCTTGTGCCTTTTTATTGAGTGATTACGCCGCTTGGATTTCAGGTGCACAACTGCTGCTTGATGGCGGGTTAATGTTGAATGTTTAACTTTAACCAATGAACGATCAGGTTACCGTTGTTATACCAACATTTAATAATGCCAAAGGCGCGATTGATTTGGTAAAATTACTAGCGCTTAATTTTCCGTCCTTTCATCTCATTGTTGTAGATGATGGGAGTGACGCCTCGCACTGGGAGCAACTTAAGTCTTTTTCTCAGGTGCCTCGACTTAAAAAAATTCGCTTAGCGAAGAATTTTGGACAACATGCTGCCTTGTATGCAGGTATGTCACAGGTGAAAACCACGTACATGATAACTATGGATGATGATCATCAGAATTTGGTAACACAGATTCCAGCCTTATTGGCTGCCTCATCACAAGGAGGTCATGCAGTAGTTTATGGCTTATTTACTGCACGCCGCACGTGGCTCAGGTCGGTATTAACTGCCGCTTATCGTTCGTCTTCAAGGTTGGTGGGTGTAGGATATGGCAAGGGCAGTGGATTTCGCTTGTTGCGAAGTGATTTATTTCAGGCGCTGAGTAAAAATGTAGGTGGGGTTAAGTTTTTGGACGAACGCATTCGGTGGTTTACCGATGAAATTGGTTTCGTGTCGCTACAGGTTGATGTTGAGTCTTTTAAGTCGAGATATTCCCTAAGTAAATTGCTCAGTATCGGCATTGGTAAGTCCTTTTATGCCACGGATTTTCCCTTGAGGTTTATGGCCGTTTTTGGTGCCTTAATGGCCTTGGTTAACCTTGCAATTGGATCGTTCTTTTTATATAAAAAATTAATAGATAAGATTGAAGTTCCAGGGTTTACTTCATTGATTGTTAGTGTGTTATTTTCTACTGGTTTATTGCTTTTTGGATTAGGGATTCTAGCTACCTATTTGCGTCAAATTCTTCTTCGTGTGAACCACGCGCCTACCTATCATATTCAAGAGATTTTAGAATGATATTGACTGGATTTGGGATTGTCTTAAAGCGAATTACCAGGGACGATGTTGAGCAAATTAGGCGTTGGAGAAATCAGGATTTCGTTAGGGATCAAATGTTTCATCGCGAATTGATAACGGAAACACAACAAGATGCTTGGTTTGATTCCGTAAACAACCGCTTCAATTATTACTTTGTAATTCATGTGGATGAGCTGCCAATTGGACTTATCTATGCCAAACAAGTGAACCCTGAAACTATGGTTGGAGAGGGTGGGATTTTTATCGGAGAACCGGCATATTTAACGTCCGATACACCGGCCAGAGCCTCATTACTTCTTTTGTATTTTTGCTTTAATAAATTATCGCTAAGTACTTCATTAATAAGGGTTAAAGAAAGCAATTTGGTGGCGCTTCGATACAATGAACTCCTTGGGTATGTGGTTCAACAACGGTCTGGAGAAGAATTATTACTAAGCCTGACGAAGGAGGATTTTCAGCGTTCAAATATGGTGTCACGCGTACTACGTTTATTAGAGACCGAGTCAATTCAATTAACAGGCTTGCCTTCTAAAAATAATTTGGATCAGCTCAATGCCTTGCTGAAATCAAATCGGTAAGCAGCGCTTGTCAAAGGCCTCATTCCATACGGATTGCGATGCCAAGGAGAGCAGAAAAGGGTCGTCCAGATTTGCGATCTTATATTGACTGATCTCTTCAGCTGAGTAGCCCCATAAGGGGTTTGGGATGTCAAACATTAATACAATTCGATCTTCGCTGCTGTGATTCCATGCACTGTGTTCGAAGGAGTCATCGAAAATAATCATCTTACCGGGTTGATGATATTCCGTTTGATTTCCAACCCGAATTGCGCATGCATCGCCCTTCGGAACGATTAAGGGAAGGTGCCCTCGTAAAATCATTCGTGAATACCCTCGGTGGGGCATAATGGTCGTGTTGGATCTCATGCGCGAAAAGTCACACGAGATCAGCTCGGGGATTGAATTAATAAGTGCTGCTGTGGTTGGGCAAAGGGTTTGATTGTACGGGTGATTCATTCCGAAAAACTTGAACGTAAACACATCCCATGCGGTTTCTTGTTCACTTTGAACATACTGCGGGAAGGTCTTAAGCCAAGATTTCGGCGTGTTTAAGGTTAGTAACTCAGTGAGTTCCTTTGTTATTTGTTCGAAGGAATCCGTTAATGGGCTTAAAAATTCGAACGTACTGCTGTCATAAAAAAAGCTTGGATTCTTTGAGTCCTTCATCGCGATAAAGATAGAATTTTTTTCAGTCAACTTCTCGTTGTAAATTTGACCTAATGATGCGCCAGCTCTTCCTTATAACTTTCTTGTTGGGTACGGCATATACCGTGCTGGGTCAAAAGGACAAGGTTTTGCGTGGATTTTCGGAATTAAACGCGAAGAATTATGGCTTAGCCTTGCAAATCTTTCAAGAGCTCAAAGACAAAAATTCAAGTATTTCGAACTACGGGATGGCACTTTTGTATGGTGAAACACTTGATTTTAAACAAATTGATTCAGCCATCTTCTATGCCAATGAATCCATTCAGTCCTACGCAGAAAATCTAGTTCATATTCCACGAAAACAGCGAATAGCGTTGAATGATTTGGGTTGGAATCTTAATGAGATGAATCGATTACTTCAAGGGTTCTACGGTAAAAAGTTCAACGAATTGCAGCAAATGAATTCAATTGCTGCAATAAATCAGTTTTTGTTGTTGGCGAAAGATTATGAACACTTAGATGCGGTTATTGACTTGCGAGATAGTTTGTTCTTATTGGAGTGTGGACAAAACCAGTTGGCATGCTTAATTCAATTAAAGTTAATGTCCCCAAATTCAAGATTTAGTAATCAAATACAAGAGCAAATAGAAGAGCTTGGGTACAAGCGATGGGTGCAACATGGGGAAGAAGAAGAATTTTACACTTATACCTTGTATCATCCACGGAGTATATATAAACCCTTAGCTGAGGATGAGATATATCAACTTTATGTAACGCAAAACGACACGATAGCTTTTAAGCGGTTTATTCAGTTGTATCCTAAAAATAAAAATCTCGATAAGATTTGGCGAGCATTTTATCAATTGAGCGCAGGGAATTATGATCAAAACAAGATGCGGGATTTTATTGCTCGTTATCCCATGTACCCGTATGCTGAAAATGTACGTGCTGAATTGGAGCGTTTCGGTAAAGAATTGTTCCCTTATGCGTCCCCTGATGGACTCATGGGCTACATGGATGAGCAAGGAATAGCGGTAATTCCTGCGGTTTATGATTGGATAGGCGATTTTAAAGAAGGCTTAGCCGTAGTAATGAAAGAGTCATCCTACGGGGTGATAAATAAGCAAGGACAATTGCATTTGCCTATTGCTTTTGAGTTTATTTCTGATTTCCATAACGGGTACGCAATTTTTAGTCAGAATTCAACCTTTGGTGTGGTAAATCGCGCAGGGATCAAGGTGATTGATAATCAATTCAGTGATTTGGAATGGGCTTTTGGTGATTTGTTAGTTTATGAGAATGATGGCAAGAAAGGTGTAATGAATATCCAGGGTGAATTCCTTTCTCCCTTAATGTTCAACGAGGTGAATCCGGTGAATGAGATGTTGGCAATTGTAACGATTGATGGGCTTTCTGGCGTCATAAACTCATCGCTTATGAGGGTTATACCGATTGCGTATGAGCAATTGATTCAAAATGAACATGGATTTATGGTGGTCAACCGCGGGTTGCGTGGCATTTTTGATCCGTTTGGTAAAGTCTTACTTCCTGTGGAGTTTAATGAAATTGGGGAGCTTAGTCAGGGATTTAGGTTGCTTAGGAAAGGGAATGCTTTTAGTCATGTGAACTGCACCTCATGGCGCATTGCTGATTATTGGTATGCCACTTTTCCAGAAGCCATGCGTTGGTCGAAAATGATTAATGGACAATTTCTGATACTGAAAAATAAGAAGTACGTGTTTGTGGATACCTTACAGCGCATTACCAAATTATTCCCCCTGATTCAATTGAATACAATGGATTTAGTACTTACAGGAATAAAGGAAAAAAATGGAAAGTTTGGTTTTTGGGAACGAAATGGAAAGGAATTGTCACCTTTTCAGTTCGATTACGTTGAACTTTTGAAAAATGGACAATATCTTGTGACACTCAACGGACAACAAGGAATTTATTCTAAGGCTGGTCAGCCGGTTCTTCCGTGTATTTATGACGATATTATCCTTTGGAATGAAAATAACTACTACCTGGTGCAAAAAGGATCAAAAAAAGGTATTTTTACCATGGATGGTAAGGAAATTTTGCCTCTTGATTTTGATTGGGTTAAAAAATATAACGCGCAGTGTTGGATGCTTAAAAAGGAAGGTGAGCTCATGTATTTTTTTCCAACGAGTGCAAAATGGATTACACTAACTAGAAACTAAATGTCGAACAAAGAGCGTATTGTACTGTCTTTTATTCTCTCCATGGCATCCATCATTTTTCCTGTGATGGCTCTTGTGATTGTGAATAATGACAGGTATGTGCACGTAGAGCCATTTTTTACCCCAGACATCGAGTTAATCGAAACCGAGCGAGAGATTTTAGTCGATCCCTCTGAGCTGTTTATTAATCAAAGTGACGAAGATCTTAAGAATTTGGTGCGTAATCAAGCGGATGAAAGACCCCTTTCTCGAGACGATTATTCACAAAATGAACCAACTGGAGATCCATATGAACGCATCAAGGCCTATGAACAAGAACTATTTTCAGAGGCTGGGGGAGATAAAGAGCGAGCAAAGTTGAAGACTGAAATGGACCAGCGGAAGCAACAACCCGCCAAAACAGCTAATGGGAATAAGAATCCCGGAAAAACAGAAGCCACCTCAAACAATCAATATTCAGGCGATGTGATGGTTGAGTTTAAGCTTGACGGCCGTTCTGCTTTTGAGAATAATTTATGGTATGTGCGTAATCCTGGGTACACCTGCGGGTATGGGTCTTCGGGTAAGGTAGTGGTCTCCATAAAAGTGGATAAAGGGGGCAGGGTAATAGATGCTCACTACGATGCCTCAAAAAGTAATGGTGCCAATGAGTGTATGATCGAGCAGGCAGTTCGTTATGCAAAAAAATCAAGATTTAATTTCAAGGATTCTTCTCCGGTGCAACAAAGCGGAGTAATCATTTATAAATTCGTTGCACAATAAAAAGATTAAATTTTAATCATTCGTATTGATTATTTTTTAATTTTGTGTAAAATCGTGTTTATGTTAATTGGAGAAAATATTAAAATTCTTAGGAAAAGAAAGGGTAAGTCGCAAGAGGAAGTTGCGCTTGCTTTGGGTTTAAATCGCTCAACCTACAGCGGGTATGAAAACAACATTGCTCAACCCAATCTTGATAATGTGTTACAGATAAGCACATATTATGGCTTGTCTATCGAAGAGTTAATTACCAAAGATTTCTCCACATTTAAAGAAGTAGATTGGCGCATATTGACTGAACGCGCAGAGCACCGCATGAAGGGTTCTGAACTTCGGATTTTAGCCTCAATTGTTAGCCTAAACAATGATGAACTGATTGAGGTGATTCCGGAAAAAGCAAGTGCCGGATATACCTCAGGTTTTGCGGATCCAGAATTTTTTACGGATTTCCCAACCCTGAGTTTGCCATTTCTTTCCAAAAATAAAAAGTATAGAGCCTTTCCAATTCAAGGGGATTCAATGCCGCCGGTAAGTCAAGGTTCAATTGTAGTTGGAGAGTTTATTCAAGACTGGACCGCAATGAAAAATGAAGAACAATACATTCTGGTTACAAAGTCTGAAGGGATAGTTTTTAAAACAGTTGGAAGGAGTCCGGAAAAGCCAGGTTTGCTAACCCTCATTTCAACCAATTTGAATTATCAACCGTATGAAATTCCGTTCTCAGAACTTTTAGAAGCATGGAAATTTGTCTGTTACATTAGCCGAGAATTACCTGAAATCGTTCCCGATGATCAAAGCATCTTAAATTCTATTCGCACCCTTCAAATGGATGTTAAGCAATTACTTCATAGAAAATAAGTCCGTTAACGTTTACTTTTCCCCTTGATTTTACTACTTTTGTAGTCGATTATGGAAGGAATTATTAAAGTCACTTTACCCGATGGTTCACAACGTGAATATCCAGTCGGAAGTACCGCATTAGATGTAGCTGTAAGTATCTCTGAAGGCTTAGCTAGAAATGTGTTGGCAGCCAAAGTAAATGGTGCAGTTCAAGATGCAATGCAGGTCTTGCCATCGCAATGCGATCTTCAATTGTTAACATGGAATGATACAGAAGGGAAATCTACCATGTGGCACTCTTCGGCCCACCTCATGGCGGAGGCTTTGGAATTTCATTTTCCTGGCGTTAAATTAGCAATCGGCCCCTCAATAACTAATGGATTCTATTACGATGTAGATTTTTTAGAGTATTCCTTCACTGAAAAAGACTTGGAAAAAGTAGAGGCTACAATGAAAGAGTTAGCCAAACAAAAGAATCCATACATCCGTCAAGAAGTTAGTAAACAAGATGCCTTGGCTTATTTTACCGAAAAACAAGATCCGTACAAACAGGAGTTGATTTCGGAATTAGAAGACGGAACAATTACGTTTTATACACAAGGTGGTTTTACCGATTTGTGTCGCGGTCCGCACATTCCAGACACTGGGCATATCAAAGCCGTTAAGTTGTTGTCAATTGCCGGTGCGTATTGGAGAGGTGACGAGAAAAATAAACAGCTTACTCGAATTTATGGGATTACCTTTCCAAAGAATGCTGAACTCACTGAATACCTTGAACGACTCGAGGAGGCTAAGAAAAGAGACCATAGAAAACTTGGAAAGGAATTAGAATTGTTTACGTTTTCTCAAAAAGTAGGACAGGGATTGCCGATGTGGTTGCCGAAAGGTGCGGCATTGAGAGACCGCTTAGAGCAATTCTTGAAGCGAGCACAAAAAGCTGCAGGATATCAGCAGGTGATTACCCCGCATATAGGCAACAAAGCATTATACGTTACTTCTGGGCATTATGAAAAATACGGTGCCGACTCCTTTCAACCAATCCGAACTCCAGATCCGGATGAGGAATTCTATTTAAAACCAATGAATTGTCCGCACCATTGTGAGATCTTTAAATCCAAACCGCGGTCATACAAAGAATTACCTACACGTTTTGCTGAATTTGGTACCGTTTATCGATACGAGCAATCCGGTGAATTACACGGTTTAACCCGAGTTCGCGGTTTTACGCAAGACGATGCACATATTTTCTGTACGCCTGAGCAAGTGAAAGATGAATTCAAAAAAGTAATTGAAATCGTACTATATGTGCTTAAAACCCTTGATTTCAACAATTTCAAAGCGCAGATTTCGCTAAGAGATCAAGAGAATCGAGCCAAGTATATAGGAAGTGAAGAGAATTGGGTTCGCGCAGAACAAGCGATTATCGAAGCAACGGAAGAAATGAATCTTTCTACGTTTGTTGCCTATGGTGAAGCTGCTTTTTATGGGCCTAAATTGGATTTCATGGTGCAAGATGCGTTGGGCAGAGAATGGCAGCTAGGGACCATTCAGGTGGATTATAACCTTCCAGAACGCTTCGAATTGGAGTATATCGGTGCAGACAATCAAAAACACCGTCCGGTGATGATTCACCGCGCACCTTTTGGTTCGATGGAACGCTTTGTTGCTGTGCTTATTGAGCATTGCGCTGGAGATTTCCCACTTTGGTTAACTTCCGATCAATTTGTAATACTTCCAGTGTCCGAGAAATATAACGACTATGCGCAAAAAGTTTTAGAATTGCTAAATAATTCCGATATTCGCGGACTCGTAGACGAACGGAATGAAAAAGTAGGGAAGAAAATACGAGACGCAGAGTTAAGCAAATACCCATTTATGCTGATTGTTGGCGAGAAAGAGGCAGAATCAAATACGATTTCTGTACGTCAACGTGGTAAAGGGGATTTAGGGGCGTTAAGTCCTGAATCATTTGCAGCGCTTGTGCAAAATGAAATGGAACGAGAATTAGCAAAGAATTAATAGGATATTTAAACCACTGAATGAGAAGAAACACAAGGCCGGTAAGAAAAGTTGAAGAAGCACAGCATCGCATCAACGATAAAATTACATCCGCTGAAATACGATTAGTTATTGAAGGACAAGAGCCCCAAGTAATGAAACTATCCGCAGCCTTGGCTTTAGCAGATCAACAAGAATTAGATTTAGTTGAGATTTCTCCAAAAGCAGTGCCACCCGTTTGTAAAATCATGGACTATGCGAAGTTCATGTATACACAAAAACGGAAACAAAAAGAGCTGAAGGCGAAGCAAAGTAAAATTGTAGTTAAGGAAATTCGTTTTGGACCGAATACAGATGATCATGACTTTAACTTCAAACTAGCGCATGCGCGTAAGTTCTTAGAAGAAGGTAGTAAGGTTAAAGCCTATGTATTCTTCAGAGGTAGAACGATTGTATTTAAAGACCGGGGTGAGATTTTGTTATTGAAATTTGCTCAGGAACTAGCAGATGTTGGTATTGTAGAACAGCTGCCGAAATTGGAAGGAAAGAAGATGATCTTAATGATCAATTCGAAAAAGAAATAAAAAGTGCTAATAGTTAATGTTTAAATTGTAGAACAATGCCTAAAATGAAAACAAAATCCAGTGCGAAGAAGCGATTCACGATTACTGGTAGTGGTAAAATTAAGCGTAAACACGCGTTTAAAAGCCACATTTTGACAAAAATGGCTACGAAACGCAAGCGAAATTTAACGCACGCTGGATTGGTTCATGAATCCGATGTAGCGAATGTTAAATTGCAACTTTGCATGAAATAGTTGTTGGTTTAATTAATGTTTAACCCGATACCCAGAATCCAAGCCCACTGAAACAGCGTGGCTCTGTGTCTCAAAAAAAATTAAAGTATGCCTAGATCAGTAAATCACGTAGCATCAAGAGCTAAGAAAAAGAACTTGATGAAATTGGCCAAAGGTTATTATGGCCGTAGAAAAAATGTTTGGACCGTCGCTAAAAATGCAATCGAAAAAGGATTGTTATATGCGTATTCTGGACGTAAACAAAAGAAAAGAAATTATCGTTCACTTTGGATCGTGCGTATCAATGCCGGTGCTCGTCAACACGGAATGAGCTATTCTCACTTTATGGGATTAGTGAATAAAAGTGAAATGACGTTGAACCGCAAAGTACTCGCGGATTTGGCAATGAATCATCCAGCTGCATTTAAAGCAGTGGTTGATGCCGTGAAAAAGTAAATAAATCCTTTTAACTATTAGCAGAAGCCATTAGATTTCTAATGGCTTTTTTATTTTTGTATTATTAAAATGCACATGATACGAATCGGATTATTTGGTATAGGACACCTTGGTAAAATTCACTTGAAAATTTTAAAAGGACTTCCTCAATATTTCCATGTTGTCGGAATTCACGACATCGACCGAAATGCTGGTTTAGCGGTCCAAGAAGAGTTTGATGTTCCCTATTTTGAACACGCAGACGAACTCATTCAACTCGTTGATGCCTTGGATGTAGTAACGCCAACCCCTTTTCATTTTGATTTAGCGCGCAAGGCAATTCAACAAAATAAGCATGTGTTTATTGAGAAACCAGTCACGCAAACCTTACAAGAAAGTACCATACTCCTTGAATTGGCAACCCAGAGTGACTCTTTAATCCAAGTTGGACATGTGGAGCGTTTTAACCCGGCGTTTATAGCTGCCCAACCATTGCTGCATCAACCAGACTTCATCGAAACACATCGTTTAGCACAATTTAATCCCCGTGGAACAGATGTCCCTGTGGTTTTAGATTTAATGATTCATGACCTAGATATTATTTTGCACGTCGTGCAATCTCCAGTTAAACACATCTCGGCTTCTGGTGTTGCCGTTGTAAGCGAGAGTCATGATATTACCAATGCGCGAATTGAGTTTGAAAATGGCACAGTAGCTAATCTAACCGCCAGTAGAATTTCACTCAAAAACATGCGTAAATCCCGATTCTTTCAGCGGGATGCATACGTTGGAATAGATTTCTTAAATAAAAGCATAGAAGTAGTTCGCCTTGAAGGGCTTGAAGGACCTGCCGATCCGTACGATATGGTATTGGATTTGGGGAATGGAAAAGAACCTAAGAAATTATCTATTGATTCACCCAAGGTTTTTCCAACCAATGCGATAGAGGAAGAATTGAAGGAATTTGCATTGGGAATTAGCAAGCAGGCCAAGATTTCCGTGGATTTAAAAGCCGGACATGAGGCCTTAAAAGTAGCCTATCAAATTCTAGATTTAATTCAATAAAATAAAATGGAGTTTCCTACGTTTTTGCCACGCATGAATTTCAAAAACTTCGTTTTTGCCGGGTTGGTTCTCTTGCTTCAGGGGTGTGTTAAAAATAACCCAGATCCTTCGTGGTTATACATTGATAAATGGTCCTTGGTGGCGAATCCTGAATTGAGCGGAGCGGAGGGAGAGTTGAGTCAATCCCTAACAGAAGCATGGGTTTATATCAATGATCAATGTGTAGGGGTTTTTGAGCTTCCTGTTAAAATTCCGCTATTGAAATCCGGAGTGGTAGACGTAAAAGTATATCCTGGTGTTCGGGTAAACGGGATTGCAGCAACAAAGAAAATTTATCCCTTTTGTTCGGTTTATAGTACCAATTTAACCCTAACTCAAAATCAAACCGTTTCCATAGCACCTGTTACCAAATACGTTTCAAATGCCCAATTCATCATTGAAGACTTTGAAGGCGCTAACGTGATGCTCGAAAATGATCCAAATACCTCCATGGCAAATTTTGTATTAGATAATACAGATTTACAACCATTTAATGGCAATACGTATGCGAAAGTTGACCTAAATTCTACCGATTCAATTTGGGTTGCTTATACTACCTTTGGGTCCTATCTTCCGAAGGGCAAGGAAGTTTACCTTGAAATTGATTACTATACCACCAACCGGGTAGTTACAAGCCTTCTCGCGATTTCTCCCAGTGGACTAAAAAAGAATCCAAATATACAGTTGAATAAATCGACCCCGGAAACTGTGAAATGGAAGAAAATGTATATCGAACTTCGAGAACTCATTGGTGCATCAGAAGCAAGTGCCTATTTTGATCATGGGTTTGAAGCATGGAAAGAATCTTCACTTCCGAATACAGAAATTAGAATTGATAATATAAAGGTTGTCTACATGCCATGAAGCGATATTGGGCGTTGAGTTTGTTGATGTTGGATGTCCTTGCGGCGATGCTCGCATGGTTCATTTTTTACGTGACAAGGGCAACTTGGCTTGAGCACAAAATGTTTATTCCAAATGGTACCTTTTACCTAGGCATAAGCCTTATTCCCCTAGCATACGTGTTACTTTATTATTTGCAAGGAACCTACCTTAATGTTAGAAGACTGTACCGATTAAAAATCATCCAGTTAACGGCCATTGCGGCTGTGATTGGTTCAATTTTAATCTTTTTCATTTTATTATTGGATGATCACGTAATCAGTTATAGAGATTACTATTTTTCATTTGCCGTACTGTTTGTTAGCCATTTTTTCATTACCCTGATACCTCGTTTGACTCTAATTACCTTTATGATTAATCGCCTGAAGCGAGCCAATAATGGGTTTTCAACGGTAATCATAGGGGGGAGCGAGCGCGCACTGCATATTTTTAATGAGATTAACCACCAATCACGCAATGTAAATACCTTTATCGGGTATGTTAATGTTAACGGATCCGATCATGCCTTGTCAAGCGAAATGCCCTATCTAGGTCATGTCAATGCATTAGATGAAATTTTGTCCAATCATCATATCGATGAAATTATCGTGGCTATTGAAAGTTCCGACCATGACCGCTTGCAAAAAATCCTTGTAAAAATTAATGACCTACGAATCATCGTGAAAGTCCTTCCAGACATGTATGAGTTGTTAAGTGGATCCTTGAAAATGACCAATATTTATGGGGCACTTTTTGTTGAGCTAAATCGTGATGTAATGCCGCTTTGGCAACAAGCAATTAAACGATTCTTGGATATTTCACTGTCTATTATCGCAATTCTATTATTGCTTCCGATGTATTTGATTGCAGCTGTGTTGGTTAAGTTTAGTTCTCCTGGACCTATTTTCTTTCTTCAAGAACGCATCGGACTGAATAACAAACCCTTCCAAATTATTAAATTCCGTACGATGTATGTGAATTCTGAAGCAAATGGGCCGCAGTTGTCCTCTTCTAATGATTCCCGAATTACACCCATTGGTCGGTTTATGAGAAAAACGAGGTTAGATGAATTTCCACAATTTATTAATGTAATTCTTGGGCACATGTCGTTGGTTGGACCACGCCCTGAGCGACAATTCTATATCGATCAAATCGTTCAGCATGAACCACAATATGTGTTGTTGAATCGTGTGCGTCCCGGAATTACTTCTTGGGGACAAGTAAAATATGGGTACGCTGAGAATGTGGAACAAATGCTTGATCGTATGAAGTATGATTTACTATACATCAACAACCGGAGTGTCGCGTTGGATTTAAAAATCCTGTTCTACACGGTGGCCATTGTAATCAAGGCTAAGGGGAAGTAATTATTCTACGACTACCTTATAATTCCAAATAGTTTTTTCTCCTTCGATGTGTAATAAATACCATCCCGCCGAAAGGGTAGAAGGTAGGGTTCCTTGAAATTCATGTTCAGCCTTCGCCTCCCAAACCCGTTTTCCTTTTCCATCAAATAAGCTTAAGCTAGATTTTGGTAAATTCTTGATGTTAATGGTTCCACCGGCTCGGAGCGGATTGGGGTATACGCTAGGTGCCTGTATGTTTTGAACCTCATTAATTCCAACAGAACTGCCTAAATTAATGTTGTCTAAGTATATGATATTACCCCAGTCACCTTTGTTCCTAAACGCAACTTGTACATTGCTTTGTCCTGCCCAAGTAGCTAAATTCACCGTGTCCGTTCTCCATTGGGTGGAGGTAGGAACAAATTCAGATTGATTGTCAGGTGCCGTGGCAAGATTTTCTCCTCCGCGATAATACACGTATTGATAGCTTGCACCACAGTCCGTTGACACCCCAACATATAAGGAGTCAGAATATCCTGCACCCCAGCGACAATACGCAACATCAAAGGTTAATAAGGGTTGGTTCACTAATTGAGCCCCATCAATATTGAAGATTAAATCGTCTAAACTCCCTTGAGAATCAATGTTGTAATTATCGAATTTCGCGGATTTCGATGAGTTTGAGTATCCGCCTATCGTTGATGAATTACTCCAAGTTCCACCGTTATCTTCGTTTTCAATGCTCCATCCATTGGGTAAGAAATTTCCTTCAAATCCCTCCTGAATAATCCCAGGTAAGGTGTACTGAGTTACCGTTACAGAAAGCGTATCACTGTCGGTTTGACCGTTTCCATCCGTTATGGTTAATATGGCTTGATGTGTCCCCACACCAAATAATACGGCAGGATTTCTTAGCGTGGACGTGCTTGGAGATCCGGTAGGGAAACTCCAGTTCCATGTGGCATTTTGATGGTTTAACACGGAATGATCTTCGAAATAAAACGAATCACTTGCACAAATCACAGTTTGTGAAAGTTTATCGACCATAATTCTGCAAATGGGGGCGTTCGGTGCCTCATTCAGGGCGCTTTCCCAGATTCCCTTTCCGTATGAAGCGATGCGGATTTTACCATCTCGATAGAATGGACGTAAAATGTTCCCATTAATTTGTGTAGGAAGCCCTGCATTATCCAACAACCATGAAGTTGTGGCATTTCTGTAATATACCGCCTTGTTGGTTGCACAATACACGCCACCGTTGGTACCTCCGATGGTTAGAATACTCTGTACGCTTTCGTTGTTGAGTACGTTGGTCGTTATGTTTGTAAACGAATTTCCACCATCTATACTTTCAAAGGTTTTGTTTCCATTCGACCCACTCGGATAGGCAATAAATAAGTGATTGTCATTGGCGGGATCTAAGGTAATTAGCATCCGTCGGCTATTTCCAGCAGGGATTGATAGTTGATTCCATGTGATTCCGCCATCCGTAGTTTTCCATAACTTACCAAGGTTCCCGGAAGCCGGTTGCTGATTCAGGTATATGATGTTCGGATTTTCACTTCCAATCTCTATATACTTTACTTGATCTCCAGCCGCTGCTCCAAAGGAATACACTAAATTAAATGAAACCCCTCCATCACTTGTTTTCCAGAGTGAATTATCTTTTCCGAGGTACCCGATGCTGTAGCAATTGGGTTGAAATTCAAATTCGCTCGATTCCGCTGCCCAGTAACTTTCATTAGGTGACATGCCAAAAGGAGCCCCAGTGATGGGATTAGCTAGGCTTGTTGGTAGTGTTTTTCCACCAATATCCGAATAATAGGTAATTCTGTTTCTTCCAGGATTAACATATCCAGTTGGGGCTTCACCACCTCCTAAATTCAAGAAATTTCCGGCGCCATAGTTTTCGTGATACCCTTGGTTTCCATTGTGATACAAGCCACCAACCAATACATCTTCATTCCATCCGGCACCAAATCCCCAAAAATCTGAAGCGCGAACTCCCGACATCTTGAAATCGGGTTGGGTCGTTAAAAAATCGGTAGATTTATAGATTCCACCATCGGTGGTAATCCACGTGTTTCCATTTACCTGACGAAAATCTTGATTGTCTACATGGAGTGAAAGTGGTCCACCAACGTATCCGGAGACACTCGTGTAACTTGCGCCACCGTCAGTAGAACGGTACAAGTTGAGTCCACCTACCAAAATCTCATCTGCGTTGTTTGGATTGGCAAGTATGGCACAATTATAAAATCCTTGATGATATAACCAGGTATCCCAGCCAATCGCTAAATTGGGATGTGCTGCTGAATACGGTCCACCGTCTTGTCCGTAGGCATTTACCCAAGAGCTTCCTGCATTATCGCTTTTATAGATGCTGATAAATCCGTAGTCATTTGCCTTCGCTTCTCCAATTAAATACACATAGATACGATTCGGATTCGCAGGAGTAAGGGCAATTCGGGCACCGCCATCGTTGCGCGCAGGATCTACTGAACTATACCAACCGTTGCTTTGTGTGGTCCATGTAGCACCAAAATCCGTAGATTTTAAAAACCCGCAAATATTCAAGTTGGGGTCGTGTTTTACCAGGTATTGTTCCTGTGCATTCAAGACATTCGGTTTAATGTCGTAACACGCATCACCCCATAATTGGGTCCACGTTGTACCGCCATCCGTAGATCGATGCAATCCTTTATCGGAAGCTACCAATACGATGTTTTCATTTCCCGGAACGATTAGAATTTCATTTACGCCAAACCCAGAATTAGGCAATACATTGGTCCATGTGGATCCACCATTCAAGCTACGGTAAACCCCATTGTTTCCACCGGCAAAAAAGAGCAGGGGATTGGTAGGACTTACTTCTACGGCGCTTACACCACTAGAGAAATCTAATCCCATAGAAATACAGGTCCAGTTTTGTCCTCCATCCGTACTTTTATAAACTTCTCCAGGTTCGGTACCGCAAATTACCGTATTCGGTGAGCCTGCACATTGATCTAAACTATAAATATTTGCTTGGTCGCCTCCTTGTCCACCGCCTTGTGAATAGGTAGTGATTGGTCCAACCACAGACCACGACGAAGATTTAATTATGCTCGGTTTTGGATTGGAATTAACTGCTTGAGCGACAATGTATCCCGCATCATTCAGTTGGGTAGAGTAGGTTCGCACCCAACGCTTGTAGTATTGGGTATGGTAGCTTTTTTCAAAGGGATGCGTTTTGTAATACGTATTGTACGCTACACTTACGTCTAACATGTTTGGATTGTCGCCATACATCAGTTGAGCCCATTGCGGTAAGGTTGAAATTTCCACAGCGGATGGTTTCTTCATGAGTTGCGCCATGCTTAAGGTAAAGCTGCAGATCAGTAGGGTGGTAAATACGAGGTGTTTCATCGGTATCGTTGATTAAATCGGTTTTCTTGTATGGTTCTTAATGCGTTTAAATCTTCTGGAATTTCTCGTTTCCATCGCTTGTGCGACCACATCCATAGGGATGGATGAGAATTAATCGCAGTTTCCAAACGCTTAGTATAAGATTCCGTAAGCTCCCCAAAGGTAAGTGATTTTGGGGATTCAGATAAGAGTTCAAAGGTCAAGGAATAAAATCCGGGACTGCTTATCGATAGATTCAGAAAGACTACTGCGGCATCGGTTTCATTCGCTAAGGCTTCGGTACCAAAAGGTATGGCGCTTGGTTGATTAAGGAATTCCATCCAATAACTTTTGTTAGAGTCGCCCGGACTCTGATCGGCTAACATTAACAAAATAAATGGCTGATTTTTTTTATTGAGTAAATGCTCCCTGTAGTTTTTACTGTGAATTACTTTCAAGCCAAATCGCTCGCGGCGTTCGGTGAGTTTTTGTTGCCAGAACGAAGCAGAAAGGGGCATGCCAAGACCAAATACATGCGACGGAAAATGAATCCCTAAGGAAGTGATGAGCCATTCCCAATTTCCATAATGCCCGCCAACCAAGAGAATATTCCTTCCCTTTGCGTGCAATTCATGAATTAATGCTGGATTCGTGTAGGTAATTCTTGACCGTAAGGCATCAGCCGAAAAACTTAGGTTTTTAACGGCCTCAATAAAGACCGTACTGAGATGCCAATAAAAGGCCTTGGCTTTTTCTTTGATTTGTGCTGGGGTATCACTCGGAAAACTACGCGTAAGATTCAAAAGCACCACCTTTTTTCGATAGCCAACTAATTGATATAATACGACAAATAAAAGTGGTCGCAGTACCATTAAACACTTAAGGGGCAATAAAGAAAAAGGAAATACGATGAGGGAGTAGAGAAGCCTATTCATTCGCACCGTATTTATCGTTCCATAATTGGTAGAGTTGCTTCGCAATTTCTTGTTCTTTTGCGCTGCTTCCCGCTTTAAAGAAATTACTTCCAGCGATAGCATCAGGTAGAAATTCTTGGACTACAAAATTCCCTGGGAAATCGTGGGCATATAAATAGCCTTCGCCATATCCTAATTCTTCCATTAACGCCGTGGGGGAATTGCGTAGGGGAAGGGGTACCGGTAAATCTCCGGTTTTAGCTACCAGTTCTTGCGCTCGATTAATGGCTTGATAGGCGGCATTTCCTTTGGGCGATGAGGCTAGATAAATCGTACACTGGGAGAGCACGATGCGTGATTCGGGCCAACCTAATTTTGATACGCTGTCAAAGGTGGTGTTTGCGATTAATAAGGCATTTGGATTAGCCAATCCAATATCTTCGGAAGCGATAATTAAGAGGCGACGAGCAATGAATTTGGGATCCTCTCCACTCGCAATCATTCGCGCTAACCAATACACTGCAGCGTTGGGGTCACTGCCGCGAACCGACTTAATAAATGCCGAAATAATATCGTAATGCTGTTCGCCGTCTTTATCATACCTTGACAGGCTTTGTTGCGCATTGGCAAACACGTACTCATTCGTGATGATTAAGGGTTGATTAGCGGGCGCACTTCCGACTAAAAGTTCAAATACATTGAGTAATTTTCGTGCATCACCACCAGAAATAGCCAGTAAGGCTTCCGTTTCTTGTAACGTTATATCCCTGGACTTCAACCAAGAATCTTTGCTTAAGGCTCGAGTTAAGAGCAATTCTAAATCTACTTTGTTGTGACTTTGTAAGGTATACACCTGACAGCGGGAGAGTAGGGCAGCAATCACTTCGAACGATGGGTTTTCTGTGGTGGCACCCATCAGGGTAACCGTTCCTTTTTCTACGGCTCCAAGCAAGGAATCTTGCTGTGCTTTTGAAAAGCGATGAATTTCATCGATAAATAACACCGCACCACCTTGTTGAAACATTCCTCCTTTTTCCGCTTGCTGAATCACTTCACGGACTTCTTTAACGCCTGAAGAAATCGCCGAAAGTTTATAAAATGGTCTTTTTAAGTGGGTAGCAATTAAATTCGCAAGGGTCGTTTTACCAACACCTGGCGGTCCCCAAAAAATCATGGATGGAAGCACGCCAGCATCGATGGATTTACGCAAGGGGGCATCCGGACCCAGCAAATGAACCTGCCCGATATAGTCATCGAGTTGGAGCGGGCGCATGCGTTCTGCGAGGGGCGTATTCATGGGTTAAAGGTACAAAATCGCATAGAGACGAACAAGCCTATTCGCCAATGGGCATGAACCCTTTTGGGGAGATGCTTCAAAACCATTAAGTTACCTTGGATATGCTATCCGAGGTCTTGTAATTCTTGTAATTGATAAGTGTTTTTGTTAAGGGAGTACTCGCTGTTGCAATGTTCATCATAGCGTAGCGATGTTGAACTCGTGAACCCTTAAGGGTGATGCTTCAAAACAAATTAAAAGCAAGCTTGCTCCTATGTCGCAACCTTTCTTTTTTTGCTTTTTTTCCGTTGTCAAAGCGAGCTTTACCAACGTGCTAAAAGCGTGCTATAAATCTGTTAGTTATTGGGATTATGCGCCAAGGTATAGTTCAAAATAGCGAAGCGACGTTGAACGCATGAACCCTTGTGGGTGATGCTTCAAAACAAATTAAAAGCAACGATGCAAGCATCCTTACCTTTTTTTATTACCATTTTGCTCACCATTGCAAGCAATGATCGCTACTGGTAATAAAAAAAGCCAGCCTTTCGGCTAGCTTTTAATTTGTTTTGGCGGAGAGTGAGGGATTCGAACCCCCGGAACCTCGCGGTTCAACGGTTTTCAAGACCGCCGCAATCGACCACTCTGCCAACTCTCCGCGGCAAAAGTACTAATTGTTTAACAATTTCCAAGAGATTTTAAGGAATTCCCCTATTAATTTTTCAAAAGCGATTTCATTTGTTTTGAAATCATTCGGTTTGCATAGAGCGGATTGAGGCGTGTGAGTATATTCATAAACCAAGCATCCCGTCCAATATACGCATGATATTTATTGCGTTCCACGGCTTTTATGATTTGGGCTGCGGCATCCGTTGCTGAAAGCATTTTATAGCTTTTTCCGTCGACAGAAGAAGGAATTTCAATCCCTGAATTGCTGGTGATATTCGTTTCAATCGCCCCGGGTAAAATAAGGGTGACATGGACCTTGGTGTCCGCTAATTCCGCATACAATCCTTCGGTAAAGAGCTTAACCGCAGCTTTAGATGCGCCATAGATTGTCTGACCCGGCACGGGTAAAAAACCACCCATACTCGAGGTGTTCACAATGTGTGCTTCAGGTCTGCTCAACAGGGTAGGAAGTAGGGCTTTAGTAAGTAACACCAATCCGAAGAAATTCACATCCATTACATGCCGGATGGCTTGCTCATCCAGTTCATTGAACGGTATGAAGGGCTGAATAATTCCCGCATTATTGAAGACCCCATCAATGGTTTTGTGGGTAGTTATTAGGTCCTCACACACTGTTTTTATTGCTGCAGCGTTTGCTATATCCAATACATAGCTTGCTTTTAACCCCCCAAAGTCACGCAAGTATTCATTCGTTTGAGATAGTGTTTCTTGATTCCGGTCAATTCCAATAACAAATCCGCCTTTCTGCACGATTTGATAGGAAAGTTCTTTACCCATTCCGCTGCCTGCGCCCGTAACAATAAAGGTGTGGTTTTTTATGTTCATTCTTTTTACAAATATACTCCGTTTTGGGGGATTGGGTTGAAATCGATTATTGATTAAGGAAAAGCTATCTTTTTGCCTAAATTTATATTAATTACAACTGCACTTTTTTGTCTTGTGCAAATCAGTTTTAGTCCCTTATCATCCATGCTTATTTTTGAATATGCAATCCAAGTGGGAGAATAAAGTTGTATTGGTTACCGGATCTTGTCGAGGCTTAGGACTAGAAATCGCAAAACAATTGCTAGCATTGAATGCTTTGGTCGTTTTTCATTCAAAATATACGTCGCTTCCAAATGACCCAAGCATTAATCAAGCACTGGCATCGAATTGTGCGATTTACCTTAAGGCTGATTTACGAAACGCATCGGAAGTAGAACAGTTAATTGCGGCTGCGGTAGATAAATTTGAACGACTTAGACGTGGTCATTAACAATGCTGGGATTTCAGCGTTTGGTAGCATTGAACAGGTTGAATTATCGATTTTTCAAGAAGTATTAGAAACCAATTTATTGGGTTCAGTCTATATTTCAAAGGCTGCAATTCCTGCACTTATGAAAACCAAAGGAAGTATTTTATACCTGTCCTCATTGGCTGGATTATTTGGTGTCCCCAGATATATCAGCTATTCTATGTCTAAGGCTGCATTACGGCAACTACGAGATGGGCTGGCTCTTGAATTACATGGAACAGGTATTCATGTAGGTATAACTTACTTGGGATTCGTTGAGAATGATGCAGATAAATATGCCCTTGATTCAGTTGGAAATAAACTTGCAATTCCTCAGCGAAACAAATATTTGCGTATTTCTAAAATTTACGCCTCAAAGTCAATTCTATCCGCTATAGAAAAAAGGAAAGCAGTGAGGTATATCCCGCTATCAGGTAAGTTATTTAGTACCGTTGCTTTTCTATTTTCTGGTGCGCTATCTTTGCTTTTTCGAGGGCGATAACTTAATGCTTGATGATTTTCAAGCTGCGATCCAGAATCGTTATTAGATACACGCCAACTGGTAACTCTTTTACCCAGATTTCACCCTCGTTAGATGTGCTTCCAGTTTTTACAACCTGTCCCAATGAATTAGATAGTGTAAATGCTGTATTTGGGAAATTGCTAAATTGAATCAATTCACTGCATGGATTTGGACCGTAATTGATATCAGTTTCACTTAATCCACCCAACATTTCCACACAAAACGGCTCGTTTATCCATGCTTGGTTTGAAACGAATGGATAAAACCAAGGGCTTGGAGTATTACCTGAACTCACCAAAGGGGTAAAACTTGTTCTACTTGGGGAAAGTTCATTCAAGGGATTTTCATTACTAGGATAGGTACAGTAAGTAAAGAACTGATCGATAGAATCTACCGCCGATAAGGCATAGTGTTTTTGCATAATAACTTGCTTTTTTATCCCGTAGAGCGGACCACTTGATAACATGTAAACGAGCGTGTCTTGTTCAATCATGCGCTGTATGTTCCCCATGTGCATCAGCGATTGTATCGGTAATAAATTGGGGGTTGATATTTTATTTGCATAGGATCCAAAGTCACCACCTTGCCAATACCAACAGCTTACGCTATCGATAACTTGTAATGGCTTTGACGCTTGTTCTTCAGGCATGCCTATACCCATCCCGTTTTGAAAAGTTTTCTGTTCAGTTATATTCCCGTTGTAATCAACCTTGATAAGATCCATACTATTCATCGCATGACCTCTATTGGCTAGGATGAGGCCCTGTTGTTGAGCGATTGCTTGAATGAAATCAGGCTGAGATACATGGTCGTATTTATTTCCTTCGATTACATTTCCAAGAGAATCTAACTTCAAAATAATTCCCGAGAAGGTACCTAAGGCAAACTGGTAACCACAAGCGTAAATGCTCGAGTCTGCGATGCACAGGTCGTTCAATTGAAAACCATCTGCGTTTAAATCATATGCTTTGGTCCAGTGCACATTGCCAAACAGATCAACTTCACTTAAGGCATTGCTTGCGTTACTAATACTCGATGTAAGCACCAGCATCGTGCTGTCATTCAATCGTTCAATATCCCGCACCGTGGCATCAGCTCCTGGATCCGTTATACTGCTTACTAAAGACCAAAGAATTTGTCCATGTTGATTAATGGCAATCGTAATTCCTTGCCAAATTTCAGAAGGGCCCACCGCGATGGATATCTTACCCCCAATAAGGGCTAGGGTATCATTTATCTTTGTAAGTTGAGTAAACTCGGAAAAACTAGAAAGTGCTCCTAGACTCAGATACTCAGTTTGTATACATTGGCCGTTTACATCATGCACACTTAGAAATCCATTTGAAAAACTTTGTGTTCCGACAACCAAATATGACCCATTGCCCATTTGTACCACCGATTTAGCCTGAATATCATAGAGTTGACTATACGTGCGATTGACAAAAGACTGCGATTTGAAGAAAAAGGGAAGAAATCCTAGGGCTAAGAGAAAAAATTTCATTTTTATTTCAAATGTAACTAAAAAGACACACCCATCTGCGCAACCTTTATACCTTTGGCTTGTTAAAGAGCATATGGCACTAATTGAAGTTTCCCATTTAGCGAAGAATTTTGGTTCGTTTCACGCAGTGAAAGATGTTTCTTTTCATGTAAATGAAGGAGACGTGTTTGGCTTTTTAGGTCCAAACGGTGCCGGTAAAAGTACAACCATTCGTTGCTTACTGTCCTTGATTAGTCCGACCGACGGGGAGATTAAGTTTTTTGGTAAATCCTTAAATCAAAATCGATCCGAAGTGTTAACACGGGTTGGGTGTATTATTGAAAAACCTGATTTTTACAAATACCTTTCTGCGCAACGTAACTTAGAAATATTTGCCCGCATTTCGGGGAAGGACATTACTAAACGTCAAATTCAAGAAATGATTGATTTTGTTGGTTTGAATGGAAGGGAAGGGGATAAGGTTTCCGGGTTTTCACACGGCATGAAGCAACGCTTGGGAATTGCTCAAACCTTGTTGCACAATCCAGATGTAATCATTCTTGATGAACCAACTACAGGCTTAGATCCTCAAGGAATTATTGAGGTTCGAAATTTAATTCTTCGATTGCGAGATGAACAAAAGAAAACGGTACTCCTTTCTTCGCATCAATTGTCTGAAATTGAAATCATTGCAAATCGCATGGTGATCATAAATCAGGGTAAAACCATCGTAGAAGGTAATGTGCATGAATTGCTGGAAAAACAAAGCATGAATTTAGAGATTTCAATAGCGAATCCAAAGGTTTTCGAGGAAACAATTCAACGCGATTTCCCTTCGCTAACAGCACGTTTAGTCTATCAAGGTACCTACCATATTGAAATGGAAGAGGACATTCGCCAGCCACTGATTCAACGACTTGTAGAGACTGGTTGTGGTGTAAAGGCGGTAATTCCTAAGCGTAGTTTAGAAGATTTTTTCATTAAAATGACCGAGAAATAATGCTTTGGAAAAATACCATCAACGAACTACTCAAGATTGCTACTAAAATTAGAAGTTATATCGGAATTGGCGCATTAACGTTATTAATCCTCATTGTCCTGTTTGCCATGATAGCCGATGGGAAATCATACATTGGTTTTGTTACGGCTTCCTTTGAACAAACCTTAAGTTTTAACGGGAAAATTTTAAACGGTAATTTAATTGCATTCATCATCATGCAGATGCTGATTGTGCATGTTCCTTTGTTAATTTCCTTGGTTACTGGTGATTTACTTTCTGGGGAAGAAGCGGCAGGTACGATTCGAATGTTAGCGACAAAACCTATATCTAGGTCGGGTATTGTCCTGTCCAAATGGATTTCAGCGACGATTTACACCCTAATTATGACCGTTTGGTTGGGATTTTTGTCTCTTTTTGTTGCGAAATGGATGTTCGGTACTGGCGATTTGATTGTGTTAAATTCCAATGGATTATTAATTATTCCTGAAGCCGATTTAGCATGGCGTTTTGCATTGGCACTTCTTATTGCTTTTCTTGCGTTGTGGACCGTCGCTACCTTATCCCTTGCGTTTTCTGCCTTTGCAAAGAACAGCGTTGGACCGATAGTTTCTACCATGTCGGTTATTATTTTATTTACAATCATTGGAACCTTAGATGTTTCAGTGTTTGATGTAATTAAACCTTATATGTTTACTACGCACATGGCGGCTTGGCGAAGTGTTTTCGAAGATCCATACCCTACGTCAGCAATTTGGGAATCGGTACTAATTTTAGTGGCGCACATTGCGGTGTTACTTGGAATCACCCTCATTCGATTTAATAAAAAAGATATTACCTCATGAAATCAGTTTTACTTTTTGTTTTTATCCTTTCAGGGGTACTTGGATTTGGTCAAACCGCAGAAGAAATCCTAAAAGGGGTAATTGATAAAATCGACCTCGTTGAAGATTATCAAGCCGATGTTCAAATTAAAGCGGCCATTCCATTTATTAAAGTACCCATTGCAAAAGCCAAAATCTATTTTAAACAGAAAGATAAGTTTAAAGTGGAATCAAAGGGGATTGCCATCCTTCCTAAGCAAGGAATGAGCGATTTAACTGGATTTCTATCCAATGAAAAAAAGTATAGTGCCGTATTGGGTGAGGCAAAAACAATTAATGAGCATAAAACACGCTTGATCTCAATCCTACCAACCGATGAAAACAGTGAAATTATATTAGCGAAAGTGTATATCTCTACGTCGGAGGATTTAATTTATAGAACCGTACTAACCACTAAATCAAGTGGCACGGTGTCTATTGATTATGAATATAACCTGAATAAGAAATATGGCCTACCCAATAAAATGACCTTTACGGTGGACATTAAAAAATTCAAAATGCCTAAGAGTGTAGCTTCGGATATACGCAATAACGAAAAGCAAAAGAAATATAAAGACAACGAAAAAGGTACAATCGTGTTAACCTTTTCAAACTATCTTGTAAATAAAGGAATTTCAGACGACGTCTTTAAAAAAGACTAATAGATATTTACTTCACGCTCCAAGCTTACACCAAATTTTTCTTGTATATCTTCAATGATTCGCTGTGAAAGCTCATAAATTTCTTTTCCTGTCCCGCTACCGTAATTCACTAATACCAAGGCTTGAAGTTCATGAACTCCAACATTGCCAAAGCGTTTGCCTTTCCAGCCTGCTTGTTCGATTAACCAACCCGCAGCTAATTTCACATGGTCATCTCCGGCTGGGTAGGAGGGAACACGCTCATAGCTTGATTGGATTGTTTGAAGAACCTCGTTAGAGACCACAGGGTTTTTGAAGAAACTTCCTGCATTCCCGAGCAATTTAGGGTCAGGTAACTTCGATTGACGAATGCGAATTACCGCGTTGCTAACATCTTTGATGCTAGGTATTGTTATTCCCATTTCATGTAGTTCTGCCTCAATTACTCCGTAAGATGTATTTAATGTTGGATTTAGCGATAAGGTAAAAGCAACGCTGCAAATAATATATTGATTTTTCAATTCACGCTTGAAAACGCTTTCTCGATAGCCAAAAGCACAATCGGCTAAGGTGAATCTTTTTACCTTGCCTGTGGCGATTTCAACGGCATTTAAATAAACGAAAGTATCTTTGATTTCAACGCCATATGCACCAATATTTTGCATGGGGGAGGCGCCAACACAGCCTGGAATTAAACTTAGATTTTCTAGACCACCAAAGCCTTGATCAACGCAGTAGATTACGAACTCATGCCAATTTTCTCCAGCACCCGCCTCAAGTATTACATGCGCTTCAGTTCGTTCAATTTCCTTTATCCCCTTGATGCAATTACGAACAAACAGCCCCTCAAAGTCTTTTGTGAACAGCATGTTGCTTCCGCCTCCTGAAATTAACGTATCTGTGTTTCGTATGGCAGGAAGTAGGTCAATTAATTCCTCTACACTTGAAAACGACGAAAATAACGCAGCGCGTACATCAATTCCAAAGGTGTTGAATGATTTAAGGGATACGTCTTTTTGCATGCTCAAAACTAAGAAAAAAGTGTAAGCTAACGGGTGAAAAATCCATAGTCACCTGGGTGAATGGTATAAAACCAATCAAACCAATTTAAATGGTGACTGAAAATAAATCCCCTGCTGGCATATTTTGGAACAAAGACTCTTCCTCCTTTGCCCGGCTTTAACAGTTCTAAATTCTTAACAGGACCTTGTGGGGCAATGCCGTCTTGAAAACAAATAATGTCGCCCTTTGGCTCACCTAAATTACTTCCGTATTGCCAAACTTCTTGGAATTTATTCCAATCGTAGCCCATATAATCAGGGGTTTCTGGAGCAATAATTAATAGCTTCCCTAAGTTGTAAATAGAATCTACTTGCGTTAGAAATCCAAGAATATAGGCATAACCCATGCTGTGACAAACAATGTCTAGTGTATCGTTGCGAGGATTTGATTTCAAGGAGTCTTTTGCAAATTGTAAAAAGTTTCTTCCGCAGATTATCCCGTTTTCATAGCGCGTTAAAAATCCTTCCGGATTTGGCTTGGTGTTTAATCCAAACCCTCTTTTACTTCGGAACCAGACGAAACGCGTAAAAACATACGAACAAGCAAAGCGGAATTTACTTCGGTGCGGGGATGTTTTTAACGGATGATGTCCAGAGATATAAACTGGCGTTACAGGCAAAAATCGATTTCTTATGGTGTCATCGTAACCATACCAATAACTTTGAGGTTTTACAGTAACCCCATTGTCCCTCGGTATCTTATCTTTTTTAGGACCTAAGTAACCATTGGCAAATACAAGTATATGCTGCTGGGCATGGATTGACATTGTTGCACACAGCAGGAAAAATAGCAGTTTATTTCCCATATTGGTAGAAAATTCCTCCAGCAAAAGCAGTCCAATAACATCCGCGTTGACCCGCAGACTTCAAGCCCTCATTTACCCAAGAATTACACGTGTTTAACACGCTATATGCACCTTTTGCGTCATAATATCGGTCGTAGTCGAAGGTGGTTCCTTTAACGTTGGAGTGGAGCAATACCGGTTTATTATGTTTGAATTTAACGGTCCGTTTAATATAAGTACAAAGCCGTTTGTATTGTTTTTCTGTAATTCTTAGCTTAATTGTCGGTCGGTCGCTTGGAATTTCGTAATGGTAATACGCATGAATCGCTGCGCCACTTAAGCCAAACGCTCCACGAAAGGCGGTAGAAAAGGTTAAATCGCTAAAACTAGGTGTGGTTAGAAAAAATCGTTTATCGCCCATGCCAAGCCCAATCCAATGGAAGGTGGTATCGTAAACTTTGTTGTTTTCATATGGAAACAAGGCGTCCCAATGTTGTATTTTGTGATGAACCGGGACAATGATGTCGGTATGTACACCCGATTGCATAAAGTAAATCGTTACTTTTCTTGGGGCTTTGGTAATTTCCTTTTCAACAGGGATTAAGGCAAGGAATACGCAAAGTAAAAAAAAAGAAATAATAACAAGCCCGATAAGTGACGAGCTGTATTTTAATATAGTCATTGCCTTTTTCATGGCTCATCCGTTTTTTTTACGACCTGTCAACCAGGAAATAAGTAATGGGCTAACTGAAATCACAACAATAGCAATTGCCATTAAGTCTACATGTTCTCTAATCCATTTAACTTCACCTAATAAATAGCCTGCAATCATCATTGATCCCACCCAAAGCGCACCTCCTAAAAGGTCATAGCTCACAAATGTTCTGTATTTCATTTTGGCAACCCCCGCAGCAAACGGTGCGAACGTTCGGACAAACGGAACAAATCGCGCCAAAATGATTGCTTTAGTTCCATGTTTCTCAAAAAACAAGGAGGTTTTATCAAGGTATTCTTTTTTTACTAAGGGTTTGCCTCGAAAGGAAAATGAGAATACATTCAATCCAATTTTTCTTCCTACCCAATAATTAATGTTGTCTCCGAGAATTGCTGCAATAAACAATAAGGGAAGGAGAATCATGAGTTCGAGTTGTCCACTTTTACAAAATAATCCTGCAGTAAACAACAAGGAGTCTCCGGGTAAAAATGGAAAAGCAACTAATCCAGTTTCAATAAATATTACAAGGAAAAGAACGATATATATTGCGGTCCCAAATTCTTGTACAAACCAGGTAATATCTAATGCAAAAAGATGCTGTAAAATTTCTATCATGTTAATCGAGTTTGAGCGAAGAGTCAACTTCTTTTTGCCATCCTTGTATGCCCTGTTCAACAATTATTACCTCCAAGAAACCGAGTTCGGTTTCAATTAAATTCCCTGCAGCTTGGGCTCTTTTTCCTGATTGACATAACAATATCAATGGAGTACTTCGATCTTTTTCTTGAAGGAACTCGATTAGGGTTGCCATTGGGACATTGTTGAATCCACAATTGACATGCTGATATTCATACGGTTCACGAATATCAAGGGCAAGAACAGTTCCTTGCTCGAGGAGTTCTTTACATCGACTAGCATTCCAATATTTCATTCGACAAAAATAGAATTATTGATTGAATGTAGCATGAATGGCTTCAAGCAATTCAATCTTGCACTGTTCAAAAGGTTTGTCCTCTGTATTTATTTTCAACCATGGGTTAATGGGCTCTTCATATGGCTGATGAATTCCAGTGAAATTCCCCTCGTTCTGTTTATTGCTATTCGAATAAAGCTGCTTGACATCACGTTGTTTACAGCCTTCAATAGAGCAGTCCACATGGATCAAAAAGCATCGATTGATTCCAATGACGTGTTTTATCATTGTTTGAATTTCATGAGTAGGTGAAATAAGGGCAGCCAACACATGGATTCCTTGCTCGTTTAGTATCCTCGATATATTTGCAGCCCTTCGATTTTGTTCCATTCGGTCTTCCTCGGTGAATCCAAGGTCACTCGAGATGGTACGTCTAAGTTCATCCCCATCCAAAACAACTACCTTCTTTCCGGCTCGGCTTAATTCTTCAGATAGCGCGTTGGAAAGTGTCGTTTTTCCCGCGCCAGATAATCCCGTAAACCAAAAAGTATGTCCTTCTTCCATCATAATCAAAGGTAGGAACTTTTGTAAATTCTCCGCATGTGTAACACTTTGATTATCTTTGAAAAAAAATTAACTATGTTATTAAAAGATAAAGTTGTTATTATCACCGGAGCCTCAAGAGGCATCGGAAAGTCAATTGCACAAATGTGCGTTAATCACGGTGCAAAAGTGGCGTTTACTTACCTTTCTTCAGATGAAAAAGCACGTGCGCTAGAAGCAGAACTGACTTCGCAAGGTGGTGTTGCGGTTGGGTTTAAGTCCGACGCCTCTAATTTTGACCAAGCCCATGAATTAGTTGATCAGGTGGTTGAGCAATTTGGAACGGTAGATGTCCTTGTAAACAATGCCGGAATCACACGCGATACACTGATGATGCGAATGACAGAGGAGCAATGGGATGAAGTAATCAATACGAATCTTAAATCTGCATTCAACTTAACCAAAGCGGTTATTAAACCGATGCTTAAGGCGCGTTCTGGCTCGATTATTAATATGAGTTCTGTGGTTGGTGTAAAAGGAAATGCTGGACAAGCAAATTACGCGGCTTCTAAAGCTGGTTTAATTGGTTTTACAAAATCGATTGCTGCCGAATTAGGTTCTAGAAATATCCGCTGCAATGCCATCGCACCAGGGTTCATTGAAACAGAAATGACCGAAGTACTTGATCCGGCTGTGGTAGAACAATGGAGAAATGCTATACCCCTAAAAAGAGGTGGGAAACCAGAAGATGTTGCGAACGCTACCGTTTTCTTGGCTTCAGACATGTCTGCATATATTACCGGTCAAACACTCCACGTTTGCGGGGGTATGTTAATGTAATCCAATGGTAATTAGACCAAGAAGAAACCGAAAACATGCTGCCATACGCGATATGGTGCAAGAGAACTTTTTATCCGTAGAACATTTGATTTATCCGATGTTTCTCACGGATGGAACAGGAGTCAAAGAGGAAATATCCTCGTTGCCAAGAAATTACCGATGGTCCTTGGATTTAATGTTAAAGGAAATTGAATCTTCGCTGTCCTTAGGTTTAAACAAATTCGTTTTATTTCCAGCAGTTTCGGATGACTTAAAAGATAAAACAGCTACCTATAGTTACGCCGCAGAGAATTTCTATTTGCATGCGATCCGTACAATTAAAGAACGATTTCCAGAGGCAATTCTAATGAGTGACGTGGCCATGGACCCTTACTCTTCAGATGGTCACGATGGTTTAGTTCAGGATGGGAAGATTTTGAACGATGAAACCTTGCCAATTTTAGCTAAAATGAGCATCGCTCAAGCGCAAGCAGGTATTGATATTATTGGTCCAAGCGATATGATGGATGGACGTGTAGGGTATATCCGTGAAGCCTTAGATTTAGAGGGGTATACCGATACAAGCATCATGGCATACTCCGCTAAGTATGCAAGTGCTTTTTATGGTCCGTTCAGAGATGCATTAAATTCTGCTCCGAAATCAGGAGACAAAAAAACATACCAAATGAATCCCGCAAATAAACGGGAAGCGTTACTAGAAGCATCCTTGGATATGGAAGAAGGCGCTGATTTTATCATGGTTAAGCCGGCATTATCATATTTGGATGTTATTCATTTACTTAAAGAACATAGCACGGTTCCAATTACTGCGTATAATGTGAGTGGTGAATGCGCCATGGTATATGCTGCCGCAGAAAAAGGATGGATCAATTATGAGGCCATTGTCTCTGAAATTTTAATGAGTATGCGCAGGGCTGGAGCAGATGGTATTCTGACCTATTTCGCGAAAGATTTTGCAACCTTTACCCAAAAATAATGACTCAATTTGTATTGAATAATCAATGGGTTTCTCTGGAAGAATTGGAACGTGTATTGAAAAATTCGACAGAAGTTGTCCTCGGTCCTCAGGCTAAGTTAGCCATCGAAACGGGCTTTTCTTTTTTACAAGCAAAGGTTAAGGAGGAGGGCGCAATTTATTATGGAATAAATACCGGGTTTGGCTCGCTCTGTAATACCGTTATTTCAACGGAAGATTTGAATCAACTTCAAGTGAATTTAATCCGTTCTCATGCCTGCGGTGTCGGTGCTGAGGTTCCTACACACCTTGTAAATCGGATGCTTTTACTAAAAGCAATTGCACTGTCAAAAGGATTCTCCGGGGTACAACTTGCAACGGTTGAACGCCTTTTGTTCCTGTATAACAACAACCTGATTCCTGTGGTTTATGAGCAAGGAAGTCTTGGTGCTTCTGGTGATTTGGCACCCTTGGCCCATCTCTGTTTGCCACTCATCGGAGAAGGAGAGATTCGTGTAAACGGTGAGCGCATGCCAGGAAATAAACTCCATGCTAATTATGGTCTTGAGCCAATAACACTGCAAGCGAAGGAAGGCTTGGCCTTGTTGAATGGAACACAATTTATGAATGCCTATGGAACCTATGCGGTCAGCACGGGACATACCTTACTTAAGGAAGGGCTTAAGATTGCAGCCTTGTCTTTAGAAGCCTATGACGGCAGACATGAACCTTTTCAGGCAAATGTTAATGAACTACGGAAGCAACATGGACAGATTGAGGTAGCTACGACAATGCGCGGGTTGTTGAAAAACTCCGCACGCATAAAAAAACATGTACAAGACCCTTATTCTTTCAGGTGTATTCCTCAGGTTCATGGGGCATCCTTGGATACCTTGAATTTTGTCAAAACGACCTTTGAAAATGAATTGAATGCAGTAACAGACAATCCTACCTTGTTCCCTGACGAGGATCAAATTGTTTCGGCAGGAAATTTTCATGGACAACCCTTGGCATTGGCTATGGATTTTCTAGCCATCGCTCTTGCTGAATTGGGCTCAATTTCGGAACGTAGAATCTACAAGTTGATTTCAGGAACGCGCGATTTACCGCCGTTTTTGGTGAAGCACGCCGGCTTGAATTCTGGGTTCATGATCGTTCAATATGCCGCAGCTTCCATTGTGAGTCAAAACAAACAGTTATGTACTCCGGCTAGTGTGGATACGATTGATTCCAGTAACGGACAAGAAGATCATGTGAGTATGGGGGCAAATGCCGCTACTAAACTATTCCGAGTGCTTGATAATGTGATTTCTGTAGCAGCCATGGAGTGGTTAACGGCAGCGCAAGCCTATGGATTCAGGGAAGGTTGGGAATTAACGAATGAGGTCGATGCCTTGTACAAGCAATTACGTTCTGAAATTTCCTTCATGGCAACCGACCGTTACCTGCATGGGGATATCATCTGCGCTCGAACCTTACTTGTTAATCGTCTTAACTAGAAATTCTTATCGTTTTACAAACGATTTTTTCAGTTGTTTTCCGTCCGTATCGATGAGCATCAAATAGGATCCAGCCATAAGTGATTTAAGCGAAATGGTTTGATTGTTAGCTGTAGTTCCCTTTTGTTGGATTTTTCCGAACATGTCATAAATGGTATACGTTGCTGGACTAACTAACTGCTGTATCCGAATTTCATCCGTGCTTGGATTTGGGTAGAGGGTAATTCCTTGTTCAGTAGTCAATGAAGTAAGATCAAGTAATTCATTCATTACGATGGTTCCATTTTGATTCACAATCCAATTGCTCGGGTCAATTACAATGGAATTGTTGATTGTACCGATTCCCGAAATTTGGAAAGTGTTTGCGTTTGATGTGATATTAAAACGAATCGTAGTGTCTGAGTTTCCAGGACGGGTGAACTTCAAATCAATCGGATTGGTAAAGGTAGGGGTAACATTAGGCATTGAGCTTGTGTGAGAAATCTTAACAAGCGCATCTGAACCAACTTGTTTCCATTCCACGGAATACGTTGGGAAACCTTCTCCGAAATACCATTCATCAAAGAATGGGGTATAGTCAAGACCTGAGGCTTGTGCAAAGGCATCTCGCACATCAATTCCGAAGGCTGTTGAATAGGCTTTACTCATTAAAAAGTTTTGAAGTGTTTCAAAAAACAAGCTATCGTTGTTCATGATGTAGCGCATGCTATGAACAATGGCTGCCCCTTTATCGTATGTTAATCGTCCACTGAATATTCTATTTTCATTTAAACTGTCCAGCACCCACACACTTCCGCCAGCTTGAGACATCACGTTGGTATGCACATCGGCCATGTTTTGAACTTCTTGTCCAGGGTATAGATTTTCCAACATCAATTGTTCGCTATACGAGGCAAAGCCTTCGTTTACCCAAATGTCGCACCATGAAGCGCAGGTTACGTAATCTCCCCACCATTGATGGCCAAGTTCGTGGGCGGTTAGCGCAGGATTGAAAAAACCTTGGGTAGTCATGGTTTGATGTTCCATTCCTCCGGAAAATGGAGCCATACAATGGCCATATTTTTCATTTTCAAACGGATATGGTCCATATAATTCATAGAATAATTCCATAAAATCAGCAGTTTCATCAATGTCCGCCTGAAAATTCGGAAGGGTTTGAGGGTTATTATAGATATAGTTTTGAATTAGAATAGGGGCAGGGGCACCAACCGGATTGGCTAATACATTATACTCTACATATTCTGCTACCGCTACAGAAATTAAATAGTAATCAATGGGGTATCGGTGTTTCCACTCATAGCGACTGGTTCCGTTTCCTAAATTAACCACTTGCATTAGTTTACCATTCGATCCTGCTTTACACGCATTTGGAACTGTGATGTTCACGTCGCATGAATCCGCTTTATCGGTTAAACTTTGTTTGCATGGCCACCATTCATACGCACAAAATGGTTCTGATAAAGACCAAACTACTTCATTGCCCCAAGAAGGAGAGGTTGCATTAGACATGCCGCTGCCTCCTAAGGGATTCGTTTGCGCAGTTGGCGGGGTGCCGTTATAATTGGTTCGGACTGTAAATACAGTACCCGCTGGATAATTAACTCCAATCTTTACAGCGGAATTTGTTCGTACGAAGGGAACGTTTACTCCATTTAAACTTACCGAAGAAATGGTGAGGGTTGAAAATAATTCATAAAGTATGGTGTCCATGGGAACTATAGCGGTAGCCTTCATTTCTGCATAACCTGAAAGTGTCGTTGTGGTATTGGTCATGTTTAGATCGAGCTTGTAGTAGCTGACATCATAGCGTTCTGTAATCGCAATTTGAGAAACACTGAGGCTATTGCTTTTAAGCGTGTGATTGTTAAAACCATCGCGTTTACCGCATTGGGTTGAATTTTCTTTCTGGGCGTAACTAACCAAAGCAACGAAAAGTAGGGGTAGAATAAGCAGTTTCATGTGCGCTAAATTTGCACTAAGATATGAAATTGATTAAGATAAGTTTCTAATATTTCCTACATTTGGTTGAACTTCTCAATTTCTTTTTAGTTCCGAATTTTAAGGATTTTAACCAAACGAATTAATACATACTTCTATGAAACGTATCCTATCTGTTGTTCTACTATCCACGGTATGTGCAGTAGTAATTGTTTCGTGCGAAAAGGAAGGCGCCTGTGATGAATATAATGTGAGCCAGAGCAATGGCAGTAAAAGTCACAACTTTGGGAATAACTGCATGCAATGTCATCAGTCAGGTGGAGAAGGTGAGGGGTGTTTTAATGTGGCCGGTTCAGTTAAGGATAACCTCCTGACGGCTCCTGCAACCAGTGGACAAGTTGAGTTTTATACGCTGCCCAACGGAGGAGGTACCTTAAAGTATACCGTACAAATTGATTCTAAAGGAAATTTTTACACAACCGAAGCCATGTCTGTAACAGGACTTTATCCGGCGATAAAGAACGCTAATGGAACAATGTATATGGGAAGTGCGCTTTCTACAGGTGCGTGTAATTCATGTCATGGAAATTCCACGGGTTCACTATACGCAAACTAATAATTGGTTCGAGCGCTCTTGAAAATGACTAAAGAACTTTCTTTAGTTTTTTTGTAGCCTTGGCGTTCAATTTAAACTCGTAGAAATAGGGGTTAGAGGGAGTAATTTCATGCTTGAACCCTTCAATCGGAGCATAACACGCAATCTTGATAAGTCCGGATGAATTGTTGTACAACACCAATACACTGGTATAATGTGACGTATAAAAACAAATGGCTTGTGTCCCATTAGCGCAGGGTTGATCTGAACTAGAAAAAGATCGCGGATTCGACAAAGATTTTAACAAGTGCTTCGATTGAAATTTCGATAGCTTATTTCTGGAAGCCACCAAGGTAGCATAAACAGAACCATTCATCCAATTGGCCACCTGATCTTGTTCAATTGGGACTTGCATGACCACCACGGAATCAATTTTTAAGGATTTAATCCGTGGAATTGAGTCGTTTTGTTGGGCAGCCAACAATACACTTGCATTTATTAGTAAAACGCAAGTCAGTAGTAGGCGTGAAATCATAAGCAGACGTTAATATTCGTCCTCGTTGAACAGAAAGTCCTCTCGAGATGGATAATCCGGCCAGATTTCTTCGATGTTCTCATAAACATCACCTTCATCTTCTAATAATTGAAGATTTTCGACTACTTCCAAAGGCGCTCCAGTACGAATGGCAAAATCAATTAATTCATCTTTTGATGCTGGCCACGGGGCGTCTTCTAAGTATGAGGCTAATTCTAAGGTCCAATACATTTATTCTATGTTTTAGTACGTGTTATTTTCGGCAAAAGTAAATTTTATTTTATATCTACCAAATGAAAATGAATATTTTGATGATTATTTAATCCAAATCGGTGTTTTATCGCTTTGGTTCCCACTTAACTTCCTCTTTTCCAAATTCTTGTAAAATAAATCGAGCAAGTATAAAAAGGTAGTCGCTTAATCGATTAATATATTTTATCTCTTGAGTAAAACGGTGAATGTCTTCATCCATTTCAACAATTCTCCGTTCCGCCCTTCGGCAAACACAGCGGGCGATTTGAGCATAGGAACTTATCGTATGACCTCCTGGTAAGATAAAATGTTGCAAGGCCTTTAAGTTAGAATCCATATTATCCATCCAAGCTTCTAATTGTTCGATTGCATCAGATTCAAGTTCCGGTAAGGCCATCTTGGTGCCCTTTTCTGCGGTTGCCAAATGAGAACCAATAACAAATAATTGATTTTGAATGATGATTAATTGTTCTTGGGTTGCTGAATTCAGGAAACTATCCCTCAATAAGCCCAGGTGCGAATTAAGTTCATCCACTGTACCATATGCTTCAATTTGTGCATCTGATTTTTTTACACGGACACCGCCTATTAATCCCGTGGTACCGTCATCGCCTGTTTTGGTATATATTTTCATTCGTTGTATCGTTAAAATGTTGCGCGTTGCATGGCCTCTTCAATGGTGCAAGGTTCTTCCATAAGGTCCAATATCTTCATCATAACACGATCCACAATGGCGTCCGGACAAGAGGCACCAGAAGTAATTGCAATTTTCAGTGGATAATTGTTCGGTAAAAATGGTTGTTCCTCGATCGTTTTATTATGAATGTTGAATGATCGAACCTTGTTATTACTTAGCAGTTCGTCTGCTCCTTTAATAAAGAAGGTTGGTATGGTCTTTTCAAGGATTTCAACTAAATGCGTCGTATTTGAGCTGTTGTATCCGCCTACAACAATTGCCAAATCCGGTGAGGTTTCAGCAAGTGCATAGGTACTTGATTGATTATCATTCGTTGCATAACACAAGGTGTCCCTTGTATCGGCCATGTGCGTTTTTATTGCGGCTTCGCCGTATTTTTGGATGAGCACACCACGAAGATAATCTGTAATTTCTTGAGTTTCCGATGCCAACATGGTGGTTTGATTCACCACACCGATTTTGTTTAGATGCAATGCGGGTGAAAATCCAGGGGAGTATTTGCCGTCAAAGTAGCTATAGAATTCGTCTTCTGTTTTCTTTCCCATCATCACTTCCCCTAAAAATTCAGCTTCAATCATGTCTTTTATTACTAATGAAGCGGCCTTTTGGTTGCTGTGCGAAAATGTAGCTCGGGTCTCTTCATGGTCATGTTTACCATGGATGATAATGCTGTGGTCGGTTTCTCCAAGTTTTTGGGAACGATTCCAGACTTTTTCAACAAAAGGACAGGTCGTATTGTATGAATCAATGTTTGCGCCAGTGGCGCGGATTTCTTCGGCTATTGCTACAGTCGTTCCAAATGCTGGAATAATAACAATGTCATTCGATGTAAGTTCGGAAAATGGAATCAGCTGTTCTCCATCAGGTGTTTGAAGAAACTTAATGCCTTGCGCCAATAAATCTTCATTAACGTCTGGATTATGGATCATTTGACTCAACAAGAAAATCCGTTTGTCCGGATGCTCTTGAATTGCTTTATAACTTTTTTCTATGGCATTTTCCACACCATAACAGAAACCAAAATGCCGAGCAATGATGAACTCTACCTTAGAGAATTGTAAGCGTGTAGGACTGAAATCTTGCTTTCTTGGATCATCCAATTTTCTTCTTGCCTTCACCTTCGAAATGATCGGAGAACGGTAAAATGCAGGGATTTCAAATTGCTTCATATATTTCTAACAAGAGTTAGGGATTAATTGTTGTAAACAAAGATAAAAAAGAAAAGGCTACCGTTTCCGATAGCCTTGTTTCTTATAAATTGATTTGTTGATCTTTAGGGTGTTTAACCTTGTAGGAGAACTCAAGTTTCTTATTCTCTCCAGGTTTTAATTTATACTCCCATTCAAGAATACCGTTTCCTGGAAGCTCTCGAGCGAAGTCTTTCTCCAATAATTCGATGGTTATGTCATTATTGGTCGTCATAGGCACTTGATCTTGGATGATTAATTGAATCGCCGAAGATTTATTGTTTTGCACTTCGATTTGGTATGAGAAGGTACGCTCACGCTTATCTTGAACTACTTTATCTTTTGATTTTTGTTTTAGCAAGGTTCGCTTAACCACAATGTTCGGATCTTTACCAAGTGACAAGTTTAAGGTATCGTCCATGCTGGTTGGATCAAGATACGTTTCTCCAATATACGAACCATCAAAGAAGATGTTTGCGCTCGCTGGAACCAATTGTAATTCATCTAACTTAGTCATTTGGGCTACCAAATATACCCCTGGATCCACCTTCGGTACGGAGTAATATTTAAATGTGGTATTCAAATCACTATTTTTAATGAGCACTAGATTTTTCTCGTTGTTCGATTTAATCGAATAAGGAAGATCAATTTTAAATTCAGCAGCGATTAATTGATGCACTACGGTTGTGAATTGATCGGCGCCTAAGGCAGCTTTATCTTCTAGATTCTTATTCTTTGCATCATCTAGGAAATATCCTTGATTAAATGCGGCTTGAGGGATTGCTCTTGCACCTCTTATACTAATTTCTTCAAGCTCCTGTCTTTGTCTATATGCATAATAGTCAATATACCAAGGATTTAACTCGGGTTTTGTCTTGTTTGCATACGGATTATTCGTAGAAATATTCAATTTTATATTATCCCAATCAATCCCAGAATTTTGGAATACTTGTGCTTTATAGGTCAAGGAGATTTTGCCCGTTTGTGAGTCGCTTCGGATGTCATATAAAGGAACCCAACCGGCTTGAGATACTAAATAACTGAACGATATTTTTCCTGCTGCCGCTTCAGATGCAGATAAGGTAATTACTACGCGAGGAATTGGCGCATATTTTTTAGCATCATAGGTTTGATTCTGATAATTCTGCAGATTATCATAGCGCACTTGTAATCGCTGCTGCACTTTTTCTTTATCTTTTTTCTTCTTTTCTAAGGCCAATAATTTCTTATTGATTTCATTCATTTTGTTTGTGTAGTATTCAACCGTTTGCTTTAACAGGTTGATCGAATCATTCACTTTACCAGAACCTCGCACCGCACCGTTCATAGAAATGATATTCTGCGCGGCCTTGTAAATGGCAATTTCATCTTGAATTTCTTTTAAATCGAATCCGAGTAATTCCAATGAATCGGATAGTTGTGCCATTTCTTTGACAATTTTAGCTGGAATGCCTTCGTTGACCTTGACTTCTGGTTGTGGATAGAATAAGCTGTATTTGGAGTCAATGATTACTACATTTCCTGTAGCTTTTACTTGTAATGATTTAGGATCAATGTAGGCACTGATTCCTTCGATGCTGATTTCAGTTATTCCTGCTTTAATGGTGTAGGAAGCCTTGTGGTGTAATTGCGCCCCTTGAGAATAAACGGTTGCTTCGTTTAAGGTTGATTTAATCAGTTCTTTTTCATTGGCTAGAAGGAATGTGCCCAGTACGAGCGAACAAACCAAGGTCATTATTTTATTCATATGTCAAAATTTTAAACCCTTTACACGTGTAAATGAAATGGGTTCAATCTGGTGATGAATTAGTTTATAATCGATTGAATTTCAGTGATTATACGTTTTGCAAGGGCATCTGCTGCTTCGGCATTTTTACTTTCAGAATATATGCGAATTATCGGTTCGGTATTGCTTTTTCGCAAATGAACCCATTCTTTTCCAATGTAGATTTTTACGCCGTCTGTGGTATCAACTTCCTCATTTGAATATGCGCTAGCCATTTTGCTTAGAATTTCATCTACATTGACGTTTGGAGTTAATTCTATTTTATTCTTTGAAATGGTATATGCGGGATAATGGTCTCGTAATTCAGACACCTTGCATTTTTTTTCTGCTAAGTGGCTCAAGAAAAGCGCAATACCAACTAGTGCATCCCGTCCGTAATGCGACTCAGGGTAGATGATTCCACCATTGCCTTCACCGCCAATTACTGCATGTATGGCTTTCATTTTTTCTACTACGTTAACTTCTCCTACTGCCGCAGCGGCATAGGATTGTTTATGCCACTCTTCGGTTATATCACGTAAGGCGCGTGTAGAAGATAAATTTGAAACAGTGGCTCCCGGAGTTTTTGAAAGCACATAATCTGCAACAGCTACGAGCGTATATTCTTCACCGAACATGCTGCCGTCCTCGCAAACCATCGCCAAGCGATCCACGTCAGGGTCCACGGTAATACCAAGATCGGCTTGGGTAGACTTTATTTCATTGGAAAGATCTCCAAGATGTTCAGGGAGTGGTTCTGGATTATGCGGAAAGTGTCCTGTGGGTTCACAGTATAATTTTGTGATTTGCGTAACACCAAGAGCATCCAATAAGGCTGGGACAAAAATGCCACCTGACGAATTTACTGCATCCACAACTACCTTGAAATTTGCCGCGGCAATCGCGGAACGATTAACTAGCGGTAAAGCAAGAATCGAATCGATGTGTTTGCTTAGGTAGCTATCATCGTGCGTATGTGTTCCAAGTTCATCTACGGATGCAAAATCAAATATTCCTGCTTCGGATAATGCTAAGACCTCTGCGCCAGCTTGGGCAGATAAAAACTCTCCGCGATGATTTAATAGCTTTAGGGCATTCCATTGCTTCGGATTGTGCGAAGCGGTAAGAATAATTCCGCCTTGAGCTTTTTCTAAAGGTACGGCAATTTCTACGGTAGGAGTTGTGGAAAGTCCCAGGTCGATTACGTGAATTCCCAAACCAATCAAGGTATTTGCTACTAAGTTTGAAACCATTGGACCAGAAATGCGCGCGTCTCGACCAATTACAACACGTATGGTTTGATCAGAAGTTTGATTCTTTAACCACGTGCCATAGGCCGCTGCAAAAAGCACGGCGTCGATAGGGGTGAGGTTATCACCAGCCTGGCCTCCGATTGTTCCACGAAATCCAGAAATTGATTTTATTAACGTCATTGGATTATTTTTGAAGTTTGATCATTTGCAGCAAAGCCACCGCACATTCAACTCCCTTATTTCCGTGGATTCCGCCGGATCGATCCAGGGATTGTTGTTTGGTTAGGTCTGTCAATACACAAAAACTCACGGGTTTGTTGAACTTAAGCATTACATCCATTACCCCTTGTGTTAGTCCTTGACATACAAAATCGAAATGTTTGGTTTCGCCCTGAATCACATTACCAATTACAAGGACACCATCAAGTTCAGGATGTTTAATAAATAGCTGCTGTGCAGCAAGGGGAAGTTCGAATGATCCCGGAACTGATATCTTTTCTATGGCTGTGATTCCTGCTTGCGTGAACACATCCATGGCGCCTTGAGCTAATGCATGCGTGATGTCTGCATTCCATTCTGAGACTACGACTCCTACATGGAAAGAGGAAGTTCCTTCAAGTGATGTTGCGTTAAAAGAAGAAAGGTGATGGCCTTCAGTTGCCATCTTATTTTCCCTTTACCGTAGATACTCTAGCAATGTATTTATCTATGGTTTTTTGATTGCCATAGTCGGGATAATCATCACGGATTCGTGTGAAATACGCAGCAGCATCTTCAAAATTCTTTGATAATTCAGCATGCAATCCCGCTTTGAATAAATACATTGGAGCAGTAAACTCATTGTCTAACATGTCAGCAGCTTCCGCATATTTTGTAGCCGCTTGATCGTATTTTTTTAATTCAGAAAGACAATCTCCTTGAAGTCCGACCGTCATTACAGACATATAAGTGTCTGAAACAGATACATCTTCCAATTCGTTCATTGCTTTTTGGAATTGACCTTTCTTCATGTATTGGGTTCCAAGCAAGTATTGTCCAATCTCGCCACCTACGTGACCATCATATTTCTTTACAAACGGAACTAACACCTTAACGGCTTGGTCTGTGGAATCCTTTTCAACGTAGTTTAATGCAGTCCACCATCCATCATTCGCTTTTTCATCCGCAGGTGACCAAATGAGTTGACGATAACCGAGATATAAAACCAATAGCGCTATGATCCCACCTCCAATGTAGGTGTATAACTTAAATCGTTTGTCCGTATTGAATTTTTGTTTGATGTCTTCCCAATTGAGCATTTCCATAATCGCGTATTTGGGTGCGAATTTACGGAATATTTCTGAAAATACTTCAATGTGGCCCTGCAAGGTTGCAAGGAATTTCATCTGATCAGGAAGTGGGTCAACTTTGCACCAGAATGTTTAACCAAATTAAAAACAACAACATGAAAAAAAGAACAGTGTATCAACTCATTGTAGATCGCAGTGGGTCAATGGCAGGAATGCAACATCAGGTGATTTCCGGCTACAATGAGCAATTGCAGGCAGCGCAAGGGGTTCAAAGTAGGTATCCAGATCAAGAAATTGTAATGGGCTTAAGATTTTTCGACCATAATGTAGACAATAATGTCGCGGATTACAGGCTTGTGAATGACTTGCTTCCCTTGTCTTTGAATGATTATCAAGTTAAAGGATCAACGGCCCTTTTGGATGCGATTGGTAAATCTATCTATGACATAAAAACGCGTTTTGGTCACCAAATCACGAACGAGGACACGTCCGTAGTAATGATTATCATCACCGACGGACATGAAAATGCCTCTAGAATGTACACCTATGAGGATATTCGCAGAATGGTTTCTGAATTAGAAGCCACGGAGAAATGGAGTTTCACCTTTATGGGGGCTGACTTAGATGCGATTGGGGCATCGAGATCTTTTGGTATTAACCCAGACAATACGCTTTCGTTTGATAAAGGAGATTATGCCAGGGTGACGAAGCACTACTTCGAAAATGCGGCCGAGTCGTACGCTAATTCGAAAGCAAATAATATCAAATCGAATAACTTTTTTAGTATCTTTAAGGACAAAGATATTCGTAAAAAATAATGAAGGTACATTTAATCAGATCTTCCGATTTTTCTGCACAAACCTATCAGTCTGTGTTACAAATTGTTCGACAATATGAGGGGCCAATTGAATTTTTGGCCTCTGAGTCGGATGCGTTTATATCGAATGCCATAGAAGTGGAAATTGAATCGAAAGAGGCTTTTGAAAAGGCACAGGACCTACCAAAAATGAATATGTCTATAGCTGATGATTACAGAGCTGAATTCTCATTTCATTCCAATCGGCCAAGGTTTTCGTTTCCATTCAAAACAAAACGTGCAAACTGGAAACACTTTTTTGACGCATGCGAATATTTTCGATTAGCAAGAAAGTTACCGCCTGAAGACTTAGTTATCCTGCTCACCGATACCGCCAATGAAGCCAATTGGTTCGGAGGGGCTGATAAGACCATGAAAAATGCGTTCATTCACACGGCAGATTGGCACCATTATTTTGATGGCTTGAATGAGCGGTTTCCTATTGCGTATGAAATCATTGCATGGACCATTCGCATGTTGATTATCAAGGATCACTCGGAAATGCCAAATTACTGGCACAACGAACCCAGAGGATGCATGTCTGATTTTTGTCAGAATAAACGTCAGATTGTACTAAAAATGCGAACTGCGGATATTTGCATGGATTGTATGAAGTTATTGCAATCGAGTAAGGTTGATGTTAGGGTTTTTGGGCAATTAATTGATGCCCTCGATGGCGTTAGAAAGTACTTTTTGTCCATAGAACGATCCACGTTTTTGAATCGTCCAAGCACCGTATTAGTTTCAGGATATTTACACCGCATATATTTCCCTGCTTATGGAAATTTAGAATTAAACCTTAATCCAAAACAACGGGCAATTTATTGTTTTTTCTTGAGGCATCCCGAAGGTGTGCGTTTGGTGGAGTTAGTAGACCATCGAAGTGAAATCGGAGCCTTGTATCATCGGTTTTCGAATTTTGGATCGATCGAAGAAATTGAAGAGTCGCTAAATTTATTGCTTGATCCATTGGATAATAACTTAAATGAGACCCTGTCGCGGATTCGCAGTACCATAAAGCGAACCTTAGGTCCTAGAATTTCACCCAGTTACCAAATTGTTGGAAGTAGAGGAGAGCCGTATCGAATAAATCTTGATGCAGAATTAATACAAATTGAAAGTCAGCTTTAATGATTTTTTGTAGTTTTGAAAAAACAACCTATGAAAAAGTTAATATTTATAAGCCTATTGTGTTTCAGTTTACCTGTGTTTTATGCACAAACCGCGGTAGATTTGACAAGTAAGGAGTCGATAGAAAATTGGATAAATACCCATCGATTTAAAGCTTCTGTAGAAGGAGACTTTGATATGTATTTAGAGATTGAGCACTTAAATATCGGAGATGCCCTGGTTTTATCGAATGATCATGGGAAACGTAAAATTTTTGGTCAATTAAGCTATCAGCTCAATCAATCAGCCCCTTCTGTGGTTGGAATTGGTTTAGAGGAAAGTTCCTTGGAGGTGTTCATTTCTCCCGAAGGAAATTTATTGACTTCAGGAATGACGTTTGTTCCGGAAAAGGAATAGAGACGTATGAAATTTATTGTTCTTGGAGGCTTATTCCTGTGTGCTTTCACCGGGTTTGGTCAGTACAACCTTCAGTTAAATCAAGTAGTATTAGTTAGTAATACCTTACAAACCGTTCCGGCAGGAAAAGTATGGAAGGTAGAATCATACATGCAGGCGGGCATTGCTGCCCCCGATATGATCGAAATTGGTACTTCTTGTGCTTATTCAGATCGCCATCATCCGATGATTGTAAACGGACAAACATACTACCTAATAAATGGATCTCCTGGTCATGGAAGCAGCGGAACTTTTTTAGCCGTAGGCAATCTATTACCCCTCTGGTTACCGGCTGGAGCAACCTTAAAAACCGCTTGTTCGAAGGATGTATTAAGTGTTATCGAATTTAATTTAGTGCCTTAGGTTGAGAATCTAAAAACATCCTGGCATTCATCGTCAAGGTTGCAGTCAATATTGTTTGGTTTTCAAACCGATTTGTAGAGGGTTTGGAGGTGATTTAGTCTGTTTTATAGTGCGTAGTAAAGTAGTTGTTATAATCGAATAATTTACAGGAAAGGTAACAGGGGAGATTCATTAACATTCAAAAACAATAAGAAATAACTCTATTTAAGTGGGTCGGAGGGTCGGGTTAGCTGCGCACTAACGTGCAATGGACAAGAGTAAAGTATCTGTGTTTACGAAATTCGAAGATTCCGGTTTATTCATCACAGAAATCTCTTATTCGAAAAAGCTTTTCCGGAGCCGGATTTTAAATATTTTTCAAACAGAAAAGCCTTGTATTTATCTTGGAAAGCTATATAAGTAACCAGCGTTACTGGGAGTCTTGTAGCTGTATATTTTACTTCTTTGCTTGCATGCCGTTTTAATCGTTCTTGGATATTTTGTGTACAGCCTGTATAGGTGGAATTATCTGAGCATTTTAGCAGATAAACGTATTGCATAAGAAATAGTTAAGGGAGCAAAAACGCATACGAAAGAGTAAAATTGTTCTTCTTCGCTAAAGCTTCGAAGAACGAATTCTTAAGAACTTACATGAAATAAAAAACTCTGCTTCGCTAAAGCTTCGTAGGACGAATCCTCAAAAGAACAATATGTAGGGTAGTGGACCGTGTCCACCGAATTCTGACTACGCCAACGCTTTGCAGAACGATGGCCTCAAGAGTTTATTGGATTGTTTGGCGAGTGTAGAACCTGATTGTAATAAAAAAGCCCTGCTTCGCTGACGCTTCGCAGGGCGTAGGTGGGCAATACTCGCTTTCGCATAGCTTTAGCGGAGCAAAGCTGGGCTCCCGCCGCTGGCGGATAACGTTACTTCCTTTGGTCGTGAAATCGCTTCGCTAAGTGCTCGCCCAATTATCTCTATACTAAAAATCCCGCTCTCGCAGGATTTTTCTTGTGGGCAATACTCGCTTTCGCATAGCTTTAGCGGAGCAAAGCTGGGCTCCCGCCGCTGGCGGATAAACTTCTCGCCCAACCCATTTGAACTAAAAATCCC
>JBIKUO010000035.1:0-24920 GCA_044347515.1 Crocinitomicaceae bacterium | reverse complement strand
TGTCAAGAGTTATCCATCGACAGAAATTCAGTAAAAGACATTTTGTTTCAGCTTAAAGGCCAATACCCAAGTTTTGTTGGCATTATAGGAAATATTGATGGCGATAAATGTGGACTCAGCGTAATCATCTCCGATGATTTAGTGGCATCCAAGGCGTGGAATGCTACGCAATGGATTAGAGAAGTAGCGCCATTGATTCAAGGCGGTGGCGGTGGTCAACCCTTCTTTGCAACAGCAGGAGGTAAAAACGCCAGTGGAATTAAAAGCGCTTTGTCAGCACTTAAAAACAAGCTATAAGCATTGAGTTCAATTGAGATAACGGTAGCCATTTGCACATACAACCGAGAACGGTATTTACCTCAGTTGTTTGAATCCATATTGCGTCAAACGCTTGCTCCCGAGCGCTTTGAAATCATTTTGATTGACAATAATTCACCTGGGAATACCCACGAACTTTTCACAGAATTCGCTACGAAAAACCCAACACATTTTACACACTATTTTCTAGAAACCAACCAAGGCTTATCCTTTGCTAGAAATCGCGCAATCAAAGAATCTTCAGCGCCAATCATTACCTTTTTAGATGATGACGCATTCATTGATGAGAATTATTTGAGTGTACTCATTGAATCATTCAATAAACACCCGGATTGCGGCTGCATTGGTGGACCAATACTCCTTCATTATGAGGACATTAAACCAAGTTGGGAAAACCTTTACTTGAATTCTTTGCTTGGATATTTTAACAAAGGTGAGGCTGCTTTTTACTTCAATCGTACCGATTATCCACGTGGATCAAATATGGCATTCAGAAATTTAGTATTTGAAAAAGCAGGCGTGTTTAATGTGACCTTAGGTCGAATTGGTAACAACTTATTTGGTGGAGAAGAAAAAGACCAATTCAATCGAATTTATGAAGCAGAAATCCCTGTGCTATATGAACCCCAAGCCATAGTGCACCATTGTGTTCCGAGGGAACGAACAACCTTTGCATTCATTAAAAAACAAGCATTAGGGACCGGTGTAAGCGAACGTTTACGCAGCAAAAACGAAGGATTGATAAGCTACACTAAACGTATTTTCGTAGAAGGAATAAAATGGTGTGGAAGTATTGTTCTTTGGTTTCTATATGCGTTACAATTCAAATTTGCCAAAGGAAATATGATACTTTTCTTTCGGTTTTGGGTAACCCGAGGCCTTCTTTTTAAGTATGACAAGGCATGAGAATTCTATTGTGCATACAATCTTTCATCGTTGGTTTGGTTCAAACTAAACTGAGTGCCATCAGAATTCTCTTACAAAGTAATTTTATCGGGATAGTTCAGCATGAAACACAAACTAAACCTTTGTTAATCTTAGGCAATGGTCCATCCCTCAACGATACACTAAAAAATAATGCGGAAGCTATGCTTCAAGGATTTGATTTAATGGCGGTGAATGCGGCAGCATGCAGTGATCAATATATCGCGCTACAACCCAACTTATATATTTTAAACGCAGTTACTTATTTCCAGAACGACGCTGAATTATCTCCATTTTATATTCAAGCAAAGCACGATTTATTTGAAGCCTTAAAAGAAAAAACACGGTGGGAAATGACCTTATTGGTTCCGTTTCGAGCAAAGAAAAGTACTGATTTTCAACAACTAATAGCATCCAACGCAAACTTAAAAGCCCGTTATTTCAATCAAACGCCAGTCGAAGGACTTAGCTTTTGGTCGCACCGTTGGTACAACTTAGGTTGGGGCATGCCACGTCCGCACAATGTGTTGATTCCTGGAATAATGACTGGAATTCGCCTGGGATATAAAACCATCGCAATCGTTGGAGCAGATCATTCATGGCTCGCCGATCTATCGGTAAACGATAACAATGAGGCCTTACTACGTCACGTGCACTATTATGCAACGGATGGCACGCAACCCATGAAGGTAGAAGATCGAATCGACCGACCGCGAAAACTGCATGAAATCATTCACAAGTTTTACTTATCCTTTAAAGGTTATTGGCAAATTAAATCATATGCCAATAAAAAGCAGGTGTCAATTATTAATGCAAGCAGTGTGAGCATGATCGATGCATTTGATCGAAAACCCTTAGCCCAGATACTCAACGATACCGATAAAAATTAATGTAACTTTACTTCAATGAAAGACAGATCCATATTAATCACTGGCGGAACCGGTTCCCTTGGAAAGGCGTTAACCAAACACATCTTAACAACCTATCCTGAAGTCAAACGCCTTGTTATCTATTCAAGAGATGAACAAAAGCAGTTTGAAATGGAACAAGAATTCCCCGTATCTAAGTATCCTCAAATTAGGTACTTCATTGGCGACGTGCGTGATGGAGAGCGTTTGGAGCGAGCATTTGAAGGCATTGATAGTGTAATACATGCCGCTGCAATGAAGCATGTGCATATTGCGGAGTACAATCCGGATGAATGCGTTAAAACGAACGTAGGCGGCGCCGAAAACGTAATTAAAGCTGCGTTAAAATCACAAGTAAAAGATGTGGTTGCCTTATCTACAGATAAAGCTTGCGCACCGATAAATTTATACGGGGCGACTAAATTAACCTCCGACAAACTCTTTGTGGCAGCGAATAACATACGCGGAAAACGAGACATTAAATTTTCAGTAGTCCGTTATGGAAATGTCATGGGATCGAACGGATCAGTTATCCCATTCTTCATTAAGCGAAAACAATTGGATGGTGTCTTACCGATTACCGTTGCCGAAATGACGCGATTTAACATCTCATTACAAGAAGGAGTCGACATGGTCATGCACGCATTGGAACACGCGTGGGGTGGCGAAATCTTTGTTCCAAAAATACCATCCTACCGAATCACGGATGTTGCTGAGGCGATTGGTCCGGCATGCGAAAAGCCAATCATCGGGATTCGTCCGGGAGAAAAAATTCATGAAGAGATGATCAGCTCATCGGATTCATTCTTTACGTATGATTTAGGGAAATACTATACCATTATTCCGCAAGCCCCCATTTGGAACTTACAAGCGTATATCCAGGCTAACGCAGCACAAAAGGTCGAAGAAGGCTTTTCTTACAATTCAAAAGATAATGCGGATTGGGAGACCGTTGATAGTTTGAGAGAGAAAATCAAGCGCTTTGTGTCAAGCGAGTATTAATACCTTGCATTAACCTAATCCTTAGAATGAAATTCATACTTCGTTTAGTACTTTTTTTGTTTTTAAACTTTTTAGCCCTTGCCCTTGGTGGATTATTTACAGCAGATGGCGTTTCTTCCGAATGGTATCAAACCTTAAATAAAGCGCCTTGGACTCCTCCGGGTTGGGTTTTCGGTGCAGCATGGACCTTTTTAATGTGCTGTTTTACCGTGTTTATGACTATGCGTTGGTCGAAAGACCATGACCGAAAAAAAACGCTAATTCTCTATAGTATTCAATGGATATTGAATGTTTCTTGGAATCCCATATTTTTCTATTTCCATCAAAATCTGCTTGGTTTAATAGATATTACCTTGCTTCTTTCCGTGGTAATAATTTTGGGAATCACAACGCTGCGCACCTTGAGATTTCACACCCTTTGGATTTTGCCTTATGTGCTTTGGTTAATGATTGCTACCTCTTTGAATGCTTACATACTTTTCTTTAACTAGGCTACTAAGGAGTTTGACTGCATAGATTTTTCTTAACTTCGTATTTAATGATCGAAGCCCCATACATTATTCTCGAACTGGCCAATACGCACGGTGGAGATAAAACCTACATGCATTCCTTAATTGATACGTTTGCTGCATATCAAGGGAATTATGGCATGAAATTCCAACCGCTTTCACCAGACACTTTAGCTACGCCTGATTTTCAGTGGTATCCAGTGTACCAAACGCTTTATTTCAACCCACAGGAGTGGCATGAAATCATTCAATTGGCAAAGCAAACTAAAGAAGTATGGATTGATTTATTTGACCTTTACGGGGTACAAATTGTTTCAGAGAATCTTGCGAATATTCATGGGATAAAATTCCAATCGTCTGTATTACATAATGAAGAAGTAATCTCAGCACTTAGTAGCCTTGATCTTACGCATTGTCGAGTAATCTTAAATATTGCAGCGCAAGAAATTGAGGTTATTGAGCAGCGGATCGATTATATTAAGCAACAACTGAATCCAAAAGAATTACTCTTGGAAATTGGCTTTCAAGCCTACCCTACTGAATTGAGCGACAGCGGTTTATCTAAGATTAAACAAATCAAAGAAACATTCGGTCTACCCATTGTATTTGCGGACCATATTGACGGAACAGCAACCGACTCAATTTACTTACCAATCATGGCATGGCTGCAAGGGGCTGATGTTCTTGAAAAACACGTCATGCTAAGTGACCGTGAAACGAAATACGACCATTTCTCCTCTCAAACGCCTGAAACGTTTAATGCATTTACAGCAACTCTAGCAACGTATGTTGCAGCAATGCAAGCGGAATTTATTAATCCGAGGGAGCGAGACTACCTGCAAAAAACTGTGATGATACCGGTGGTTCGTCGAAGCTTGTATGCCGGAGATTTTATTCATTCAACTCAAGATTTGTTTTTTCGAAGAAGCGGTAAGGAAGGGCTTACCTTAGACGAAATCAAGGCCCTGCAAACGCAAGGCATGGTATTAAATAAACAGAAAGACCTCAATGACACCTTACGTACCGAAGATTTCAAGCCAGCGAAGGTCGGGGTTATCGTAGCGTGTCGAATGAAATCTTCCCGCTTGAAAGAAAAGGCACTTTTGCCGATTGGTGATTTACCTTCCGTGGAATTTTGCTTGCGCAATGCGCTTAAATTCAAAGGCGTTCATAAAGTAATCCTTGCTACATCTACGGAAGAGCAGGACCAAATCCTAGCTAAGCACACCTTTGATTCCAAGGTTGGGTTTTATCAAGGGCACCCTGAAGATGTGATGCAACGCTACATTGATGTTTGTGAAGCATACGACCTAGACGTAGTGGTTCGAATTACGGCGGATATGCCTTTTGTAGATGATGAAATTTGTTCGTTTCTCCTAGACAAACATCTTAAGTCAGGCGCTGAGTATACCGTAGGAACGGATGCTGCTGTGGGGGTTAACCTTGAAATCTTTAATGTTTCTTGTTTAAAACGGATAAAAGCCTATTTCCCAAATGCGGAATATTCGGAATATATGACCTGGTATTTTCAAAACAATCCTGATCATGTACGGATACAGAAAATTGATCTACCTGCAATCTTTGTTCGTCCTTACAGACTTACCTTGGATTATGAAGAAGATTTAGCCTTATTCAATGAAATCCATAAGCAGATGGGAAGTACGAACTACTCGCTTCGTCAGGTAATTGAGTTTTTGGATTTACATCCAGAAATCACTTCCATGAACGCTCACTTGACCTTGAAATACAAAACCGATCAAGCGCTCATTGATTTGCTGAATGAAAAAACGAAAATAAGGTAGCGGTCATGGAGTACAAAAAGCTCAAGCTCACCCCTACTTCAATCAATGGGTATTCCTTAGTTCCTATCCGAATGGAAGACCGAGAACTAATTCGGAAATGGCGTAACGAACAAATGTATCACCTGCGACAAAAGGAAGCACTCACTGAAGGTCAACAAGAAACATATTTTAAAGAAGTAGTAGCGAAGTTGTTTGAAAGCGAACAACCCACACAATACTTATTTTCATACGTGCGGGGCGAAGAATGCATGGGTTATGGCGGGTTGGTGCATATCAATTATGAAAAATTAAGCGCCGAATTATCCTTTATCATGAACACTGAACTTGAAGCGGAAGAATTCAGATTTCATTGGACTAATTACTTGCAACTCATTGAAGAAATCGCATTTAAGCAGCTTAATTTAAAGCGAATTTTCACCTATGCGTACAACTTAAGGCCACACCTATATCCCATTTTGGAAGATCGTGGATTTTTACGTGAACGCCTTATCCCGAATGCCTTAATCGCAGATGGGAAATCAATTCCGGCTATTATTCATAGTAAATGGAATGCGAAGCTTCGTAAGGCAACGCTACTCGATAATGACCTTACCTTTCAGTGGGCTCAGGACCCAACCGTAAGGCGTTATGCATTTACTCAAAATGAAATCACAAAAGAAGGACATGAAGCCTGGTTCAAGAATAAATTAGCGGACCCCTTATGCAAATATTTCATATTGGAAACGACCGAAGGAAATCCTCTTGGTTCATTTAGAATCGATTATAATTCACCGAATTCGACGGGATTAATTAGCTACCTCATAGCCCCTGAATTCCATGGAAAAGGTTGGGGAATTGCAATGTTAGTGCTTGGTGAAGTAGCAGCTCGACAAATTGGACTTAGCGGGCTTATTGGTGAAGTTATACCCGAAAATTCATCTTCATGTGCTATCTTTGTAAAATTAGGATACGATGCTGAAGTGTTTAGCGATCGAATTCGATACAAAAAGACCCTTTAATGTTCCAGCTTCCTTCAGACCGAGTTTTTATTATTGCCGAGTTATCCGCCAATCACAACGGCAGTCTTGAAGTAGCCTTGGAAACCGTTAAAGCAGCAAAACGAGCGGGAGCAGATGCCATAAAACTGCAAACCTACACCGCAGATACCATTACCTTGAAATGCGATCAACCCGATTTTAAAATTGAGGGCGGTACCCTTTGGGATGGAAGATATTTACATGACCTTTACTTGGAGGCTTTTACACCTTGGGAATGGCACGAGCAAATATTCAAGGCCGCAGCAGATGAGGGCTTAGTTTGTTTTTCTTCTCCATTTGACCCGTCAGCCGTAGATTTTTTGGAAGGTTTAGGATGTCCTTTGTACAAAATTGCCTCCTTTGAAATAACAGACATTCCCTTGATCGAATACGTAGCATCGAAAGGTAAACCCATGATTTTATCAACGGGAATTGCTGAAAAGATTGATATTGAACGTGCCGTGGATGCCTGTTTACGGCAAGGAAACAAAGATCTTACCTTATTAAAGTGTACCTCTTCTTACCCCGCTCCAATAGAAGAAGCCAACTTAAGACTCATGGTTCAGTTTAAGGATGATTTCCCTGTATCTGTTGGATTATCGGATCATACACCCGGTCATCTAGTTCCTGTTATTGCAACTACCTTGGGCGCACGCGTAATCGAAAAACATTTTATTTTATCGCATGAAATTGGTGGACCCGATGCCGCATTTTCCTTAGATGAAAAAGAATTTACTCAGTTAGTTAATGAAGTCCGTTTAACCGAGCAAGCGCTTGGAAATTCAAGCTATAACCTAAGCCCAAAACAAGAAGCTGGCCGTATTTTTTCACGCTCACTCTACCCTACCCAATTCATTACCAAAGGAAGTATAATTTCAGATGGAATGATCAAATCAGTTCGACCCGGATATAGCCTACATCCCATGCATCTAGGAGATATCATTGGAAAAACTGTAAAACGCGACCTAAGTTTAGGAGCGCGCATTACCCTAGATGATTTTGAATAGTTCCATTTCATCGCCTTTTTTTAACTATAACACACGGAGAAAAAGCTCCAAACATTCGGCTTAAAAGCCCAAATTACATTATGACATTTTTAGAACTCAATCTGATAGCGCCGATTTTAAATGCGCTTAACCACGTGGGGTATACCACGCCAACACCAATTCAAGAAAAAGCAATTCCAATTATCCTTTCCGGAGCCGATATTATGGGCTGCGCACAAACCGGAACTGGAAAAACTGCAGCATTTGCAATACCAATTTTACAACGACTGACCCTGAATAAGCGACCTGAAGGCAAGCGTCGTATACGCACCTTAATCCTAACGCCAACAAGAGAACTTGCGATTCAAATCGAAGATAACATTAAGGCTTATGGAAAAGAATTGGATCACCGTCATGCCGTAATCTTCGGTGGTGTAAGTCAACACGGTCAGGTAAATCAACTTAAAAACGGGGTTGATATTTTAGTTGCTACGCCCGGTCGCTTATTGGATTTGGTGCAACAAGGATTTATTGACTTGAGGCATCTTGAGATATTTGTCTTAGATGAAGCCGATCGCATGCTCGACATGGGATTTATACACGATGTGAAACGCGTAATTAAACTCATCCCCGCTAAACGTCAAACCTTGTTTTTCTCGGCTACGATGCCAAAAGAAATCAAAACATTGGCTAGCACCATATTAACAGATCCCGAACAGGTAATTGTTACGCCGGTATCTTCTACTGCCGAAACCATACAACAGGGATTATACTATGTGAATACTGCAGAGAAAAAAGATTTATTACTTCACCTTTTAAAAGAAGATAGCACCCCCTCGATCTTGGTTTTTACGAGAACAAAGCACGGGGCTGATCGAATCGTTAAAATATTAGCGAAAGCACAAATTACGGCGGCAGCAATTCACGGAAACAAATCACAAAACGCAAGACAAAATGCGTTAAACGGATTTAAAAACAACAAGCTTCGGGTATTGGTTGCCACAGATATCGCTGCGCGGGGAATTGATATAGACGAATTGGAATTAGTGATCAATTACGACATACCAAACATACCTGAAACCTACGTTCACCGCATAGGTAGAACCGGAAGAGCGGGTGCTAGCGGGAGGGCCATTTCTTTTTGCGACCAAGACGAACGGGCTTATATTCGTGACATTCAGAAATTAATTGGTATTCAGATTCCGATTCTGAAAAATAACTAATTTAGCTGCCATTGATTAATAGGTGTTCGGTATGAAGGCAATAGTAAAAAGACGTTTAAGTGTTACAATAATCATTGGAAGTTTACTTTGGAGCGTAAATACTTACGGTCAAGCCACACTGGGTGACAGCATCAAACCTAAAATGTTAAATAACTCCATTAATTTGAGTATTGGACCGGGTGGAATTTTAGCGCTTTATGTACCTGCAGGTATTTTTTACGAGCGTATGTTCCAAGGAGAACGCTTTTTACCGAAACTAACCAAATTTGTGGATGTTGGCGTCGGTGCAGCAGCGTATTGGGAAGGAGAGAGCGCTTTTGTCTTTTCGCGCTACGGAATACTTACAGGACATAAGAAGTACCATTTAGAGGCCACCTTGGGCGCTGTTGGTTATTTGAATGGTGATATTGTTGGCGTGTTGCCTGCAGCGTCTATTGGTATGCGCAGACAAAAACCGAACAGTCATTATGTATTTCGTACGGGTGTAGGAATCCCAGAGGCGATTTATGTGAGTTGGGGAGTTAGTTTTTAAGCCCTTAATGTTTCATTACCATAGAATCCTTTAGCTGAAGTTCGATATCGTACATATTAAACCCCGTGCGCGTGGCCGTTTCAAATTCAATTAATGAAATCTTTTGATCCTCTTGGGGTAATGGCGCAAAGAACAAACTAAAAAACTGCCAATCTGTTCTCGCTTTGTACATGTTTTTATTGGGTGCAGTCGCAATATTTAATTGATCTTGCATGCGAAACTTCTTGGTACTTGCTGAAGTAAGCAAATGCGTATTTGGATCGATATTAATCCACCAATTATTAACATACATTTGATCCATTTGATATCCGAAATCTAAACGCGTCGTAAATTCATTCGAGGTTACCCGTAATAGCTGTAACGTCTTTCTCCTAACATCCAAATGCCAAATTAGTGTTTTATCGCTTGTTTTCATATGCGTGTTTTAAGGGATTTTTGTTTTTCTATTAACCAATCAGGAGCTATGATCCGCAACGAAGGACCATAGGACCAAACCAAGTGAATTAATTCCATCGTAGGAATAAGCTTTAATTTCACGCGTGCACCACCATTGGTGAACTTGATAAGCTCTTGGGTATCATGAATGGGATAAGCGGTAAGGAACTTGGTTGTGAGTGGGTCGGCACGTAAGACAACCTCGACTGGTGTTTCTACTTCTAAAGGAAAAACGCCGTACATGTCATTTAAAAAACTAAGAATCTGACGGGTATTCCCTTTTTGGTATTTCTTATCTAACTTAATAGGTTCATAGATTCGGTCTAAACCAAAGGAGCGGAGCGCATTATGTGTTTCACTAAATCCGTATACATACCATCGATTATCAAATTCTCTTACTACATAGGGATGAAGCACAATCGACTTGAATCGTTCATTTTTATATGAATAATGGATGAAAGAAATTGGAATACCCACTTTACAGCAATCGATTAATAAATCCATAAACTCATATCCCCTGGAACGCGGAGGCTCCATGGTTTTTAAGATGGGGTATCGTTCATTCTGGTCGACCTCTTCTAAGGAGGAGGATAGCACCTTTTCCATGGCATGCCTCAATTTATCTCCTAATTCGGTGCGCATCATACATTTAATTAAAACGAGTGATTCCGCAAGGACCGACGCATCTTCCGGTGATAATTTAACGCCATTGATCGTGAATTTTGGATCCGTGTAAATGTATTCCTGTAGCTGAAAATCGAATTTAATCGGTGCTCCGAATCCGTTGGGACGATCTTTTTTCATCATGTTAATGTCTTTTTGAATCGTCTCACTGGACACCTCAATTCCTTGCTCACGGCATACATCAATAATTCGCTGCATATTCGGTTTATGATAGTGTCGATCACAAATCACTTGATCAATAATCAAACATCTACGCATGGCATTTTTACTAATCGGCATTACTTTTTTTATACAAAAATAATAAAATTATAACACCCCGTACATACTATACGGAGTATTATTTCACAATTAATTTTCTCGCTGCATATTTGTTCAAAAATTAAGCTATGGAAACAGAAATTAAAAAAACTAGAGAAAAAACGATTCAAGAAAAGCAACAAGAGGGCATTGTATTATACAACCCTGAGGGCACTAATTACAAAGCCTCACATGCGATTAAGTGCATCGAATGTACGGATGAATATACTCGTATAGATTTTATATACAAATCGCCCTCCTATTACATCAACGGTGGCTGGGTACAGATAGAACGAAATAGTTTTATACGTCCAGTCGGATCTGAAACGAAGTACACCTTAATTCAGGCGATCAATATCCCAATTGCACCAACTAAACACTTCTTCAAACGAAGCGGTGAATACTTACATTACACCTTACTTTTCCCGGCATTGCCTAAAAGCACACGTAAAATTGACATCATCGAAAAAGAAGCGGCTGGAACCTACTTCAATTTTTATGACATTAATTTCTCAAAATGGATGACTATTCCGCATGCCGGTTCACAAGTATTATCTAACAATTAACCGAAAACATATGAAATCAATTTCGATAGCACACCAAGCCCATCTTCAAGCGCTGCGTGCCTTAAGCAATCTAAAAGAACGAGAATTACATATTCACGAACTCATCAAAGAAAAGAATTATTCAGCCATCGTCGATGAAAAAAAACACTACAACAAAATCGTTGAAACCCTCAAAGACTTAATTCGCAGTTTGAAAAAAGACTATAACGCCTTGAATTCCGAAGAAAAATTAAGTGAAGAAGGACAGACACTACGTCGCGTCTTCGTAAATCTTGAACATTTCGATGATACCATAATGCCTTAATTAACCTTTAAAATTTATAAAAAAATGGACTACATGTTTGTATTTAGTAAGTACGATAAATGGAAACGATTTGATGAATTCATCTTTGAAACCCACTGCTACACGGACAAAAAGGAACGTCTATCCCTACACCAGGAACACGTGTTCAATATTTCTTATTTAGCAAGAATCATAGGAAAACTTGAAATTTATCTTAATGACCGAAAAGATGTTGAGCAAGCATATTATGCCTGCAAATGGTTTGAGAAAGAATTTGAAGAACTCGGATATTCGCTCAGTTTCTTCAGGCGCTGGCTCGCTGAAAAGAGAGAAATCGAGGCGCCCTTTTAGGCTTCTTTATCTTCTTCTTTCTTTTTTAGCTGTAAACCACCGACCCCGAGAAATGCCAAAATCAAGATGAGCGATCCTACCATGGAATAGCTTGTCCCCGCGATAAACGAAGAAGGTTGAAACTTCCATACGATTTGATGTTTTCCAGCAGGAATCTCAAGTCCACGAAGCACATAATTGACCCGAGTATAAGGAACTTCCTTACCATCAATTGTACATACCCAACCTTCTGGGTAATAAATTTCGCTAAAGACAGCAAATCCCTTGTGGGATGAATTACTTTGATACGTGATTTCCTTGGTTGCATACTTAGTCATTGCAATAACATCAGCTGAATCCGTAGCATAGGTCGCGGCAACGTTAATTCCCGCATTGCTCACATCTACAATTGCTTGATTTTTCGTATTAATTTTTCCCAGTCCGAGCAATTCCTCGTTGGCAGAATTCACCTTGGTGACTTTATTCACATACCACACGTTGCCATTCGCATATGGGTTAAGCATTGGTTCGTCAGTTCGTGTAAGCACCACATATTTTGTATTTAACATGTTCAAAATCTGACAGGTATCTGACATTTGTCCTCCCGCCACAGAAATGGTATCGAAGATTTCTTTTGCTTTATCCTGTGGAATCTCCATAGTACGCGCATAATTTTGAAGCTTCGTCATTTTAATGGAACTGATCACACCGTTTGCTTTTTGCATTTCATCTTGTAAATAAAAATCTACTAACTGTTGGTAACGCTTAACTTTTGCGCCGTGATACCCTCCGATTGATTTATGGAAGTAACTGGTAACGGTTTCATTAAACGGATTATCAAAGGTGAAGACGCGGTAATTTGAATTCAACTGAAGCGCTGTAAAACCAGCCATCAATTCAATGATTTCTGTGGGTTGGTCTGCATAGAGCCCTTCTCGGTCAAAAACGGAACGTATCCGAGCAGTCTCCTTTTTAAAGGAAGGCAATAGCTTGGATTCATTATTCAAAATCGATACATCGGCCTTTTCTGGCATGTAAGGAATTTGTGCAGCGCTCCGGTCCTCGTACTTCGCTAATTCCTCTGACATTTCCTCGATCGGATCTGCATTTAAATAACGTAAATCCACATTGATTTCATCTGCTGCAATAAACACTCCAATAAGTCCTAACCAAACCCAACGGTTTACTTTGTAAAATGCCAAAAGTAAAGCAACTCCGGCCCCAATGAAAAACAACAAGGTACGTCCTGCATCTGCTTTGTATATCGATTGACGAACATTAATCAATTCTGCCTTCAATCCTTCAATCATGGTTAATTGCGAAGGATCTTTAGACTGTTTTGCATACTCATTAAATTGCTTAATCTCTTCTCCTGTAATAAAATCACCTGAAATGCTTGGCACAGCATATAATAACAAACCAAGTGCAACCACACCCCCAAGCACACCCAATTGAAATTTACGAGTACCTTGCAGCTCCTCAGATTTCCAAAGACGATCAAGAAGCATCACCGCAACCATCGGCACCAACAGTTGTAAAATCACTAAAATCATTTTAGAATCCCTAAACTTATTATACATCGGAAAATGATCAATGAACCAAAAGTTGAGGCCTCCAGTTTTAGACGCCAACAAGACACACAATATAGACAGCGCAATTACTGGAAACCGAAGGGTGTCTTTTACAAGAAACAAACCAACCAAAAACAGAAAGAAGGCCACTGCACCCAAATAGATTGCTCCCCCACTGAATAATTGTCCACCCCAATAATGATTAGATTGGGCGATTTGATCATAATACGTTGGATCTTCAATGCTTTCCATCGCAGATTCGTTATTCCCGATGTAGCCTCCAGCCCCACCTTTGGCATTCGGAATAAATAAGGAAAGTGCTTCTTTAGGTCCAAAATTATACTCAAGAATATAACTTTTATCCAAGCCAGATTTTGCTTTCGTCGCTTTATCTGTGCCTTTTGGAGCAACAGAAATGTCAGAATCTCCCCGCGTAGAGTATTTAGAATATTCATAGGTAGTCATTAAATTACTCGCTGAGGGCAGAATCGCTAACCCAGTTGCAACAAGGAGTGCCCCTACAATTTTTGCTAGATCAATATACTTTTTCTCAATAATTAAACGGATCCCTTCGCCTAGCGCAATTACCCCCAAGAGAATAAATAGGTAATACGTAATTTGCAAATGGTTTGCGCTAATATTCAAGGAAAGGAAGAAAGCAAACACCACGCTTCCCCAAAGCCATTTACCCCGTGTAGCTAGCAACAAACCGCCGAGTGTTGGTGCCATGAAGGAAACTGCATTCACTTTGGTTATATGTCCAGCACCCAGATATAAAATATTAAAAGAAGCAAAGCCAAAGGCTATAGCCCCAACAGCCGCAATCCATGGATTAATTCGAAGACACATTCCGAGGATGTAAAATCCGAGCATGGTAACAAACATTACACCTACCGGTGCAGTTAAGCCCAAGCGCAACACGGTTGCCACTTGATTCATCAAATTCCCATGATGGATCACACTAATTTGATACGCCGGCATGCCACTAAACATTCCGTTGGTCCATAATGCTTCTTCGCCATTCACCGTGCGATAATCGGTAATTTCTTTAGCCGCTCCCTGGTATTGTTTTACATCGGACTGCTTTAATTGCTTTCCATCAAAAATCACTGGATGGAAATATCCTGCAGAAAAAACTACAAACACCAACAAGGCTATAACATGCGGAACAAACGCTTTTACATCAATTTTCATAATCGTATTATTTATGTTGGATTCGCGTAGCGAACCACTTCTTCATTACTAATTTCATCGTCGCACAAGATCACCAAGCGCTCCAATACATTTCTCAATTCCCTAATATTACCTGTCCAATCAATGGCCTGAAGTGCCTTAATAGCAGCGGGTTGAATTGGTTTCAACTTAATTCCTTGCTCTTGGCAAATCATGGATAGAAAATGCGCTACCAACAGCGGAATATCGTCTTTTCTATCATTTAAACTTGGTACATGGATCGGAATAACGGAAAGGCGATGAAACAAATCCTCCCTAAACCGTCCTTCGTTAATTTCCTTTCGCAGGTCTTTATTGGTTGCTGAAATGACGCGGCAATCGACCTTAATGTCTTTTTCACCTCCAACACGCTGAATCACATTTTCTTGGAGCGCGCGCAGCACTTTAGCCTGAGCACTGGGAGACATATCGCCGATTTCATCCAAAAACAAGGTACCTCCAGAGGCGAGTTCAAACTTTCCTTTTTTATCTTTTACTGCGCTTGTAAATGCGCCTTTTTCATGACCAAACAACTCACTTTCAATGAGTTCAGATGGAATTGCAGCACAGTTCACTTCAATAAAGGGCGCCTTATTCCGATTTGATTGGTCGTGAAGACTTCGAGCTACAAGCTCCTTACCGCTTCCATTGGGACCGGTAATTAAAACCCTAGCGTCTGATGGAGCCACCTTTGAAATCATGGTTTGAATCTCTAGGATTTGGGGAGAACCACCAATAATCCCATTTCCCTTAATTTTTTTTATGCTCGTTCTTAATGCAGCATTCGATTGAAGCAATTGACCCTTTTCTTTTAAGTGATTGATTGCTACCAAAATACGGTTTAAGTTCAATGGTTTTTCTATAAAGTCATACGCCCCTAGGCGGAGTGCCTTAACTGCCATTTCGATATTTCCATGACCGGACATGACAACAATCTCTGGTTGGTGATCCAGCGCTTTTAAGGATTGCATAAGTTCCAACCCATCCATTTTAGGCATTTTGATATCACAAAAAAGGACATCAAACGTTGATTCTTCGCATTTAGCTAGGGCCTCTTGGCCATCCGCTGCCTCATCCACTTGATGCCCCTCTAATTCAAGAATTTCTCGAATTACTCGGCGTATTGCTCGATCATCTTCAGTTATGAGTATTCTCATCGGTTCATATCTTTTATGTCTACTCGGCGTTCAAGCATAGGAACGAATTTAAAGGTACCTAATTCTTCTGAGGTAAATTCAAATTCACTGGCTCTTTTTATACGGAGCATGCGTTGTTCCTCTCCTTCGCCTACCGGAATTACCATAATGCCTCCCACGGCCAGCTGTTTAAGTAATTCTTCGGGAACATCCGGTGCACCGCAGGTAACTAAAATCCGATCGAAAGGCGCATAACTCGGCCATCCCTGATATCCATCTCCATATTTTAACCGTGGATCGTATTTCAAGTGTTTAATAAGTTGTGCTGCTTTTAGATGCAAATCCTGATGGCGCTCTATGGAATATGCCCGAGCACCCAATTCACACAAAATACAGGTTTGAAAACCAGAACCCGTACCGATTTCTAAGACTTTCATCTTTGGACTTAAATCAAGTAATTCCGTTTGAAATGCAACAGTATACGGATGTGAGATCGTTTGACCCGAACCAATATGAAATGCACCGTTGGTATAGGCCAAGTCATCCAACGCTAAATCCATAAAAAAATGACGGGGAACTGCATTGAATGCGTTCAGGATTCGTACGTCCTTTATTCCCATCTTCCCTAATTCCTCCACCAATAACTTTCGCTTACCTTGGTGACGATACGTGTCTTTTAAGTGATTCATTGCAAGCGTCAAATTTACAAGTTTGTCGGGGAATGTACTTGAAATAACTACCTTTGTTTTGAACAAAAAGCCGTTGAATGAAGATATTGGTTACAGGTGGTGCAGGATTTATTGGTTCAAATTTGTGCGATGCCTTACTCGAACGCAACTACGAGGTGCATTGCATGGATAATTTATTGACCGGAAATTACAGCAACATTAGCCATTTGGTCAACCACCCTAAATTCACTTTTTTTGAAACGGACATTCGTTCCATCGAAGCGTGTCATGAGGCCATGAACGGTTGTGATGTGGTAGCTCATCTTGCCGCACTTGGTTCTGTTCCTCGTTCGATTAACGACCCATTAACCACGAACAGCATTAACATTGATGGATTTCTTAATGTTATTCATACCGCAAAAGAACTCGGCATTGCGCGCTTTGTATTTGCAGCAAGCTCCTCAACCTATGGCGATTCCGCTTCGTTACCTAAACAAGAAGACATTATCGGAAAACCCTTGTCACCCTATGCGGTCGGGAAATATGTCAACGAACTCTATGCGCATGTGTATGCCTTAAACTATGGATTACCTTACATCGGATTGAGGTATTTTAATGTGTTTGGGAAACGTCAAGATCCGCACGGCGCATACGCAGCTGTAATCCCAAAATTTATTCAGCAATTTTTAGATGGCGAGGCGCCAACCATCAACGGGGACGGAACAAACACCAGAGATTTTACACACATTGAAAATGTGGTTGAAGCGACTATTCGCGCCATAGAAAACACGAAGGCAGATGCAGATAATCAAATTTACAACGTAGCCTATGGCGCAAGTACAAGCCTTAATGAATTAGTAGTACTTATTAAGGAAGCCATCACTTCACGCAAACCCGAAGCAACGCTCCACAATATAAGTTACGGAGCATTTCGTAAAGGAGATATACCGCATTCTTTGGCTTCGATTGAGAAGATAAAAGCGCACCTCGGTTATTCTCCAAGCGTTTCGATTAAAGAAGGAATACAAAAAACAGTAGATTGGATTTTATCCTCAAAGGGATAACTCTATCTGTACCGGACAATGGTCTGAACCAAAGACTTGAGTTAAGATCGCTGCAGATTTTAATTGAGGCAAAAACGCCTTTGTCATCAAGAAATAATCGATTCTCCAGCCGATATTTTTCTCTCGAGCGCCTGCACGATAACTCCACCAAGAATATTCAGCACGTTCCGGATGCATGTAGCGATAGGTATCTATTAATCCAGCCTTTTCATAGGCATTCATACCGTCTATTTCCTCTTGCATAAACCCAGCAGACTTGTTATAGTTTTCCTTTGGACGGGCTAAATCAATCGATCGATGCGCTACGTTAAAATCACCACATACCACAACAGGTTTTGTCTGCTCTAATTCTTTCAAATAATTTAAAAAATCCCGGTCCCAGGTTTGACGATAAGGCAAACGAGCCAACTCACTTCCTGAATTTGGCACATAGACCGTCACTAAATAAAATGAAGCAAATTCAGCACACACCACCCGACCCTCATGATCATGATCTGGCACCTGCATGTCATACGCAATATGCAAGGGTTTTTCTTTGGTAATAATTGCCGTACCAGAATACCCTTTTCGCTCAGCCTCATTAGCGAATACGTGATAAGTACCCAATGGCAATAATGCTTCTTTAACCTGCTCCACCGTGGCTTTGGTTTCTTGCAAACAAATGATATCGGGCTGCAAAGACGTCATATCTTGAATAAACGACTTCCCTGTAATGGCACGAATGCCGTTGACATTAAAAGAAATTATTTTCATTAAAAGAAATTTAAAAAGTTATTCCACACGCTTCTTAACCAACCTTCTGAATTGTCATCCATGTCTGAATCCAACATCGCATCATCATGCAAGGGACGCTTTGAACGTTTTCTTATAAAAACAAAAAGCAATCCAATAAGAGCAAAAAAGGAAAAGAGTACAAGTCCCTCAAACACCGAAAAATATTGTAAAAATTCCATTATTGCACATTAATTAATTTACCCTCTCCGTATTGAACCTTATTAATAACCGAAGGTAATCCGTAGTAATACACATTGCCAATTCCATTCAATTCAACATTTAAGGGAATCCCATCGGCTTTAACCCATTGATCAGTGGATGACGAAGTGATCAACTTCACGTGATTTGATGCAGACATTTGACGAAAATCAAACTTCCCATCCCCCATGAGATTTCCACGCAGTGTTTGCGTTTCACCTTTCAAGGTTAAACGACCCCAACCGTGTGTATTAATGGCATTTATATCAATTGCTTGAACGTTCAATTCCATATGACCGGCACCGTCACGAAGTGTTAGGGTTAAATAATCTGTAATCAAGGTATCTTCATTATAAAGACGCTCTGTTCCTTCAAACAAAATATTTATAAGCTTGGTATAATGAATTTCAACTTCCGGAATCTCATAGGACCTTAAGTAATTACATCGGTTTTTATTCTCAATAGTAAGCAGTCCATTTTCCCCCATCACCTCAACAAAATTCAATAAATTATTTCCTCCACGCACAATGACTTTATTGATTGAATCCTGAACCAATTTATAGCTAAGATGTTCCTTTAAATGCAGTTGATTGAAGGAACCAAAATCATAGGTCCGAATGGATAATTCACCCGATTTCTTGAAACATGCACGTTGCTCAGGCTTCTTACACGAACAAACTAAAGCAATCAATATCAATAGATTAAACCGCTTCATTTAGCTCTATAATTAAAGGTGTATCCGATGCCATACTCCAAATAATCTGCTCTGGCCCAATGGGTTTTCAAGGTAAGATTCAATAGCAAACCGTTCTTAAGGTAATACCGCGCACCGATACGATGATACATAGGATCTTCCGGACTAAATTTATCGCGCAAATACGCACCCATTCCAAACACAAAATGAAATCGATCTAAAGGAACTAAATAGGCGGCGTACGCTCCAACTTGTAAAATATCGAGCTGCGATTTTACAATATAAGGCTGGTAATCCATTATGGATTGCTTGGATATTAGATCCAAGGCTAATTCTAGCCCTGCCTTATGTCCAAAAAAATGCTTTCCTGACAGATTCAGCGCATAAACCGGATATCTTCTTCCTCCAACAGGCATCATTTGCTTGCCGCTTAAAATTGCGGTAACGCTATAATACCATCGTTTATAGGCAAGATTCATTGGGATCCTAGCCTCACCCTCAAAAGGATCGAATTTCATTTTATCCACTGGAATTATAGTACGTGCATACCCGATAGAAACGAACGGCATGTTAATTCCGAAATTAGGTACCTTCCACGCGGCGTTACTGAAATGCGTAATATCTAAGCCAATATTAAACGCATTCTTTTTGTATTGATAGGTACTTTTTATTGCCAAGCACATTAAGCCATTAATTCGCGTAGCTATGGCTACATTGAGCGGATTTTCTATGGGGTCATAGGGGTGATTATTACACCCAAGCCCCAGTCCAAATTTAAAATCCATTCGATAATTTCTAAATGAAATCATAGGCAATTCCGTGAAACCATATACCCCCAAATAATTCCCTAAAATCTCTTGGTTCCCAACCTGCCCATAAAACAAGGTTCCTCCGAACGCAGGATAATTGTATGCGCGATGATACGCTTTATGACCACGGGAACGAAGCACATAACTCAATTCTCCTGCCCATGCTGGATTTTTTGGCATATGCGCCATTACCCCCCGATGTGCTGCTAAAAAACCTAGTTTTTGTCGGTATTCAATCGCATGCTCGAAATTCATTTGTGCAATACTTGCCCCTGTTAGTCCAAGAATGAAAAAAAGAAAATTTAATCGCATACGAAACAAAGTTAATAAAGCTAATGATTCAAATCACGCAATCGCGTTACATTTGTACATGGATAAACGACTACTCGCTTTTGAACGCTTATTGACCATCATGGATGAACTTCGTGAACAATGTCCGTGGGACCAAAAGCAAACCTTTGAAACCCTTAGAAATCTAACGATAGAGGAAACGTACGAATTGGCCGATGCCATTACTAAGAATGACTTGCAAGAAATCAAAGGGGAAATTGGTGATCTTTTTCTTCACATGGTTTTTTACAGCAAACTCGGATCGGAAGTGGGAGCTTTTGATGTGACTGATGTCCTGAATGGAATTTGTAACAAATTGGTACATCGACACCCACATATATATGGGGATGTAACGGTTTCTGGCGAAGAAGAAGTTAAAGCAAACTGGGAAAAACTAAAGTTAAAAGAGGGCAAGAAATCTGTACTTTCAGGAGTTCCCTCCTCGCTTCCTGCCTTGGTAAAGGCTACACGGATTCAAGAGAAAGTCAAGGGTATTGGCTTTGAATGGGATAATAAAGAGGACGTTTGGGCAAAAGTAAAAGAAGAACTTGCTGAATTTGAGGCCGAAGTAGCGCTCGGATCCACAAAACAAGAAGAGGAATTCGGTGACCTTTTGTTCTCTCTTGTAAATTATGCACGCTTCATAAACCTTTCCCCTGAATCGGCACTTTCTTATACCAACCAAAAGTTCATTACCCGATTTCAGTGGATGGAAGAAGCTATAAGCAGCGAAGGTAAATCCTTATCAGAAATGAACTTGGAAGAGATGGATGTGTATTGGGATCGAGCGAAGATAGCATTGAGGGAGGCATAACCTTTCCTCTGTATCACGGGATTTGAAATCTTCTGTTTCACCGGATTTGAAATCTTCTGTTTGAAACAGAAGAGCCTACTTCAACTTAAAATGCTTATCCGCCTCATCGGCTACATAGTCTCCAATTGCCAATGAAGCTGTAGCGGCAGGTGATGGTGCGTTCAAGACATGAATCGAATTTCCATGGTACTCAATTCTAAAATCATCTCGGGTATCGCCGTCTTCAGCTAACAATAAGGCTCTCACCCCTGACCTCCCCGGCTTGATGTCGTCCATAGTTAAAGACGGAATCATTCGCTGCAAGGTTTTGAGAAATAATTTCTTGGAAAATGCGCGACGGTATTCGTTGATTCCGAAAGACATATTCGAGAAAAATAATTTCCATGTACCCTTGTATGTTAAGGCATCCCACGTATCGCGAAAGGAGAAATCAGTTTTCCCATAACCTTCTCGTTTAAAGGTAAATACCGCATTGGGACCACATTCTATCTCACCGTCTGTCATGCGAGTAAAATGCACCCCAAGAAAAGGAAAATCGGGATTTGGTGTCGGATAAATCAAGTGTTTTACTTTATGTTTCGCTTGATCGGTTAATTCATAATAATCTCCGCGAAAACCAACCACTTTCTCCTTTAGCTTTACGCCATCTTTTCGCGCTAAGCGGTCCGCTTGCAATCCGGCACAATACACTGCAAACTTGGATTCAAATTCTCCATTATTGGTAGTAAACAGGGTGCCGTCAGCAATTTTCATCACCGATTTCACTTCCGTGTTAAGCATCAATTTTGATGCTGGGTTAATCGCTAACGCTAACTCTACCATTTTTGCGGTGGCTGCTCTAAAATCAATTATTCCTGTGCAAGCCACATGTAAACCGGCTATACATTCCACATTCGGTTCAATTTCCTTAATTTCTTCCGGAGTTATTTTGCGCAAGCCTTCAATCTCGTTTTGAAGCCCCGTTTGGTAGATTTTTTCCAAGTATTGTAGTTCTTTCTCTTCCGTGGCTACCACTACTTTTCCGCAGACATCATGGGGTATTCCGTATTCCTTAGCAAAGGCAACTAACTCACGACGCCCCTGAATACAATTCCGAGCTTTTAACGAGCCTGGTTTGTAATAAAGTCCGGAGTGAATTACCCCGGAATTATGTCCAGTTTGATGATCTGAAAGTAAATTCTCTTTTTCAAAAAGAACTAACTTCAAGGACGGATTTCTTTTTTGCAGCTTATAAAAGGTTGCTGCTCCAACAATCCCTCCACCTACGATTGCGATGTCAAAACTCATGGCACAAAGGTAGTTAGAAAATAAGTTCGTTCAACGCAGCTGAATTTCACGGCGCCTAGCGAGATTTATTACTTTTGCATTATGAAAACACCCACCATACAACGAAGCTATATTGCAAAGGACATCGTATTAAAAACGTTTGAAGATGTAGAAGGCTATTTCAAGGAACTCTTAACACGTGAATTAAATGAGTTGAGTAGCTATATAAAATGGCTTTGTGATGTCAGTGAATTGGAGGCGTTCTTAGAGGAAGACGGTGCGTGGAGATATATCAGAATGTCTATCGATACCACAAATCCAGCACTCACAGAGTCTTACACGTATTTCGTTACTGAGATTCAACCAAAATTGGCACCACTAACCAATGATTTAAATAAAAAAATGATGGCGAGTGAATTCCACAAGGAATTAAGTGAGGACCCTGCTTATGCCATCTATTTTCGCTCGGTTGGCGTACAACTCGATTTATTTCGCGAAGAAAACATTGCGATAGAAGCTTATTTGAGTGAGAAGTCTCAAGAATATGGAAGCATAAGTGCTGCGCAAACCATTGAACACGACGGGAAGACTTTAACCATGCAGCAGGCATCCGTTCACTTGAAAAATCAGGATGAAACCTTGAGGTCAGAGGTATATCACAAAATCGCAGCGCGCAGACGACAAGACATTGATACCTTGAATGTGCTTTTCACTGATTTAATTCAAAAACGGCATGAATTAGCTAAAAATGCAGGGTTTGAAAACTACCGGGATTACATGTTTCAAAACATGGGGCGTTTTGATTATGACAAAGAGGCCTGTTTTGATTTTCACGAAGCTGTTGCGCAGAAAGTCGTTCCATTGGTTAAAGAAATTCAACAGAAGAAACTTCAAAAACTTGGCAAATCAAGCTTTAAGCCTTGGGATTTAGATGTTGATCCGGATGGGAAAGAACCTTTAAAGCCGTTCAACAGTGGTAATGAAATGCTTGAGAAAACGATTGAAATTTTCAATCAAATGGACTCTTACTTTGGCGACTGTTTACGTACGATGAAGGAAATGGGTCACTTAGATTTAGAATCGAAAGAAGGCAAAGCACCGGGAGGATACAATTATCCCTTGTACGAGATTGGAGTTCCTTTTATATTCATGAATTCTGTGGGCTTACATCGGGACTTGGTGACCATGGTACATGAGGGAGGACATGCCATTCACAGTTTTCTGAACCGTGAATTAACCTTAACTGCATTCAAGAATATCCCTTCTGAGGCTGCTGAGTTAGCCTCGATGTCGATGGAATTATTGAGTATGAAGTATTGGGATGCCTTTTATCCGAATTCGGACGAACTCTTGAGAGCCCGTGAAGAACACCTGGAAGACATTCTTAAGGTATTGCCTTGGATTGCCCAAATCGATGCGTTTCAGCATTGGGTCTACACTAACCCAACACATAGCACAGAAGAACGTAGTGCACAATGGCTAACACTTAGTAAGCGCTTTGGCACTGGATTAACGGACTGGACAGGTTTTGAAGATTTACAGGCTCATTCTTGGCAGCGACAATTGCATTTATATGAAGTACCATTTTATTACATTGAATACGGAATTGCACAACTTGGTGCCATTGGGGTATGGAAAAACAGCCTAGAAAATGAAGGAAAGGCAATTGAGCAGTACAAAGCGGGCTTATCGCTTGGGTATACGTGCAGTTTACCAAAAATCTATGAAACCGCTGGTGTAACCTTTGATTTGAGTCCAAAGCGTATTGGAGAGTTAATGGAATTTGTAGATTCTTATATAAAGCACTTGGCGTAAGAAGAAAAATCTTTATATTTGCCCTCTCAAAAAAATGGCGAGATGGCTCACCCACCCGCGCCAGCTTCGGTAGATTTGAGTTGGTTAAAAAGACATAATGGCGAGATAGCTCACCCACCTTTGCAAGCTTCGGTGGATTTGAGTTGGTTAAATAGACATAATGGCGAGATAGCTCACCCACCTGCGCCAGCTTCGGTGGATTTGAGTTGGTTAGTTAGATATAATGGCGAGATAGCTCAGTTGGTTAGAGCGTAGGATTCATAACCCTAAGGTCCCGAGTTCAACTCTCGGTCTCGCTACAAGAGCCCCGAAGATTATTCGGGGCTTTTTATTTTAATCACTTTTCAGGATTAATTATTTCCGAGCTCTGACGAACTTTTGCTTGTTCAAAAGTTAACAGAACAATCAGAGCCTATGAAGCTCACTCGGTTCGTCAAGCCGCTTAAACACGAAATCCAGGCAATATATGATGAATTATTTGGTTTTATAACTATGTTTTACACTTACATTTTATATTCTAAAAAACTCAACGCTTTTTATAAAGGAGAAACAAAAAATATTTTAGATCGATTATATCGCCATAATAGTGGTTATGAAAAATCCACCAAGCTTGGAACTCCTTGGATTCTTTTATGGAAAGAAGTTAAATCATCTAAATCCGAAGCAAAACAACTCGAACGAAAACTCAAGAATTTATCAATTAAACGAACCCTTCAATTTATATTAAAATATAAAGATGGGGTCCCGAGCTCTG
>JBIKUO010000050.1:0-7496 GCA_044347515.1 Crocinitomicaceae bacterium | reverse complement strand
ATGAGCATTTAGAAAGGAGAAAAAATGCAATAGAGGATTATGAAACGATGTTATCAATTGATCCAGAAGATATTGACGCTATCAATTCACTTGGTCTTATTCTTAAAAAAGATGAGAGATTTGAACTTGCAATTAATCAATTTGAAAAAGGTATAGCTTTAGCTAAAAAGAATCCTATTTCTGCTGCTTTTTGTGTAAATAATAGAGCTGCTATTTATGCACAACAAGGAAAACTTGAAAAAGCATTGCAGGATTATACAATGGCAATTGAGCTTGACCCAACTAATGCTACTCGGTATGAATCTAGGTCAGAATTTCACTATACCTTTGAACATAGTGTAGAGGAAGCCTTGGAAGATTTAATAAGAGCAATTGAATTAGATCCAAATAATGAAAGATATTATTATCTCCGTGGATATTTTTATACAGAGTTGAAGAAATATGATCTTGCGATAGAAAGCTACCAACAGGCACTCAGAATTAATCCAGGTATGATTGATGCTATAAATAATATCGGGGTAATATATGAACAACAGGGAAAGACGGAACTTGAAATTGAAAACTATAATAAGTGTATTGCTTTGGAAAATACAAATCCTAATTCTGCCGCGAATTGTTATTATAATAGAGCAAGGATATATGAACAACAAAGAAAACTTACAGAAGCACTTCAAGATTATACGAAGGCCATAGAATTAGATAATAAGAATGGCGATATGTATTCTACACGAGCTTTATTTTATGAAGAATATTTGGAAGATTATGATAATGCATTAATCGATTTCTCCAAAGCCATTGAATTAGCTCCAACCAATGTTAATTACCTTTATCAAAGAGGAGTTTTCTATAAAGAAACACTAAACAAAAACAAAAAGGCTTTAGATGATTTTGAAAAGATATTAGAAATTGATTCTACAGATATTGATGCGCTCAATTACATAGGAGTTATTTTGGAAGATGAGGGGAAATATGACCTTGCCATTACGCAATATGAAAAAGGTATTGCTTTGGAAATAACGAATCCTACCTCTGCCGCGTATTGTTATTTCAATAGAGCGGATATTTATGCAAAACAAGGAAAACTTACAGAAGCACTCCAGGATTATACGAAGGCCATTGAACTTGATCCGAAAAACGCTGAACATTATTTCTATCGTGCAGAATTTTATACGAATAATTTAAATAAACCATATGATGCATTGGTAGATTATTCAATAGCGATTAATAAAGACTCATTAGCTACGTATTTTTGGTGGAATCGTGGTAAACTATACTCTGAAAAATTGAACAATCAGAAATTGGCTATTGAAGATTTTGACCAAATTCTTAAAATAAAACCGAACGATATTAATGCGCTGAATTGGAGAACCATTTTTCATCAAAGAAATAATGAAATCGAAAATGCAATTCTTGGATATAAAAAAATCATTTCGTTTGGTGATTCTATAAAAAAACTTGAAAACATCATTGAGGATTACGGTTGGGCAAACATTAATTTAGCATACATCTATCAATGTATCGATAAAATTGAAGAAGCATCAAACTTATTTAATGAAGGTGTTTCTTATATGCCAAATTACGCTGAAGGTTATTATTATCGAGCTTGGTTCTTAACATTATATAAATCTCAATTCGATGGTGCAATCAATGATTTTTCAACCTCCATGAATTTAGAACCCAATAATCCATATTGGCTGCTTAATCGTTCTAAAATATATCATTTGAAAGGAGATTTTAAGCGTGCAAAAAGCGATATAAATGAAGCCGTAAAAATTTCTAAAGAATCAGCTATTTATATTGCAGAAAGAGGGAATTATTATTCAATAACGGGAGAATACGACAAGGCAACCAAAGAAATTAAAGAATCCATAAAACTTGATTCAACAAATAGAAGAACCTTTCATTATTTGACGGAAAATTTAATTCGACAAGGTAAATTAGATGAGGCTTTGAAGAACGCAACGACAACAATTACAAAATTCAAAAACGATACCATATCCTTAGAACAAATCGGCAGAATAAATTTCTCTAAAAACGAGTTATTTAAATCTTTGAGCGCATACACTGAAGCAGCTTCCATCATGGAGTTTAACGAAGGATTTCGATACATTTATCCGCATGATATTCAAGTTTTTCTAAGTGACGTTGATATTAAAATTGCAGAAATCTATGAAAAATTAAACCAATCTAACCTTCAATGTGAATTTCTTAATAAGGCAAAAGATATCGTCATTTTTGAAACAAGACCCGATCGACAAAAAATGATCAAGGAAATCCAAGAAAAACTCAAAAACTGCCAAAACTAATTCACTCCCTTTTTAAATAAATAGCTTTCAGATATCTCTCAAGCTATAGAAAGATAACCTACTAAATACCTTTGTAGACGATTTTCCCCTGACGTGTTTTTATTTTTTATTCCGAATTACTAGTGGCTCTGAAGGAACATCAAGATTTAGCAAGTAGTTATAATGTTCTTCACTGTCCGGCGCAATTCTTTTACCAGGGTTTACAGCGTTGAGAATATCCAAAAGATCTGATAGTTCGTTCGATTTATCATCGGATGCGTAACCTTGTTTTTCCGTAGAGCTCAATGGTATATCATTTTTAAATTGTACTTCAAAATAACGTCTTTGCTTCGCATCAAAGCTAATTCCATATCCGTGCTTCCTTCCTTGCTTAAAGCCACCTATATAAAAATCTCCATTTTTGTATAGCATAGCCCCGTACTCATCTGGAGCTCCATTGAGCATTAATCCTTCGTAGATGTTTCCATTTTCAAACGTATACCTTGAATACGAGTTGGAACAATCACCCATGGAGCAATTTCCTTTATTAAACTCCCCAATCTCCATTATATAGGCCAGCAATACATATTTTTTAAAATCCTCGTACTTAATCCAAAGAAATCCCCCTTCGCCATATTCGGTTCCCCAACTATTCATTATTTCAAAAGCACCCCCGTATTTATCGTCATCATATCCAACAACGCACATCGCATGTTTCCCAATAATGGAATCTGTTGACGATGGTAACCAAATTCCATAGTGAGAAGAATTATCTAACTTTATAGATTCTGTAAGATTAACTCCTATTGAAACTATTTTCTTGCTTCCAAGGGCTAATTTAACGTGTTGAACCAAATTGCCTGAATCCAAGAGATTGTATCCTTTAATTGAATAATGAGAAGCTAGGGCATTTGTAAATTCAAAGGATGATAAATTAGAATAACAAAAAGTCAAGGGATCCCAAATACGAGGCTTAGTTCCTTTGTTTGTTAAAATAGAAAGTGCATCTTCCATACTTGCACCAGCATAACACCAATCATCTACAGGATTTCTGATGTACGAATACACGTAATATGGATCCATAGCACGTATAATCTTTTGAAACGTATCTGTGATTCCCATAGCTAAATTCTGCTGTGTAGATAATTGTGCGTATGCCACTGCCCATCCTACACATGTCATACTATTGCCTTGATCTTGTACCTTTGGGGTATATATTCTGTAGGATATTTTTGTGGGTAAATCTTCGGTCGCAAAACCTTGTTGCTCTACCGGTAACCACGTTGAAAATCTATTTATCTTCTCCATATCAATCCTTAGTCCCTGGGACATCCCATTAAAGCAAATCACTAAGGTTAAAATTAAAAACAAAGGTTTCATTCTTATTTAATTCGATAGATATCAATGGATGTTAAATTCTTTTTAAAAATATAACCATCTTGAACTGAAAATTGACTGTTGCCTAAATTATATGTTTGAAAAGAACTAGAACCGAGTTGCCCGAGGTTATTAAAATCCGTAGTTACCAAGCCTTTGTTTTGATACACATCAATAAATTTCTTCGTATTCGGTTTAAAACACCAACGTCTTACTTCAAATTCATCGCTCTTCCAAACAGCAAGTTTTACACCGGATTGATAAAAATCACCAAGACTTTTAATTAATTCATTTCCAGCGATAAATTCTGACTTATCAAAAATTGGAATTGACCATTCCTCCTCAAATTTATTATGAGTATTCAACACATTTGTTGCCCCTTCTGAAGAATCATTTTTTGAAATCATTCGATAATTGATAGCTGCAATTTCTGAATTTTTAGAAATATTGAGAAGTAATTTTTTTGCCTCCTGTTCCTTTCCCAATTTATGTAAGTGAATTGCTTTCAATATTTCGATAGCTTTTTGGGTAACCGAATCTTCACTGTTTTCAATATTATCAATAACTCTAAACATTTTTTCATACTCTTCCAACAAAAAGTATGTTGTTGCACTATTTATATAACCTATCGTATAATCCTTTGAATTATTTGTTGCCTTTTCGAAGCAATCTAATGCTGATTCTAATCTTTCTTTGATATTGTAATTCACCCCACGATCAAGTTCACTGTCTAATTTCGTTCGATAATCAAATTGCAAGGGATATAAATAGGGGAATTGAAGCGTATCGATAAGCTTAATGGCCGACATTAAATAACAAACTCCCAAATTATTATAGATTTCCCTGCTTGTAAATTGATATTTTAAGATAGTTTTGAAAAATTGTTCGGCACCAATATAATCTCCGGCAAGAAGGGTTAATAAACCATCGTCGAAAATGAGCTTTAACGCGTTCATTTTATCATGACTATTCAAAACGATCTCTTTTCGCTGTGATAAGGGTGGATATTTTTTCAAGTATTTGTCCTTCAATTGAAATCTATTGTAAATAGAATCCAAGACTGCAACGCCAATGCTTGTTGTATAATACCCTGCCATATGGCAATAAAACGCGGCAAACTCATCAGCTTGTCTTTCAAAATGTATCTTTAGACTGTCATTAATTGAATTTACTTTGCTTTTATATTCTTGAGAAGCATAACCACTTCCTAGCAAACTGAGATCATTTTGGTGTTTGAACACATGCGCCATCTCATGACCCAAAACATGCGCCATTGCATTCATTGAATCCTTTCCAAAATTTCGAGTAAGTTCAACTAATCCCTGACCTATTACAACAACCGATTCCCCATCTTCGTTATGTGCATCTCTATGTGCAATAGCCTTGGGTTCTAGCGATAAAACCAACTTCGGTTTTAACGTATGGTTATCGTCCATGACTTGATAAAGGTCATCGTAAACCTTCCTTACAAAAGCAGGCGGATTGGTTTGGGCTTCTGCAAAGAGAGCAACCAACAAGATGAATGGCAGTAGTAGTCGGCGCATAGTAGGTTATCTTTTTACACAGCTAATTTATAAAATTTCCGGTTACCTTTTTGTAAAGACGTTATCAATGAGTAAACCCATTAAAAAAATAATATGGCACGAATTACTTACACAAAAACCGTTTACAATATTCCCTTTACACCGCCTAAAGAAATTGCGGAAATTGAATACATTCAATACAAGCGTTTCATTCAGTTAAACCCTAACAAACCGCTTATTGACGAGCAACGGTCGGAACGGTCTCATGATCGGCTAACTGGCTTCATATTGGTGGGTGTTGTACTGTTGGTCATTGGATTGTTTGGCTTATTAGCCTCGGAAACACCTCAATGGTGGGGAGGAATATTAGTGTTCATTAGTGTTTTGGGCATTTTACACCCAATTGTCAATGGTGGAGTTTTTGAAAGCTCTAAAAACAGTGTCAACAACTTTCAAGACGAAATCAAATTCTATCGAAACCTAAAAGAAATGATCAAAAATAGCGCTTCATACAGCGACTTCGCCAGGCAGTATTTCTTGAAATATCGGGTTGGTAAATATTAGTTGCTTAAATAACCCAAGGAAGAGTTGAAACGACATTATTAGTAATTGCTACTACGTTCGTTTCAGTACAATCTGTTCAAACCGTTGTTTTAATTAGTTTTGATAAATAAATATAAAGCATAAAAAAAACAATGTGCACACCTCTAACATTTCATGAAATTGACATACTAATTTCAGCCATTCAGCAAGGAACTTTATCCCTAGATATTAAACTCGGGTTAATCAAGATTATCAATAAGAATGCATGGCATTTGAAAAATGTTGGTGTGTTGAAGCTATGCCGTGACCATCATTGGGTTAAATGGTCAGAAGCTCAATCGTTAATAGAAAAGAATAGACTCTGGTCCATCCCAACTATTTCAGAATTGGATGAATTGTTCCTATATGCCGAAAATAATTCTGAATTGAAAGTTGAAAGCGGCTTTTATTGGGCACAAAGTAATTCGGATGAAATAGTGATCTATAATCCAGCAAATCAGCAAAAAAATAATGCTGTAACTCATGACAATTATTTAAATTTTGATGGAGGAGACTTTAGTACTTTCACACCTTTCCATGAGTTAAATAATAGATTGATTCTTAAACGAAAACTCGGAAAAATTGAATCCTAAGAGTCAGAAATTATGCGGAATTAAGTTGTAATTAGATCGATACCTTTAAAATGACATAAATTTTTGGTTACCTTTTTAACATTCTGATATCAATGGGTATAACTTAAAAATTTAACCCCATGAAAACAACCTTTAACGCTATTCTTTTATTCGCCTTTACCTTTTTACTAAACGCCACGATCAACGCGCAAACATCGAAAAGCTGTGGAAAATGCCATAACGCTGTTTCAGCTTACTCGAAGGTAGGAGATTATTGCCCACATTGTCATGTTCGATGGGGGTACGAAAACACCAAAACCACCACTCAGAAATATTACGACTACAACGACTACCCAAGTTACTCCACCGAGGAATATACTTACACGCTAAGCGCCTATGTAAGCACGAATGCGAACTTAAGATCTTACGCCTCAAAAAGTGCATCGGTTCTAAGCGTGGTTCCTATGTATAGTAGCATTAAAGTGACAGGAAAATCAGGCGAATGGTACCATGTCAAATACTATGAAGGGTTTTCCTATTTACCAACAACTGGATACATACATCAGTCCTTGGTTAATTTTTAAAGGATTTAAAACTTGAGTATACGAAACGAAATTTATAACTTAGAACTCCAAACCCAAATTTCCATGAAACAAATTTTCATCCTTTTAATTGCATTGATTTTCATAAATCAAGTCGATAGTCAGTGTACCCTAAACAATGGTTCATCCGTTACCTCAGGTTATATATCTTCCACAGGTAATTCTACGTTAGACGCCTTCATTCAATCGGAAAAAATAAAAATGGAACAATTTTTCAATGTGACAGTTGACTTGAAAATATACTCAGGAAATAATGGATTAGCGAAACGTACAAGTGTCAATTCAAAATATAACGGCACCATTGAACTTGGTAAAGGCTTGTTGATTTTCGAGTATAATAAAAAAGGGCCTGTTACCAAAGAATCGATTGGGAAATACATGGTAATGTCGATTATGGCCCATGAATTCGCACATATTTATCAGTATGCCCACCCGGAATACGTTTTTAAATCCGGAGTTGTTCAAGAAATACATGCTGATATGATCGCAGGATATTATATGGCAAAATATCTTATGAATAATGCGGGCACTGATATTACCTTTGATTATGAGGCA
>JBIKUO010000049.1:0-7798 GCA_044347515.1 Crocinitomicaceae bacterium | reverse complement strand
ATCAACAAGCAACTATGCAGGGAGTATGGGGACTCAATTACAACCAGCAAGTTTTGTAGATGGCCGATTTGTTTTTGATCTTAATATTGTTGGATTCAATAACAACACCTTTCAGAACTTTGGGTATTTCGATGCGAAAGCGATGCGAGATGCTCAAGGCAACGGCGGTTATTGGTGGAAAAAATCCTTTAGCGACACTACAATATATGCTGCTTGGGCTAGTCCAGACTCCACGTTTATGGACAGATTTATAGCTCGAAATTACACAGCTGAAACTAAAAAAGTTCTTGGTTTATATAGCAATACCCAAATTGATTTACTTAATTTTAATTTCCACATTAATCCCAAAATCGCTGTGGGGTTATTTGGACGGGTACGTTCGATAACAAATATCGACAACATGGATCCTAAATTGGCGGTACTTGCCGAAAACGGCTTAGATTACTCGCTTTTGTGGAACCAAAAATTGAATGAGGAGTTAATCAACCTCAATCACCTTACCTGGAATGAATATGGATTCAATTACGGGCAAATAATCCTTGATAATAAAGAACACTTTGTTAAAGTTGGCGGATCAATCAAACTACTAAGCGGGAATACAGCCGCCTATTTTTATACCAATAACTTTGAATACAACCTAAAAAATTCAGATACTTCTTTTCTTTTAAAAGGGGACTTCAATTATGGATATTCAGGGAATCTTGATGAGTATATTAATTCACCCGATATCACAGCCATGGATATCCTAAAAAGAAATTCAAATTGGGGCCTTGGAATAGACCTAGGTGCGGTGTATGAATGGCGAGAAAACTATGAAAACTATCAGTACGATATGGATGGCGCAACCGGGATTTGGGCACGCCATAAAAATAAATACAAGCTGCGCGTTGGTGCATCACTTTTAGATTTGGGCGGAATGCGTTTTACCAAAGGTGGACTTAGTAGAAATTTTACAGTGAATTCAACCAGCCCATTTGATCTCACAGTTTTTCAATCTGCTACGGATTTACAAGAGTTCGACCAAGTAATTGACTCCTTAATTCAAAATCCCGGGCAAGATTGGATTGCACAACAAGATACCTCATCCACCTTTTATATGCGGACACCCAGTGCGTTTAGCATTCAGGTAGATTACCACATTTGGAAAGGATTCTATGTTAATGCCACCTCCATGATTAACCTCATCGGAAAGAAAACGGATTCCAAAGTAAAAGTGGCTAACCAATTCAGTATTACACCTAGTTTTGATATTGCTGGCATTGGACTTCACCTCCCTTTATCCTACAACAAATACAGTGGTTTCAGAGCAGGGATTGCAACACGACTCGGTCCACTTACCGTGGGAGTTACGGATTATCGCCCCTTACTTGCTAGAGGAAAAGTCAAAGGACTTGAGCTTTTTGCAGGGCTGCGCCTACCCATTTTATATGGTGAGGTAAAGGATGACGACAAAGACAAGGTTTCAAATAAGATGGACGAGTGCAAAGAAACACCCGGAGTATGGACCTTTAAAGGATGTCCTGATACGGATGGAGACGGAATTCAAGATTTAAAAGACGAGTGTATCAATGAACCTGGCATGGCCGAATTCAACGGTTGCCCAGATCGTGATGGAGATAAAATCATTGATAAATTAGATGATTGCCCTGATATCGCTGGATTACCTGAATTTAAAGGGTGCCCAGATACGGATGGAGATAAAATCATAGACTCCAAAGATCAATGTCCAACAATTGCCGGTGAATTATACATGAAGGGCTGTCCCGATCGTGACCATGACAGCATTACAGACCTAGAAGATTTATGTCCGGATAACTTTGGTCCTTTAGAAAACAAAGGTTGTCCAGACTCAGATAAAGATGGCTTATTTGATTACATTGATGATTGTCCACTGATCGCAGGGCCAATGGAAAACCGAGGGTGTCCGTGGCCAGACACAGACGGAGATGGCTTACTTGATAAGAATGACGGCTGTCCACAATTAGCAGGTCCTAAAGAGAATGGGGGGTGCCCATACAAAGATTCCGATTCGGATGGATTGCTTGACAAGGACGATGATTGTCCGAACACTCCTGGACCAAAAAGTAACAAGGGATGCCCAGTTATTGAGAAGGAAGTAATTGAAGTGTTAAAAACTGCATTTGATAATTTAGAATTCGAAGTTGCGAAGGACGTGATTCTTGCAGGATCGTTCTCCTCATTGGATGAATTAGCAGGCGTATTAATGAAAAAACCGACCTGGAAATTAGAGATTTCTGGTCATACGGATAATGCGGGTGACGATGAATCAAATCTTATTTTATCCAAGAAACGTGCTGAGGCTGTTAAGAACTATTTAGTTTCCAAAGGGATTGATGCGACGCGCTTCATAATTAATTATTATGGTGAAACCAAACCGATTGCAGACAACAGTACCACGGAAGGAAGAGCAAAAAATAGAAGGGTTGAAATGAAGGTTGTTTTTGAATAATCTAGACAATGTTAATGTTTACTTAATATTGGCTTAATCCGCACGTGAGATAACAGGGCGAACTTTGCATAAAATTTGCAAAGAATGGTACGTTTTTCATTTGTTTTATTGTTTTTGTTAGGGGTATGCAGCATTCAATATGCACAATCCACTGTCAAGGGTATTGTTAAAGATGGAAGCAATAGTGATCCGGTAGAAAATGCTAAAATCACGTTGATCGGCTCTGAGAAACGCTGTTTATCTGATGCTAATGGAGTTTTTGAGTTAAGCGGAATACCTAAAGGAAAATATTCCCTCGAAATCAAAGCGTCTACCTTTAATGTTTATGTGTTAAACGATGTCACCGTTGGTGACAATGAGGTTAAAGAACTTACTATTTCCATGGAAGCCGCGGACTTGGTAAAAGGGCCCGTGGTTGTTACAAGAAAGGTAAAAAAAGATGGAAACGTCGAACTGATCAGAGTGCAACACAATCTTGGTGTTGTGTCGAATGGTATAAGTGCAGAAGACATTAAAAAAAATAATGATTCCAAAGTTTCGGATGTTATGAAACGAATCTCTGGAGCAAGTATTCAAGATAATAAATTTATTGTCATTCGTGGATTATCTGATCGATACAATTATGCCTTTTTGAATGGCGCCAGTTTACCAAGTTCAGAATCAGACCGAAAAGCGTTCTCGTTTGATATTTTCCCATCGAACATACTCAGCAGTATTAGCGTAATAAAAACCGCATCTCCTTCTATGCCTGGAGAATTTGCTGGTGGAATAATTAATATTACTACAGTCGAGCCTAGTGACAAGCCAATTAACTCACTTGCTCTTTCAGCTGGGTATAACGCTATATCTACATTTAGAAATTTCTACCGAAGTGGAGATAGCAAGCTGGATGTTTTAGGTTTTGGTGGAAAAGACCGCTTACTACCAACAGGTATTCCAGGTTCTGCTGAATATGCGGCCCTAGATATCCATGAGCGTGCGCGTTGGGCTCAAAAAATGAACTACAATTGGGCACCTGAACAACGCACAGCCATGCCAAATACAAGCATTCAGTATAGTTTGGGGAAAACCTTCGAGTTTAAAAACAAACAAAGTTTGGGTTATGTGGCCGCCTACAGTTACCAAAACAACCAAACGTTTTCGTTAAATACGCGACGTGAATTCGAAGAATCATCAACAGGTGTAGTAAAGCGTATGGAATTGGTTGACTCCGTATTCACACAGAATGTACTGAATACGGGAATGTTGAATCTTAAATATTCCTTCTCACCGAAAAGCAATATTCAATTCAAAAATTTGTACAGCGTAAATGCAGAAGATAAAATCAATGTGCGAAATGGGGTTCGAGAATTGGACAACGACCCTCGTCAATGGGAAAAAGCTACTAACTTTTGGTATACTCAGAATAAAGCGCTTTCAAGCCAATTGTATGGAACGCATGACAATGAAAAATTAGTCTTCAATTGGAACCTTGGTTATAGTAATGTTGACAGAGTTATTCCTGCATTACGTCGTGTTATCCACCGAAAATACAGCCTTAATGAGGATGACCCGAATGAACAATACATTGCCGTCATTCAGAATAATGGAACCATTCCTACAGCAGCCGGAAACATGTTCTGGTCAGATGCAAATGAATCCATATACAGCGCAATATATGATGTTGAAAAAAGGTTCCAACTTGATTCCTTCAATATTAATCTTAAAGTTGGGGCTATGCATCAATTTAGAGACCGCGATTTTCAAGCAAGAAACTTTGGTTTTTCAAAATACGATGGTGGAGGAGTGGATTTTTATGACTCTCTATTACTTGCTTCCCCTTCTTCAATTTTTAATGATGAAAATCTTGGACTTATGGCCAATGGCCGCGGTGGATTCAAATTAGATGAAGCTACTAATGTTGATGACAGTTACCAAGCAAACTCATTCTTGAATGCAGGATATGTGCAAATCGATGGGAACTGGAAACAAAAGATCCGTTTGAACGGTGGGTTGAGGGTAGAATCTTACCGTCAAGCGTTTAATTACATTGAATTCGGATCAAACAACGATACAAATATTACAACAACCGTAGTTGATTTTCTTCCATCTGCAAACCTAATTGTCTCGCTTACACCTCGAATGAACATTCGTGCAAGTAGCTACAAAACAGTTTCGCGTCCTGAATTCCGCGAATTAGCACCATTTACCTTTTACAACTTCGTAATTGACAATATTATTTCAGGTGACCCAAATTTACAGCGTGCTACCATCATGAACTATGATTTGCGATATGAGTATTTAATTGGAAATGGTCAAAACTTTAATATTTCAGGATTCTATAAAGACTTTACCAACCCGATTGAATTAGTAAACCGTACGGGAACTTCCGGAGCTCCAGAATTATATTATACCAACGTACCCGGTGTAACCACCTTTGGAGGGGAAATCGAATATCGATTCAACCTTGGTTTTTTAAGCAAAAAAGAAAATCACAAATTGTGGGATCAGCTTACCATAAATTTAAATGCTTCATTAATTAAATCACGCGTTGATATCGGTGATTCATTATTCGGACAAAATGAATATCCAGATGGAAGACCATTGCAAGGACAATCCCCGTATATTATTAATGCCGGTGTTTATTACCAATCGCAAGACAAGAAATGGGCATTTAGTGCCGCATATAACCGAGTAGGTCAACGCATTTATATTGTTGGGAACGAGCAAGAACCAAGTGTATGGGAAAACGGACGAAACCTGGTTGATTTCCAGTTAACGCGTAATTTCGGAGACAAATTTGAAATGCGTTTGAATGTCAAAGATGCATTGGCTAACGAATTGGTATTCTTTCAAGACCTAAACAAAAATCAGAAATTTGATGAAGGTGACAATGAATGGCAAAATGTAACATTTGGTCAAACCGTATCCCTTTCCTTGAAATACAATTTCTAAGCGTAACATTCATAGCGTTATCGAAACCTTCGCTTAACAATTTAATAAACACGATTTAAGTTGGTCATAACACAATAAGCGCCTCGTCATCGGAACTTTGTCAAAAATTTTATAACATGAAAAAGTTCTATTTATCTATTGCTCTAGCGAGCGCGTTATTCACCGCATCGGCACAAGATGCGTTCTGGACTCCCACCACGTATCAAGGAGCCTTCCCAGTTACTGACGGTACTCCAGCAACAAACTGGGCTAACGGTTGGTCTAACTTTGACCCGGAAAACACCGTTTATCCAGCCACAGTTACTACAGTTTCAACTGACATTACTACAAACACTACATGGAGTGGTGTTGTTTTGTTGCAAAACAAAGTGTATGTAAAAAACAATGCAACCTTAACCATCCAACCGGGTACTATCATCCGTGGAGATAAGTTAACACAAGCTACATTGATTATTACACGTGGAGCTAAAATTAATGCGGCAGGTACTGCTGCAAACCCTATTGTTTTTACATCGAATGAAGCAATCGGTAACCGAAATGAAGGAGATTGGGGTGGTTTGGTAATCTTAGGATTGGCTAAAAATAACCAACCAGGTGGAGTGGTAAATATTGAAGGGATTCCACCAACAACTGATACGCAACACGGTGGTAACTTCGACACGGATAACTCAGGGGTATTACAATACGTTCGTGTAGAATTCGCGGGTATTCCATTAGAGCCAAATAAAGAAATTAACGGAATTACTTTTGGTTCTGTAGGTTCTGGAACAACAGTTAACCATTGTCAAGTATCATTTTGTGGTGATGACTCATATGAGTGGTTTGGTGGAACAGTTAATTGTAAATATTTAATTGCCTACAGAGGATTAGATGATGATTTCGATACTGACTTTGGTTACAGAGGAAAAGTGCAATTCGGTTTATCAATTCGTGACAAAGATTTGTCAGATGCGGCTGGAGATTCAAATTCGTTTGAATGTGATAATGACGCTACAGGATCAACTGCTCAACCTAAAACACGTCCAATTTTCTCAAATATGACCTTAGTTGGTCCTAAAGGAAACGGTAGCATTAGCTTACCTGTAGGTGAGAAATTTGAAAAAGCATTCCGTTTACGAAGAAATACTGCTACCTCTTGTTTCAACTCTTTAGTAGTTGGTTGGGAAAAAGGATTATCTATTGAAGGTACAGCAGTTGTTGCAAATGTTAACGGAGATACATTAGTATTTTCTAACAACAGTTTAACTAACTTCACAAACGGTACAAACACGATTCTTTCTTCCGGTGTAACACCAGCATTCTATCAGTCTTTCTGGACTCCAGACGGAAATGATTCTACAGAAACGATTGCTCAAATTAACTGGGTTAATTTATTTACACCGCTTGGTGTAACTCCAGATGCGCGTTTGAATGCAGGTTCTGTTGCTGCTAACGGTGCTACATTTACCAATCCTAAATTCTTCTCAGTAGCTGCACCAGGTGTTGCTAACCTTACGTATTGCCAAGGTGCAATGGCAGCTGCATTAAACGCTACTACAATCGGTGGAAACACGTTATATTGGTATGCTGCAGCTACAGGTGGTGTTGGTACAACAACGGCTCCTGTTCCATCTACATCTAATGCAGGAACTTTCAACTTTTATGTAAGCCAAAAAAATGCAGCAGGTGATGAAAGCCCACGTGTTATGATTACTGTTACCATCAATGCAAGTCCAGCTACGCCAGTTATAACTGCAAGTGGTTCTACTTCATTGTGTTCAGGAAGCTCAGTTACCTTAACTTCTTCATACAACAATGGAAACGTATGGTCTACTAATGCTAATACAGCTGCAATTACTGTGAATTCTACAGGTGCTTACACGGTAACTCACACAGACGCTAACGGTTGTACAGCTACTTCATTACCAACTATCGTAAGTGTAAGTAACGCACCTGTACCAACGATCCAAGCATCTGCAGTTGAGGCATGTGCAGGAGATACAGTACAATTAACAGCATCTAATTCTGATTCTTATGTATGGTCAACTGGTGACACTACGCAATCTATTACTGTAACAGCGACTACAGCGAACATTACTGTAACTACAACAAATGCGAATGCATGTAATGGTGTTGGAACGTCTACACCTACAAGCATTACCTTTAACGCAAACCCTAACGCTGCTGGTTCGTTTACTACAAATGGAAACGTTGCTACGTTTGCTAATACTTCTACAGGAGCTACTTCATATTCTTGGGATTTTGGTGACATGACCAACTCAAGTGCAGCTGCTCCATTACATGCTTATGCTGCGAACGGATCTTACACAGTAACACTTACAGCTACTAATGGAAACTGTAGTGATGTAACCACATTTACTGTAAACATCGCAGTAGGTTTAGATGAATTACCAG
>JBIKUO010000013.1:0-86613 GCA_044347515.1 Crocinitomicaceae bacterium | reverse complement strand
AAGACACCAAAGGAGCAGCGATTCTAAATCGAACGATTGATGTTAAACCTGGAATCAACATGTTCAGTGTAACAGACTTGAACCTAGCACCAGGAGTTTACTACATTCAAATCGTGAATGGTGAACGAGCAACGGAAGTATTGAAAGAAGTAATTCGATAACGAAAACAAATAAACTACAAGGAATCCCTCGTTCGAAAGAACGGGGGATTTTTTGTTTAGGGTTAATTACTTGAAAATAGCTTATTTTTGTTTAATTCATAAACTTGAGTTGTTTATTTTTTTAAGAGAATTAAATATGTTTGAAAGAATTAAGGTATTATTTATTGCATTGTTACTTAGTAGTGTATGTAGTGTCAAGGGGCAATCAGCAGGATTCAGCAACACCTTTCTCTTTTTATCGCTTAATGGCGGCGCCAATACACATTACGATTTAAATGCAGCAACGGCGCATCTCGATTTCAATAATTTAAATCTAGGTTCTTTCAATCCAGCATATAATACGTTGTTGTTAAAAGGAGGTGAACATAATGTATGGAAGTGTGGTGGGTGTGACCTTACTTCAACAAGACTTTATTATCGTATTTATGCGACGTCATCCGCTGGTGGTGGATTTAGTCAAATGAATCTTCCCTATTCATCTGGATTTAATAATGGGTGTGGTGGGCAAGATCAAATTTGGTCAGTAAATTCAAACAGTGTAAATGTATTATCAGGACTTTCTCCGGGCACATATTTTTTCGAAGTGTATTCAGATGCTACGGTAACTTGTTCTGGGGGTACGGTTTATGCTTCAAATTCTGGATCAAACTATAAAGCCACCTTTACTGTTTTATCAGACGTTATTTCATTGAATACAATTGGTGCCTGGGTGAGTGAGGATTTTAATACCTTGGCAAACTCAGGTTCGAGCAATGTGTTACCGCTTGGTTGGAGAATACTTGAAACGGGAACAGGTGCCAACAATTTGTATACAGCTGGTTCGGGTTCTTCAAATTCGGGTGACTCTTATAGTTTTGGGGCTACATCTTCTACAGATAGATCACTTGGAGGATTATTTTCAGGTAGTTTGAATCCTTCGTTTGGAGCCAAAATATTAAATAATACCTCATCAACTATAGTCTCCTTGTCAATTTCCTATACTGGTGAAACATGGCGTGTTGGTGCAGCAAATAGAGCCGATCGAATCGATTTTCAGTATAGTTTGAATGCGACAGCTTTGAATTCAGGTACTTGGATAAATGTTGATAGTTTGGATTATGCAAACACACCGCAAATTACATCCCCAATTTCAGGAAGTGTAATTCATTCTTCTAATAAACAATATACCATAACTGGATTGTCGATTGCTCCGGGTTCTTTTTTTTGGATCAAATGGACTGATTTCGATGCAACGAGTTCGGATGACGGCATGGGGATTGATGATTTTTCAATCAAACCATGTTTTGCCGTTTCAACGCCAACAGTTTCAGCTCAATCGATTTGTGGTTCAGGTAGTATTTCAAACCTTTCTGCTATTGGCACTTCAATTGCGTGGTATCAAAATAATTCAGGTGGGTCGCCGTTTGCAAGTAACTTAGCTTTGGCGAATGGTACCTATTATGCAACTCAAACCCTATCCTCCTGTGAGTCTGCACGAGTTGGTTCCGTGGTTTCTATTTTGCCATTACCCACGGTAAGTGCTGGAAGTAATCAAACAATTTGTTCCGGTTCTCAAGTTACCCTAAGTGGATCGGGGGCAACATCCTATGTTTGGAATAATGGAGTTAATGACGGGATTGCTTTTACTCCTTCATCTTCTCAAACTTATACGGTTACTGGAACAGCGAGCAATGGATGTAGTAATTCTGCACAAGTAACGATTTCCGTATCACCAACTTTGTCATGGGCTAACTTACAATGGCCAGCCTCGGGAATAATCAACTGTGGAGGTTCATTATCTGTTTATGGTAAGGTTTATGATGCGGCTTATACGCCCGCAGCAGGTGCAAATCCATCCATTACGGTTCAAGTGGGTGTTCATACAGCAAATACAGACCCATCTACATGGCCATCTAGTTCGTGGACAACGGCAACTTATAATGCTCAAGTTGTAAATGACGATGAATATATTGCGAGTATCGGTTCGAATCTCGTTCAAGGAACGTATTATTATTCATTCAGGTTCGCGCTGAATGGTACCACTTGCTATAAATATGGTGGATTTCAGGGCGGGTTTTGGAATGGGTCGTCTAACGTAAATGGTGTGCTAACCGTTAACGGATTGGATTGGGCAAATTTGCAATTTCCTGCTAATGGGACGATTTGTACATCTGGAAATTTCAACGTTTATGGGCAAGTCTATGAGGCTGGCATAACCAACAGTCAAGGGGCCACCGCCGGATTAATTGCAGAAATTGGAGTATCCAATACAAATTCAGATCCATCAACTTGGGCATCCAATGCATGGTCAGTAGCCGGTTTTAATGCGCAATCCGGAAATAACGATGAGTTTGTTGGAACCATTAGCGGTTTATCTGCAGGAACATACTATTATACATTTAGGTATAAATTAGCAAATTCATGTAATTATCAATACGGTGGTTATAATGTCAGTGGAGGTGGTTTTTGGAACGGCTCATCAAATGTAAATGGTGTTTTAACTGTATATGCAAATCCTGTTGCAAATGCAGGGTTGGATATAACGGATGCAAGTACCTGTGGTCTAGATAATGTTACCCTATCGGCTTCTGCACTTTCAGCGGGTCAATCTGGCGTTTGGACCTTAAGTAGTGGTACAAATAATGCCGTTGTTTTCAATAACTCCTCTTCGAGCACATCAACATTTACGGGTTCATATGGGGGAACTTATGTGCTTCAATGGGCTGTTAGTTCAAATGGATGCACCGGAACAGATCAAATGACCGTTACGTTTAACCAGCCAACTGATGCCACCATTAGCGCCTTGGTTGGAACCGGAGATTTACTTTGGTGCGGATTAACGAATACAGATTGGTCAACTTCAACCAACTGGTATCAAAAACAAGCAGCCGGACATTATGTAAGAATGTCTGGTGCGATGCAACCAGGAATCGGAAATGAGGTATTTATGGTGAGTACGGCCAATGCGGGGATATGTGTAGGTAATAACACCCCTTCGTTAAGTGTTAATAGTAATGCAGAGGATCTATACGTCGGAATAGGAGTAACCCTAAATCTTTCCAATGATAGCATGTCCATAGCACAGAACTTGATTAACCAAGGGACAATTGCAGCATCTACTGGGACAGTTAACTTTACTGGCAGCACTAACTCAATAATCAGTGGTTCGGCAAATACACAATTATACAACATGCGCGTTAATAAATCTGCTGGTGCAACCTTAACCTTGCAGCAACCGGTGTTAGTAACAAATATGCTCACGATGAATCAAGGGAATGTATTTACTACCAGCGCAAACTTACTTACCCTAGGAACAAGCAGTGCTGATCCGGGAACATTGACACACAATTCAGGATCGATTGTTGGTCCATTTAAGCGCTATTTTGCGAATGTGGCGACAGCGGGCACAGCAGGCTTATTCCCTGTAGGAACAGCAGTATACAATCGCTATGCAGACTTTAACTTTGGTTCAGGACCAGGCGTAGATCAGCACTTAACGGTAGAGTATATGACTGGCGCACCACTGCAAGGAGGAGTTCCATTGTATAACGGCTTGCCGTTGATTGCATCGGGTTCCTTGATTCAGAATTATTCAGCAGATGGATACTGGAGTGTGATTCCTACAAATAATAACTACACAGCGCCTATTACTTCGGTGAACTATGGAGTGACCTTGTTCGCGAATAACTTAACAGGAATGCAAAGTCCACAGGTATGTCGCATCATCAAGAGTGCAGGGTCAAACACGGCGGCACAACACCACGTGGCATGGCAAGCATGTGGAACACATACCCCAATCAATGGAGCAGCAAATCCACAAGGGTTCTTGATTACAAGTACCGCAACGCAAGGATTTAGCTGGTTTAACATTGGAACGCCAAACAGTCAAGCCTTACCGGTAGAATTGTTGAGCTTTAATGGTGATTGCAGCGAGGGTCAAGTACGTTTAAGCTGGCAAACAGCTACGGAACATAACAGCGACTACTTCGAAGTAGAGAAATCTCGTGATGGTATGAACTGGCAGTTGTTAACTACGGTAAATGCTGCTGGAAACAGTACGCAGTTGTTAAATTATGAAGCGATAGATGGGAATGCAATGGATGTTTACAACTATTACCGCTTAATTCAAGTAGATATCGATGGCACGAAAGAGATTGTTAATGTAACGAATATACGATGCGATCAAAGAATGAATTCGTATTTCACTGCCTATCCCAACCCAAGTACCGGGTCGTTCCAAGTGATATTAAATGATAAGAATTTGGTAGGGTCAGGAATCTTAAGTGTAAAAGATACCAAAGGAGCTGAATTGCTAAACCGCACGATTGAAGTAAAACCGGGAATCAATATGTTCAGTGTCACAGACTTGAACTTAGCGCCAGGAGTTTACTACATTCAATTCGTAAATGGTGCACACGTAACGGAAGTGTTGAAAGAAGTGATTCGCTAACGATATTACAACGTAGTTGTACCTCAACTTTTTAAGGGTATACGTTTGTCTTTATTGCGTTCCACATTCAATAGCTGTGTAATAAAGACGTGCACATGGTATTCATAGTCTCATTTACAAATCGTATTTTTACTCCATATGTAATGAAGTACTATGTGTGTTAAATTTTATTTACTGACTCTTAGTCTTGCTATCTCATTGCATGCCTTATCCTTAACAACCGCTAAGCGTATAAACTCCAAGTATTTGATATACTTGAGTCACAATGCTGATTCAATAATTCGAACAGCTGGCTATTTTTCGGTTCATCCCAATGTGGCATATGGAACATTTCAGGTAATATTAAATGATAAAGAGCTCATCGGTAGTGCCATCTTATTAGTGAAAGATGCCAAAGGCAAAGAATCTTTAAAAAGATCTGTAGAAGTGAAGCCAGGAATAAATTTTTTTAGTTTAAATGATCCTAAATTCGCTCAAGGGGAATATTTTATTTCAATCATTAATGGAAATAAAGCTTCTGTCGAATTAAAAGGGATACTCGGCCCATAAAATTAATGAAGGCAGGTAAAGACATATTTGATTAAGAAAGGTGTTTCACGTAAAGTTTTAGTCATGGGGAGAAATTTCCTTCGGTTGAAAATTCAACAAGAGAAGGACGCAAACTTAACCGTCTGGTTGAATTAAAAATCGAGTTACCAACAAAGTAATTTGTTTATCCGTTATCTTTAACGGAATGAAGTCCGTCCTTAAAGATTCTATTTTTATTATCCTTGGCATTATTTCCGCTACCTTTGGCTTGAAGGGATTTCTGATTCCAAATCACTTTATCGATGGTGGTGCGATGGGTATATCGTTGTTAGCGAGTCAGTTTTCTAGCATTTCACTCGGGATTTTCATTATCCTACTTAATACGCCTTTTATTTTACTTGGTAAGCGCTTACTTGGTAATGCCTTTGCCCTTAAGACCTTTTTAGCCATTGTATGCCTTAGCACTTCATTGAGTATAATTTCAATGCCACTTGTAACTACAGACCCCATTCTAATTGCTGTGTTCGGTGGTGTGTTTTTAGGGGCAGGGATTGGATTTGCCATGCGTGGGGGAGCTGTAATCGATGGTACCGAAGTACTCGCCATTTACTTAAGCAAGAAATTGGGTGCAACCGTAGGTGATATCATGCTGGCAATAAACGTTCTAATTTTTTCTTTAGCTGCCTACCTTATGGGGGTAGAAATTGCCTTATATTCCTTACTAACATACTTGGCGGCCTCCAAAGCGCTTGACTTTGTTGTTGAAGGAATTGAAGAATATGTTGGTGTGACTATTGTTTCGGATTATTGTGAAGATGTCCGTTTGGTAATTATCGAAAAATTGAACCGTGGGGTAACCGTTTATTCCGGTAAAAAAGGGTACGGAAAGCGGGGTGATACAGAAAATGTAGATGTGCTTTATAGCGTTATTACTCGCCTTGAAATTAATCGCATGTACACCGAAGTTGAAAAAATTGACCCCAATGCCTTTATTGTAATGCACAGCGTTAAGGATACAAAAGGCGGAATGATCAAAAAGCGGTCGTTAAAAGCATAGGTAGACGGTGAGAGAATTAGATATCTAGACGTTAAGGCATTAAGAGGTTTAGAGAATCTAACTTCCATGAGTCATAATATCCCAGTATCCTAAAGTCCATGGTCACCCTCCTAAATCCTCCCTCAAGGGAGGAAAATGCATTTTCTCCGAAAGTCATAATGTCCAAAAGTCCTAAAATCCAAAAGTCCGAATGTCTCAAAGTCCACTAAGACGAAAAGACTTTAAGATATTGCGCACCCTTCGATACGTCCTTCGGACTACTCAGGGTGCGTGCAAGTGGCAAAAATTTCGGCGGGCTTCAATCCTGAAAATTGAGCGTTTCGGTGATTATTGAATTTCTATGGGTGCGCCCTTCGATCCGCCTCGGCGGACTCAGGTACCGCACTAGAGGTATATTTTTTTAAGTTAAAGCGGTCCCTGAGTAGTCCGAAGGACGTATCGAAGGGCCGCTTTCCAGGCATTTGCATCCTTAAATCCTAAAGTCCTAGCGTCTAAAAGTCCCAATGTCCAATAAGACATTTAGACGTAAAGACATTAAGACAATAAGACAATAAGAGATGAAAGCTCTTGCAGTCTAAGAGTCCTAAAGACCTAATATCTAAAAGTCCAAAAGTCCCGATGTCCAAAAGTCCAAAAGTCCAAAAGTCCCAAGGTCCAAAAGTCCTAATGTCTTCATATCTATATTTCATTAATTTTGTTTCATGGATTTTTTAACCAACCTCGGTCAAACTTCACCCTATCCCTTACTCATTGATGTAGATCGCGCCGAAGGGATTTTCATTTACGATAAAGAAGGGAATGCCTACGCCGATTTAATCTCCGGGATTGCCGTGAGTTCCATGGGACATGGGCATCCAACCATTAAAAAAGCAATTCACGATCAAGTTGAACGTCACCTCCATGTTATGGTGTATGGAGAATTCATTCAAGATGCCCAATTGGATTTTGCGCGGGAACTTACTAAGATTCTTCCTGATTCTTTACAAGCCGTTTATCCAGTGAATTCTGGAACCGAAGCAAATGAAGCCGCCATGAAATTGGTGAAACGCGTCACAGGTAGAAGCGAAATCATCGCATTCAAAGGATCGTATCATGGAAGTTCACATGGTTCCATGAGTATCTCATTTAATGAAGTAAAAAAGACCAATTACCGGCCCTTAATTCCAGGTATACGTTTTATTTCTCTTAATTATTTTGAAGAGTTAGCGCAAATTACCACAAATACCGCAGGGGTTTTTCTTGAAACAATTCAAGGAGATGCTGGGGTGAGAATTCCAGACTCCTTATACCTACAAGCCTTAAGAGCCCGTTGCAAGGAAGTTGGTGCCTTATTGGTATTCGATGAAATTCAATGTGGACTCGGTAGAGCGGGTGCTAATTTTGCGTTTGAACAATTTGGAGTAATTCCAGATGTACTCACCTTAGGAAAATCGCTAGGAGGAGGTTTACCCATTGGTGCTTTGGTGACCAGTACTGAACATATGGCGGCGTTCAAAGAAAATCCAATACTAGGGCATATTACCACCTTTGGAGGTCACCCCGTGGTGTGTGCCTCAGCGGCTGCTTTTCTAAAGGTTCTTACCACGGAAATTGATTATTCAACCCTGCCAAAGATTGCCGCAATTTTTCATGATGTTCTGATTGCACATCCGGAAGTCAAAGAAATTCGGAACATTGGGTTAATGTTTGCCATTGATATGGAATCGGCGGAACGGGTAGAACGCGTGGTCAAACGTTGCTTGGAAAAACACATGCTAACCTTTTGGTTTCTTTCACACCCATATAGCTTTCGCTTGGCCCCACCCTTAACAATTACCGAAGAACAAGCCCGTCATTTTGCACAAGAGATTTATCAGGCCATTGAAGAAACGAAGGCATAAGGGAATTCTTTATACTTGTCGTATCTTTGTACCCCGACTATGAAAGTAACCGAACATATTAAAGCCGCGAAGGACACCTTGTTCTCCTTTGAAATCTTACCTCCGTTAAAAGGTAAAGGAATTCAAACACTTTATGATGGAATTGATCCTTTAATGGAATTCAATCCAAAGTTTGTTAATGTTACCTATCATCGAGAGGAGTTTATTTATAAAGAACGAGATAACGGACTCCTAGAAAAAATTGCAGTTCGCAAACGTCCAGGAACGGTTGGTATTTGTGCTGCCATTATGAATCGCTACAATGTGGATGCTGTGCCGCATTTAATTTGTGGCGGATTTAATCAAGAAGAGACTGAAAATGCATTAATTGATTTGCAGTTCCTCGGCATCGATAATGTACTTGCCTTGCGAGGAGATTCAATTAAAAGTGAATCTGTTTTTGTTCCGGAACCAGGGGGGCATAAACACGCCAATGAATTGATTCATCAAATTGGTCAAATGAATCAAGGACATTACCTCATGGATGATTACAAAATGGACCCTACCGATTTTTGCATTGGTGCTGCAGGTTATCCAGAAAAGCACTTTGAGGCAATGAACCTCGAAGACGATTTATATCATTTAAAGAAAAAAGTAGAAGCTGGTGCGCACTATATTGTTACCCAAATGTTTTTCGATAATCAAAAGTTTTTTGATTTTGTAAGTGCATGCCGAGCAATAGGCATTACCGTTCCAATTATTCCAGGGTTAAAGCCCTTAAAAAGCCTAACCCATATTTCGTTTATCCCCAAATATTTTCACATTGATTATCCGGTTGAACTTTCACGTGAATTAATTAAATGTAAAACAAATGCTGACGTTGAGCGCGTAGGGATAGAATGGGGAATACAACAATCGAAAGCTTTGAAAGCAGCAGGCGTTCCTTGCATTCATTATTACACCATGTCTAATTCCTCTTCAGTGAAGGCGATTGCTGCTGAAGTTTTTTAACCTCGAGATGAAACATCTATTCCTTGCCATGTTGCTTTTGGCCCTTCAATTTTCTTGGGCTCAAGCCTTTAACTTAAAAGAATGTGTAGTTATCGGTCAGTTTGAAAAACCCGAAGATCGCTATGCCTTAGAAGTGAATTTATGCGAGATTTTCACCGCAATGCATATTAAATCAATTCCTGCAACCAATTTTGTTAAGCAGGGAGGTTCCAGCCAAGTGTTAGCTACAGACAGCTCATTGATCGCACTCAAGGAAAAAGGATTTTCAACGTATTGTTTGGTGAACGTAAAAGGATTTGATAATCGATTTAAAAAATCTGAGCATCCACCGTTATTCTCGGAAGGCCTAGACCGAGCAACCATCTATAATTTATATAAGGATGAAATTTCAAACCTTACCTTGGAGTTTATTTTTTATCGCGATGGAAAACCTGTCTTCAATGACGTCTATAAAATCAGCAACATCGGTGATCGCGACGATGTCATTAAACGACTGAAGAAAAAAGGACCGAAATACTTTCTGAAAAACTGGTTCTCTTAGTTTTTGTCGCGATAATTTTTATTGCGCTCTACATCCTTCGAATCCCCGTATGCACCACATTTGGGTTGCCGCTCAAATAATTTAATAAAGCGTATTTGTCCTTGAATCGGCCAGTAGGTAGATTGAAACCAATTCATTCGGGCATTAAACCCATTCCACTCATGCAAGGTAACGAACGGGATTGACACCCCAGGAACCATCATCCATGCTCTATTGAAGCGTACACCAACACCTATGGAATAGTGAAACTGTACAACTAAGGGCTTATAAAATTTAAATTCACTCACTACCGGATTGTAAGAAGAAGTTAATGGTTCGTACGTAGTAGAACCTTTCAATAGATTATAATCGATGTTAATTCCGATCGATTGATCAATGAAATGTTTACGTGCATTTTCGATTTTCTTTTTACCAAAATATAAGAGGGTATGCGCATCAAATCTTCCATATGCCAGTCCATTGGAGTAGGTACCCGTAGATTCAAAACTATTTGTCACTTCCCCAAGGGCATTCGTAAATTCAGTAGTTACTAGTTCTTCCCCACGGTATTGGCGATACCCCAAGGTGAAATCCATGTAATCGAGCAAGCGACTTTTCTTTAGTTTTTTCATAGGTATCAAAGCCTTCCAGGCAGGAAAAACAACCAATCCAATTTCTCCATAAAACCCAAGTTTTCCTGAAGGATCTATTGTGGTCGTCCCTCGACTTCCCGCATTATCGGTGATTTCAAAGGTCTCTGTTTTTGGTGTGAATTGCCAGGTCGGACCAACAGAAAAGGTAATACCTTTGTTCCGCACCATCAAGTAATCGTTGTCTTTTGACCCCTTTTTAAATCCGTAATCTTGTGCGAATATTACACAAGGAAATACAATAGATAATATCAATATTCTACGCATGACTAAAATTAAAATGTGCACTTTTTTCTAAAAGTAAATTCATTACGTCCTCGGAATCCCAGCGTTCTTCAATCCCTTCCATGGCCATTACTTCGTCCATGATGCCATTTTGCACCTGTCCTTGCTGATAGGCTTCGCTGTATCGAATATTGCTGAAGGTAACTTGCGAATATAACGGCATCCAACGCTCAGGGTACAGTTCACTGAATTTCGCCTCAATTTTTTTGCGCAAAATAAACGATGGATCTGCGACATAATCCCGCATCACCAAGTAGTTATCTAGCGATAAATCTTGTAAGGCATCACCATCCGGTTTTCTAACAATACTATACTCCTCGAATACACGTGGCCAATCCTCTTGGTGTTTTTCCATTAACTCAAACAAAACACGACAATCTTCAAATCCTGCGTTCATTCCTTGTCCGTAAAAAGGCACCGTTCCATGTGCAGCATCTCCCATTAAGGCTACTTTACCGGCATGCCAAGGCTTACAACGTATAATAGATAAAGAAGATAAAGGATGATCTTCCCACGCCTCAGCGACATTCGGTACCATGGCATAAAAATCAGGGAAAACCTCTTGAAAGAACTCATCCACTTTTTCCTTAGATGTTAAGCGATCAAAGGCATATTTGTCGTCTTCATAGGGCATAAATAAGGTGCAGGTAAACGAACCGTCCTCATTGGCTAAGGCAATCATCATAAAGCGGCCTCGTGGCCAAATGTGTAAGGCGTTTTTGTCTAGTTTATAGGAGCCATCCGCATTGGCAGGTAACAATAATTCGCGGTATCCGTCTGCAATGTAGTTCTGACTGTAACTAAATCGATTTCGTTTTTGGAAGGAACTATACCGTACACTTGAGAAAGACCCGTCAGCAGCAAATACCACATCAGCCTTCACTGTGAATCGCTCTCCGGTAAGTTCGTTGTGTATGAATGCTTCGCCGGTTTCTGTATTTACCCTATCGCATGAATGCTGATAATGTATGGTGGCATTACCGTGATTTTCCGCAATATCCATCATGGTAGCATTGATTTTACCACGAGAAACAGAGAAAATCGCTTGACCTTCTTTCCCATATTGCTGATAGGTCAAGTTTCCTTCTAAATCATGCATCATTCGTCCGTACATCGGAATGGCAATTTTGCGAATTTCATCGCCAACACCTACTTTATCTAGTGCAGTCCAACCGCGCACTGAAAGCGCTAAATTGATGGATTTACCGGCTGAGATTTCCGCTTGACGAATGTCCGATCTTCGTTCGAAGATGGTGACCTTATATCCCGCTTTTGATAAATATACGGCCCAAAGTGATCCCACTAGACCTGCTCCGATGATTGTAGCTGTTTTCTGTTGTTCCATGCGTGTTGTATTACGGGTAAAACAAAAGTAATTAGATTTTGCTCGTTCAATTCAGGATTTATTTCATCTTTTCCACACTGCTTCGTGTCCTATTTAGGTGCTTTAATCCACTTTCCTTACTTTTGAATCAAATTCTTGGCATGTCAGTACACAAAGAAGTAAAAAAGGTAACCACACATACCTTGCAAGAAATGAAGAACAGCGGACGGAAAATCTCCATGTTAACGGGATACGATTTTTCCATGGCTCGCATCATTGATGAAGCAGGTATCGATGTAATTTTGGTGGGAGATTCTGCCTCTAATGTGATGGCAGGACATGAAACTACCTTGCCAATTACCTTGGATCAAATGATTTATCACGGAGCATCCGTTGTTCGTGCGGTGCAACGCGCCCTTATTGTGGTGGATCTACCCTTCGGTAGTTATCAAGGGAACTCAAAGGAAGCCTTGAATAGTGCCATCCGAATTATGAAAGAAACAGGTGCGCACGCCGTAAAAATGGAAGGAGGAAGTGAAATCATAGAATCCATCCAACGTATTTTAACGGCAGGAATTCCTGTAATGGGCCACCTTGGGTTAACGCCTCAGTCCATTTATAAATTTGGTACCTATGTAGTACGAGCCAAGGAGGAAGAAGAGGCAAACCGTCTCATTGAAGACGCAAAAGCACTAGAGCAAGCCGGCTGTTTTGCCATCGTACTCGAGAAAATCCCAGCTGCACTGGCCACTCAAGTAGCTAAAACTGTTCAGATTCCTGTAATTGGAATCGGTGCGGGAAATGGGGTAGATGGTCAAGTACTTGTGGTTCATGATATGTTAGGCATCAACAATGAGTTTAATCCCCGGTTTTTGAGAAAGTATCGAAACCTGCACAACGAAATGCTCGGAGCCTTCACTGAATATATTCAAGATGTACAATCGGGTGATTTTCCGAATGAGAAAGAACAGTATTAAGCTTTTATTTATAGGTTTTTTATTTCTTTTTCTTGGATGCAATACCTCGAAAAAGAAAGGTATTGACGCTACGATTGGAAAATCAAGGTACAGTCAGTGGCTCTCTTATACAAAAACGGAATTAGGGATAAAGCTGTTTATCAAAGATCCAGACCGGAAAGCCGCAACACGTGTCATTCTCTGCACCACCCATCCGGAACAGGTAAAGTCGATGTCAACAACCACAGAAGTGCTTGATATTAATAACATGAAGCTAGCAACTAATGCAGCTACACATGTTGGAATGCTGGCATCCTTGAATGCTCGAGATTGTATTGGCGCTGTTTCCTTAGCGAAATATTTACACGACCCCACCTTAAAAAAACGATTTAATAAAGGCCAATTGTTGGAACTTGGTGGTACTTCCATTGCATTTGAATCACTTTCAAAAAAGCACATTAACGTGTGGGTTTCTGCAGGCATGGAGCCCTTGGATCAAGCCAACGAAGAACGATTTAAGGCTCTAGGCATTCAATATTTTCCCAATTACGATTGGCGCGAAGAACACCCCTTAGGAAAGGCCGAATGGTTGTTGTTTTTCGGGGCAATTACTAATCGTTTTGATGAAGCCGATCTTCAGTTTAAGGCCATCTGTAAACGATATAATAAATTTAATGAGCTTCCCAAAGGAAATTCATGCCAAAAGATATTGGTGGGTAACTTTGCGGGAGACTATTGGTATTCTCCCTTGCAAAATAGTTTTCAAGCACGTTTTTTTAATCAAGTAGATTTTTGCACCTTTTCGATGAACTATAAGGGTACGGGAAGTATGGCGGTGGGAGCTGAACGCATTTATCAAGAGGCCGAGGCGTGTGAACTTTGGCTTAATCCAGGATTCCCTACCAAGCAAGCCATCCTGAACGCTTTTCCTAAAGCAATTCAACTTCGTCCATTTACTAAGGGTTCGATTTTTTGCTACTCACACGACCTGAATAAATTTTGGGAACAAAGTGCCCTCATGCCAGACATCGTGCTGCGCGATTTAATTCGAATCAAACAAGGGAATTCAGCCGATGCAATGTTGTATTTTTACCGGGAAGTAAAATGAACCAAACTAAATCCCACCTGATCTTGCTTCTCTCCGCTGGAATCTTGCTCCTTGTGGTATTTTTGCTGTATTTGAAAACGGGGTATTTCAACACCACATGGGAACACATTTTTGAGGCCCTAACCAATCCAACGGATGAAGTTTCTTCTACCGTGGTTTGGTCGTTTCGACTGCCTAGAATTCTCATGGCCTTTTTTGCCGGCGCAGCACTCTCCGTGGCGGGAATGTTGATGCAAAATTTATTTCAAAACACCTTGGCTGGACCTGATGTTTTGGGAATCACTTCCGGATCTTCCTTGTTGGTTGCCCTGTGGATGATGACCGGTATTACCGCCTTGGGATCCACTACGGATTTGATTTTTCTTGGCATTTTGGGTGCTATGGGAATGGGCGCAATCATGTTACTCTTTGCCCTTAAATTGCGTTCGGCGGTTCATTTATTGCTCATCGGATTAATGCTTAGTAGCTTTATTGGTGCCATCATTGCAATTATTCAGGCGTCTTCGGCTACTCAAGATTTACAACAATATGTATTTTGGAATTTTGGTAGTTTGCAACGGGTGACCATTCAGCAAATCCCATGGATTGCCATAATTACAAGCCTCGGAGTTGTTCTTTCACTTTTTCAGGTACGTGCACTTAATGCCATGGTGTTGGGAGAAGACATCGCCAAATCCCTCGGAGTTTCTATCCGTAAGGTACGTATCATGAGCATCTTGATTGCGGGAATACTTACCGGTGTCATTACGGCCTTTGCCGGCCCTATTGCCTTTGTTGGACTTGCCATTCCCAACGTTACGAAATTGCTAATGAAAACCCAAAATCATCGCGTGTTATTGATCTCTAATATCCTTTTTGGTGCGTTATTTTTAGGGGTGTGTGATTTCGCGATTAAACTACTTGAATCCTACGTGGCGATTCCTTTGAATGCCTTAACTGCACTCTTGGGGGTGCCCTTTGTAAGTTGGATGATTTTAAAAAACAGGCATGTTACAGGGTAAGCAGTTACATATCGGTTACACGGAATCCATCGCATCAGCTGAATCCTTAACGCTGAATCCGGGGGATTTAGTGGCTTTGGTAGGTAGGAACGGCAGCGGGAAATCCACCCTGCTTCAAACCTTACGTGGTTCACTTCCTATCTTAAGCGGGTCGGTGCGTATTGATGGAAAAGAATTATCGCATTGGTCGCCACAATCCTTAGCCACTAAAATCGCATGGCTTAATGCCCATTTCGTGGGTGTGGCGCAACTGCAGGTTTTGGATTATGTCCTGCTCGGAAGAACTCCGTATTTAGGCATCTTGGGTAGTGCAAGGCAAGCGGATGTTGAGGTTGCACAACATGCGCTGAAACGTGTAGGGGCGGAACATTTAAGTCAAAAAATTACGTCCTCCTTGAGTGATGGTGAACGACAATTGGTAGGGCTTGCACGCGCCTTAGCGCAAGACACACCCTTTATTTTCTTGGATGAACCTACCGCCTTTTTGGATTTTTATCACCGAAAACAACTCTTTACTTTACTTAAAGAATTGGCCACTTCAGAACAAAAAGGCATCCTTCTTTCAACGCACGATTTGGATTTGGTGATAGCCTTTGATTTACCCCTTTGGTTAGTGCCACAAGATGGAATCATACGAGCTCATGAACCCATGCAAGGTCGAGAAGCCTTAGAGGCACTGTTGATTTAGTAGATGAGTATTCGTTTTGCAGGCAAGTTCCCTAAACGAACAAAGTAAACCCCTTTGGATAATTGATTGCTTGAAAAGTTCATGCTTGTTGCGTTAACGACCTCTTGTTTAATGATTCGACCGTGAATATCTTGCAGACTAATACTTCCAGTGTACGGTGTATTTGTAGTAATCTGAATAATATTTTCCGCTGAATGGTAAATCAACTGATAATCCATTGGTAGCACATTGACAGCTCCTTGAAGGGTAAAGAAGGAGCTTGTTTCACAGCCCGACGGAGAGAATACCGATACGGAATAATCTCCTCCTAAATCAACTGGTGGAACTAAACTGTCATTGGTTTCTCCTTGCATGATTTGACCGTTCCAGTACCATTGATAGGCCGTTCCCGGTGTGGTAGTCCATAAGGTTGACATGTTGTCGTAAAGGATTGTTGCGTTTGTTCCTGAAGGAGTACACGTTCCTTGATTTACAGTTCCTATGGTATTGTTTAGTTTCCATTGAAAATCAGTTAATGCAAAGCAATCAGATCCTAACACATACTGCAACCAGGGGTCAAGTAACCAAAACGTTTTCTCCTGTTGCTCCGTCCTTGAAATCGAAATCCCTTGTGAGGAAGTGCCTTCACCAAAATCACAATTAAAATTGCTGTTGGCAAAATAACAATGCGCTCCACCGGTAATGCTCACAAAGGATTTACAGGTAGAGGCAATTCCTTGATACATTGGGAGATGGTTCTGTGCAGGAGGCGTTACGCCATCACTAGAACCCGAAAAAATGAGGGCAGGAACGGTAATGTTTGGACAAACACCGATGGCTGTTGGGTTGGTTTCTGCAGGAGCTAATCCCACAATTCCCGCAATGGAGGTATTGTTTGCTGCGGCAAGCATGGTAGCTCCACCGCCCATGGAATGCCCCATGATAACTGCCTTCTGTTTTATGGTCCCATTAAAAGGAGAACCGGCCGTAGTATTTAAGGCTAACATTTTAGTAACAACTAAGGCTAAGTCGGCTCCAAAATCTGCGTGGCTGGGCGCAGGTATAAGGCTTCCTTCGGTACGGACAAAGGCCATAATGTAACCTTTCGGCACTAGGTGTTCCCATATATTTTGGTAGGCATCCCACCCCATGGCAAACCCATGACCAAATACGATAACTGGGAAATCAGGGAATGTAGCTACCGGGGTGTTTTCTCCAGCGATGAAGGTTGGATAATAGATTTCCGTTTGAATTTGGCGTCCAGGACCTCCGCCTGATCCAAAGCCACCGCTACGAGTAGGGTCGTTGAAGGTGATAGTTCGGTGACCAATTTGGAATTGACTGAATGCCAAAAGCGGTGAAAAAATTAGCAGCAAAAGGATTTTTCTCATATTTCAAAAATACGAAAACCATTCCGTTTTTTTAAGCGCCCAAACGGCTTTTATCCAAACTGCGGTTGTATGGCTTCTGCAACTCACGCTTCGGCTATACTCTAATTTGTTTATATTTACCTAAAAGAAACCAATGTTTAAAAAATTACTTAGTTCCCTTATTTTTATTAGCGCGATAGTGTCCACGCATGCACAGGTTGGTGAATGGATAGCTGCCAACCCGGGATTAGGGATTGACGTGGCTGTAGATCCTTTTAACGATAGCTATACCTGCGGTCAAATTGTTGGGGCGAATAATCAAATTGGTCCGTCTGTAATTAGCAGCAATGGACTTCAAGATGTTGTGGTGCAAAAATATGCTTCGAATGGTGCATTGTTGTGGGTGAGTCATTTTGGAGGTGCGGGCAGTGATTATTCATCTAAAATTGTGTTCGATGGGGTTAATGCGGTCTGGGTTGTTGGTCACTTTCAACAAACCATGACAGTGGGGCCTTATACACTCGTGTCAAGCGGGGGATATGATGTTTTTATTGTAAAATTGGATGCGAGTAATGGGGCGATATTAATGGCTAAAAAAGGGGGAGGAACCACCAATGATTACGCCATGGACTTGAGCCTTGGATCCAATGGGAATTTGTTTTTCTCAGGGAATTACAACGGTACCTTTGTTTTTCCTGGTGCAACCATTAATTCTGTTGGCAATGGCCACGCGTTTTTAATAGAATTAGATTTAGCAGGAGTTCCCGTGCAGTCTTTTGGTATAACCGGTGGAGTTTCTATTTGGACGCATACGGTAGATGTAAACGGTAATATTTACATTGGTGGTTTTTCAACTGCTGCATCTATTGGATTTAATGGATCTACTCAGTCCATGAATGGTCAGAATCACTTTATAGCCAAATTCAATTCAATGGGTGTTTTTCAGTATAATACGCTCTCCCTATTTAATGGGGAGATTTATGGATTATCTGCCGACTCAACTGGAAATATTTATTTCACTGGAAATTTCGATTCTCAAGCGAGTTTTGGTCCAATTTCTTTAGTGAATGGCGCAAATGATAACGCGCTTCTAGTTAAGATAAATAATAATGGAACGTATTCATGGGCAAAATCCTTTGGCGGAAACGGAAACGATCAGGGTTATGACTTGAATTGCAAAAGCAATACGCAATTGTTACTTACTGGTGTTTACACTGGAAATATCACCTTCGGCACTGTGCCATTAACTGGCGGTGCGAATGCTAGGGCGTATTTAGCGAAAATTGACACCAGTGGTCAGGTGACTTCTGTTGTTTCTGGTTCGTCAACGAATTCATCCGTTTTTGCTAATTCAATCACATCCAATGGAAATGGTATTTATTTGTCGGGTACTACTTTTGGAACCATGAATATGGCTGGACTTTCCGCCTCGGTTTCATCCTCCTTTTTGATAAAAATCGCAGGAAATTCTAATGCGATTACGGGAAAAGTCTTTCAAGATGTAAATAATAATGCCTTATTGGATATTACTGAAGTTGGTTTGCCAAACGTCATGGTGCAGGTCACGAATGGTTCATATCAAGCACTATCTGCTAACAATGGGTTCTACGAAGTGTTTGCCAACGCAGGTACATACGCGGTGAACATTCCAAATATGCCATTATACCATACGCTGAGTACTCCGTTGTTGCAAAATGCCATTTTCGTTGGCTTGGGTAATGTAGATTCACTCCATCATTTCGGACTTGTTCCAACGCCTAATATGCCCGATTTACGCGTGACAGTTACACCAACGACCGCTCCGAAGGCAGGGTATGTTCTCGGGTACATGTTATCCTACAAAAATGTTGGTACAGTGGCACAAAATACGACCGTGAACTTCACGCCTCCAGCAGGGATTAACTATTTATCTGCATCACCCGTTCCAACGCTTCAAATCGCCAACAATTTCCAGTGGCAATTAGGTGTTTTGCAACCCGGACAACAAGGTGCCGTGTTCATCCAATTTAACATTCCCGTTGGAACTCCTATAGGTTTTCCACTTGCGTCTCAAGCCCAAATTACTCCTTTAACAGGTGACTTAACTCCAATTGATAATGTTGCTACAAGTCAAATTCAGGTTGTTGGTCCATACGATCCAAATATAAAGTTGGTCGATAAAGACACGCTTTACAATGTATCGAGCGCTGATTGGTTAGAATATACCGTTCATTTTCAAAATGTTGGAAACGATACGGCATACAATGTAGTAATTATTGATACCCTTTCATCTTTTTTAGAGTTAGCCTCTTTTGAACTTTTAGCGATGAGTCATCAACCCTTGGAAGTGAGCTTTGAGGGGCAAATAATGACCTTTCGCTTTAATCAAATAATGTTACCAGACAGCACCACCAACCAAGTTGGTTCGAATGGATTCGTGAAATTTAGGTTAAAACATCCCGCCTCATTACCATTTCTCACAGAAATAAACAATTTCGTCGATATTTACTTTGACTTTAACGACCCTATTCGAACAAATACTGCCACCACCATTCACTTGGATTCCACGATTGCTAATAGTTCAATACTTGAACTAAATGACGGGTTGCGTATTTTTCCAAATCCTACGGACGCTGAGTTAACCATTAAATTATCAAAATCCCTAAATGAATCTATGCAAGTCATTTTAACGGATTTGAGTGGAAGAGTTCATCTCGTGCAAACAATGAACGAACAAGAAACTACGATAAATACTTCCGCGCTGAAACCTGGATTTTATAACGTGCAGGTAACGAATGGCAATTCTCAGTGGAGTGCAAGATTTATTAAAATATAAGTGGGTTTTGTGAATGTAGTTGAAATGTAGCTACAGGTCTGTTTTCCGTAAAAGGATGTTTCTTTTCAATCATAATGAATAGCACCAATCAACTTTTAAGCGCCCAACCTGCTTTTATCCAAACTGCGGTATTGTATTGCTTCTGCAACATGCGGTGTTTGAATGTCCGAAGATCCCTCCAAATCCGCAATCGTCCGAGCTACTTTCAAGATGCGGTCGTACGCACGTGCAGACAGACCTAAGTGTACCATGGCTTGTTTCAACAAGGCCCTTGACGACTCATCTAATATACAATGCGTCTCAATTTCACTCCGACTCATTTGGGCATTGTTGTGGGCCATCGAGCTTTTGTAGCGCTTCTTTTGAATGCTACTAGCTGTTTCAACCCTTCCCCGTATGCTTCGGCTATCTTCTTGTGGCATTGTCCCTGTTAATTCATCATATTTTACCGGCTGCACCTCAATGTGCATATCGATGCGGTCCAGTAAGGGTCCAGAGATTTTATTTAAATAGCGATCCACCATGCCGGGCCCGCACGAACATCCTTTTTCAGGGTGATTCAAATACCCACAAGGACAAGGATTCATGGCCGCAATCAACATAAACCCTGCTGGATATTCAATGCTGAATTTTGCACGGGAAATACTCACGGTGCGATCTTCCAAGGGTTGTCTCAAGACCTCTAACACCGTTCGTTTATATTCGGGGAGCTCATCCAAAAATAATACCCCATTGTGTGCTAAGGATATTTCGCCGGGTTGAGGGTAACTTCCGCCCCCGATTAGCCCAATATCCGATATCGTATGGTGTGGTTTTCTAAATGGACGTTGTCTTATTAATCCGCCCGTATGTTTAATCTTTCCTGCGACACTGTGAATTTTAGTGGTTTCCAAGGCCTCTTCTAAACTCATGCTCGGGAGTAGGGTGGGGAAGCGCTTAGCTAACATGGATTTTCCTGATCCTGGAGGCCCAATGAGAATAATGTTATGCCCTCCTGCCGCTGCAATTTCAAAGGCGCGTTTCACGGCAAACTGACCTTTAACCTCTTTAAAATCTACAGGAATCTCAAAGTTTGCCTGCTCGTGTGCGTCCATTGCCGGCGCTTTTGCGGGTGAGCAAGAATTTGGGTCGTTTAAGAAGTTCACAACCTGAGTTAAGTTGGATAAGCCATATACCTTAAGCCCCTCAATAACCGCCGCTTCAGAGGCATTAATTTCTGGAACGATGATTCCTTTAAATCCCTCTTCTCGTGCTTGCAAGGCAATGGCTAACACCCCCCGCGTAGCTTGAAGCGAACCATCCAAGGAAAGTTCACCTACGATGAGATAGGATGAAAGGCTGTCATGCCTTAGCTGATTACTCGCAGCGAGGATTCCAAGGGCTATCGGTAGGTCGAAGACAGAGCCTTCCTTCCGGATGTCTGCCGGGGCTAAATTCACGGTGATTTCTTTCCCTGGGAAATGAAATCCGTTATTTTTAAAACTTGCTCGAATGCGTTGTTGACTCTCTTTGACTGCATTATCTGGTAGTCCTACCAAATAAAAATTTAATCCATTATCGATATTTACCTCAACAGTGATGGTGGTAGCAGTGATCCCAAATACACTGCTTGAATATAATTTTACTAACATAAGATGTGTGTGTTGTTGTTTTCTATTTAAGTTAGCTAGAATTTTTAAGGCCTTCATTTTTTTAACGTTTAATAGCACATGGCTCCCTCGAATTTACACCAACTGGTTCCCCAGTTTTCTACCCTAAGTACTGAATTGTCAATGCACGAATTGCTCCAGGCGGTTTGGGTCCAACTAGAAAAAGACATCCATGCCCTTGGCTTGGTCATCTCGCCTGTGGATGGTTTAGAACTTCCTATAATGCATCAGCATCTCGTTATTTTCTTGCGTGAACTTGCTCCCGGTTCGCTACCTGAGTTTTTATACCGTGTTGATCTACCCGAAACATCAGAAGTATTAGACCCAAGCACTGAAGATTTCTTTGAGAATTTAGCCTGGCAAATTTTACGCAGAGAGGCATTGAAAGTATACTTTAGATTGCACTATGCGGGATAATAGACTGAGTTTAGCCTCAATTCCTTACCTTTGCACACAATTTAATGCATGAGCGATTTACTTTCCAAACTTGAAGCCATCCACTTTCGATTTATAGAAGTCGGAAAAATGATTACCGATCCGGACATCATTTCTGACATGGACCGTTTTGTTAAATTGAGCAAGGAATATCGCGAATTGGAAGAACTTGAAAGCTATTACAGACGTTATTCAAATATCCTTTCTAATTTAAGATCTGGCAAAGAATTACTCGAACAAGAAACCGATCCGGAAATGCGCGAAATGGCCAAAGAAGAGATCGATGCCCTAGAACAAGAACGACCAGCTTTGGAAGAAGAAATCAAAATGATGCTGATTCCAAAAGACCCAGAAGATGACAAAAATGCCATCGTGGAATTGCGTGCCGGAACGGGAGGTGATGAGGCTTGTATCTTTGTCGAGGACATTTTCCGAATGTATACCATGTATTTTAAAGAAATGGGTTGGCAAGCGGAAGTAATTAATTCTTCAGAAGGAACAACAAAAGGGTTTAAAGAAATTTCAATTCAAATAACAGGGGCCGGAATTTATGGCGCTATGAAGTTTGAATCTGGAGTACATCGCGTACAACGCGTCCCTGAAACCGAATCACAAGGTCGAGTTCATACCTCAGCAATTACCGTTGCTGTGCTTCCAGAAGCTGAAGAAGTAGACTTTAAATTGGATATGAATGATGTGCGTAAAGATACCTTCCGCGCTTCGGGTGCAGGAGGACAGCACATTAATAAAACCGAATCAGCCATTCGTTTAACCCACATTCCTACCGGCGTGGTGGTTGAATGTCAGGATGGACGCTCTCAACATAAAAACCTAGAGCAGGCAATTTCAGTATTACGCTCCCGCTTATACCAAGCAGAATTAGACCGGATACATAATGAACGTGCAGCGCAACGAAAAACCTTGGTTTCCACCGGGGACCGTTCCGCTAAAATTAGAACCTACAACTATCCGCAAGGGAGAATTACAGACCACCGAATTAATAAAACCATGTACAATCTGGCGTCGTTTATGAATGGAGACATCCAAGAAATGATCGATTCATTGCGCATGGCGGAGAATGCAGAAAAACTAAAAGGTCAAGAATAATGACACGGAGCGAACTCATACATCAAATTTTCGCAAAACAATCCTTTCTATGTGTGGGCTTAGATCCAGTCTTAGAAAAAATACCAGCCCATTTATTAGCATTCGAAGACCCAATCTTTGAATTTAATAAACGGATCATTGATGCAACCTCGGAATACGCGGTAGCATATAAGCCCAACACGGCATTTTATGAGGCGCTTGGGGTTAAAGGTTGGGAAAGCCTTGAAAAAACGATTAAGTATATACCAAACGAATGTTTGATTATCGCCGATGCAAAACGTGGAGATATTGGAAATACGTCAACGGCCTATGCGAAAACGTTTTTTGAAACACTTCCTTGCGATGCCGTTACGGTAGCTCCGTATATGGGAAAAGATAGTGTTCAACCGTTTTTGAAGTTCGATGGCAAGTGGGCCATTGTACTTGGATTAACCTCAAACGAAGGGGCAAACGATTTTCAATATTATACAAACAAGGAGGAGCAACCGCTTTATGCCAAGGTGATTTCTACCGTAATGGAATGGGGGACTTCTGAAAATTTGATGTTTGTTGTTGGTGCCACACGTACCGAACAATTAGCGGATATCCGACGTATTGCGCCGGAACATTTCCTATTGGTTCCTGGAGTAGGAGCACAAGGAGGATCCTTAGAAGATGTATTTAATGCCGGTGCAAATACGGATTGTGGTTTGTTGGTGAATGCCTCACGCTCTATTATATATGCAGGATCAGGAACGGATTTTGAAGTAGCTGCAAAAAAAGAAGCGCTGAACATACAATCCGAAATGGCCTTGTACCTTCAGCGCTTAATGCGTTGAAAAATGCGTATATCTTACTTTGAAGCTAAATCGTTTGATTGAATTTCTGTCTTCGTAGACCCGTAAGCATCGCAACCAGCTTTTCTTGAAGCACCACAAGATGATAAAATCACAGATGCAACAACAGCCAATAGAATTAAAACATTTACCTTCGTTTTCATAGTTGTGTGTTTTTGTTGTTTGTGTATCCTCTAACGAGTCTTGACGTCATAAAGTTACAAAATTTGTAAGAAGGTTGCCCGAATGTTGAAAATTTAATGTTCAATTAAAGCGTTACACGTAGAATGAAGTATGTAGTTTTACTGAGTAGCCTGCTCTTTTTTTTGGGGATTTTTTCCCAAAAAGTGAGTGTAAGCTATTTATTTACAGCCCCTTCGGATGCTGTTTCTTCTTCGTTCTTCAAAAAACCACATGCCATCGTATCCCGCCAATTCCTTGCCATGGAATTAATGCAAGCGTCGTTATACCTAACGGAACTTGGGTATTATACTGCAACGCTCGATGTGGATTCGCTCTCCGAAGCCCCGAATATTAAAGTTAAGGTATTTCCAGGAGAGCAATTTAAGGGGGTTCAACTTACCCTTTCCCCGGAACTTGTTCCTTGGTTTGAACAATACGCGCGTTCATCCGTGCGTGTCGCTGATGCCATTGTATTTAAATCACCGAGTGCTTATGCATCAGCGTTACAACAGGTCATTCGAACGTTTCAAAATAATGGGTACCCCTTTGCAACATACAACTTTGATTCCCTAGGTTATTCTAAGGGATGGATTTCATTAAATGTTTCTTTGATTAAAGGACGTAGAATGCAATGGAAAGAAATAATAATCAAAGGCGATTCCTCCATTGCCTTGAAACCGATTCAACAAATTATTGGGATTCGTTCAGGTGATTTATTTTCAATGGATAAGCTAAAAGATGTCGATGACCGAATTGAACAACTGACCTTTGTTGATGCCATAAAACCTTCAGATTTTGTGTTTTCAAAAGATGGCATGACCCTTTTTCTATATTTAAAGGCCACCAAATCTTCTAATGTAAATGGTGTTTTAGGCTTACAACCAAATCCTGTGAGCCAGAAAATTGGATTAACCGGTGAATTACAGTTGAAACTAAACAATGCCTTACGTCGAGCGGAACAACTTGATTTCAATTGGCGAAGCATTAAGCCGGCTACCCAATTACTCAATCTCAGGTTGCTTTATCCATACTTATTCAATTCTTTGCTCGGAACCGAAGTGAAATTGAATTTATATAAACGCGATTCTACCTTTCTGGAACTGAAATCAACGCTTGGAATACAATATCAAGTGGGTAGACATTGGCAGCTAAAAGGCATGTTTTCCTATTTCGGGAGTAATCGATTGTATGCGGCTAACAGCAGCGCAGAGTTCTTAAATGTGACCTCCCTTAAAAATTCCATGTACGGACTTGGTATTAACTATAAGAAATTAGATTATTTACCGAATCCACGGGCCGGACTTGCATTCCAACTGGAAGGATTCATTGGTCAACGGAGTGTTTTGAACGATTCATCGGGAAAGGTTGTCAATGCAAAAGTTTCCATGAATTTGGAGCATTTTATTCCCATTCACAAGCGTTGGGTTATACGTTATCAATTGTCTTTTGATACCTATTTAGCACCTTCCATTTTTTCAAATGAATGTTATCGATTTGGAGGATTGAACACCCAGCGAGGGTTTAATGAAGAACAATTTCTAGCCACTACGAAAAGTGTAAATCAAGTGGAACTTCGGTATTTACTCGACCGAAATTCGGCTGTTTTTGCGTTTTTCGATCAATCTATCTATGAAAACAGAAGCAACAACAGCTACCAAAAAGATACGCCGATGGGCTTTGGTGTTGGAGCAAATATTGGTTCAACGGTCGGCATTTTTTCTTTGGCCTACGCCCTAGGTCTTGAAAAAAATAATCCCTTTGATGCACGTTCCGGAAAAATCCACTTCGGTTATATTGCCTATTTTTGAGGCATGGACCTTCACGGGAAAGCCCTTTATTTATCCTACGACGGATTAACCGACCCCTTAGGACAAGCTCAAATCTTGCCCTATCTACTTGGTCTCGAGCAACAAGGGATGGGCTTCGTTATTATTTCTTTTGAAAAAAAGGAGGCCTTTTCTGTTCACAAACAACACGTACAAAAACAGCTTGAGGGGAGAGATATCCAATGGATACCACTTTCCTATACCAAGAAACCAGCTGTGTTTTCAACGCTATATGATCTTTGGCGGATGAAACGTGCGGCAAGGAAGACACTAACGACCGCTCATACAATTATTCATTGCCGCAGTTATCTTCCCATGCTGGTTGCCTTGTCCATTAACCAAGGACGGAAGGTGATTTTTGATATGCGTGGCCTTTGGGCAGATGAACGGGTTAATGGAAACTTGTGGCCTCAACATATACCACTTTATCGATGGATATATCGCTATTTCCTGCGCAAAGAACAGGCGTTTGTTCAGCAAAGTAATGCAATTGTTTCCCTTACCTACGACGGGATTAAAGCCCTTACTGAACGCTACGGTTCAGGTAATATTGAAAATAAATCGACTGTTATCCCTTGTTGTGTTGATTCAGAATTATTTCAACCCACGACCCCGCAATTGGACCTTAAGCGTTCCTTAGGAATACCTGATGAGGCTAAGGTATTAATTCATGTGGGCTCCGTAGGTACGTGGTATCGATTGGACCAAGAACTAGTTTTTTTTAATGCCTTATCTGCTATAGATTCCTCTTGGTATTTTTTGATTCTCACAAAAGACACTGTCGCAGCAAGAGCAATAGTTAACCTAAATCAGTCTATTTCCTCGCGCGTGATCATTCACAGCGCACCCCATCATGAAGTTCCCACATTCCTGAATCTAGCCCAAGCGAGCATTCAATTCATAGAGCCGGCGTTTTCTAAACGTGCCTCCTCACCGGTTAAATTAGGGGAGTCCTTGGCGATGGGAGTACCTGTAATAACGAATGTAGGCATAGGGGATTCGCAGGCACTAATCGAAGAGGGTCTCGCAGGGATTTGCATAAACTCCTGGGATGATATTCCTTCCGCGGTAATGGATTTTCAACGAATGCGCTTTGATTCAAATGCGATTCGAACGTATGCGATACGCACCTTAGGACTTGAGCAGGGTATTGCTGCGTATCAACAGGTTTATACAAAAATGCTGTCCCATGATTAAGGTTGCTATTCTTTGTCCCTATCCTTTGGGTGAAGCGCCTTCACAACGTTTTCGGGTGGAGCAGTATCTTTTATGGTTAGGTACTCAGGACATTCAAACCACTAGTTATCCCTTTTTAAGCTCAAACGCTTGGGAAATATTTTATCATTCAAATAAGCCCATAGCCAAATCATTTCAAATACTCTTGGGATTCATTCGACGCCTTATGCTGTTGGTAAAGTTGTTTTCTGTGGATTATGTGTTTATTCATCGCGAAGCATCGCCTGTTGGACCTCCCATTCTTGAGTGGCTGATCGCTAAGGTATTGAGAAAGCGAATTATTTATGATTTTGATGATGCCATTTGGTTGCCAAATTATAGCAAACAACATCGGTTCATTCACCGATTGAAAGCGTATTGGAAAGTGAAATTCATTATTCGTTGGGCTTATCGAGTTTCTGTTGGAAATGAATTTTTAGCTTCGTATGCATCAAGATATAATGCAAATGTAGATGTCATTCCCACCACCATTGACATGGATTACCATGCCTTGCACTCGGATTCCATGCACTCTACACTTCCAGTTATTGGTTGGACCGGAACACATACTACGGTAGATTATTTAAAACCAATCGTTCCTGCTTTAGAAAAATTAGCGGCGATTCATGCCTTTGAATTTGTTGTGATTTCCAATGAACCACCATCCTTTTTCATTCCAAATCTGCGGTTTGTTCGCTGGAATAAATCCACAGAAATTGAAGACTTAAGTCAATTTTCAATTGGAGTCATGCCACTTGAAGATACCGAATGGGCTAAGGGGAAATGTGGTTTTAAGGCCTTGCAATATATGGCGTTAGGGATTCCAACCATTGCCGCTAATGTTGGGGTGAATTCGTCGATAATAACACATGGACAAGATGGATTTATTGCCAAGACCACGGAGGATTGGTTTGAATACTTGAATGCCCTACTTTCTGATCCATCGCAAGGAAGAATGCTGGGTGTCAATGCGCAAGCATGCATTCGGAACCGTTTTTCTGTTCAGGCCAATCAAGAAAAATACCGTTCACTTTTTACCTCATGAAATTACTTTTCGCAACACAAAACGAACATAAAGCCTCTGAAATTCGAGCCTTATTGCCTCAGGGATTTGAATTACTTAGTCTAAATGACATACACTATACTCAAGAAATTGCTGAAACAGCAGAAACTCTGGAAGGAAATGCCTTGCTCAAGGCAAATGCAATCTTTGAACATACGGGTATACCCTGCTTTGCTGATGATTCAGGCTTAGAGGTCGCTTTCTTGCATGGTAAACCTGGCGTACATTCAGCGCGCTTTGCTAGTCCAGAAAAAAATGACCGAGCCAACAGTGAAAAATTACTTTCCCTACTTGAACATGCGCCCAACAGAGATGCGCAGTTTCGCACCGTAATCGCCTATGTTGATGGAACCGAACCGCGCTATTTCGAAGGGTTCGTTAAAGGGACTATCTTGACTGATTTTCGAGGGGATCAAGGCTTTGGCTATGACCCGATTTTTCAACCCATCGGATGGAATAAAAGTTTTGCTGAAGTTTCTACAGCTGAAAAAAATAACATCTCGCATCGGTCGCTTGCCTTTAAGCAGTTCTTAGGCTACCTCCATGCTGTGAATAAAATTTAAGGCTTTTCTTACCTTTCCCGTTTTGCATCCGAAGTGAATTCTGTACTTTCGTAGAAAGACTTTCACCATGCATTTTTCACAAGAATTAGCGGATCGTTTCATGCGATATGTGCGCATCGATACCGAGGCAGACCCAAACTCTAGCAGTTTTCCTTCCTCCGAAAAACAAAAAGACTTAGGTCGCTTACTTACTCAAGAACTTATTGAACTTGGTGCCTCAGACGTTGAAATGGATGCATGGGGATACGTGTTTGCCACCATTCCGTCAAATTCACCGAATCAAAACCTACCTACCATTTGTTTTTGTTCGCACATGGATACAGCACCAGATTGCAGCGGGAAAGATGTGAAACCAATCCTTCATCGCGCTTGGAATGGATCGCCAATTACCCTGCCAGATGATACTACCCAAGTAATTACAGTAGAAAATCAACCCTATTTGAGCGGAAAAATTGGCCAAGATGTAATTACTGCCTCTGGCTTAACCTTGTTGGGGGCTGATGATAAAGCAGGCGTTACCATCATCATGGAACTTGCAAAATATCTCTTAACGCATCCCGAAATCCCACACGGTAAGATTCGTATTCTTTTTACTCCGGATGAGGAAGTTGGTCGTGGCGTAGAGCATCTTGACATGAGTAAACTCGGCGCAGATTATGGTTACACGCTGGATGGGGGACCCTTGGGCGAAGTGGAAGATGAAACGTTTTCTGCTGATGCCATGACGTTTACCTTTACTGGCGTTAGCGCTCACCCAGGATATGCTAAAGGTAAAATGCAACACGCCATTAAAATGGCTAGTGAGTTCGTTGCGGCCTTGCCAAGCGATCGATGGTCTCCGGAAACCACAAGCCACCGCGAAGGATTTGTTCATCCTACAGCCATTTCAGGAAGCCTCGAGTCCGCTACCGTATCTTTTATTTTGAGGGATCACATTACGGCTAAGCTCACAGAGTATGCAGATCAATTAGTGGACATCGCGAATGAAGTACTTTCCAACTATCCCGGAGCGCGTCTGGCGCACGAACGTGTGGAACAATACCGAAATATGAAAGAAATATTAACCGCTTGTCCATTCGTTACTGATTATGTCGTTGAAGCTATGGAAAAGGCTGGAATCACCCCGAAACGTTCCATTATCCGTGGAGGTACAGATGGTTCGCGCTTATCTTTTATGGGCTTACCGTGCCCGAATATATTTACAGGAGAAATGGCTATTCATTCTCGACAGGAATATGTGGTAGTTCAGGACATGCAAGCCGCCGTAAATACCTTAATTGAGTTGGTTCAACGTTGGGAAAAACATAACTAATGGATTTTAAAGCATTACAAAAGAAAATTAAAGCCAAGGAATTTGAGCCCATCTATGTACTGCATGGAGATGAATCCTTTTACATTGATAAATTAGTGGATTTGTTTGAAGATACGGCCCTTGAACCCCATGAACGTGATTTTAACCAACAAGTTATTTACGGGAAGGAGGCCGATTTGTTGAACTTACTCGGTGTACTCAAGCAATATCCCATGATGGCTGAACGCCGACTGGTTATTTTAAAAGAGGCTCAAGAATTCAAGCAATTGTTAGAACTGGAAAGCTACCTCAACGAACCTGTTCCTAGTACGGTTTTTGTCATTGCACATAAACATAAATCGGTTGATTCGCGGACTAAATTCGCGAAACTCGCACAGCAAAAAGGGGTGGTTTTTAAGGCCGAAAAAATCAGGGATTATCAGCTGCCTGAATGGATTACTTCCTTGTTGAGTTCAAAAGGCTTTACGCATACCTCGAAGGTGCCGCACATTCTTGCTGAGTCTATTGGAAATGATTTGTCAAGAATCTCCAATGAGATTGATAAACTAGCGATCGTATTGCCTGAAGGTCAAAAAATTGATGAGGCCCTCGTTGAAAAGCACATTGGGATTTCTAAAGAGTACAATATTTTTGAATTAAATAATGCAGTTGGAGCAAGGGATATGGTTAAAGCCCTTAAAATTGTTAAGTATTTTGAAGCGAATCCGAAGGCTGGAGAATTAATACCGGTCATTGGGATTCTCTTTAAGTTTTTCTCCCAATTGATGCGCATTCATTTCATTCAAGATAAAAGTAGGGAGGGGATCGCAAAGGCAATCAATGTACATGCCTTCGTTGCCGGTGAACTCATGAATAGCAAGAATCATTATAATCCTAAAAAAGTTGCTGAAAATATTGAGCTGCTTTATCAATATGATTTAAAATCTAAAGGGGTGGGAAGTACGAGCGAGGTAAGTGATACCTTGCTGCGAGAATTGGTTATTCAATTAATTGCCTAAGATGTTTTACTTACCCAATCTTTTACCTTCCGCAGAAACCTTTGTTTTAACTGAGGAAGAATCTTCGCATTGCATTCGTGTATTGAGAAAACAGCCGGGAGATGTAATTCAGGTCTTGGATGGGAAAGGCGGGCTATATACTGCAGCCATACTCGACGCGCATCCTAAAAAATGCACAGCAAAGGTGCTTAACTATGATTTTCAGGAGCCTACCCGTTCGATTCATTTGGCAGTTGCACCAACAAAGAATATGGACCGTATAGAATGGCTGGTAGAAAAAGGAACCGAATTGGGTTGCACCCAGTTTACATTTATTTTAACCAAACGATCAGAACGCACCAAGGTGAACATGGAGCGTATTCATAAAATTGCAGTATCGGCAATGAAACAATCCAAGCGGGTGTATTTACCCATCCTGGATGCACCGATGCCCTTGAACGAATTTTTAACGAAACATCCGGGAGGCTGGGTTGCACATTGTGATGACGCATTGCCTCGCGATACGGTTGATGCGAGTGGACCCTTTCGAATGCTTATTGGTCCGGAAGGTGATTTTACACCGGATGAGGTGAAAGCGACCTTGAAGGCAAACTATCGAGCGGTTACCTTGGGAGACGCGAGGTTACGCACCGAAACAGCGGCCTTGAAATCGATAATTATCCTTGAGGGCTTAGCGGTACGTGGGTAATATTTCCTTCGGATACTAAGGGTTCTAAGTGCATTTTCAAATAAACTTGAATCAATGCAATTACGTCCTTTTCACAATACACAGCAATGCGTTCTAAATCGTTGTCTTCGTAATATACCCGAGCAACATCAGCTCCGGTAATATCATCCTTTGGGGTAGGAATCCCAAACACATGACATAACAGCGCTAAGCCCGTGTATGCTTTGTAATCTCCAAATTTCCAAAGTTCCATGGTGTCCAAGTGACGGATTTCCCATGGTTTTTTACCCGCAATATCAAGGGCTAAGGGGAGTGAAATTCCATTAATCAACATTCTTCTACAGATATATGGAAAGTCAAATTCTTTCGCATTATGCCCGCACAGAATTGCGTTTTTGTAATGGTCGTCGAGTAGGCGTTTGAATTGGCTTAGTAAGGTATGTTCATCGTCATGCGCAAACGATTTAACTCGAATCGTTCTTCCCGTGCTGCTGTCTTTTACCATACCCACAGAAATACAAATGATTTTTCCGAATTCAGATTGGATACCTCCGAGATCTTTATAGACCATGTCCGCGGGTTTTTCTTCGGTGATTTTCATCCGGTTTTTCCCCTCGAATAAGCTTTGAGCGGCTTCGTCTAGGTCCTGATAGTTGTACGTTTGTGGTACCGTTTCAATATCTAAAAAGAGGATTTTTTCTATGTGTATTGCGTCCATTTCAAAAGTGAATTTAATTGCGAATTACGATTAATTATTGGAATTTTGCGCCATGTCTGAACAATTAATTATCAGCGGCGGCGAAAAAAACGATAAATACCAAACCTTATTGCAGCAATTGCCTGCCTTAATGGATGAGCAGGTGGATCATGTAGCGAATATGTCCAATTTGGTAGCGGCCTTGAAACAAACCTTTGGATTTTTTTGGGTTGGATTTTATCGGGTACAGGCAGATGAATTAGTATTGGGACCGTTTCAGGGTCCAATCGCATGTACGCGCATCAAAAAAGGACAGGGTGTTTGTGGTGCGGCGTGGCAGGAAGAACGGACGATGGTAGTACCTAATGTACATGAATTTCCCGGGCACATTGCGTGCAGTGATCAATCAAAGAGTGAGATTGTTGTCCCTCTATTTAAATCGGGAGAGCTCGTTGCGGTGCTTGATGTAGACAGTGATGAATTTGCTACCTTTGACGAGGATGATAAAATTCAGTTAGAAAAAATCCTCGAATGGTTCAGCGCATATTATTAGGAATTTCACTGCTCTTGTTATTTGGTTGTGCTCAAGTGGGTACACTCAGTGGCGGAGGGCGTGATGTAAAAGCGCCTGAAATCATTTCGAGCGCTCCAAGTATGGGGGCATTGAATACCAATCCAGCACTTATTCGCTTGCAATTTGATGAGTTTATAGAATTAAAAAATCCCATTGAAACTTTTCGTCTAGAGCCCGCAGATGCAAAAATTACGGTCGTTTTAGCTAAAAAAACGGTGTTGGTGTCACTCAAAGGGGAGTTAAATCCGAACACCACCTACAGTTTATACATTGATGGAGGAGTAAAAGACATTTCAGAGGGCAATGACTCCGTGTATCAGTATGTATTTTCAACGGGTTCAACCTTAGATTCTGCAAAACAAGTATACCGAATTGGTAATGCGTATTCAAAGAAATCCATGACAGGTGTAACGGTTGGCCTATATGCCTCAGATACCAGTGCGAAACCCCGTTACCTCACGAAAAGCAACGAAGAAGGGTGGGCGAGTTTGGATTATTTACCTGTAGATTCTTTTTATGTGAAAGCCTTTTTGGATTTAAATCGAAACGGTTTAATCGATGTGAATGAACCCCAAGATATGCGGTTCAAGGCCAGTATTCCTACCAATGATTCCCTTCCATTGCTGCTTTCAACTCCCCGCGAATTAAATCGTATGCATTCGTTTAAAGTATTGCCGCCGGGAATGTTAGTGGGGCACCTACCAGAAGAGATTGCCTTGCGTGATGTTCGTGTTAATGGCCAGCTAGCGCCGATGTACCGGGTGGATAGAGACTCCATAGCCATTAGCCTCAGTCAATTCGAACCAGGTTCCTTGGTGATTTCTACACCCTTAGATTCAGTTTCTTTACTTTACACCGCCAAAGAAAAGGCCACTCCTATTAAATTCCAAGTGATTCAACCCAATGTTGGTCCCTCCATTACCTTAACCTGTAATGCCTTTCTTGATTCAATGTTTGACCTGAATTCCATTGAATTGATGCGAGCAGATTCAACGATAATTCCTATTAAATCGCTTTTAGTGGATCATAATAGAATCCAACTTGTTCCACAAACTTGGACCTCTGGCAAACTGAAATTAAACATTGGGGCAAATGCCATTCAGGGACTTAACGGAATTAAGGTGCTTCCAACGACCCTTGACTTGGTTTGTTTTGGCGAAGCTGAATTAGGCACCTTGATTATAAACTTTAAAAATAATCCGTCAGGTAAACTTCTTTTGCTAGAAAAAGATGGAAAAGTAATTGCCTCAACATATTATTTGCCGGGTGCAAAAAAACAAGATTCCTTTGAGCGCTTGGTGCCAGGTGAATATCATGTGGTATTGATTGACGACCTTAACGGAAACGGCGTATGGGATGCTATTCGTCCGGAAACAAAACAGGCCGCGGAACCGGTGCAACGCTATACTAAAATCCCTAAAGTACGTGCCAATTGGGATGTGGAAGTTAGCTTAGATTAATTCCAAGTTTAGTTTTCAACAACGGCTCATCCACCTAAAAAACTTAGTACCTTTAAGGTTCGCAAATTTCACCTGTATGTACTTAATTTTTGATACGGAAACCACCGGGTTACCGCGTAATTTCAAGGCTCCTATTACCGATACGGATAACTGGCCGCGTGTGGTCCAATTGGCTTGGCAATTACACGATGAATCCGGGAAATTAATTAAGCATAATGCCGCTATCATTAAACCGAATGGGTTCACTATTCCGTTTGATTCTGAAAAAGTGCATGGAATTTCTACGGCCCTAGCAACCTATGTTGGACGAGAACTCGATGAGGTGATTGCTGAATTCATGTATGACTTGAAGCAAGCGAAGTTCATTGTTGGTCATAACTTGAAATTTGATGTCAATGTGATGGGCTGTGAATTTGTGCGCATGGAAATGGATTCCCCCTTGGAAACCATACCGGTGCTAGATACATGTACAGAGGAAAGTGCGGCACTCGTCCAATTAACAGGAGGTAAAGGCGGACGGTTTAAATTACCAACCCTAACGGAGCTTTACGGGTTTCTATTTAATGAATCCTTCAATGAAGCGCATAACGCTACGGCGGATGTTGAGGCAACTACGCGTTGTTTTCTTGAGTTAATTCGCCGAGATCATTATTCACCAGAACGCCTTAATACGGATGAAGGATATGGCTTGCGATTTAAGCAAGCAAATCCAAGTCCCGTTGCCTTGGTTGGACTAGAGCATCAGAACTTAAAGGAAGCAAGTAAAGCTTTAAAGCAATCCGATACCTCGCAGCGTGCTGACGCGACGGAATTACCTGTTGAATTAGAGGATGCTCCGTTTACCCATTTGCATGTCCATTCTCAATTCACCTTGTTGCAATCTACAGCTGAAATTAAATCACTGATTAATAAAGCCATTGAATTAGATTTACCGGCCTTAGCATTAACCGATAATGGAAATATGATGGCGGCCTTTCAATTTGAAAAGGTATTGAGTGATCATAATTCAAAAATATTGCAGGAGAAAGCGGAGGCTGAAGAGAATGGTTCACCTTTTACGAAGCGTCCAATCCTTCCAATTATTGGCTGCGAATTTAATGTATGCGTTGATCACAAAAATCGAGACACCAAGGATGTTGGCTACAAAATGGTCTTCCTGGCAAAAAATAAAAACGGGTATCAAAACCTGATAAAATTATCGTCCCTCGCCTATACCGACGGATTCTATTACCTCCCAAGAATTGATAAAGCCTTGGTTGAACAATACGCCCAGGACATAATTGTGCTATCCGGTGGTCTTGATGGTGAAATTACGTCCCTCATCTTAAATGTGGGTGAAGCTCAGGCAGAAAGTGCATTGTTATGGTGGAAATCTGTTTTCAATGAAGACTTCTACCTGGAAGTTAACCGACATCAATTAGAGGCGGAAGACCATGCGAATGAGGTATTAATTCGTTTTTCGAAGGCGCACGACGTTAAATTGGTGGCCACAAACAACAGTTATTATGTGAACCAAGGCGATGCCAATGCACACGACGTCTTGTTGTGCGTTCGGGATGGCGAGTTGATGTCCACACCGATTGGTCGTGGAAGAGGGTACCGTCACGGGTTTGAAAATGATGAATTTTATTTCAAGACCCCTGATCAAATGAAGCGCTTGTTCGCCGATTTGCCTGAATCTATTTTATCGATTGCCGAGATCATTGAGAAATGCGAAGCCTATACCTTGTCCCGCGATGTGTTACTTCCAAAATTTGAAATACCAGAAGAATTTACTGATCCAAGTGATGATATTAACGGTACAAAAAATGGCGAAAATGGCTTTTTAAAGCACTTAACTTATCAAGGCGCAATAAAGCGCTATGGTGAAATCAGCGCGGAGCTCAAAGAGCGTTTAGATTTCGAGTTAAAAACCATTGAAAACACGGGATATCCAGGGTACTTTCTAATTGTTCAGGATTTCTGCAATGCGGCACGCGACATGGGTGTTTCCGTTGGTCCTGGAAGGGGTTCTGCCGCCGGATCTGCCGTAGCATACTGCATTGGGATTACCAACGTGGATCCGATTAAGTATGATCTCCTCTTTGAGCGTTTCTTGAATCCCGATCGGATCTCAATGCCCGATATTGATATCGATTTTGATGATGAAGGGCGAGGGAGAGTGATCGATTATGTAATTAATAAATACGGTGCCAATCAAGTGGCCCAAATTATTACATACGGTACCATGGCTGCTAAGTCCGCCATTAGAGATACTGCACGGGTACTGGATTTACCCCTGCCTGATGCCGACCGCTTAGCGAAATTGGTGCCCGACATTTCATTGAAGAAGTTGTTCGACCTAGAAGAACCCGCGCTAGCCGATGCCTTGAAAAACAATCAAGAAGCATTGAATAATGCCAAGGAATTGCGAAAAATATTTCAGGGACAAGGTCCTGCATCGGATGTGTTGCGACAGGCTAAAGCAATCGAAGGGTCGGTTAGAAATACGGGAATACATGCCTGTGGGGTGATTATTACGCCCGATGATATAACGAATTTCGTACCTGTCGCTACGGCGAAGGATTCTGTCATGGTGTGTACGCAATTTGACAACTCCGTAGCAGAATCTGCAGGCCTACTTAAAATGGATTTCCTTGGTTTGAAAACCCTTACCTTAATTAAGGATGCGGTTCGAATCATTAAAGAGAATCGAGGGATAGAACTTGACCCGGATCAATTTCCAATTGACGATGAGCTCACCTATAAGCTTTTTCAGCGCGGTGAAACGGTAGGTATATTTCAATATGAATCTCCCGGAATGCAAAAATACATGCGGGAATTAAAACCTACGGCTTTTGCTGACCTTATTGCAATGAATGCCCTTTATCGTCCGGGTCCTTTGGAGTATATACCTTCATACATTAAACGTAAACATGGCGAAGAGCCGATCGTCTACGATTTAGATGATTGCGAGGGCCATTTAAAAGAAACCTACGGAATTACAGTCTATCAAGAGCAAGTGATGTTGCTTTCTCAGAAGTTGGCTGATTTTACCAAAGGTGAGGCCGATACCCTAAGGAAGGCAATGGGTAAAAAGGACCGCAAGGTACTGGATAAAATGCGTCCGGTATTTATAGAGCGTGGAAATGCGAAAGGCCATGCCAACGATAAATTGGAGAAGATTTGGAAGGACTGGGAAGCCTTTGCGTCCTATGCGTTTAATAAATCGCATTCTACGTGCTATGCTTGGGTGGCTTATCAAACGGCTTATCTCAAGGCAAATTACCCGGCGGAATATATGGCAGCCGTGTTAAGTAATAACATGAGCGACATTAAGCAAGTGACCTTCTTTATGGAAGAATGTCGTCGCATGGGTGTGAATGTTTTGGGTCCGGATGTAAATGAATCACGCTTGAATTTTACGGTAAATGCGAACGGGGATATCCGCTTCGGATTGGGAGCTATTCGTGGGATTGGTGAAGGACCAGTAGAAGCGATTATTCAAGGACGAGTAGAGGGACGATACACCAGTATTTTTGATTTTAGTCGTCGGGTGAATTTAAAAGCAATCAATCGAACGGCCATGCAAAATTTAGTGTATGCAGGTGGATTTGATTCGTTTAGTGAACTGCATCGGGCGCAATATTTTATCGAAGAAGGGGCGAATCGCTTGTTTTTAGATCACATCATACGTTATGGCACCTCCTATCAGGATAGTAAGGATTCAAGCCAGCATGACCTCTTTGGTGAGGGTTCTGGATTTGATGTAGTAGAACCGAAAGTTCCAAGTTGTGAAGAATGGTCTTCGAGTTATAAGTTGGCCAAAGAACGGGAAGTGATTGGGATTTTCATTTCCGGGCATCCTTTGGATGATTATAAAATGGAGATTGATGCCTTTTGTACCGGGGCTTTAGCTATGTTGCATGATATGGAAACCTACAAAGGCCGCGATTTGTTGATGGCGGTAGTCGTTACCTCCATTGAACATCGGATTGCTAAGAATGGAGACCCCTTTGGAACGGTAATTTTTGAAGATTATACCGATCAATATAAGCTGAATATTTTCCGTGAAAATTATTTAAAGTTCAAGCATTTACTGCAACCCGGTGTGTTTTTAACCTTGCGTGGACGTATAGAAACACCACGACACAGAACGCACTTAGAGTTTAATTTAAACGAAGTTGAACTTTTACAACATTTGCGCGAAAAACGGGTTAAAGGCTTGCATTTAAGCATACCGAACAAGGACCTTAATCACCTTTTGATTGACGAACTTAATGGCCTGTTTTTGGCAAATCAGGGATCGTGCAATGTACAGTTTACGATTTTTGATGCGGTAGAAGGCTTGGAATTAAATATGGCGTCGAAGTCGGTTCGCGTAAATCCAGATCCGGAATTATACAAGGCACTCTCTAAAATGAATATTCAGTTTCGACTGAATTAATTACCTCAAACAAAAGCTCATCACGGCGTCAAAAAACAAATCCGCTTGTTCGGCGTGCAACCAGTGGCCCGCGTTCGGAATGGTTTCTATCGCAGCGTCTGGAAAGCGTGCTTCTATTTCGTCAAGGTCTTCCGGTAAAATGTAGTTGGATAGTTCTCCCCGTAAAAACAGGGTAGGGGTCCAGCTTTCCTTTTCAGGCAATGCAGCAAGTATGTTAGGCATTTCACGTTCAAGGACGGCTACGTTCATGCGCCACGCTAGTTTTCCTTTTTTAATCCAATATAAATTTTTCAAAAGAAACTGCCGTATTCCGTCATTTTCAACGTAGGTCTTGAGTATAGATTCTGCTTCACTGCGTGCACTGATAGAATCCAAGTGCAATGCATGAATTCCTGCTAAAATTTGTTGGTGGTGCATCGGATAGGCTTTTACCCCCATATCCGCAACTACAAGTTTACTCAACATGTGGGGATAATTTTGAGCGAAATGCATGGCCACCTTGCCGCCCATTGAATGTCCCAATAAAATTACATCGGTCAGTTGTTGTTCTTCAATAAAGGCATATACATCATCCATCATGTCTTCATACCTGTGTTCCTCACTCCACGGGGAACGTCCATGATTTCTGAGGTCAACACAGAACACCCGATAAAACGCTGCGAATCGCTGGGCTAAGCTTTGCCAATTATCTGAAGATCCAAATAAGCCGTGTAAAATTACTAAGGGTTTCCCTTCGCCATATTCACGTGCATTTAGCTCTAGCATCCTCTTAGTTTGATTTACGTGTTCTATCGTTGCCTAATACGGTGAATTGACCGTCATTGGTCTGTTCTATGCGCTTTTTCAATTGCGTAATATCCGTCAAGGTGCTGTCGTAATGTACCGTAATCGCCTGACTTTTGGCTTCTTCAACAAAATCAACCTGAACCCGTTCAACGCCTCCTGCTTGAATGAGGTTTTTCCGAATTGCTCCGCCACAACCCATTTTGCAAACCATGCCCGCTACGTCAAAGGTTATTTTAGCATTTGATTTAACGGTTGGTATTTCCTTTTTCTTTACAGCAAGCACTTGTTTTGAAGAGCTCGTTTGATTACAAGAATTTAATACAAGCGCAACCAAGGAAACTAGGATAATTTTTACTTTCATCGTAACTTTTTACAAAGATACGTCGTTAAGCAGTTGCGAATTAGATTTTAGAAATTTTTAAAACAACAACATGAAAAACACAACGTTATTTAGCGTAGCGAGTCTGTTAGGCATCGTGTTGCTTGTTAGTTCTTGTGGGAAATATCATGAAGGACTAAATTTATTTTTTGCTTTAGGTTCAAAAGCATCCCGTTTAGCTGGAGATTGGAAGGCAACTTCCGTGAACCAATCGGGAACTGAGTGGAATTTAAGTAATTTATCGTTAACGAATACCATCACGAAAGACGGTAAGTATAAAGCGAGCACAGTACTCACCGTATTAGGTGTTCTTACTACGTATTCTAGTGAAGGTAATTGGGAGTTCTACGATAATAAAACAAAGCTTATTTTCACAGAAACTAACCCAGCAACGAATTCTAAAGACACCTTTGATATTCTAATGCTTAAGAAGGATATGGTTAAGCTTAAGCAATTCGATTACGATTCAGGAGATACATTCACGTATACTTATGAGCCTAAGTAATTGGTGATTAATTTTTACGAGCCCCGCAAGGGGCTTTTTTATTTTCAAAAAAATCGTATTTTTGGTCAACATTTAATTCATTATGAAGTTTTTAATCCTCCCATTGATTGCCTTAAGTTTGATTTTCTTAACGCCTTCTTGTAGCAAATATCCGAACGGGTCTAAATTCACCCTGTTAACCAAATCAAATCGAATGGTTAATGACTGGAAACTGACCAGTTATATGATCAATGGAAATGAATTCGTGGATGAACAACCTGAAATTAAATTGGTAATTGAAAAAGACGGAACCTATTCATGGTCTGCTACTCAAACTGTATTAGGGCAAATCCAATCTGAATTCGAACATGGCACGTGGTCGTTTAATGATGACAAAACGTCTTTATTGATTTTAACCGACGGAGAAGAAATTCCTGTTGGATATACAATTACTGAGTTGCGTTCAAAGAAGTTGGTGTTGCAGTATTATGACAAGGTCACAAACATCACCTACGTTAGTACGTACGAAACAGATAAGTAAGCTGTTTATATAAATCTTGGGTCGCTAGCCATCACGTGACCGCAGGATTTACAGGTTCGCATTTCCTCAGAAGTGTAAAATTCACGAAAGCGTGGAATAAAATCTTTTTCTATATTGTCTAAGTGAAAACGATAGGATTTTAATTGATTGTTACAGTTTTCACAAAACCAAAACAAGCCATCCGTCAAATCAGTTCCTTTTCTAACGCGCTCGATTACTAAACCTATGGTGTTTTCTCCGCGCATCGGTGAGTGCGGTGTATTTGCAGGCAACAAGAACATGTCACCTTCCTTCACTAAAATATCTTTTGGCTTTCCTTCGTGCTGAATTCGAACCGTTATATCTCCTTCAATTTGAAAGAATAATTCCTCACTTTCATTGTAATGATAATCCTTGCGAGCATTCGGGCCGGCCACAACCATCACAATAAAATCTCCCGCCTCATGGTATAGGTTCTTGTTGGATACCGGTGGTTTTAATTTATCCCGGTTGTCATTGATCCATTGGTTTAGGTTGAAAGGTGCTAACATGGTATACGTTTCTCTAAAGTTAATAGCTTATTTGGAATATTTGTAAATGTTAAAGCCATATGCATGTCGTTCATCCACCGCTTGGGTTTGTATGCATGTTTTTTTCCAAGGATTTTCATCGAAGGTGTGCAAAAATGTATCTGCATTAAAGGTGTGGTCTATTTCAGTAATGTATAATTCATCCAGTGGGAGCGTCTCCAAGGCTAAGCGATAAATTTCCCCGCCACCTATAATAAATACAGTCCGCTCGTCATCTTTATACGTATCGATGCAATCCTGTAAGGTATGAAAGACCTTGCATCCCGGTGCTTCAAAGTTTGGATTTCTTGTAATGACACAATTCTCTCGATTAGGCAAGGGCCGAAACCGTTCTGGGATGGAGTCGTAATTTTTTCTACCCATCACTACGATTTGACCATTCGTCATTTCTTTAAAAAATCTCATGTCATTCGGAAGATTCCACATCAGGTCATTGTTTTTTCCGATGCCTCGCTCCTCATCCATGGCCACAATTAATGCAAGTTTTGTCATACGGCTACTGCGGCTTTAATGTGTGGATGTGGGTCGTAATTCTCTAATTCGAAATCTTCATATTTAAATGAAAAAAGATCCTTCACTTCTGGATTGATTTTCATCGTAGGTAGTGGCTTGCATTCCCTAGAAAGTTGAAGCTTGGTTTGCTCTAGGTGATTCGTGTAAAGGTGCGCATCTCCAAAGGTATGGATGAACTCACCGGGTTGTAAATCACACACTTGCGCCATCATTAAGGTAAGCAATGCATATGAAGCGATATTAAAAGGTACTCCCAAAAAAGTATCCGCACTTCGTTGGTACAGTTGACAACTGAGTTTGCCTTCGGCCACATAAAACTGAAACATCGTATGGCAAGGTGGCAAAGCCATATCATTCACGCATGATACGTTCCAAGCAGAAACCAATAAGCGCCGAGAATCTGGATTTTTTTTAATCTGTTCTACCACTTGGGAAATTTGGTCAATATGCCCTCCGTCTTGCGTAGGCCATGAACGCCACTGATACCCGTATACAGGCCCAAGATTACCATTTTCATCTGCCCATTCATCCCAGATCGAAACATTATTGTCTTTTAAGTACTTAATATTTGTATCGCCTTGTAAAAACCAGAGCAGTTCATGAATAATTGAACGAAGATGAAGTTTTTTAGTGGTCACGAGTGGAAAGCCATCTGCGAGATTAAACCGCATTTGATGACCAAAAACAGAGTAGGTTCCAGTTCCTGTTCGGTCTTCCTTTTTTACCCCATTTTCTAGGATGTGTTTTAAGAGGTTGTGGTATTGTTCCATGATAGCACGAAGGTAGGATTTTATAAAAAACGCGTTGGTATTGACGCAATGATTTTATTAACGGTATAATAAACAATCTTGAATTTACTTACTTTCGTGGCATGAAGTATGGCCCGTTTATCGCGTTACTGAGTTTGTTGTGCCTTGCCGTCAATGCTCAGCCTACGGTAAAGATTCCTAAAAAGCTTTGTGGAGTGTATACTGGAAGCCAACCGGCTTATGCCATTGAGACCTCTGGTCAAGTGTCTTCTGTATTGCCTGCGTCTATGATCATTGAGCTTACTCGCACGTCAATCAGTGTTTGTTATCAGTCTCCAAAACTCTGTCCTGTTGTGGATGGGAAGTTGAAAACAATACGCAAGGAAGGTAAGGGTAAGGCCAAACGATGGAACATTCAGGTATTATCACCCAATTCTTTATTTACCGAAGATTTAGTTTTTTACGCAAAAAACAAGGAGCTTACTCGCATCGGGGTTTTTCCTCAACCCAATACCGTATTAAAGAAATCAAGGAAAAAATAAGGAAAAGGTGGTTCCTTTTCCTGGTGTACTTTTTACATTAACTTTTCCTCCGTGCGCATCAACAATCAACTTCACATAGTACAATCCAAGTCCGAAGCCTTTAACATTGTGTAAATTACCAGTAGGCACGCGATAGAACTTATCGAATATTAAAGAGAGATTTTCTTTTTTTATTCCTATTCCATTATCCTCAATTTCAATCCAAATGCCGTTTTTATCGTTTCTTGTTTGAATCGTAATGTTTGGAATGGACTCACAATATTTTACTGCATTTTCTAAGAGGTTATAAATCACGTTCGTTAGATGAACCGCATCAGCTTGAATAATATGATTTGTCGCATTCGGTTCAATATTGATTATCCCCCCTTTTTCGAGGTGATGCAGCTCAAAGTTCTCCTTCACTTCATCCAATAATTCATTGACATCAAATCGGTCCTTATTCAATATCACTTGGTCTTTATCTAATTTAGCAACGTTAAGTACCCGTTCCACTTGATGCTCGAGTCGCTTGTTTTCTTTATAAATTATTCCGGCGTATTTGTGTACTTGCTCTGAGGTGATTTCTGGCAGCCTCATCATCATTTCTGCCGATAAACTTATGGTGGAAATTGGCGTTTTAAGTTCGTGCGTCATGTTATTGATGAAGTCAGTTTTTACCTCGGCCAGGCGATATTGTCGCATAATGACCGTTACACTAAACGCGAAAAATATGGCAATAACTACCAGCATAAGGGTGAGGTATATCCAAGGAGAATAATCATTTTGGGGCTCGATTTCACCAAGCTCTAGGTTAGGGAAATACACAGTAAAATAATGTCCGTCTTTGGTTAAGTTTAATTTCTCCGGTGTGATCTCATTGCTAGAAACTACATCCGTAACATAGATTGAATCTTTCTTGTATCGCACACGATTGCTAAGTACAATGGAGTCTGTAAAACAATCATAAATCCCATAATAAAAATCTCTGTGAATGTTTTGAATGTAGAATTCCTTTTTGAGTAAGGTCTCCAGATAAAAAGGCTGTAATTCTTCATTAAAATCCACCGTGAAATGGTTGTTAGAAATCTGTCTTACCGCACCATACATATCCGATTGATCCCCTTCTCTTTTTTGAATAGTAGACAACACATTCATTAATGAACTGTGCACATGGTCTTGAAATTCCTTGAGGTTCAGGCTATCTTCTTTCTGTTGAATGGCTAGGCTTACCTTCTGTGTTTCTATCGTGCGTCCAACCCATAACAACTGAATAATCAAAATTGAAAGCATGGAAAGTGCCCCCAGAATGATAACCGTGCTAATGGATTTGTTTTTCATGGGCATCAGAATCCTTGTACTCCGTTTACTGTGGTGTACTTAAGGACGTTCTTTTTTTCTGGATGTATGCGTGCAAATGCTGATTGCACCGCTAGCGTACCTTCATGAAAACCACAAAGGATTAGCTTCAATTTATTCTCGTAGGTATTTACATCCCCAATGGCATAGATTCCTGGGATATTCGTAGAATAGTCTAAGGTATTTACCTTGATGGCATTTTTTTCTATTTCTAATCCCCAGTCGGCAATAGGACCTAGGCTTGGTTTTAGCCCAAAAAGCGGAATGAAATGGTCTACCGTTCTTCGGATTTCACCCTGGTGTTGATGAGTTATAATCACTTCCTCTAGGGTGCCGTTCCCCGCTAATCCTGTAACCTCTGCCTCTGTAATTAAATCGATTTTCCCTTGCTCAGCCAGGTCGATTACTTTTTGAACCGAATCTAAATGCCCCCGAAACGAAGCGCTTCGATGCACTAAAGAAATAGTGGAGGCTATATTGTTTTCCACTAAATAAATTGACCAATCCAAGGCAGAGTCTCCTCCACCAGCAATAACACACGCCTTATCCTGATAAAACTTAGGGTCGCGAATGATATACTCAACCCCCTTGTCTTCAAATTGGGTAATGTTTTCAATCGGTGGTTTTCTCGGTTCAAAAACACCGAGTCCTCCGGCAATAATAACGATAGGTGCATTGTGTATTGTTCCTTTTACCGTAGTTACGTTAAAGGTTCCATCATCCAATTTGTCAATCGATAAGGCCGCCTCACCCAAGGTAAACCCTGGTTTAAATGGGGCCGCTTGCTTCATTAAATTATCAATTAAGTCCCCTGCTAATATTTCCGGAAATCCCGGGATATCGTATATTGGTTTCTTAGGGTAGATTTCAGAACATTGTCCCCCAGGTTGAGGTAAGGAATCGATTAAATGACAACGTAATTTGAGAAGCCCTGCCTCGAATACTGTGAATAGTCCAACAGGTCCTGCACCTATGATGATTATGTCTGTTTGAATCATGTGTTTTTATTATGCGGTAAAGGGATGAAACAAGTTTTTTTCGCTTTTGTTTTAAAAATCAGGTCGAAGAGGCTTATTCTGCATGACTTCTTCAATGTGCAACATTACCTCTGGGCTTAGCAAGGATTGGATTTCCATTGCTGCTAAGTTTTCCTTAAGCTGGTTTTCATTACTCGCCCCTAAAATTACGGTACTAACATTTGGGTTTTTAAGACACCAAGCCAGACTTAATTTTGCCATGGTGGTTCCAAGGTCGGCGGCTATTACTTCTAGTTTTCTCGCTTTTTCAATGCGTTCTGGTGTTACATTCTTGTCGCGAAGCCATTCTAACCCTTCTATTCCTAAGCGTGTATCTGTAGGATTTCCATGGTTGTATTTCCCGGTTAATACTCCAGATGCAAGTGGCGACCAAATGGTGGTACCAAGTCCCATGGTTTTGTAGATTTGTTCAAACTCTACTTCAACCTTATGCCGACAAAATAAATTGTACTCGGGTTGTTCCATGGTTGGTCCAATCAAATGGTTTTGCTTGGCAAATACATGCGCTTCCATGATTTCTTGCGCACTCCATTCCGAAGTGCCCCAATATAAAATTTTACCTTGAGTGATCAAGTTATGCATGGCCCAAACCGTTTCCTCAATGGGCGTAGATTTATCAGGACGGTGACAGAAAAATAAATCGATGTATTCTACTTGTAAGCGTTCGAGTGCTTGATGGCATCCTTCTACAACATGCTTTCTACTTAATCCGCGCTGGGTTGGCCACGTGCCTCCTGTGCCAAAAAACACCTTGCTGCTTACTAAATAACTGTCGCGACTCCATCCTAGTTTTTTGAGGGATTTACCCATTACGGTTTCGCTCATGCCGCGGGCGTAAATTTCAGCATTATCATAGAAGTTGATTCCATGTTCGTAGGCAATAGCCATTAAACGCTCAACAACTTGTTCATCAATTTGCTTTCCAAACGTTAACCAAGACCCAAGTGAGAACCGACTAATCTGAATCCCGGATTTCCCGAGCTTGTTATATTCCATGGTGTTTTTTTGCAAAAGTACGCAAATATGTCTTAAATATGCCCCGGTTTTTCAAGCTGTTCTTCAATACGTTTCTTTATATTTGTTAAATAAATTAGAAGTATGTACGGCTTAGTAAACAAAGCAATTAAGGATTTAGTGGTCACCAATTATGGCCAAGAAGCTTGGATTGAAATCGCATCGAGAGCAGGGTTTGATGAAGGTGAATTTTTAGGATTACAACCATATCCAGATAAATTAACCTATGACCTGGTTCGTCACGCTTCCGAAGTATTGAAAGCAGATGCTCATGTCATTTTAGAGGCCTTTGGTGAATATTGGATTACCTATACTGCAGAAGAAGGATACGGTGAATTAATGGACTTGTCAGGCGATAATTTCTCTGATTTTTTATCCAATCTTGATATGCTTCATACGCGAATGAGCAATATGATGCCTAATTTGGCGCCCCCTCAATTCACTACAAGAAATGAAAAGCCCAAATCACTGGAATTAGAATACCGTTCTGAACGAGCCGGTCTAACCCCCATGCTCTTTGGTTTAATCAAAGGATTAGGCAAACGATTTGGATTAAACTGCCGCATTAAACAACTTGTAGAGAAAGGTCCGGATTCGGATTGCCATGTGTTTTTGATTGAATGGGAATGAGCACCGAAGCTGAGCTAGACGAGTTATTTAGTGCATTAGAGTTCGCAAACCCTCATACGGTGTTTGTAGGGAACGACTATTCTGTGTTGAGAATGGGTAAAGCTTTTCATAAGAGTATCGCGTTTGAAAACAATCAATCATTTGATTCGATATTTACATGGGTAGCTGGGGGGTCTTTTGATAAGCTGAAAAACAACAGCGTACAATTGTTTTTTATTGAAACACACGACGGTAAAAAACGTTATAAAATTTCGGGAAGAGCAGTTTCGTGGGGATATATTTTACATGGATCGCCTGTAATTAATGCAAACTTTCACATTTCCGAATACCACCTTACCTTAAAAGATTTCCCTCAACAAGATTACATTGCGGAGTATCTCTTTTTACTTCAAACCTCCTCAAAAGCATTAGATGATTTACAAAAACTAAATCATGAGTATCGCCTTAAAAATAAAGCCTTAGAGGAGAGTAAACAGGAGCTTTTAAATACGTCTTTATTCCCTCAAGAAAATCCTAATCCAGTATTGCGCATCGGGGAGCAATACGAATTGTTATATGCAAATCCGTCATCCACTGAATTTCTTAATGACTTTAATTTCTCAAACGAATATTTGGATGATGAAGAATTGAAACTCAATCTGAATCATGTAACACAGAATCAGTTAGATAATTTTTCAATATACCTTAAGCGAAACAATAACACGTATCTGCTCAATATAAGAAAGAAGGAAACGAATAGGTTTTTCAATTTATATGCAGCCAATATTTCCCACTTCGTAAATCAAGTCGCTCAAAAAGAAAATGAACTAACGGATCTTGCCTTAAGATTAAAGGATCAACAAGAGTTTTATGAGTACATTTTAAATAATATTCCCTCCGATATCGCAGTATTTGATGAACAGCATCGGTATCTTTTCGTGAATCCTCAAGGAATTAAAAGTGAAGAGGTTAGGAATTTTATGATCGGAAAAGACGACTATGATTATTGTGATTTTAAAGGAATTCCAACGGATGGCGCCGATTTTAGAAGGGCGAAATTCCTTGAGGTATTGAATCAAGATAAAGAAGTTGAATGGGAAGATGATTTGGTAGATGCTTCCGGTGAACGAAAGATTATTCTACGAAGGATGCGACCAATTTATAACCCGAATTCAAAAAAACGTAACGTGGTAGGGTATGGAATTGACATCACCCAAAGGAAATTAGCTGAAGAAGAGGTCCAACATTCAAACCTCCGTCGAGCATTATTAGAACAATTCTTAAACGCGGCATCAGATGCCATCCAAGTTGCGGATGACCAAGGCAATTTTGTTTACATAAATAAGGTCGCCTCTGATCGTTTAGGAATTCCAATGGATCAAATTACGCAATACAAAGTTTCTGATATTGACCATCAATTTAAAGAACCTAAGGAATGGCAGGCACATTTAGATTTTCTTAAAGAAAAAGGGTCGTTTTCAGCAGAGTCTGTTAATGTGAATCAAGTTACAGGAAAATCCATCGATGTTGAGGTGTATGTTAAATATCAAATAATTGATGGGCGCGGATATATCATCGCCGCTTCGCGAGATATTTCTGAACGTAAATATGCAGCACGAATTTTAGCCTACAAGAATGAATTCCAGGCTGTTATGATGGAGGTGGCAACGGAGTTTATTGATATAAATCCTGATGACTTAGATGGTATAATTAATAGTACCTTAGAAAGACTTGGTAAATTCATGAATGTGGATCGCGTGTATTTATTTGAATACAATTACAGGGATAAAACAACCTCAAACACCCACGAATGGGTTGCAGAAGGTATAAATCCTGAAATCGCTAATTTGCAAAACATTCCGTTTGAATATGTTCCCTTATGGGTAGAAACTCATGCGAAAGGTGAAAATATTGAAGTAGAAAACACCAGTGCATTGCCGGATGGAATGTTCAGAGAACTTTTGCTGCAACAAGGTATTAAGTCGCTTATCGCACTTCCGCTAATGCATGAAGGAGTTTGTCTTGGGTTTGTAGGTCTTGATGCGGTAAAGGATTTAAGAAAGTTTTATGATGATGAAAAGGTCCTTTTAGTACTTTTCTCTCGAATGCTGGTAAATGTGAAGGAGAGGATCCGAAACATTAAAGCCATCAAGGATTCGAATGCGACTATTACACAAATAAATGATGAGCTACAAAAAATCATTCAAGCAGAGAAAACGGTTAATGTGCTGGCAGATTCTTTTTTAACGGGAACAGAATACGAAGAGATTTGCTGGGATATCGTTGAGAATATTATTTCTCAACTGGATTTCGAGGACTGTGTGATTTATAAATTGGAAGAGAAGTCCTTGGTTCAAGTGGCCGCGATGGGCAATAAAACCAAACGCCGCAGGGTACTAAAAGATACCATGATAATACCGATTGGTCAAGGTATTGTTGGTGCAGTAGCTAAATCAGGAAAAGCACTGCTTGTTGAAGATACGTCTGTAGATGAACGCTACATCGTAGACGATGAGAAACGTCTTTCAGAAGTGGCCGTTCCCATCAAATTAGGACGAAAAATCTGGGGTGTTATTGATTCTGAAAATGAACGGAAAGGGTTTTTTACAGATCTGCATCTGCGGGTATTGATGACCATTTCAAACCTCTTGTCGCAAAAAATCTCGGCCCTTGAGGAGCAAAAAACCAAAGAAAAATTACAGCTTGAAATCCTTGAAATAAATGCTAATCTTGAGCGACGGGTGGCAGAGGAAACAAATCGCAATTTGGAGCTGACAAAATCAATGTCTGATCAAGAGAAATTAGTTACCATTGGAGAGATAGCCTCAGGGATTGCACATGATTTAAATACACCACTTGGCGCAATCAAAATCGGTGCGGAAAGTATTCGGTATACCTTAGATAATCTATTCGGTAATATTGTTTCAAAATGCTCTGAATCACAGATTAATATTGCCCTGAATCGATCCATTGAGCGACAAGGTGAACTTTTTGTGGGAGGATTACAACAGCGTAAAGAAATGAAAGCGCTCGAGCATTTCTTGACTGAAAGGTACCCGGGATTGGACGGTACCGCTCGCACTAAATTGGTCTCAATGCTCGTTAAAACAAGGGTTTTGCCTGACCAAGAAGAGTTTATTGAACAGGTATTACAGGCCAACAATCCATTCGAATTCCTTGAATTAATTTACAGCCTTCAAATTGTTAGAAATTTTATCGAAACAATTTTGACGTCCTCAGATCGCGCTACCAATGTGGTTCAAGACCTTCGTTCCTTCATTAAAGATCAACGAAACAGCGATAAAGGTCCAGTGAATTTATACGACAATATTAATACAGTGCTCAATGTATTTAATTATGACATTAAACGTAGTGTGGAGTTGATTTTTGATGTTGATCGCACCTTGTATATAGAAGGCTTTGATATCAAGCTATTCCAACTATGGTCAAATATTATTAAAAATGCCATTGAGTCTCTGGACCAATTCAAGGAGCGAGGCATAATAAAAATTTCTACTGAAGCAACTTCAGATCAGATTATTGTCCACATCGCGAATAATGGGCCCAAAATCCCGGAAGATGTAAAACAACATATGTTTGAGAAATTTTACACGACAAAAGCACGGCGAAATGGTTCGGGTCTTGGCTTGAGTATAGTTAAAAGTGTTTTGGACGAACACGCTGCGCATATGAGACTGGAATCAACGGATGAATGGACTACATTTTCCTTCATGTTCAAGCGATTAAATTACGAATCAGAACAAAAAAATGAGGTTGAGATTGAATTAATGTAATACCTTTGACTCATGGACGAAATAAAATACGCGGTTGTTTGTGTGGATGATGATCCATTTATCTTGCAAATGTTGGGCTTTCAGTTAGGTAAAATTTTAGACCAGAAATGCACCCTACTCGAATATTTTACCGATCCATTTGAAGCCTTACTAAACATTGATCAATTGGTGGCAGAGAAGATTGATATCATATTTATAATTGTTGATTATCAAATGCCTCAAATGACAGGAGCCCAGTTGATTCGTTCCATTAAAGTAAAACATCCAGACCTTAAATGCGTGATGTTATCAGGTCATGCAAACCCAGTTTCTGTAGATAGTTTAGTTAAAGATAACCTACTCGATTCCTTTATTTCCAAACCATGGGATGAAGAAGTGCTATTTAACGCGGTTCGCCCCATCCTCGAAAACATTCACTAAAATCGATGAAAACCATCTTGGTATTAGGGGCAGGATTGTCGGCTTCTTCTTTACTCCGCTATCTTTCTGAACGCTTAGTAACAGCGCATTGGATTCTGAAAATTGGGAGTTCAGAAATTGAACCCCTTAAAAAGTTTTACGGTTCAAATGATCGAATTCAGTTGTTTAAATTGGATGCAAGTGATGCAGACCAACGTAGAGCCGTTATTGCTCATGCGGATTTAGTGATTTCCATGCTGCCCGCAAAATTTCATCCAGAGGTAGCGAGAGACTGTATTGATTTACGCACGGATTTAATTACCCCAAGTTATGTCTCCCCGGCTATGAAAGCACTTCACGATGAGGCCGTATTAAAAGGAGTAACTATTTTAAATGAAACCGGTGTTGACCCCGGTATCGATCACATGAGCGCCATGAAGATTATGGATGAAAAACGCGAAGATGGTGCAACCCTAAAAGTGTTTAAATCCTTTTGTGGTGGACTAATTGCTCCAGAATCTGATGACAATGCGTGGCACTATAAATTCACTTGGAATCCCAGAAATGTTATTGTTGCTGGACAAGGTGGGGTAGCCGCATTCCGACAAAACAAGGAACTTAAGTACATTCCATATTCACAGCTTTTTAAACGAACTGAACGCTTTGAAATTGATGGTTACGGATCGTTTGACGGCTATGCAAACAGAGATTCGCTAAAGTATATTGATATTTACAACATCGATGAGGTTGAAACCATTTATCGTGGAACGCTTCGAAAACCCGATTTTTGTCAAGGATGGGATGTGTTAATCGAACTTGGGCTAACCGATGATAGTTATATTCTTGAGAATAGCCGTTTGTTAAGTCCGCGTCAATTATTAAATGCGTTTTTACCTTATCACATCATGGATAGCGTTGAGGTTAAACTTAAGAAATTCTTACGACCAGAACGGGAACACCTCTTTATTCTATTTCAAGAAATAGGTTTTTTTAATGGGGATATTTTATTGTTTCAAGAAGATGCAAGCCCTGCCTCTTTATTACAAACCTTACTTCAAGGTGCATGGGTATTAAAACCAAGCGATAAGGATATGCTGGTAATGCTGCATGAATTTGAATTTGAACACCTCAAGGGCCGCACCAAAATCACATCGTCTATGGTGGCACTTGGTCAAGATAATGTATTTACTGCCATGTCAAATACTGTGGGCTTGCCCATCGGAATAATCGCTAAACTCATGTTAAATGGATATTCCAATCCAGGGGTTCACATTCCTGTCCAAAAAGAAATATATTTGCCAGTCTTGAAAGAATTAGAAGAATTTGGGATTAAATTTACAGATACGATAACCGAAATTAATTAAACCATGGACCAACAAGAAAACCAAATGAATATCGAATTGTCAGAAGATATTGCCTTAGGGGTGTATTCTAACCTGGCGGTAATTACACATTCTCCAGCAGAGGTTGTTTGTGATTTCATTCAAATGATGCCCGGTATGCCGAAAGGTAAGGTTCGATCTAGGGTGTTAATGACCCCGCAAAATGCAAAACGATTTTTACATGCATTAGCAGATAACATAGAGAAATACGAGCAGAATTTTGGTGTAATCGAGGAGCCCCAAGCTGGAATGCCTCCAATGCATTTTGGCACGCCGAATACCATGGCATAATGCTCAGCATTTGCATTCCAGCCTATCACTGTAATGTGGATGCCCTACTCCGTGCATTACAAAATCAGCTAGAATCTTTTTCGGGTGAAGCTGAAATTGTTGTTTGCGACGATTGTTCACCTTCTCCTATTTTAACTAATCCATCGGAATTCCCAAATGTACGTGTGCTTCGTAATTCAAACAATCTTGGAAGGTCACGTACAAGAAACTTATTGGTTCAGGCAGCGCAAGGCCAAGCGATCTTATTTTTAGACGGGGATTCGGAAGTTATTTCATCTGACTTTATTTCGAGTTGGATAGAAATTGCTCAAAATCCTTCAATTGCCGTAAGCTATGGGGGGAGTATTTATCAAGCAGACCCACCCCCTTCTTCCCACTTTTTACGATGGAAAGTCAGTACAAAACGAGAAAGTAAAACCCTGGAAGAACGCAATCGTAATGGGGGGGGATTTAAAACCAACAATGTTCTTATTCGTAGGTCAGTATTTGAAAAGGTTTCCTTCAATGAACAGCTAACAGGCTATGGCCATGAAGACACCTTATTCGGATTTGAGCTGCATATTAATGGGTATAATACGCATCACCTGGATAATCCAGTAAGAAATGCATTGCTAGATACAAATGAGGCTTTTTTAGCCAAGACTGAGGAGGCTATTCGTAACCTTTCCAAGTGTATTGAATTTGCGTCAGATCGAGAGGCTTTTATTGCTCACGTAAAGTTGCTCACGGTATATGCTAAGCTTAAAAAATATTATTTATTGATATTGCTGAGGTTGACAGCCTTCGTTTGTATGCCCATATTGTATAAACGACTTAAATCAGGGCGTTCATTCGCGATTGTTTTTGCTTTTGATTGTTTTAAATTATTCCAACTGAATCGCATATTGGGCGTCAGACATCATAAGCCTTGAAGGATGGATTCAAGTGCCTTTTTTTCTAGGTCCCAATGCTCTGTTCGTGAAGCTTTCTTGGAATTTCGTTGGTGTGTAGCAAGTAGTTCTGGATGTTTTTGATAAAAAGCAATCGCCCAACGAATTGATTCTGGAGAAATTTGCTTCATCAGATACCCACATTTATAGGTAGATACTAAGCCTGAAATTTCAGGTTGAGGACCGCTTATTACGGCGATACCTGCGTGGAAATAATCAAAAATTTTATTTGGCAGCGCGTAATAAAAATTCAAACAGGGATCTGCGTCGTAGGCAAGCCCAATTGCTCCCATTTGCGTGTATTGCATCATTTCGAGATAGGGAACACGCGCAATAAAATGAACCTTTGCTTGAATTCCAAGGGCGATCGTTTTTTGTTTTGCCTCATCAATTGCATCACCACCACCGATTACTAATAAACTCACATTGCTTAATCCGTTTATAGCTTCAATCGTTTCATCTAAGCCTCTTCCTTTGTTAATCCCTGAACCCTGAATTACAACCACAAGGTCGCCTTCGGGAATGCTTATTTTGTTTCTTAAATGAGCGGGGGGAATATCAACCTGTTTAGGAACATTGCGTACGACTTTTGGATTGATTCCGTATGTTTCATGAAAGATTCTAGCTAACGATTGATTTACCGTGATAAATATATTAGCCTTTACTGCAAGGTGTTTTTCAATGAACTTCCAGATGGACTTTTTTATTGGAGCCTTACTGAGTTCTGGTACTTCTGTAAAGAGTTCATGAGAATCCACGATGTAGTCTAGGCCACGCAACTTGCTGATCATAAAACTCGGTAAGACAGTATCGAGGTCATTTGCCCAAATTATATCTGCTTTTCTAAACAGTAAATAGAAGAAAAGCCAGCATTGATAGCTTAGATAGAAAAGAGGTCCTTTTAGAAATGGGAGTTTTACACGATGAACAGGGTAGGGAAGTACCGGCATGGCTGGGCTCCACGGAAGTATCCTTCCAATTAAATGCACCTTAAAACCCATCTGATGCATGAGCTCACAATGGCGTAAAATCCGATTATCGGTGGCTAAATCTGACGTTACACAAACAATAATAGTCTTCATGTTGATGGTGGTAAAGGTATGAAACGGAACGCAAACTCATTTGAAAGTGAATAAAACTCAAAAAAATGATGAAAAATTTTTTCAATAAAAAAAAGGTTTGTACATTTGCAATCCGAATTTTAACGGGAATGTTCTTTATTTCATGATTACCAATAATTGCCGATGTAGCTCAGTTGGCCAGAGCAGCTGATTTGTAATCAGCTGGTCGGGGGTTCGAATCCCTCCATCGGCTCAAAATTGTTGGGGAGATACTCAAGCGGCCAACGAGGACAGACTGTAAATCTGTTGGTTCATACCTTCGCAGGTTCGAATCCTGCTCTCCCCACAGAAACTGCAAATTATAAGCGGGAGTAGCTCAGTTGGTAGAGCGTCAGCCTTCCAAGCTGAATGTCGCGAGTTCGACCCTCGTCTCCCGCTCAACTGCGTGCCGGTGTAGCTCAGGGGTAGAGCGCTTCCTTGGTAAGGAAGAGGTCACGAGTTCAAATCTCGTCATTGGCTCAATGAAAAAGATTGATTCCTAGGTTAGGAATCATGTTAAAAATAGAGTATTAACTAGTAATAAATAAAGTAAAATGGCTAAGGAAAATTTCGATCGTTCGAAACCACACGTGAACATTGGAACCATTGGACACGTTGACCACGGTAAAACTACGCTTACTGCTGCAATTTCCAGCGTATTGGCGTCAAAAGGTCTTGCGCAAATGCGCGACTTCTCTTCAATTGACAACGCTCCTGAAGAGAAAGAAAGAGGGATTACAATTAACACCTCTCACATTGAGTATGAAACTGCTAACCGTCACTACGCGCACGTTGACTGTCCAGGTCACGCGGATTACGTAAAGAACATGGTTACAGGTGCTGCTCAGATGGACGGTGCTATTTTAGTAGTTGCTGCAACAGATGGTCCGATGCCTCAAACTCGTGAGCACATCCTTCTTGGTCGTCAAGTAGGTGTACCTGCGATGGTTGTTTTCATGAACAAAGTAGACATGGTAGATGACGAAGAACTTCTTGAGTTAGTTGAGATGGAAATTCGTGAATTACTTTCTTTCTATAAATATGATGGTGACAATGCACCGGTAATCAAAGGTTCTGCACTTGGTGCGTTGAACGGAGAGCCGAAGTGGGTTGCTACTGTTGAGGAATTGATGGATGCAGTTGATTCTTACATTCAATTACCTCCACGTGATGTTGATAAGCCATTCTTGATGCCAATCGAAGATGTATTTACGATTACTGGTCGTGGTACTGTTGCAACTGGTCGTATCGAAACTGGTGTAATTAACTCAGGTGAGTCAGTTGATATCCTTGGAATGGGTGACGCGAAACTATCTTCTACTGTAACAGGTGTTGAGATGTTCCGTAAGATCCTTGACCGTGGTGAAGCTGGTGATAACGTTGGATTATTACTTCGTGGTATTGAGAAATCTCAAATCAAACGAGGAATGGTTATCTGTAAGCCAGGTTCAACTAAACCACACCAAGATTTCAAAGCTGAAATCTATGTATTGAAAAAAGAAGAAGGTGGACGTCACACGCCGTTCCACAACAAATACCGTCCTCAGTTCTATTTCCGTACAACAGACGTAACTGGTGAAATTAGCCTTACGGATGGTCGTGAAATGGTTATGCCTGGTGATAACGTATCAATTAATGTTAAGTTGATCGTGCCAGTAGCTATGGATAAAGGTCTTCGATTCGCGATTCGTGAAGGAGGTCGTACCGTAGGTGCGGGTCAGGTAACTGAGATCATTGGATAATTATTTGAGTTATTAATATGTTTTAAAAGGGGAGTGGATTCTACTCCCCTTTTTAAACGGGTGTAGCTCAGCTGGTAGAGTAGTGGTCTCCAAAACCATTGGTCGTGGGTTCGAATCCTACCGCCCGTGCAAATAAATTTAAACACTGTGTTTCAAAAAGTTAGAACCTATTTTCTTGAGACGTATTCCGAAATGGTGCATAATGTAACTTGGCCAACCTGGAAGGAACTTCAAAACAATACAATCATTGTCCTTATATCGGTGATTCTTTTCTCAGCGGTCATTTTCGGAATGGATTTCGCGTTTGGAATTACTGGTAAACCAGGTGATGCTTGGAGAGGTTTATTAGGTTTTATCTATTAATTAATCGACGATATACATGTCAGACATTTCCAAAAGATGGTACGTGGTTCGCGCAGTGAGCGGAAAGGAGAAGAAAGTGAAAGAACTTCTTGAGTTGGAGATCTCACGTCATAAATTAAACGATTACGTAGCCCAAGTTTTAATTCCAACAGAAAAAGTTTTTCAAATTCGCAACGGTAAAAAAGTGAATAAAGAGAAAGCTTATCTTCCCGGATATGTACTTATTGAGGCAGCGTTAATTGGTGAAGTACCTCACGTTATTAAAGGCATTCCAAATGTAATTGGATTTTTAGGTTCCGAGAAAGGAGGAGCTCCGGTTCCGATGAGACTTTCTGAGGTGAATCGAATTTTAGGTAAAGTTGATGAGTTAGCCGAGAACGAAGAAGAAGTAAGAATTCCTTTTGTTGTTGGTGAGAATGTTAAGGTAATAGACGGTCCATTCAATAATTTCAGTGGTGTAGTTGATGAAATCAATGAAGAGAAGAAGAAACTGAAAGTAATGGTTAAAATATTTGGTAGAAAAAACTTGCTAGAGCTGAGCTATATGCAAGTTGAAAAAGAGGTTTAATTGTGTATTAACCGTAGGAGTAAGGAAAACGAACAAAGCTTCCCGTGAGTACTTATGTTTGACTACATAAATTGTGAATAAATGGCTAAAGAAGTAGCAGCTTTGATTAAATTGCAAATCAAAGGCGGTGCGGCGAATCCTTCGCCCCCAATCGGTCCGGCACTAGGTGCCAAAGGGGTAAATATCATGGAGTTTTGTAAGCAGTTTAATGCCCGAACTCAGGATAAACCCGGAAAAGTGGTTCCAGTGGTAATCACTGTATATGCAGATAAGTCATTCGAATTCGTGTTAAAAACAGCACCTGCAGCTGTACAAATCGTTGAACAAACAAAAATTAAGAAGGGTTCTGCTGAACCGAATAAGTCCAAAGTGGGAACCATCTCATGGGATCAAATTCGTACCATCGCAGAAGATAAACTTCCTGATTTGAACTGTTTTACGGTTGACTCAGCAATGTCAATGGTGGCTGGTACAGCACGAAGTATGGGTGTAGTTGTAAAAGGAGGATCTGCTCCAAAAACTAAATAAATCAAGAAGACATGAAAAGAATTTCAAAAAAGAGAAAGGAAATTTTGTCTAAAGTTGATTTAGGCAAAGCATACTCACTAGTAGAAGCTTGCGAATTAGTTAAAGCAATCTCTACAACTAAATTTGATGCATCAGTGGATATCGCAGTGCGTTTAGGCGTTGATCCTAGAAAGGCTAATCAAATGGTTCGTGGTACAGTAGCACTTCCACACGGAACTGGAAAAGACATGCGAGTTCTCGTATTGTGTACTCCAGATAAGGAAGCGGAAGCTAAAGCTGCAGGTGCAGATCACGTTGGATTAGACGACTACATCGCTAAAATCAAGGGCGGTTGGACCGATGTTGATGTAATTATCACCATGCCATCTGTTATGGGTAAAGTAGGAGCCCTCGGACGAATTTTAGGTCCACGAGGATTAATGCCGAATCCAAAAACAGGTACTGTAACACTTGATGTAGCAAAAGCGGTAGCAGAAGTAAAAGCCGGTAAAATCGACTTTAAAGTTGACAAATACGGAATTATACACTCTGCAGTTGGTAAAGTAAGTTTTAATGGTTCAATGTTGAAAGAAAACGCGAACGAATTAATTCAAGCACTTATCAAATTGAAACCGTCTGCTGCAAAAGGTACTTACATTAAAAGCATAGCACTAAGCTCTACAATGAGCGCCGGAATTCAAATCGATACCAAATCAGTAACTGCTTAATATTTTTAACATGAACAGAGAAGAAAAAGCACAATACATTGACGATTTGGCCGCTGAATTGTCCGCTGCAACCATCCTTTATTTAACAGATACCGCTGACTTAACAGTTGAGACTGTAAACAACCTAAGAAGAAGATGTTTTCAATCTAACATTTCTTTAAAGGTCGTTAAAAACACCTTGTTGAAGAAAGCAATGGATCGTGTAGAAGGGAAGAATTATGGTGAGTTAACAACCTTATTGAAAGGTTCTACCTCAATCATGATTAGCCAAGAAGCAAACGCTCCAGCGCGCTTGATTCAAGAATTTCGTAAGAAAAACCAAAAACCTATCCTTAAAGGCGCTTACATTGAAGAAGCAATCTTTGTTGGGGATAATCAATTGGTAACGCTTGAGTCCATGAAATCTAAAGAAGAATTGATTGGAGAAATTGTTGGATTACTTCAAAGTCCTGCTAAGAATGTGTTGTCTGGCCTTAAAGGTGCAGGCGGTAAAATCGCGGGTATTTTAAAAACCCTCGAAGAAAGATAGTTTATTAACCTTATTTAAAAACAAATAAAATGGCTGAATTAAAGCAAATCGCAGAAACCCTAGTTAACCTTACTGTAAAAGAAGTAAATGAGTTAGCTGCAATCCTTAAAGATGAATACGGAATCGAACCAGCTGCTGCTGCGCCTGTAATGATGGCAGGTGGTGGAGGCGGTGCCGAAGCTGCTGCTGTTGAGGAACAAACAGAATTTAATGTGATCCTTAAAGCAAGCGGTCCGAACAAACTTGCTGTAGTTAAACTTGTGAAAGAACTTACAGGAAACGGATTGAAAGAGTCTAAAGACTTAGTTGATGGAGCTCCTGCTACCTTGAAAGAAGCAGTTTCTAAAGACGAAGCGGAAGGCCTTAAAAAGTCTCTTGAAGAGGCTGGTGCCGAAGTTGAGATTAAGTAATTTCAGACGGAATTCACAGGACAGGCAACCGATTTTTCGGGTGCCTTGTCCTGTTTTTGTAAAGTGCATTTTCTAAATTTTATAAATTAATAGCCTTGGCAACAAAAAATAATTCAACCCGAATTAATTTTGCCTCCAGTAAAAATACCTTTGAGTATCCCGATTTTTTGGAGGTTCAATTGAAATCGTTTCAAGAATTCTTTCAGCTTGAAACAACACCTGAAAACAGAGAAAGCGAAGGCCTTTTCAAAGTTTTCGCAGAAAATTTCCCAATCACCGACACACGAAATCAATTCGTACTCGAGTTTTTGGATTATTTCATCGATCCCCCAAGGTATTCGATTGAAGAGTGTATCGAACGTGGATTAACATACAGCGTTCCACTCAAAGCTAAATTGAAATTATATTGTACCGACCCTGAGCATGAGGATTTCGAAACCATCGTGCAGGATGTGTATTTAGGTACAATTCCGTATATGACCCCAAAAGGTTCTTTTGTAGTGAATGGCGCGGAACGAGTAATCGTTTCTCAGTTGCACCGTTCACCAGGCGTGTTCTTTGGACAATCTCGTCACGCCAATGGAACTAAATTGTATTCTGCTCGAATTATCCCATTCAAAGGTTCTTGGATGGAATTCGCTACAGATATAAACAGCATCATGTATGCTTACATTGACCGTAAGAAAAAATTACCGTTAACTACCTTGTTCCGCGCAATGGGGTATGAAACAGACCGTGACATTCTTGAGATTTTTGGCTTAGCAGATGAAGTAAAAATCACGAAAGCTGGAATGAAAAAATTAGTGGGTCGTAGACTTGCTGCACGTGTTCTAAAAACTTGGATTGAAGATTTCGTGGATGAAGATACCGGAGAAGTGGTTTCTATCGAGCGTAATGAGGTAATCCTTGAGCGTGAATTGGAGATTAAAGAGGAACATTTAGACGATATCCTAGATTCAGGTGCGAAATCATTAATCCTACACAAGGAGAATGCAAACGCAATTGACTATACCATCATTTACAATACACTTCAGAAAGATCCAACCAACTCTGAAAAAGAAGCGATTGAATATATCTACCGTCAGTTACGTAATGCTGATGCGCCAGATTTCGAAACAGCAAAAGGTGTTTTTGAAAAGTTATTCTTCTCTGATACACGCTATGATCTAGGAGAAGTTGGTCGTTACCGAATTAACAAAAAGTTGAAAATCGGTGCAGATGAAACGTCTCGTGTTTTAACGAAGCAAGACATTATCGAAATCGTTAAGTATTTGATTGAGTTGATTAACTCAAAAGCAGATGTTGATGATATCGATCACCTTTCTAACCGTCGTGTAAGAACGGTTGGTGAGCAATTATACTCTCAGTTCGGTGTTGGTTTAGCGCGTATGGCGCGTACCATCAGAGAGCGTATGAATGTTCGTGATAATGAGGTATTTACTCCAATCGATTTGATTAATGCTAAAACCTTAAGTTCTGTCATTAATTCATTCTTTGGAACGAATCAGCTTTCTCAGTTTATGGACCAAACAAATCCATTGGCCGAGGTAACGCACAAACGTCGACTTTCAGCCCTCGGACCTGGCGGTCTATCAAGAGAGCGTGCAGGATTTGAGGTACGTGACGTTCACTACACGCACTACGGAAGACTTTGTACCATCGAAACACCGGAAGGACCAAACATTGGTTTGATTTCTTCGCTTTGTGTTTTCGCGAAAGTAAATAAGCTTGGTTTCATTGAAACGCCTTACCGTAAAATTGATAACGGTAAAATGGTTTTCACAGAAGAACCAATTTACTTGGCGGCTGAAGAAGAAGATGGAAAAATCATTGCTCAAGCAAACGCAAAAGTAGATAATAAAGGTAATTTCCTTACAGATACAGTAAAAGCACGTTACGAAGGTGACTTCCCAGTGGTTAATCCGAAGGAATTACACCTCATGGATGTTGGAGCAAATCAAATTGCTTCGATTGCGGCCTCTTCAATTCCATTCTTGGAGCATGATGATGCCAACCGTGCCCTGATGGGATCTAACATGCAACGTCAAGCAGTGCCATTATTAAAACCACATTCACCAATTGTAGGTACAGGAATCGAAGAGCTTGTTGCTCGTGATTCTCGTGTATTAGTTAATGCAGAAGGGGATGGGGTAGTAGAATATGTTGATGCAAACGAAATCGTTATTCGTTACGATTGGAACGATGAAGATAAATTGGTTTCTTTTGACAGCGAGGTTAAACGTTATTCCTTAACTAAATACGCTAAAACGAACCAAAGTACGTGTATGAACCTTAAGCCAATTGTAGCGAAAGGAGACCGCGTTTCTAAAGGTCAGGTTTTATGTGAAGGTTATGCTACAGAAAGTGGAGAATTAGCACTTGGACAAAACTTAAAAGTGGCGTTCATGCCATGGAAAGGGTATAACTTCGAGGATGCGATTGTGATTTCTGAGAAGATTGTTCGTGACGATATCTTTACGTCAATTCACATTGACGAATACTCCTTAGAGGTTCGTGATACAAAGCGTGGAATGGAAGAATTAACTTCTGATATTCCAAATGTAAGTGAAGAAGCAACAAAAGATCTAGATGAAAACGGATTAATTCGAATTGGTGCTGAGATTAAAGAAGGAGATATCCTTATCGGAAAAATCACACCAAAAGGAGAGACGGATCCATCACCAGAAGAGAAATTGCTACGTGCAATCTTCGGTGACAAAGCAGGAGATGTAAAAGATGCATCGTTGAAAGCTGGTCCATCACTTCGTGGTACTGTTATTCAAAAGAAATTGTTCTCTCGCGCGGTTAAGGACCGTAAGTCCAAATCACAAGACAAGCCGATTTTGGAAACCTTGGATATGGAATACCAAAAAGAGTACAATGACCTGAAAGAAAAATTAACTGAGAAGTTGATGACCATCTTAGGAGAAAATAAATCTGCAGGGGTATTCAATAACTTTAGAGAAGAGTTAATTAAGAAAGGGACTAAGTTTACAGCGAAAGGCTTAATGACATTAGATTATACCATTATCAATCCATTAAACTGGACTGCTGATGAGAAAATCAATCAAATGATTAGCCGAGTAATCCATAACTTCAGCATCAAGGCGAATGATTTATTGGGTAACTACAAACGTAAAAAATTCCATATTTCTGTGGGTGATGAATTGCCAGCAGGAATTGTGAAATTGGCTAAGGTTTATGTTGCTAAAAAACGTAAACTTCGTGTTGGAGATAAGATGGCAGGACGTCACGGTAACAAAGGAATCGTTGCCAATATCGTTCGTCAAGAAGATATGCCGTTCCTAGAAGATGGAACGCCAGTTGATATCGTGTTGAACCCACTTGGGGTACCTTCACGTATGAACTTGGGTCAGATCTATGAAACAGTATTAGGTTGGGCCGGAGAAAAACTTGGAATTAAGTTTGCTACGCCAATTTTTGACGGTGCACATCCTTCGGAAATCGATGAGTGGACAGTTAAAGCAGGAGTTCCGAAGTCAGGAAAAACCTACTTGTACGATGGTGGAACTGGAGAGCGTTTCGATCAACCAGCAACTGTTGGGGTAATTTACATGCTGAAATTATCTCACATGGTAGATGATAAAATGCACGCTCGTTCAATCGGACCATACTCGCTTATTACGCAGCAGCCGCTTGGTGGTAAAGCACAGTTCGGAGGTCAGCGTTTTGGAGAGATGGAGGTTTGGGCAATCGAAGCCTTTGGAGCTGCAAATATTCTTCAAGAGTTGTTAACCGTTAAATCCGATGATGTAATGGGTCGTGCAAAAGCGTACGAAGCTATCGTTAAAGGAGATAACATTCCTGAACCAGGTATTCCTGAATCATTCAATGTATTGTTACATGAATTGAAAGGACTGTGCCTTAATGTTAGTATGGATTAATTAAAAAATTGTTAAAGCGTACAAAATGGCTTTTAAGAAAGAAACACCAAAAAAACAAAATAGCTTCAATAAAATCACCATCTCTTTGGCTTCGCCTGAGTTGATTTTGGAGCAATCTAGTGGAGAAGTCCTTAAACCGGAAACGATTAATTATCGTACCTACAAACCAGAACGCGATGGCTTGTTCTGTGAGCGTATTTTCGGACCAGTTAAGGATTATGAATGTCATTGTGGGAAATACAAGCGTATTCGATATAAAGGAATTGTTTGTGACCGTTGTGGTGTAGAGGTAACGGAGAAAAAGGTTCGTCGTGAACGTATGGGCCATATTTCTTTAGTTGTTCCTGTAGCACACATCTGGTATTTCCGTTCGTTACCAAATAAAATTGGTTACCTACTTGGCCTTCCAACTAAGAAACTTGATCAAATCATTTACTACGAGCGTTATGTCGTTATTCAAGCGGGTGTTACCGCTGAAATGGAAGGTCTAGGTTTAAAGAAATATGACTTCTTAACAGAAGAAGATTATTTAGATATTATCGATAATCCAGCACTTAAAGACAACCATTTCTTAGATGACACGGATCCAAACAAATTTATCGCAAAAATGGGTGCTGAAGCACTTTATGATTTGTTGAGAGATTTAAATCTGGTTTCCTTATCCAACGAATTACGTGCAGCTGCTGATGAAGAAACATCGGTTCAACGTAAGAATGAAGCACTTAAGCGTTTACAAGTTGTTGAGGCTATGAAAGACTCTCAGACACGCATTGACAACCGTCCTGAATGGATGATTGTTAAGGTGGTGCCTGTGATTCCACCAGAATTACGTCCATTAGTTCCTCTTGATGGTGGTCGCTTTGCTACCTCGGATTTGAACGACCTTTATCGTCGCGTTATTATTCGTAATAACCGTCTGAAGCGTTTGATAGAAATTAAAGCACCTGAGGTGATTTTGCGTAACGAAAAACGTATGCTTCAAGAAGCGGTTGATTCGTTATTTGATAATTCACGTAAGTCGAGTGCAGTTAAAACTGAATCGAATCGTGCCCTTAAGTCACTTTCTGACTCCTTAAAAGGTAAGCAAGGTCGATTCCGTCAAAACCTCTTAGGAAAACGTGTAGATTATTCGGCACGTTCCGTAATTGTTGTTGGTCCAGATTTGAAACTGCATGAGTGCGGTATTCCAAAAGACATGGCAGCAGAACTATATAAACCATTCATCATTCGAAAAATGATCGAGCGTGGTATTGTGAAAACTGTTAAATCTGCAAAGAAAATTGTAGACCGAAAAGAACCAGTTGTTTGGGATATTCTAGAGAATGTATTGAAAGGTCACCCGGTATTACTTAACCGTGCCCCTACGCTTCACCGTTTAGGTATTCAAGCATTTCAACCAAAATTGATTGAAGGAAAAGCAATTCGCCTTCACCCATTGGTAACTACGGCCTTTAACGCGGATTTCGATGGTGACCAAATGGCGGTGCATTTACCATTAGGAAATGCTGCGATTTTGGAAGCACAGTTGTTGATGCTTGCCTCTCACAATATCTTGAATCCTGCGAATGGTGCGCCTATCGCGGTACCATCTCAAGACATGGTACTTGGACTTTACTATATCACAAAAGGTAAAGTTTCAACGGAAACGGATAAAGTGAAAGGTGAAGGGAAAATTTTCTATTCTCCAGAAGAAGTAATCATTGCATACAACGAGCGCCAGTTAGACCTACATGCAACCATTAAGGTTAAAACGTATGATCTAAATGAACAAGGTGAGCCGGCATTAACAATGATCGATACTACTTGTGGACGTGTATTATTTAACGAGAACGTTCCGCGTGAAGTTGGTTATATCAATGATGTCTTAACTAAAAAGGCCTTAAGAGATATTATCGGTGAAGTACTTAAAATTTCTGGTACAAGCCGTACAGCCCAATTCTTGGATGATATCAAAACCTTAGGGTACCATATGGCCTTCAAAGGAGGTTTATCCTTTAATTTGGATGATATTATCATTCCGAAGGAAAAAGAAGTGTTGGTTGCAAAAGCAGAACAAGAGGTTACCGAGGTTATGGCTAGCTATAACATGGGATTAATCACAAACAATGAGCGTTATAACCAGATTATTGATATTTGGACACATACCAATTCACGTTTGACAGCTACCCTAATGGATCAGCTTAAAACGGACCGTCAAGGATTCAATTCCATTTACATGATGTTTGATTCTGGTGCACGGGGTTCTAAAGAGCAGATTCGTCAGCTTTCAGGAATGCGTGGATTGATGGCTAAACCACAGAAATCTGGTGCCTCCGTTCAGGAAATTATTGAAAATCCAATTCTTTCCAACTTTAAAGAAGGTTTATCAATTCTTGAGTACTTTATTTCTACCCACGGTGCACGTAAAGGATTAGCGGATACCGCCCTTAAAACTGCGGATGCGGGTTACTTAACGCGTCGTTTAGTGGATGTTGCTCAGGATGTGGTAATTAATTCAGAAGATTGTGGTACCCTTCGCGGTATTGTAGCTTCTGCATTACGTAAGAATGATGAAGTTGTTGAGCCATTATACGATCGTATTTTAGGAAGAACATCTGTTCATGATGTGTACTATCCAGAATCTGATCGCTTAATTGTAGAGAGTGGTGCATTAATCACAGAAAATGTTGCTAGGGAAATAGAGATAGCAGGAATTGATGATGTAGAAATTCGTTCTGTATTGACCTGTGAAATGCGTAAAGGAGTTTGTTCAAAATGTTATGGACGAAATCTTGCAACGCACAGACCGGCACAGATAGGAGATGCTGTAGGTGTTATTGCCGCACAGTCCATTGGTGAACCAGGTACACAGTTGACTTTAAGAACGTTCCACGTTGGGGGTACAGCCTCTAACATTGCAGATAGCTCTGACATCAAAGCAAAAGTTTCTGGTCGCATCGAATTTGAAGAGTTGCGAACTATTGACCACAAAGGACCTGAAGGAACAGAGAAAACAATTGTTGTTGGTCGTTCAGGTGAAATGAGAATCATCGATGAGAAAACAGGTATTGTTATCATGAATGCCAATATTCCTTACGGTTCTGATTTAATGGTCGAGGATAAAACTAAAGTGAAGAAAGGAGATGTAATCTGTAAATGGGATCCATATAATGCCTTGATTATTACCGAAGTAAAAGGTAAGGTTAAGTTTGATTTCATGGAAGCAGGTATTACATACCGTGAAGAAATGGATGAGCAAACTGGATACAACCGAAAGGTGATTATCGAGTCTCGTGATAAAAAGAAAAGTCCTGCAATTCATATCGTAGATGCTAAATCTGGTGAGGTATTAAGAGAATATTCACTTCCGGTAAGCGCCCACTTAAATGTTGATGCAGGTGACTTAGTTGATGCAGGGGTTACCTTGGTGAAAATCCCACGTTCTTCTGGTAAGTCAGGGGATATTACAGGAGGTTTACCGCGTGTAACGGAGCTTTTCGAAGCGCGTAACCCATCGAACCCAGCAGTTGTTTCCGAAATTGATGGTACTGCAGCATACGGTACAATCAAGCGTGGTAACCGTGAGATCATTATTACTTCCAAGTTAGGTGAGGTGCGTAAATACCTTGTTCCACTTGCGAAGCATATCTTGGTACAGCAGAACGATTTCGTTCGTGCAGGTCAACCACTATCTGATGGTGCAATTACACCGAATGATATCCTAAATATTGAAGGACCAACTAAAGTTCAAGAGTACATCGTAAATGAAATCCAAGAGGTTTACCGACTTCAAGGGGTGAAAATTAACGATAAACATTTTGAAGTAATCGTTCGTCAAATGATGCTTAAAGCAGAGATTGTTGATCCAGGAGATACACGTTTCCTTGAAGGACAATCAATTCATAAAGCGGATATCATGGAAGCGAATGACCAACTTTATGGTATGATGTTCATCAGAGATGCAGGAGATTCTACCGAAGTAGAAAAAGGTCAGTTGATTTCTGTACGTAAATTACGTGATGAAAACTCTAGATTGAAGCGTGAAGATAAACAGCTAATTGAGGCTCGTGAGGCTGAACCAGCTACTTCTACACCACTTCTTCAAGGGATCACCAGAGCGTCGCTTCAAACTCAGTCGTTTATTTCAGCAGCTTCCTTCCAGGAAACTACGAAAGTACTTAACGAAGCAGCGATTTCAGGTAAAGAGGATCACCTCCTTGGATTGAAAGAAAATGTAATTGTTGGGCATTTGATTCCAGCAGGTACGGGAGTACGTCATTTCCAAAATATGATTGTCGGTTCGAAAGAAGTTTACGAAAAATTAACCGAAGAGAATCAAGCGTAAGACGCAACTCTTTCAGATATTAAATCCCGCTTCGGCGGGATTTTTTTTATGCAATTTTATCCCATTGAGGCTTGTTTTTGAACAAGGTCAACATGTAATTTCTTAAGGTTAAATGCATTGGGTCCGTTAGGCTTGGGTCTTGCTCATAGATACGAAGCGCAGCCTCTCTTGCTACCGTTACCACGTGTTGGTCCCTTGAAAGGTCGGCCATTTTTAAATTTAATGCACCACTTTGCTGCGTTCCTAAAATATCACCAGGACCTCTTAAACTTAAGTCTACTTCCGCAATTTTAAATCCATCTGTGGTTTCAACCATGGTTTCCATCCGCTTTTTAGCCTCTTTAGATAACTCATAGTTGGTCATAAGAATACAATAAGATTTTTCTCCTCCACGTCCTACACGACCGCGTAACTGATGCAATTGCGACAAACCAAATCGCTGGGCACTTTCAATGACCATTACGGTAGCATTTGGGACATTTACCCCAACTTCAATGACCGTGGTGGCGACCATGATGTTTGTTACCCCATTAACAAAGCGCTTCATTTCATATTCCTTGACTTCTGGCTTGAGTTTTCCGTGCACGATACTTACTTGATATTCAGGTAATGGGAATGCACGTGATATGGCTTCAAAGCCGTCTGATAAACTCTTGAAATCTAAGGTTTCACTGTCATCAATAAGCGGGTAAACCACATAAATTTGTCTACCTAAGCCAATTTGCTCTCGCATAAAGTTGAACAGCTGTAAGCGATGCGTATCAAAGCGATGAATGGTTTGGATGGGCTTTCTTCCCGGTGGTAGTTCATCAATTACGGAAACATCTAAATCGCCATAAAAGGTCATAGCAAGCGTCCTAGGAATTGGCGTAGCGGTCATTACTAAGACATGTGGTGCCATGGTATTTTTCTTTCTCATCTTTGCACGTTGGGCTACACCAAATCGGTGCTGCTCATCGATCACCACCAGCCCTAAATTCTTAAAAATCACTTCATCCTCCAACAAAGCGTGGGTTCCAATTAAAATGTCAATTTCTCCATTCGCTAATGCTTCAAGCAAGGGTTTTCGTTGCGCACGTTTTACCGACCCGGTGAGTAGGGCACAGCGAATGGGTAAATCTGATAGAAAACTGACGATTGTTTCATAATGTTGGGCAGATAAAATTTCTGTAGGTGCAAGTAAAGCGGATTGAAATCCATTTCCTTGTGCGATTAACATCGTAATTAAAGCTACTAAGGTCTTTCCAGACCCTACATCCCCTTGAAGCAATCGGTTCATATGTTGTCCCGTTTGCATGTCTTTCCTGATTTCCCGAATTACCCTTTTTTGTGCCTCCGTTAAGTCGAATGGTAATTTATGGTGGTAAAAGTTGGATAAAATATCCCCGGATTTCGAAAATACAAAGCCTTTTTCTGTGCGTTTCCGAACCCCTTTTCTTAAAATCATTTCAAGTTGCAGCATGAATAATTCTTCAAAAACAAAGCGTTTTTTTGCTTGCATATATTCCTGTTCTGTGGCGGGTTGATGCAAGTAGGCATAGGCTGTAGCAATATCTATTAATTGCATTTCTTTCCGAATGGATTCAGGAAGCCGGTCTGGAATATTTGAAAGTGAAATCCGTTCAAGTAAGCCATGGATTACTTTTTCAATACCTCTGGTATGTAGGCCCTTGGCACTTAATTTTTCTGTACTCGGATAAATGGGTTGAAAACCAACAGAGCTCGACTCATCCGTAGGGGCCATTTCTGGATGCGCGATGCTCCAATAATTTCCGTTTAATCGCGGTTTGCCAAATACCCGGTATTTTTTCCCTGGAATTAGTCCGGATTTAATCCATTTCCACCCTTGAAACCAAATGAGTTGAATACTTGCCGTATCGTCGGTGAAACGACATTGTAAGCGTTTTGCACGCCCACCACCCAGTTCTTGCACTTGATCAATATACCCTTCTAATTGAACATACCCGTCTACCAAATGAAGTTGCGCGCATTGATGGATTTGTGAGCGATTGATATATCTAAATGGAAAATGATTTAATAAATCCCAATAGGTTTCTATCTGAAGTTCCTTTTTAAGTAATTCTGCCTTTTGAGGACCTATTCCTTTTAGATAAGCAATTGGAGTAAAAAGCGATTCAGACATTCAATCTAGCGCTTATTTCCAAACTCCCATTTGGTTGAATTTCTCAATTCTTTTGGTGATTCGGTCGGATGGATGCATGGGCTCAAGTTCCTTAAGGTAGGCAAGGATATTGGATTTAACTTCGCCAAATATGGCCTCGTGATTTCGATGTGCGCCATCAACAGGTTCTTTAATGACGTCATCGACCAGCCCAAAACCTTGCATGTCCCTTGGAGTTAGCTTAAGTGCACTGGCCGCTTGTTCTTTGTGCTCCCATGAACGCCATAAGATCGACGAACAACTCTCAGGAGAAATAACAGAATACCACGTATTTTCTAGCATAACTACTTTATCACCAACGCCAATTCCTAAGGCACCACCTGATGCCCCTTCCCCGATAATAATGCAAATTACAGGTACAGTTAAGCGCATCATTTCGTAGATGTTTCTCGCAATGGCTTCCCCTTGTCCGCGCTCCTCTGCCTCAAGCCCTGGGAATGCACCCGGTGTATCAATAAAGGTAACGATGGGTTTATTGAATTTCTCAGCAAGTTTCATCAAACGCAAGGCCTTGCGATACCCTTCAGGATTCGGCATCCCGAAGTTTCTGTATTGACGCATTTTAGTATTGATGCCTTTTTGTTGACCAATAAACATAACGGATTTACCATTAATTGATCCAAAGCCACCAACCATAGCCTTATCATCTTTTACTCCACGATCCCCATGCAATTCAAGAAAATCATTGTCGGTAATGGCGTTAATATAGGCTAAGGTGTACGGACGGTCAGGATGCCGTGACAACTGAACCCGTTGCCAAGGCGATAGGGTAGAGAATAAGGTCTGAGCAGTCTCTGTATATTTCTGCTTTAATGCCGCTATGTTATCGGACATGTCCACTTCGGTGGAAATTCCAATCTGTTCCGTTTGCAAGATTTGTTCTTGTAACGCTTGTAACGGGGCTTCAAAATCTAGATATGTACTCATGTTTGATTTACTTGTTGAGACAAAAGTAAAAATTTTAATGCGTTCTTGTATTTTTGTACTAAATGATACTGTTCCCAAATGCAAAAATAAACCTCGGATTGCGAATTCTTCGAAAGCGCGAAGACGGTTTTCACGATATAGAATCGATTATGATTCCCGTTCCTATTCACGATATTATTGAACTGAGTGTATCGACAGAGTTCTCATACAAACAAACAGGCATCGATATTCCTTCAGATGGAAGCTTGGGATTGGTTGAACGTGCATACATGCTTATGAAAAACAAGTATGGTATTGGGCCGGTGGCTATTCATTTGCGAAAGCAGATTCCGATTGGCGCGGGGTTAGGTGGCGGATCTTCAGATGCAGCATTTACCTTAAAGGGTTTGAATGAATGGTTTGATTTAGGGTTGCCTACCGAAACCTTAGAACATTTAGCTGCAGAATTAGGAAGTGATTGCCCCTTTTTTATTGCCAATCAGCCGGCATTGGCTACAGGTAGGGGAGAACAACTGCATCCGATGAATGTAAATCTTTCCGGCTTGTTTATCGCAATTTATAACCCAGGAATACATGTGAGTACAGCCTCGGCATATGGTACCATTGTCCCAAATCCAACGAACAGCATCGCTCATCAAATTAAAGCATTACATGAATGGCAGGCCTACTACGTAAATGATTTCGAAAAGACTGTAACCTTGCTTCATCCTGAAATTTCTATGGGTATTGAAAACCTTATTCAAAAAGGTGCAATTTATGCTGCGATGTCTGGTAGTGGGTCTTCCTTCCTTGGGATTTTTGAGAATCCCCCAAAAAACCTAACAACTAAGGGATTACTCTATCTTGGTCCCATTTCTATATCCAGTTAATTAACAATTGCTTAAAGAAAATTTTTTCAAAAAATCATTGAAAATTTGAATTTATTTATAATTTTGAAGTTGTCTAATTGACACTAAGTAAGTATTAACCGTTTAAATTTTTTGTGTATGAAAAAAATGTTTACACTTTTATCTGCTCTTTTTATTGGAGCAATGGCTACTGCACAAGTAACCGTAACTTTCCAAGTGGATGTAACCAACTACGTAGCTGGTGGCGCAACACTTGATGCAACTGGAATCCGCGTAGGAGGTAATTTCTCGGCAATGGGTGGACAAGCGAATGGCGGTCCAATGGCTGACTGGTCTCCAACTACTGCAACTTCAGCGTGTACTGACCTAGGAAACAACATTTGGGAAATCGCTGTTGAGTTTCCAGCTGGTTCTGTTGCTCAAACACTTAATTACAAGTTTATCAATGGAAACTGGGGAATGAATGAAGGTACAGATCCACTTAACACAATCGTTTCTGGTGGTTGTGGTGTAGATGATGGCTCTGGAAACATTAACCGTGCCTTGGTTATTCCAGCTGCTGCAACTACATTAACGTTTTGTTGGGATGCGTGTGCTGCTTCTTGTTCTGCGAACTTGAGCAACAACGCAATTAGCAACTTAACAGTTGCTCCAAACCCAGCAACTGACGTAGCTACATTTAACTTTAGCTCAAATGCAAATACTGCAGAGATTGTATTATTTGATTTGTCTGGTAAAGTAGTTGCTACTAAATCAGTAGTTACTGGTGCTGAAAATTCAGTAGAAATTTCTACAGCAAACTTAATGGCAGGTTCTTACTTATACCAAGTAAATGCTGCTGGTAATGTTGTTACAGGAAAATTAATGAAAAAATAATTTTATATTTTTTTCTTGGAAAAGCCTATGTGAAAACGTAGGCTTTTTCTTTATCTTAACCTTATGAAATTCACACACCTTTTGTTTTTTGTTTTAGGGTTATTCACCCTAACGATGAATGCTCAAATTTTAGAACTTACCCCAGCATTTCCAACCGTAAACGATGTAGTCACGATAGTTTATGATGCTACCGAAGGCAACGGTGCACTGGTTGGAACCAATCAAGTGTATTGTCATGCAGGCTTAATAACCACAGCGAGTACATCGCCGACCAACTGGCTTTTTGTTCAAGGGAATTGGGGTCAAGTAGATCCCAATGTGCAAATGACCAATCTTGGAAATAATAAACATTCAATCACCATTGATATCGATGCGTTTTATGGATTCCCTGTGAATACCACCGTTCTTAAGCTAGCCTTTGTTTTTCGTAATGCCAATGGCTCTGTGGTAGGACGTGAAGCAGATGGAAGCGATATTTATTACGACGTTTACCCCGTAAACGGCGGGCTGCAAGCTGCGATTTTCAATCCAAGCCAAATGCCATTATTAGATTTAAATCAAAATTTCGCGTTCAATGCGCAATCGAATCAACCAGCAACCTTAACCTTAAAAGAGGATGGGGTGCTGATTCAATCAACGCCGAATGCTACGGCAATTAATACGAACATTACCGCTACTGTTCCGGGAACCCATTTGTTATTGTTTGAGGCAGACAATGGAACTACCGTGATAAAAGATAGCGTTTACTATACCGTTAATCCACCTCTAACTTACCAAAATCCGCCTGCTGGAACTAAGAATGGAGTGCAAATGCTGAACGACTCCACCGCCTTGTTTCAATTGTATGCACCAGAGAAGGATCATGTGTATCTTGTAGGAGATTTTAACAATTGGTTACCTACGGGAGCATTTCACATGAATTGTTCCTTGGATTCTACCCGATGGTGGCTGGTTGTAAATAACCTTCAACCTGGACAAGCCTATGGCTACCAATATTTTATTACGAATCAAGGAAAATATGCTGACCCTTTGAGTACCTTAGTGCTCGATCCAAATAATGATCCATTCATTAACGCGAATACCTTCCCGAATTTACCTCCATACCCAACCGGGTTAACTACAGGAATTGTTTCTGTTTTTTACACAACGCCATCTACCTATACCTGGCAAAATACAGCCTTTACTCGTCCTGAAAATAAAGACCTTGTGATTTATGAATTGTTGGTGCGCGATTTTGTCGCTGCTCGAAACTATCAGACGCTGATTGATACCATTGCCTATCTCGATCGCTTAGGAATAAACGCTATTGAATTGATGCCTAACTTTGAATTTGAAGGCAATGAAAGCTGGGGCTATAATCCTTCCTTTCACATGGCGCTTGATAAATATTACGGGACAGCACAAAAATTCAAAGAATTTGTAGATACGTGCCACGGACGTGGTATTGCCGTCATTATCGATATGGTGCTTAACCATGCCTTTGGACAAAATCCCATGGTGAATATGTATTGGGATGCCCTAAATAGCCGACCTGCAGCAAATAATCCATGGTTTAATGCCGTATGTCCTCACCCACCAAATTGTTGGGGTTACGACTTCAATCACAGTAAAGCTCCAACCAAAGAATATGTAGATCAGGTTAATCGCTATTGGGTTGAAACCTACAATATCGATGGGTTCCGTTTCGATTTTACGAAAGGTTTTGCTAATACTACAGCAAGCTTTAGCGTTGAACGGATTAATAACATCAAGCGCATGGCCGATAGCATATGGGCTATAGACCCCGAACAATATATCATCCTTGAACACTGGTGCGATAACAACGAAGAAGAACAATTAGCAGATTATGGATGTATGCTGTGGGGGAACGTAACCTATGGCTATCACAATTCAGCTAAAGGGGTGCCTGCAAATTCGAGCATCACTAACGGGATTTACACCAACCGCACCTGGACCTTACCCCATTTAGTAACATACATGGAAAGTCATGACGAGCAGCGCTTGATGTATGAGGCCATTACCTTCGGGAATGCTTCAAATCCTTCACACAATGCAAAAGACCCCTACACCGCGCTCGGTCGCATGCAAGGCTTAGCAGTTACTTTTCTTTCACAACCTGGACCTAGAATGATCTGGCAATTTGGGGAGTACGGTTATGATATTAATATTGATTATCCGTGTAGAGTGTGTAATAAACCGATTTTGTGGAATTACCTTCAGCAAGGAAGACGCCAACAATTGCTTGATGTATACACGGCTATGTTGACCTTGCGCAATAATTATGAAACCTTTAGGTCCTTAGATTTTCAAGCCAGTCTTGGCGCAGGCATTAAACGTATGATTATGAATCATCCGACTATGAATGGGGTTTCTTTAGTGAATATTGATGTGAACGCTGCCTCGGCAATCCCAGCCTTTCAACATACCGGTTGGTGGTACGAGTATTTCACCGGTGATAGCTTGAATGTTACCAATGTTAATGCATCCATTCCATTACAGCCTGGAGAATATCGAGTATATACTGATGTTCACCTACCCCAACCGTATATTACTTCTGTGGCTTCCATTGAAGCTTTGGAAAATCCGGCGTTTGATTTTGTGGTTTATCCGGTTCCTTTAACATCTTCTTGTACGATCAAGTTAACATCCCTTGATTTTCAACCAGTAGAAATTCAGCTTTTTGATGCGCAAGGAGTACTAATAAAACAACAACGCGCTATGGCAAAAGCAGGGGAGAATCACTTGGTTCTTGACGAGTTGAATCTTTCTTCAGGAACCTATTTGGTATTAGTTAAATTAGGTAATTCAATCGCTTATCAAACCGTGGTGAAATAATGAGGGAATTTATTTGTGTCGCGTGTTTTTTTCCGCTTGCTTTTTTTGCTCAATTGCTACACCCAGCGAATTCCAATGCCTTCCTTCAAAATGAGGTAGCTAAGATTTATATTACCATGAATCCCCAAGATTTTAATACGATGGTTGGGGATAGTTTAGGCGCTTCGTTTGAGTTTCCAGCAACCTTCATTTATGCCAGTTCGGTAGTTACCGATACAATTGATACAGTAGGCATACGGCTTCGTGGAAACACATCCTTGCAATCAGCAAAAAAGTCTTTTAAAATCGATTTTAATGTGTACCAACCCGGGTTCAAATGGTACGATTTGAAATCGTTAAATCTAAATGGGGAGCATAATGACGTATCGATTATGCGCAGTAGAACGTGCCAAGAAATGCTCCGATGGTCTGGTCTTCCCGGCGCAAGAACTTCATACGTAGAATTATACATCAATTCCGAATATAAAGGACTTTATATTAACGTGGAACACCTCGATGATCAGTATATAGAAGCACGCTTCAATAATGATGATACGGGAAATCTCTATAAAGCTAAATGGGGTGCGGACATGGTTTACCAAGGTGTAGGACAAGCGCCCTATCAAGCGCTATATGAACTTAAAACTAATGAGGCGCTCAACGATTTTTCAGGGTTAGTTCACTTCATTGATGTGCTCAATAATTCGTCCAATGCTGAATTTCCGTGTGCAATTCAAGAGGTAATTGACGTAGAGCTTTTATTAAATTCATTGGCTTTTCAAATATTAGTTGGGCAATGGGATGGTTATACCTTCAATAAAAATAATTACTACCTCTATCAACGGCCTTCAGATGGTAAATTCGTTTTTTTAGAATATGATTTAGACAACACCTTCGGCGTAGACTGGTTTGGAATCGATTGGCAATTTCGTAATATTTATACGTGGTCTCCAAGCAATACCCCACGGCCTTTGTATACGCGAATGATGCAAGTTCCATACTTCAAAGATCGGTTTTCATATTATATCCAACAACACATCAATACCTATTTTACCCCGGGCTACATGCTGCCAATTTGGGAAGCTACCCAAGCGCTAATTAGTCCGTCTGCACTTGCTGACACATACAAAGGATTGGATTACGGATTCACAGACCAAGATTTTCTGGATGCCATAACAGATGCATGGGGTAACCACGTATCCACTTCTTTAGATACCTATATTACCCAACGAAGTGCGTTTGCAACGAATCAATTAATTTATAATGGATTAACCAATCCATGTTCGGTTAGTTTAACAGAACAGCATGAAGACCCTTTACAATGGATTACGCGCGTAGATTTAATGGGAAGAGTGTTAGATGAAATCCCGACAAATCAGGTGTTTATTGAAATTTCAACCACTGGACAAACAAGAAAACGTATTGTAATCCCATGAAAACCCTTTTATCGTTAAGTTCCTTACTTGTTGTTTTTCTATTGTCGGCACAAGCTGTCGTGTTGGACCATGTAGAACCTGCCAATTGGTGGGTTGGAATGAAACACCATCAAGTGCAGGTGTTGCTCCACGGCCCTCAAATTGCGAAGTATACGGTGAAAGTACAAGGGCTGAATGTGCTAGGAATTGTGAAAACTGAGAATCCAAACTACCTTTTTGTCACGGTGGAAACGCAAGATAAAAATGCAGGAACCTATCCAATTACCTTAACAAATACCATGAATAAGGAAGTTGCGCGCTTTGAGTTTAAATTGGAAGAGCGAATCTACCAATCGGCGAAGCGAGAAGGGTTTTCAACCAAGGATGTTATTTACCTCTTAATGCCAGATCGCTTTGCGAACGTTTACCCCGGTCAAGACACCTACCCGGGAATGACCGAGCCCGGAAATCGCTCGCTGCCTGGTGGTCGTCACGGTGGTGACATCGCTGGGATTATGGAGCATTTGGATTATATTAAGGAATTAGGTGCAACGACTATTTGGACTACACCATTGTTGGAAGATAATGAGCCTACATATTCATACCACGGCTACGCCCAATCGGATTTATATAAGGTTGATCCGCGCTATGGAACCAATTCTTGGTTCAAGGAATTGGTGCTTGAATCCCACCGACGAGGCCTCAAAGTGATTAAAGATGAAGTCCCCAATCACTGGTCAAGTAAGCATTGGATGATTCAAGACCTCCCCACAAAAACATGGATACATCAGTTTGATCAATTTACACGATCTTCCTACCGAACCAGCACCCAAATGGATCCATATGCTGCTCCAAGTGATCATTCGGCTTCTGCAGATGGTTGGTTTGATACCTCCATGCCGGACATGAACCAGTCAAATCCATTACTCTTAACTTACCTGATTCAAAATACCATTTGGTGGGTTGAGTATGCGTGTTTAGATGGCTTGCGAGTAGATACCTATTCATACAATGATAAGGAAGCGATTGCTACATGGACCAAGGCCATTATGGAGGAATATCCCTATTTAAATATGGTAGGGGAGGTCTGGTTGCATAATCAAGCACAAATCTCCTATTGGCAAAAGGATAGTAAAATTGGAGCCTTGGATTCATATAACAGTGGGCTGCCAGCAGTCATGGATTTCACCTTACACGACGCTATCATGCAAGCGTTTAATGAACGGAATCAAGGGTGGGACCAAGGAATGGCTCGGATTTATGAAAATTTTGTAAATGATTTTGTCTATGAAAATCCCAACAATATGTTGGTGTTTATGGAAAATCACGATACCAAGCGCTTCAATGAATATTGTCCAAACCTGGCCGATTATAAACTGGCACTTACCTTAATTGCAACCACTAGAGGAATTCCTCAAATTTATTACGGTTCGGAAATCGGAATGAAAGGTTCTAAAGATGTAGGAGATGCAGATATTCGCAGAGATTTTCCAGGAGGGTGGGATACCGACACACTGACAGCATTTTATGCGCAAGATGATGTGCGAAAACGCTCAAAATTGGGTCGAACCCCAGAACAAGAAGCGTATTTTCAATTCACAAAAAAGGTACTCAATTGGCGTAAAAACCAAGCCGTAATTCATGATGGAACCTTAGTGCAGTATGTTCCGGAGAATAACGTATATGTTTATTTTAGAATCTTGGGAGAAAAGAAAATTATGGTGGTGCTGAATAATTCTACGGATGCTAAATCCATCGCAACGAGTCGTTTTGTTGATGAAATGGATAAATTTTCTATTAGAGCAGTTCCCCTAAAAAAAGAGGTATTATCCGATACCTTCATTGACATGTCGCAGAAATCATTAACAATTCCAGGAAAAACAGCATGGATCATCGAATTGTAGGAAAGGTTTTAGTCCTGGTATTATTTACATGGATTAACCTAAATGCATGGAGTCAAAATCCGACACGACAATTTAAGAGTATTGCTTCAATTCCTGCGGGAATTAAAGTCACCGTTTCAGATGGTGAATACATTTTCCGATCTTATGGTCCGAACATTATTGAAACCACCTTTATTCCCAATGGACAAAAGCATGAAGCAAACTCTCACACGGTAGAAAAAAAACCGGATGAAAATTCATTTACATGGGCGGCAACATCCAATGCGTTGATTCCTCCGTTTATACATATTTATCACAAAGAAGATCGGGATAAGAAAATGAATCCCACCATTTTAATCCAAACCAATCCCTTTAAAATAACCTATTGGCACAAGGGGCGTTACTTGCTCTCTGAACGATGGGGTTATGATGTGGATTCCAGTATGGAAAAGATTCAGTTCAACTTAAGTAAGGATGAAAAGTTGTTCGGCACCGGAAACCGGGTGCTTGGAATGGACCGAAGAGGGTATAGGTTACCGCTTTACAATAAGGCGCATTACGGGTATGAAACGCATTCAGAACAGATGAACTATAGCATGCCCTTGGTGATTTCAGATCGCCTTTATGCCTTGCATTTTGATAATTCGTATACCGGATTTCTAGACCTGGATTCAAAAAAAGACAGCAGCCTGACCTATGAAACAACGGGTGGAAGAAAAACCTATCAGGTAATTGCAGCAGATAATTGGAAAGAATTAGTTACATCGTATACCAGTTTGACAGGAAGACAACCGCTCCCACCTCGTTGGGCATTTGGTAATTTTGCAAGCCGCTTTGGTTATCATTCGGAGCAAGAAGCTCGAGATGTAGTTTCTAAATTTAAGTCCGACAGCATTCCTCTTGATGCCATTGTATTTGATTTGTATTGGTTTGGCACAACCATCCAAGGTACCTTGGGGAATTTTGAATTCCACCGAGATAGCTTTCCGAATCCAAAACAAATGATCTCGGATTTTAAAAATACAGGGGTTAAAACCGTCTTAATAACTGAGCCGTTTATTTTAACCACTTCAAAGACATGGGAAGAAACTAAAACTAAAAAATTACTCTGCACAGACATTACTGGTGAAAAGCCCTATACCTATGATTTTTATTTTGGTAATACTGGTTTACTTGATATCTATAAACCGGAAACGAAACAGTGGTTTTGGAACATATACAAAGGCTTAATAGATATGGGAGTTGAGGGAATTTGGGGAGATTTAGGAGAGCCAGAGGTACATCCCGATGATTTATACCACGTGGTAGGTAGAGCCAATCGGGTGCACAACATATATGGTCATGATTGGGCACGGTTAATTCAGGAAGGCTACCGCGCTGATTTTTCCAATAAAAGACCATTTATTTTAATGCGTTCTGGGTATTCAGGTTCTCAACGGTTCGGAATGATTCCATGGACTGGGGATGTAAATCGCACCTGGGGTGGATTAAAACCTCAAGTGGAGCTTACCCTACAGGCAGGATTGCAAGGAATTGGATACCTCCATTCCGACCTTGGTGGCTTTGGTGGAGCGAACGATGACCCCGAACTGTATGTCCGATGGTTGCAATATGGAGTGTTTCAGCCGATTTTTAGACCGCATGCGCAACAAGAAGTGCCAAGCGAAGCAATTTTTAAAGATCCTCAAACCAAGGCCCTAGCGAAAGAAGCCATCGAATGGCGTTATCGCTTATTACCTTACAACTATACCTTGGCCTACGAGAATTCAACTACTGGAATTCCATTGATGCGCCCTGTTTTTATGGAGTATCCAAAACAAACGGACTTTATGGATCGAACCGATTGTTATTTTTGGGGTCCCGACATGTTTGTAGTCCCAGTAACAGAAAAAGGACAAAAAATCGCAAAAATTGATTTTCCTGACACTAATCCATGGTTTAACTTGTACACAGACGAACTGGTTGTGCCGCAGCAGTTCATAACCACGGCACGTTGTTTTTGGGGGTCTCGAATGGAATTGGTTTGGAATGAACCCACCATCGATTCCTTGACTATGGATAATATTCCTGTATTTGTTAAGGCCGGCGCTTTTATTCCGATGGCTGAGAAAGGAATTCAGTCTACCGAAGAATATTCTGTAAATAAGGTGGAGGTACATTTCTATTACGACCCTACGGTTTCAGCCTCCAAAGGAAAGTTATTTGAAGATGACGGGAATTCACGACAAGATTTTGATGGGGATTGTTTCACCTTATTCGAATTCGACTATCTCAAGAAGTCAGCGAAAAAATCGGCAATTAATGTGAAATCTACCAGTCCGTATTGCAAACCCTTTAGTCCAGGAGTTACGTTGGTCATTCACAATGTTTCCGAAGTCCCTCGAATAATTAGTAAGACCAATGATCAATTGCTTGGAGAAGACACCAAGATAACCTTTGACTCAACAACGAAAACAGTACGCCTAATTTATATACTGGAGGATGGTAATGAATTGAAAATCAAATTCCATTAAATTTCTTTGTGTCATAATGACATTTTGAAAAAAAAAGTATATTTGGAAGCACTTTAATTAAAAACTAACAACAATTTAAGAGATTATGAATAGACAATTATTTATTAAATCTTTTTCCTTGATTTTTATGTTGGCCTTGTCCGTCCTCGGATTTGCGCAAACGGGTAAAATCAACGGGGTAATTGAGGACCCCAAGGGAAATAAGTTAAGCGATGTGAAAGTAATGGCGGATGGTCCAACCAAAGGGGTTGCCTTTTCAGATGTAAACGGAGCCTATGAAATTACCGGGTTGGCTGATGGAAGTTATGTCTTAACCTTACGGCTCATTGGGTTAGAAGACATGACCGTAGATGTTGCCATTTCTGGCGGAGGAACAGTATCTAAAAACTTAGTTTTTGGAGATAATCAGAAAACATCCGATGAGGTGGTTGTGATTGGTTATGGTACTACGAGAACGAAGGATTTAACAGGTTCGGCGACCATTATTAATGAGAAAAACTTTTTAAAAGGATCGCTTGCTACCCCAGAGCAATTGTTAATGGGAAAGGTAGCTGGATTAAAAGTTACTTCGAATGATGGAGCGCCTGGTTCAGGAAGTACATTGAGACTACGTGGGGGTACTTCAATCAATGCGAGTAACGATCCTTTAATCGTCGTGGATGGAGTTCCCTTAGATAATGGCGGGATTTCAGGAGCGGCGAATCCATTATCATTAATTAATCCGAATGATATTGAGTCTTTTGTTGTTCTAAAAGATGCTTCGGCAACGGCAATTTATGGTTCTCGTGCCGCGAATGGGGTAATTATTATCACTACGAAAAAAGGTTCCGCAACTCAAAATCAAGTAAAGGTGGTCTTAGATTCTAAAACTTCGTTATCTACCATTGCAAAATATGCCGATGTACTTTCTGGAGATTCCTTACGTGCGTTAATCAACCGCAAAGGAACTGCTGCACAGAAAGCGTTGTTAGGTACTGCCAATACGGATTGGCAACGTGAAGTGTTCCGCAATGCAATCGTCGCAGATAATAACATATCAATTACTGGCGGAATCAAGGGCTTGCCTTATAGATTGTCTATTGGAAATCGAAATGAAAATGGCTTATTGAAACGAGACAACATGAATCGTACGTCTTTAAGCTTAAATATGACGCCAAGCTTAATGGATGGAGCGCTGCAATTGGAAATCAATCAAAAGTTGGTTCAATCCCGTGCATTTTTTGCGAACCGGGGGGCTTTAGGTGCTGCCTTTTTTGATCCAACCCAACCTGTTTATTCTGGGAATGAATCACAGTATGGGGGGTATTTCGAGTGGCTTGACAACAACAAACCAAACACCCTTTCTGGAAGAAATCCACTGGGTTTAATTATGCAATCGGAAGATCGAAGTGTGGTTAATCGCTACATCGGAAATGCGAAAGCAACGTACAAAATGCCATTTTTGCCGCAGTTAAAAGCAGTGGTAAACCTTGGTACCGATCAATCAGAAGGTACAGGGTATACCGAAACACAAGCTACTTCAGCCGCAGGATATTTTAGTCAAGGAAGTTACAGTCAATACCGTCAAACGAAAGGGAATAAATTGATTGAAGCGTATGCAAATTATAATTCTGGTGAAAAATTGAAAAATCAATTGTTAGATGTAACCGCCGGGTATTCTTACCAAGATTGGTATACTTCAAGCCCGAATAATCCTACCTACAATCAAGCCCAAGATTCTGTAATTGCACTTCCTGCTGCTAATCCATTCTACACAAAGAATGCTTTGTTATCATATTATGCGCGTGCCATTTACTCACTAAATGACAGATATGTAATCAACGTGTCTATGCGTCGTGATGGTTCTTCTAGATTCAGCCCAGAGCAACGTTGGGGGTGGTTCCCTGCAGCTTCTGCAGCATGGATTGTTAGCCAAGAGAAATTCATGAAAAACATCAAAGCCATTAATATGTTGAAAGTTCGTGCCGGATGGGGTGTAACTGGTCAGCAAGATGGAATTGGTGATTACGCCTACATCGGGAATTACTTCGAAGGTGGCCCAACCGCACAGTACGCTTTCGGCGGGCAATATTACACGGTATTCCGTCCTGCAGGCTTTGATGCCAACTTAAAATGGGAAACCACTACAAGTTACAACATCGGATTAGATTTCGGATTGCTTAAAGACCGTATCTCAGGTTCGGTGGATGTGTACAAGAAATTAACCTCCGACTTGCTAGCAACAGTAGCCGTACCGGCAGGAACTAACTTTACGAATCAAATCCTAACCAATGTGGGTGGGATGGAAAATAAAGGGATTGAGGCAAGTTTGAATCTAGGTATTATCGCCAAAAAGAAAATGCGCCTAGATTGGATGGTGAATGCTACCCGTAACATCAATCAAGTAACGAAACTTTCTCAAATTCAAGACCCAAATTCTCCAGGTATCTTAGTTGGTGGTATCGCGGGAGGAATCGGAAATCAAGTGTTGATTCATCAAGTGGCTTATCCGACCTTTACATATTTCTTGTATGAGCAACAATACGATACAGACGGCAGCTTGATCGAAGTGGGACAGCAAGCTAGCATCGACATGAACGGTGATGGACAAATTACTGCTACCGATAAATGGAAAGACACCAACGCCTTTGTTGATCGTAACAACGATGGTGTAATCAATGTAAAAGACCGTTATTATGCTGGACAAGTAGCTCCAAAAATTTTCCTAGGAACAGCTTTGAATTTCCAATATGGAAAATGGTATGCTGGAGTATCCATGCGAAGTGAATTGGGAGCAACGATTTATAACAACATCCACTCAAACAGTGGAACGTTTACCGCAGTAGAAGGAACTAAGAAATACTTGAACAACATCAGTTCCTTGTACTATGAGGATGAGGTGCAAAAAACAACTACAAACCAGTTGTTATCTGACCACTACCTTGAAAAAGCGAATTTCTTGCGCGTTGACAACATCAACGTAGGATATAACTTTGGAAAACTTGGCTTCACCAAAAATAAGATTGGATTAAATGCTGGGTTCTCAGTACAAAACGTATTTGTTGTAACGAAATATTCCGGACAAGATCCTGAAGTTGGGGGAGGAGTTGATAATAACTTCTATCCACGACCTCGTGTTTATACCTTAAACTTAACCTTTGATTTTTAAATAAAACACCATGAAGAAGTCAATTTTATATACTGCATTATTGGGAACACTACTTCTTGGGTTCTCATGTAACAAACAACTTAATCAGTCACCTAAATATGGTCTGAATGCCGAAACGGTGTACAAAGACCCGAATAATTATATTAAGGTCCTTGCTAAATTGTATTCAGGTCTTTCAATGACGGGTAACCAAGGTCCGGCTGGACAAGCGGATATTGCTGGGATCGATGAAGGATTCTCGGCCTATGTTCGTGTGCTTTGGAATTTGCAAGAATTACCGACCGATGAAGCGGTTTGTGGTTGGAACGACCCAGGGATTCCGGAATTGGTAAAGAATGATATCAATGCAGAGAATGTATGGGTAAAAGGTATGTACTACCGCATTTATTATCAAATTACCTTGTGTAATGAATTCATAGGACAAGCGAGCGATGCTAAGTTAGAGGAGAGAGGATTCAGTGAGAACGACAAGCAGATGATTCGTATGTACCGCAACGAAGCAAGATTCTTACGGGCATTGAGTTATTATCACGCCATGGATTTATTTGGGAATGTTCCATTTGTTGATGAAAATGATCAAGTGGGTGCTTTTCAACCAGAGCGAATTACACGCGCTGATTTATTTAACTACGTAGAATCTGAACTCTTGGCAGTCGAGCCAAGCCTAACGCCAGCATCTTCTGTTGTTTATGGTCATGCGTCAAAAGCGGCAGCACAAGCCTTATTAGCTAAGTTGTATTTGAATGCAGAGGTGTATACCGGAACGGCAAGATGGGCTGATTGTAAAGATTACTGTCAGAAGATTATCGATGCAGGTCCATTTACCTTGGACAACAGTTACCAAGAATTGTTTTTGGCCGATAATAATACATCTCCTGAAATTATCTTCCCAGTAGTCTATGATGGGTTGTACGCCCAAACATGGGGTGGAACTACCTTTTTAGTATGTGCTTCATTAGGCGGTTCTATGGTGGCTGCAGATTATGGCGTTAACGGAAAGTGGGCTGGTTTGCGAGCAAAAGAATCCTTGGTAAATAAATTTGCGGACACAACGGAAGATTCACGTTACTTGTTTTATACCGCAGGTCAAACGAAACAAATAACCACCTTAGGAACATTTACCCAAGGGTATGCAAATCCTAAATTTAAAAACGTGACTAGCGCTGGATTAACAGCTTCCAATAATGCCAATTCACCACATACAGACATCGACTTTCCGATGTTCCGTTTAGGAGATGTGTACTTGATGATGGCTGAAGCGAGTTTGCGCTTATCTGATCAGGGTACTGCCTTACAATACATGAATTTAATTCGTGAACGTGCTTACGGAGACAACCTCCACAATTTTGCTACAGTAACCTTGTCCGATATTATTGATGAACGTGCACGTGAGATGCAATGGGAAGGAACACGAAGAACCGATTTAATTCGCTTTGATTTGTTTTCTGGTTCAACCTATGTATGGCCTTTCAAAGGAGGAGATGTAGCCGGGATTGGAATTGATCCATACTTGGAATTGTATCCACTTCCTACCTCAGATATTATCTTAAATCCAAACCTGATTCAAAATACAGGGTATTAATACGATGTTGATTGATGGAGAAGGGGTGTGCCGAAAGGCCCCCCTTTTTTTTGTTTTATAATACATAGGAGTACAACTTGGCCGATATTCCACCGAAGCATTTGCGAAGGAGGAAAGGCCCCCCTTTTTTTTGTTTTATGAAATACGGAATAGAACGTGGCCGAG
>JBIKUO010000012.1:0-89505 GCA_044347515.1 Crocinitomicaceae bacterium | reverse complement strand
CTGTTACTGCTCCGATTCTTTGTAATGGTGGAACTGCTACTGTGGATGTAACTGCTACGGGTGGTACAGGACCTTACTCTGGTACAGGACAGTTTAACGTCTCTGCTGGTTCCTACTCCTATACCGTTACCGATGCAAATGGATGTACAGTTAACGCTTCTGTTGTGGTTTCTGAACCTGCTTTACTTACTGGTACTACTCAACTTATTAATGCCATTCTATGTAATGGAGGTACTGCTGACATTGACATCAATGCAACTGGTGGGACGGGACCTTACAATGGAACGGGGCCTGTTAATGGATTATCTGCCGGTACTTATTCCTACAACATTACAGATGCCAATGGGTGTGCTACCCTTATTAATACTACGATTACTGAACCTGCAGCTCTTACTCTTACTGCGGTAGTTTCAAATGCACTTTGTAATGGAGCTAATGATGGAGGTGTTGATTTAACAGTTGCTGGAGGAACTAGCGCCTATACATTCCAATGGGATAACGGATCGTCAAATGAAGACATCGCCAATGTCGTTGCCGGTACTTATACTGTAATCGTTACGGATGCAAACGGCTGTGTAGCCTCTACTTCAGCTACGGTCAATGAACCTGCAGCCTTAGCGCTTAGCACTTCTTCTACCCCTGCTTCTTGTAACCCAGATGGTAGCGCTACTGTTTCAGTGACTGGTGGTACTGCTCCTTATACTTACACGTGGTCTAATGGTGCCACTTCGGCATCGATTACCAATGTGTCTGCGGGTAACTATACCGTAACTGTTACGGATAACAACAACTGTACAGCCATTGCTTCTGTTTCCGTTACTCAACTCTCCGGATTAACAGCAAACGCTGCTGTTACTGCTCCGATTCTTTGTAATGGTGGAACTGCTACTGTGGATGTAACTGCTACGGGTGGTACAGGACCTTACTCTGGTACAGGACAGTTTAACGTCTCTGCTGGTTCCTACTCCTATACCGTAACTGATGCCAATGGTTGTAGTGCGGTTGTGTCTATAACCGTCAATGAACCTTCCCTGCTCACGCTTTCCTTAACAACAGCAGATGTTACTTGTAATGGATTTAATGACGGAATAATTCAACCCAACGTTACTGGTGGAACCCAAGGATATAATTATTCTTGGTCAAATGGATCAACGAACAACTCTTTAAGTGGACTATCACCAAACAACTATACATTAACGGTAACAGACCAGAATGGTTGTACTGTCAGTTCATCAGCAACAATCTCTGAACCAAATGCCCTTGTATTATCAAGCATTATCACCGATGCCTTATGTAATGGAGATTCGAATGGAGCAATTGATTTATCTGTTACAGGAGGAATCGTTGGATATTCATATTTGTGGAGTAATTCATCTCAATCAGAAGATTTAACCGGAATAACAGCTGGTTCCTACACTGTAGTCGTTACAGATAATAATGGATGTACTGCTTCTTTAGTCTCTAATGTTAATCAACCAAGTACACTAAATGTAAGTTCATCAGTAACTACTCCCATAACGGTTAATGGTGGAACTGGAATTATTACAGTGAGTGCAACCGGAGGGACGCCAAGCTATACAAATACAGGAACATACACGGTGAGTGCAGGCACCTATTCATATACGGTTACTGACGCCAATGGATGTTCATCTATTACCACAGTAACCATAACAGAACCAAATCAATTGATTGCAACTGCGATTATATCTTCCCCGATTTTGTGTAATGGAGGGAATGCAACGGTTGATGTAACAGCAGTAGGTGGTCAAGGCCCATATACTGGAACAGGTACTTTCAACTTACCTGCAGGAACCTATAATTTCACAATAACTGATGCATTTAGTGTTTCTGCAACAACTTCCATTACCATAACAGAGCCAAGCGCACTCAATACCACTGGACAAGGAACAAACATTACATGTTTTGGTCAAAATAACGGAATAGCTTCGATTTCAGCTAACGGAGGTGTCGGACCGTATTCGTTTTTATGGAATAACAGTGCTTCAAACGACAGCATCGTTAATTTAGCTCCAGGATCTTACAGTGTGATCACAACCGATGCAAATGGTTGCATAGCCAATGATACCATTATTATTACACAACCTAATGCACTTAGCGCAAGCGCTGCTGTTAGTGCTCCAATTCTTTGCAACGCTGGAAATGCTACAGTAGCAGTTACGGCAATTGGAGGAACAGCGCCATATGCTGGGATTGGAAATTTCTCGGTGATTGCTGGTACTTATTCGTATACGGTTACTGATGCTAACGGGTGTACTGCTTCAGCATCTATTACAGTTAATCAGCCATCATTACTCACAGCCACTACTTCTTCAACCAATATTACATGCAACGGTTCAAATAACGGAACGGCCTCTGTAACTGCCACGGGTGGAACAATACCATATACCTATTTATGGTCTAACAGTGCTACTACTTCTTCTGTTACGAATTTAGTCCCAGGACTGTATATTGTGGTAGTAACCGATGCAAATGGATGTACGGTGAATGCCAGCATTACCATCACCGAACCAACTATTTTGAATGCCTCATGTGTTATCAGCTCCCCAATATTATGCTTCGGAGGAAATGCCGTTATTACAATTTCAGTAACTGGCGGTACAAGTCCTTACACTGGGATTGGAAATTTCAATGCGCTAGCTGGAACGCAATCCTACACGGTAACTGATGCTAATGGGTGTATCGCCCAGACGAATATTACTGTAAATCAACCAGGTGTTTTAAGCGCAAACTCATCAATCTCTCAGCCAATACTTTGTTTTGGAGGTACAGGCCAAATAACAGTTTCAGCCATCGGAGGAACCTTGCCTTATGTAGGAACGGGTGTTCAAACTGTGTTAACTGGCACGTATAACTACACCGTAACGGATGCGAATGGATGTACTGGATTAACATCTATTAGTATCTCTGAACCTGCACAATTAGCAATAAATATCGTTGGAACAAATCCGCTTTGTAACGGGAATTCAAATGGTTCAGCTCAAGCAACTGTTAGTGGAGGTACAGCACCGTATGCTTACCTTTGGTCTAATGGAAATACAACAAGTACAGCAACAAATTTAACTTCAGGGACTTATACGATTCAGGTTACTGATGCGAATGGATGTGTGATTTCAGGCAATGTGACCTTAACTCAACCAGGAACACTAAGTGCAAACGCGAATATTTCAAGTGCAATCTTATGTAATGGAGGTACTGGTCAAGTATTAGTTAGTGCAAACGGTGGAACCGCACCGTATTCGGGAATTGGTCAATTTAGTGCATTGGCGGGTAATTCTACGTTTACAGTCACTGATATCAACGGATGTACTGCCTCTGTTTCAATTAACGTTCCCCAACCATCAGCTTTAGTGGTAAATTCCGCAATTGCATCACCAATTGCATGTTTCGGGGGCAACGGAAATATCATTGTAACCGCTGCGGGTGGAACACCAAGCTATACAGGAACAGGTACATATAATGTTACTGCGGGAACTTACACCTACCCTGTTACCGACGCCAATGGTTGTTCCTCTACCACTACCATTACCATTAATCAGCCTACGGCTTTAGTTGCGAATGCTGTAATCGGTAATCCGATATTATGTAACGGCGGAAGCGCTTCCATTCTTGTTAGTGCCAACGGTGGTACTCCAAACTATTCGGGCATTGGAAGCTTCACTGCATTAGCAGGCATTCAATCTTACACAGTTATTGATGCTAATGGATGCGCAAGTACTGCATCGATAAACGTAGTGCAGCCAACACAATTAAACAGCACAATTTCAAGTCAAAACGTGACATGTAATGGATTAAACAATGGTTCTGCTGTTGTTACTGCCAATGGTGGGACACCTAATTACTCTTACTTATGGAGTAATGGAGCAACAACAGCCAGTGTATCCAATTTAGCACCAGGTGCATATTCAGTAACAGTTACGGATGCTAATGGATGTCAAAGCGTTTCGAATGTCAATATTACCCAACCGACGGTATTAACAAGTGCGGTTGTTCAAACAGCGAATATTTTGTGTTTCGGAGGTACTGGCTCCGTGTTTGTATCGGCTAACGGGGGAAGCGCTCCTTACACTGGAACAGGAAACCAATCGGTTGTTGCCGGTAATCAGTCCTTTACTGTTACCGATGCTAATGGATGTACCTCTACCTCTTCCATATTAATCACACAACCTTCTCAGCTAATAGCTACTGCGACTCAAACAACGCCTGTTCTTTGTTTCGGTGGACAAGCATCAGTTGCCGTAACAGGATCTGGTGGAACAGGAACTTACACGGGTACCGGATCCTTCTTATCGTTCGCAGGAAATATTACGTACACGATTCAAGACGCTAATGGTTGTAATGCATCAACCAGTATCTTAATTACTCAACCAACTGCAGTAACAGCCACGTTCAACAACACGAGCGTAACGTGTTTTGGACTAAGCAATGGAAGTTCAACTGCAAGCGTTACGGGCGGTACACCTGGGTACACCTACCTTTGGAATTCAGGTTCAACAACAAATTCTATTAACAATCAACTTGCTGGCAACTATGTACTTCAAGTAACGGATGCAAACGGTTGTATTTTTAACTTGAATACTACAATTACTCAACCGGCACCAATCGTAGCAACAGCAAATGTAATTTTACCAATCGCATGTTTTGGTGGACAAGCAATCGTTCTTGTGAATGGCGCTGGTGGAACACCAGGATATAGTGGAAATGGGACGTTTAATGAATTTGCTGGAACACACACCTATGTATTAATCGACCAAAATGGCTGTATCGATTCTACAACAATTACAGTAACACAACCTGCTGCCTTTACTGCGATTGCAAGCATTACCACACCGATTGCGTGTAGTGGCGGACAAGCCACGGTTGTTGTCAGTGCAAATGGTGGAGTTGCTCCGTTCAGCGGAACAGGTACATTTACTGTAAGTGCAGGCACATATACGTACACTTTAATTGATGCCAATGGATGTGTGGCCACTACAACCATTAATGTAACACAACCGACTCCCCTTGTATTGAGTGCAACCATAGTAAATCCAATTCTTTGTCATGGTGATAGTGCTTTGGTTAGCATTGGCGCTAGTGGAGGAACACCTGCTTATTCAGGAACAGGTAATTTCTTGGTTCCGGCAGGTAATTATACGTATATCGTGTCTGATCTCAATGGATGTAATAACACCATAGGTATCCAGGTTACCCAACCTACCCTACTCACGAGCTCGGTTGCTAGCACAAACGTTTCATGTAACGGGGCTAACAACGGTAGTGCAATTGTCTTTTATTCTGGTGGTACAGCACCATTATCCCCATTATGGTCTACAGGTGCCACAAGCAACAGCATAAACAATCTTGCTCCTGGGAATTATAGTGTAACAATTACAGATGCCAACGGATGTCAAAATGTTCAGAACCTGACAATCACACAGCCCAATGTATTACTTGCATCTGCAATTGAAACCGTTCCAATTGCTTGCTTTAATGGGAATGCAACAGTGGTGGTTAGTGCAACTGGAGGTACAAATCCATACAGTGGTGTTGGAACGTTCTTCCCGACTGCTGGGGTATATAACTATATAGTAAACGATGCTCAAGGATGTTCAGATACCGCAACGATTACGATATTACAGCCTACGGCATTAACTGCTACAGCAACAATTGTAAATCCAATCGCTTGTTTTGGAGGCCAGGCTACCGTTAACATTTCAGCTAGTGGTGGTGTTGCACCTTATGTTGGAACTGGAAACATAAATGTATCTGCTGGTAATCAATCCTTTACTATTACCGATGCCAATGGATGTTCATTTGTGATCAACTTATTTATTAACCAACCTACTCAATTGCTTACAAGTATAAGCGGTCAAAATGTAAGCTGTTTCAATGCAGGTAATGGAAGCGCAACGGTTACCCCTATTGGAGGAACACCAGGGTATCAATATTTATGGTCGAATACAGATACCACCGCAAGTACTTCGAATTTAGTACCCGGATTATATTCTGTAGTTGTCACAGATACCAATGGGTGTCAAAGCACAAACCAAGTTACCATTACACAACCAAGTCAATTAATTTCAAGCTCAAGCATCAGTTCGCCTGTTTTCTGTTTTGGTGGAAATGCAACGGTTGTTGTTAGTGCTGTTGGAGGAACGCAACCTTACACAGGAACTGGTTCATTCTTACAAAGCGCAGGAACACAGACATACTATGTGACCGATGCCAATGGATGTTTAGATTCTACCACGATTACCGTAAATCAGCCCAATCAGCTAATTGCAATAGCCAATCAAACTACGAATGTGCTTTGTTTTGGGGGTACAGCAACGGTTTCTATTTCCTCAACAGGAGGAACACCTTCAATCTCAGGAACAGGAAACTATACCGTATCTGCCGGTTGGAATAATTTTACTATAACTGATTCTTATGGCTGCCAGGATACCACCTCAATCTTTATTAGCCAACCAACCTTATTGGTTGCCAATGCAACCTTAGTTTCACCAGTGCTATGTAACGGTGGAACAGCAGTAGTCAATATTAGTGCTTCAGGCGGTACGCCCGGATATGTTGGACAAGGAAACTTTACCGTAATCGCTGGAACATACACTTATAATGTGTCAGACGCGAATGGATGTACTGCGAGTACAACAATAACCATTACTCAACCGAATACGCTTCAGGCGGTAGCGAATATAACTTCACCAATTGTTTGTAATGCAGGAAATGGTGTAATTACCATTACAGCTATTGGAGGAACGGCGCCATATACAGGAACCGGATCCTTCACTGTACCGGCCGGAACATATACCTACCCGATTACTGATGCAAACGGATGTACATCTTCAGTGAGTATAACCATTAATCAACCACCGGTGCTTACGGTGAGTTTAACCCAAATTAATGTAAACTGCAACGGATTTGCAACCGGAGCAATAACAGCTAATCCAGCGGGAGGACAAGGACCCTATACATATCAATGGAGTAATAACCAAGTAAGCCAAACTGTAAGCAATCTACTTGCTGGAAGTTATAACGTTGTTGTTACAGACAACCTCGGATGTACCGTATCAGCTACCGCTACGATTACACAACCTCAAGCGCCAATTTTACTTCAAGAATCACACGTGAATGTATTATGTTTTGGTAATAATACCGGATCGATTAACCTTTCTGTAAGTGGAGGTACCTCCCCGTATACCTACAGTTGGAGTAATAGTGCTACTAGTCAAGATATTCAAAACTTAATTGCTGGAATATACAATGTAACCGTAACAGATGCCAACGGGTGTATTGCCGTAATGAGCGTTAATATAACACAACCTGCGTTTCCACTAACCGTTGGTTATACTGTAACCAACGTATCTTGTTTTGGATATGCCGACGGAGCGATCGATGTTACACCTCAGGGGGGCACCGGACCTTTCACCTATTTTTGGACCACGGGGCAATTTACCCAAGATTTGAATAACATTCCTCCTGGACAATACATCATCGCGATAACAGATGCGAATAACTGTGTTAGTTCAGCGCAAATAACTGTTACCCAACCGTTAGCACCATTAAGTGCCAACATAACACAAGTACCCGTAAGTTGCTATGGATATAATGATGGTCAACTCACCGCAAATACACTTGGCGGAACGGCTCCATATAGTTATGTTTGGACACCTACAGGTCAAACGGGTAGCATTGCAAGCGCATTGGCCCCAGGAAATTATATTGTGAATATAACAGATGCCAATGGTTGTACGGCTTCAGCAACTGATGTGTTGACTACGCCACCTCCATTTATTGCCTCATTTACGGTAAGTGATAATATTGTGTGTTTACCATCTACGGTGACCTTTACAAATTCGAGCATCGGTAATTTTTCAACGGCATTATGGACCTTCTCGAATGGATTAACGTATTCATCCAATCAATTTAATGTGGACTTTAACAACATTGGTTGTGTAGATGTTACACTATTAATTACCAATACCAATGGATGTACAGCAGATACGACCATTTCAAATGCAGTTTGTGTGGTGCCGGGACCAACAGCTGCCTTTACTACCGCTTCTCCTGAAATTGACTTTGTAACTGGTGGTATTGACTTCATAAATAACTCCCAAAACTATACAGGATCCTTATGGCAGTTTGGTGATGGAGGTTCATCTACACAGGATAATCCAAGTTACTTTTATCCTGCGTCGACCATTGCGGATTACAATGTGATGTTGGTTGTATATGATGTCAATGGATGTACAGATACAGCCTACAATGTAGTTCAAAGCAACGATGTTGTTAGATTAACTGTACCGAACGCATTTACTCCGAATGGGGATGGATTAAACGATGTCTTTACCCCGATAATAAGTAATACTGACCAAGTGAAATATTATCGATTTGAGGTTTACAATCGTTGGGGACAACTCATCTTTGAAAGTAATAAACCAGGTGATGGTTGGGATGGAAAATACAAAGGTAAGTTATGTCAGTTTGGAGCCTACAATTGGAAAGTAAGTTATGATGTCCCTAATCAAGATTCAATCAATGCAAATGGACATGTAACGCTAGTCAAATAACCGTTCCTTATATAAAAATCGTTTTTGAATGGATTCAAAAGGCCGATAAATATAATAGACGTTACCGTGGTGGATGCGAATTTTTTCAACGTACTTATGATACAATCGATGTTTACTGACGATTTTACCGGTAGTTAAATCGATTTTACCTAACATAGAAATCCCATCTTTTTCGAATAAGGCATAAAGTGCTTGTGTTGATTCATCCTTTAGAATAACACGCTTCCACCCCGTTTTATCTTTATGATAGTGAAACAGTAAGGGGGTTCGTCTGCTCACTTCCCCCATTGGGGTATAGACTGTCATTTGATCGGATTGAAAATCTAAGACATAAATACTATCTTGAATTTTAAAAAGTGGGGCAAATGGAACTTTGTAGTAAATAGATTGGGTGAAATAATTCGCACCAACCCATATTTGCGCATCTACGCCTGTTTCTATTTCTTTTTGTTTAGCCCACAAACGCGTCCGAACATCAACCCATTTGTATTCTGAACGGTACAATTCCATCATTAATGGATCTTCAATATGAATAATTTTACGGTAGCTCGAATCGATTTGATCTAAGGCGAAATAATCAAATGCAGGATAGTACATATTAAAATTCGAGAAAAACAACTTACTCGTCGTTGTATCCACAATGGGAAGTACATAATCAAGGAAATAATCCTTTGGAATTGAAAATAAGGCCAAGGAATCATTCTTATGCGAAATATGATACACCTCTTCTTGACAAATCACATGAATATTATCTCTGTAATCTTTAATCAAATTAATCCCTATTCCATGGATTGACATGCTATCCTTTATATTGATTCCATCATACCACAAAATAGCGTTTTTATGCCCCGATCGTTTGGGATACACCAACAAGATATAATCTCCAGCATCTGTGACTTCAAAATCCGCAACATGAAATTCTGTAGAATTAAATACCGTATCAGGTATTCCCGGCGCTTTAATAACAACCTGGTCCATCGATTGGCTTTTAATGGGCTTTAAAACCAATTTAATGAACAAGGTATCTGAGGTATTTCTTACGGACTGATACCTGTAACTTAAGGGTTCATACATCGGATGCTCACTGCTTATGTAGAATAGTTCTTTGGTATCCAATAGTGCGATTTGAGCAAGGCCCGCTACATTCGTCTTACACGTTTGAATGGAATCTTGAAAGCTAAGTGTTAAATTAACATTTGCTATGGGTTCAAGTGAATTTCTATCAATACAGGAAATTTTTACAACGGATTGCGCATAGGCGGTTGTAGTAAATATCCAAGAAAGGAGAATTAATAATCGCTTCAATAGGCTTGTTTATATTGACAAACGCTAAACTAGAAAGATTAAAACACTAAACGAAATAATTCCAACCGAAGGTATCCTCAACCTTTCCGATTTTTAGGGCATCTAAGTGTTCTTTTATTCGATTTGAGAGGGTTCGCTTCTCCATCGCTGGCAACTTAAATACCTCCTCTTTATAACCGATAATATCAATTTGTGCTAAGGTAGCTGCGGTTCCTGCACCAAAGGCATCTTGCATTGTACCATCACGTAATGCTTGAATTACTTCTTCAACACTTACTTTGCGTTCTTCTACAGCAATCCCCCAACTACTGGCTAATTCAAGAATAGATCGTTTCGTGATCCCCCTTAATATCGTATCTTGATCTTCTGATGGAGTAATAAGGATATCATTAATTTGGAAAACAATGTTCATTGTTCCAGATTCCTCAATATATTTATGTTCCTTGGCATCTGTCCATACCAATTGGTGAAAATTATGATCTTGCGCTTGTTTTGCAGGATATAAACTTGCACCGTAGTTCCCTGCAGCTTTGGCTCGTCCTACCCCACCTTGCGCAGCTCGGGTATAGTATGACTCAATTTTTACACGCACCGGTTCTGCATAGTAATTTCCAACGGGGGAAAGTAAAATCATGAATTTATAAGTTTCCGAAGGTTTAATACCTACCCATGCATCGGTAGCAAACATAAATGGACGGATATACAAGGAATAACCTGGTTTGTTTGGAACCCAACTTGAATCAATAGATACAAGTTTTCTGATGCATTCTACAAATAACGCTTCAGGAACTTCTGGCATGCACATGCGAATTGCCGACTCATTAAATCGCTTTGCGTTCATGTCTGGACGAAAAATAGAAAGTCTTCCATCCTCATGTTTGTAGGCTTTTAACCCTTCAAAAATGCTTTGTCCGTAATGAATAGCTGACATTGCAGGATGCATCGGGATGTCTTGAAAAGGCATGATTTTGGGGTCTTGCCAATGCCCATCTGCATATTCCATTAAAAACATATGGTCGGTAAACACCCGTCCAAATGGAAGGTTATCCCAATCCACACGGTTAACTGCAGAATCTTTGCATTGCTCAACTGAAATCGTAAGTTCCGATATTGCCATCCTTCAAAAATTGAATGCGAATATACGCCGAATTAATATGGCGAACAACTAATTTTAAGTGAGACAAGGTAATAAATGTTACATTTACTCGTCTTTTCACCCATGCAAAAAAATCCGTTAGACATTCTATCAACCTTTTGGGGATTCACTGCATTCCGTCCAACCCAAGAACCGATAATTCAAGCGGCTTTAGGCAATGTGGATGTTCTTGCATTACTTCCTACGGGTGGAGGAAAATCAATTTGCTTTCAGGTTCCGGGATTAGTTAAAGGTGGCCTTACCCTAGTTATATCACCGCTTATTGCACTCATGGATGACCAAGTTAAGTCACTAAAATCCAAAGGCATTAGGGCTTCCGCCGTAACCAGTGCCATGGGTTTTAGAGAAATTGATATCCTGTTGAATAATGCCGCACTTGGCGCATTCGACTTTCTTTATGTCTCTCCTGAACGCATACAAACGCCTCTTTTTAAAGAACGATTTAAGCAAATGCCTGTCAACTTAATCGTGGTTGATGAAGCACATTGCATTTCAGAATGGGGACATGATTTTCGCCCGTCCTATTTAAACATTCAAAGTTTACGCGACGCTAGACCAACAATACCCATCATGGCCCTAACGGCGACAGCAACTCAACGCGTAAAGGACGATATAATTGAGGCTTTAACTCTGAATAATCCCTACATCCATGAGGTTAGTTTTTATCGGGAAAATTTAAGCTATGAAGTAGTGCAAACACCCAATAAAATGGGAAGTATTATTGCCTATTGCAATGGTAAGGATCACATGACGGGTATTGTATATTGTTCGACACGTAAAGCAGTAAAAGAATTAGCCAAAGTGTTTATGTCGAATAAACTCAATGCCAGTATGTATCACGGAGGGATGAGCCCTGAAGAACGGAGTACTTCGCTTAATCAATGGATGGCGGGAGTTACCCCGATTATGATTGCTACCAACGCATTTGGTATGGGAATAGATAAACCCAATGTACGTTATGTGCTTCATTATGATTTCCCAGAAAACTTGGAATCTTATGTGCAAGAGGCTGGCCGAGGTGGCAGAGACGGACTACAAGCACGTTCGATTGTGTTTATTGATGGGACAGAAACGGAATCATACAATAAGAGATTCCAATTAAAGTTTCCGCCAATTGAACAAATTAAATCATGTTATGAGCACCTGTTGAGTTATTTAAGAATTGCCATCGGATCCGGAAAAAATGAAACATATCCAATTGACCTCAACCTGCTGGCTAACGAACTTTCAATTACTTACATTGAAGTGTATAATGTCATTAAAATTCTTGAATTAAATCAAGAACTTCATTTCAATGAATCCACATTCCAAGCACCCAGGGTAAGACTGTTAGTCCACGGGCTGGATTTATATAATTTCCAAATAAAGTATCCTGAAACACATCCGGTTATACAAATAATTGAACGGATTACTGGCCAAGATGAGTTGCATGCGGCGGTGTTCCAAGGAAACAAAGCAGCAAGTATTTTAAAAATCACTGAACAAAGGCTCAATGAAATACTAACATTTCTCGATTTGAACGGTATTATTGAATATTCACCCGCAATACACCTTCCAACAGTGACCTTTCTCAATGAACGAAGACCAGATGATTATTTCCAATTATCTTATGAATCCTATACAAAACGAAAGGAATTAGCCCAATTAAAACTTGATTCCGTTAGCTCATACCTCAGTTCAACAAGTTGTCGATCACAAAACATTTTGGCGTATTTCGGACAAGAATCCGAACGTTGTATGGTTTGCGATGTTTGTCAGAAAGAACATATTCCAATGGAGCGAACTGAAGCTTTTATTTTTGATGCGTTAACTATTCCGCTCGGATACTTAGAATTAATCGAACGAATCCCTTTGCCTGAAGAGGATTTAAAGCGTGTGATTCGAGACATGCAATTAACTCAGAAAATCCAACTTATCGACGGAAAATTCTACCGTTAAGTAATATCCTTTTCATGCATAACTTGTTCCCTAGAATTCTTGGGCCGGAACGTATCATGCCCTTACTTTTTTTCGCATTCTTTATTGGTCATGATGTGATACCTTCACGAACACTTTCTTGGCCATTCGAAATAGTAGCCTGCTTGTTAATTATAAGTATGAGCATCTATTTGAAGTACACGTTCCGCAGTGTTCAATTTCTTTTTGCTATCGCTTGCTTTCATATAATACTGGGTTTTTTCGCACAAGAAACTAACCCTGAAATTCCAAAGAAATCAAATCACGTTTTTCTAATTCTAGAAATCAAAGAAGGTAAAAACAAGCGAATAAAAGCGATAGCAGAGTTACATCGAATAGACCACTGTTCAATATATTCAGTAAAGGAAAAAACCATTTGTTATTTTGATACCAGTATCAACATCCATCGCGGGGATTTAATCTTCACAGCGTCTCCCATTGAACCCATTATAAACAGCGGAAACCCCGGAAGCTTTGACATGGAAAATTACTATGCTACCAAAGGAATTCATACGCAATGTAATATCGGAAACGCTTACATATCAATCGGACACCTTAGGTCTTGGGATGATTGGATGTTGGAATTAAGGGAATGGTTTAACAGGTCATTTGAACATCATCTGCGCGGCGAAGAACTCGGCTTGGCAAAAGCACTTTTATTAGGAAACACAACCGAAGTGAGCGACGAAACCAAAAGTTCTTTTGCTGCAACAGGTGCGATACATGTACTTGCTGTTTCAGGGATGCACATTGCGTTATTTGCAGAACTAATTCTATTGAGCTTCGGATTATTACCCAGAATTATACACAAATCTTGGGCGATTTTGTTTGCGCTCATTATACTTTGGACTTATGCGGGGATAACGGGATTCTCCCCTTCTGTTATCCGTGCGGTAACTATGTTCACCCTAGTAAACCTCGGAAAAGTATTTCAACGCACCGGAAATCCAAATTACATCTTACTTTGGTGTGGATTTTTAATGTACCTATTCGACCCCGCATGCATTTACGACATTGGTTTCCAATTATCCTTTGCAGCTGTTTTTGGCATTCAAACCTATAAAGAACGAATTGCATCATGTTGGACTCCCAAGTCCAAACTCCTTAGCTTTATTTGGGAGCATTCATCTGTAGCTTTAGCCGCACAATTATTCACCGTTCCACTTATACTTTATTATTTCCATAGTTTTCCCAATTATTTCCTGATTGCAAATCTTGGAATAGTGGTCCTATCGGGAATCGCCATGTACCTTGGTTTTGCATTCCTTTTATTGAGCTGGATTCCTCATATTGGTAGTTTGTTAGGATATATATTCAGTCTTTCTCTTCGCGTTATGAACGTATTTATTGGTTGTATTGCTGAGATTCCTGGGGCTGTGGAAGGAGGATTTTCCATGGAATTATGGGCACTTGTGTCTGTATTTATTGTCCTTTTATGGATACTTCACGGTAAAGCACCTTTAGGGCAAAAATGCGCGATGGGATTAATCGTATTGGCAGGACTAAGTTATAACCGATATCAATACCAAATGGAATCGCACCTTATGATTTTACAAGCAAAACGCCCGATTTTGCTGTATAAGCGGAAAACTCATGTAACCCTATTTTGTAGTCCAATCAACACCTCCAACAGCATGAAACGTATACTGTCTGATTATCAAAAAATATATCCGTTTAAAACCATGGAAACATACGTATTAAGGAACAATTCCACAATTAAAGTCAAGGACAGTGAAATCCAAGTATACGCAAACCACCTGACGGTCCGTGGTAAGGCTCATTATCGGATTGACTTTACACCCAATCGCACTTGGACACTGTATACAGCCTCTAAAAAAGCGCAATTGATTAGTGCCGGAAGTAAGCTGGCTTATTAGTTACCTGATCCTGTCATTGTTAGAATGTAACTAACCGCTTTCGCAGCATTTACAAACCCGCCAGTAATACAAACTTGATTCATTTTAAGTTTCTTTTTACTTCCTGGCACAGTAACTTTCTTCTTGTAAGGTGTCGTTGTACTCATTAGCACTTCCTTCACTTGTATCGCTGTCAACGTTGGGAAATAACTTCTAATTAACGCCGCAACACCCGCAGTAGCCGGACATGCCATAGATGTCCCTGATGCATCTTCATATTTACCATCAGGAACCGTAGAATAAATGTCTACACCTGGCGCAAAAAAATCTACAGTGGTCGCTCCGTAATTTGAAAACTCTGCCAATATTTTTTTAGGCTTACGTGATGCTCCTGAAGCGCCCACATCAATCCAATTCGGGAAGGTAGTTCCTGATTTAGCAATGCGTGTAGGGTATGAATCCTCCACATCTTTATTTTTTGCATCGTTTCCTGCGGCATGAATTAGCAACACGTCATGATCCATGGCATACTTAACTGCCTCATCCACATATTCCTTGTGGAGAACATAATATTTCCCGAACGACATATTAATTACTTTGGCTCCATTGTCAACGGCGTAACGAATCGCATTGGCTACATCCTTGTCTCGCTCATCTCCATTCGGTACTGCGCGTAGCACCATGATTCTAGCATTATTAGCTACCCCATCGATACCTATTCCATTTCCTCTCATCCCGGCAATGATTCCGGATACATGGGTTCCGTGCATTGCATCAGGCCCTTCATAGCGGTTACAACCGTAATACCGTTGCGATAAGTTATTGGGGTCATCCCCAACCACAGCTGCCCTAACACTATCCGCATCAATGGCCGCCATCTTAACTTGCCCTTCAAACATCGTGAGTGCCCCAGAAACCTCATGATCCAATTGTTCAGGTGTCATTGAAATGAAAAATAACTTGCTTCGACTTTGAATCGCTTTTTCTCTATCATTTTGCGGAGTATAATTACTAATGGTTTCTTTCGAAAACACGCCACCGGATGCATCTTTAACATGCTGAATAAAATCGGCAAACATTTTAACGCCCTGATATGACGCGGCATTCTTTGCAACCTCTTCATCGTATTTTTTCTTCATAGTTTGATACGCTTCAAAACGTGCTTTATCCACTTCAGGAACTTCATCAGCGCGTTTGGATCCAAAATATTTCCGCTCAATAAACACCAGACGTTTTAATTCGGAGGCTTCATCTTCAATATCCTCACTTGGTCCACCAAGGAAAGACCATCCATTTACATCATCCACATAGCCATTATTGTCATCGTCCTTACCATTTCCTGGAATTTCATCTTCATTAACCCAAATCACATCTTTCAAATCCTCATGATCTGTTTCAACACCACTATCAATTACTGCAACAATAACAGGAATTGACTTTTTCCCTGTAAGAATTTCATAGGCCTCATTGGCCGCGGTTCCGTAAACTTTATCTTTTTTAGGACTTTTCAAATACCAATTAATCTCCTCCTTAGGCTGTGCTAAACCAAGTGAAATCGTAAGAACCAATAAGGTAAAAACGCTTAATATTTTCTTCATGTGTTTTAATTTTATGTGGCGAAGATAAGAAATTCCCATAATTAATTTTGATAAACATATAAAGGATATTAATCGGTATAAGCCAACAATTATCTTAATTTTGTATCGAAAAAATCAAACAAATGATACAAGAAACACAATGCTTAATCATCGGTTCTGGTCCTGCAGGTTACACAGCAGCAATTTATGCAGCGCGCGCAGACATGAAACCGCTTATGTATGAAGGTCTTCAACCTGGAGGACAATTAACCACCACAAATGAAGTAGAGAATTTCCCAGGATATCCTCAAGGAATTAGTGGACCCGAAATGATGGTTCAATTGAGGGAACAAGCCCTTCGTTTTGAAACGGATGTCCGTTCAGGATTCATCACCAAGGTTGATTTTTCAGGTGGAATCCATAAATGTTGGGCTGATGATGGAACAGAAATCCACGCCAAAACAGTAATTATTGCAACCGGGGCCTCAGCAAAATATCTTGGACTTGAAAGCGAGCAAAAATATCTTCAAACGGGTGGTGGTGTATCTGCATGTGCCGTATGTGATGGGTTTTTCTATCGCGGACAAGAAACAGTAATCGTTGGTGCTGGAGATTCAGCATGTGAAGAAGCTCATTATTTATCAAAACTTTGCACTAAGGTTACCATGTTAGTGCGAAAAGATGAATTCCGTGCATCCAAAATAATGGCGGAACGTGTCAAAAATACGCCTAACATAGAAATCCTATTTAATACGGAAACCGATGAGGTATTAGGAGATGGGCAACTCGTTACCGGAGTTCGAGTAAAGAACGCCTTAACCGGAGAATTAAAAGAAATTCCATGCACTGGATTTTTTGTTGCGATAGGTCACAAACCAAACACCGATATTTTCAAAGATTTTATTCATCTGGATGAAACGGGATATATCAAATATGAGCAATTAGGAACTTCTAAAACGAATGTTTCTGGGGTTTTTGTTGCAGGAGATGCAGCCGATAAAACTTACCGTCAAGCCATTACTGCTGCAGGTACTGGGTGCATGGCGGCCTTGGATGCAGAACGCTACTTAGCAAGTCAGCACTAGGATTTAACTAATCACATGACTAAAGGGACAGCAATGCTGTCCTTTTTCATTTCAACCCGGTTGATTTTTCGAATAAAAATCACACCTTTTTGTGCAATTAATTCAAATTATAGTATGGCTTATCCAACGAAAAAAGTAAATTTGCTCGCGAATAAAACTAAACATCCGAAATCATGGATACAAGTTCAAACATAAACTACCTACCGCTACTTATGCAAGTTGCTGTAGCAGCGGGTTTTGTGGTTTTCACTTTAGTGGCAACCCATTTGTTAAGCCCACGAGTAAAAACCAAACGTAAAGAAGAGAATTTTGAGTGCGGAATTGAATCGCAAGGCAATGCCAGATTTCCAGTATCTATTCGGTATTTCATGACTGCAATTCTATTTGTTTTATTCGATGTAGAAGTGATTTTCTTTTACCCCTACGCAGTTAATTTTCATCAACTAAAACTAGAAGGGCTTTTAGCTGTTGTATTGTTTGTAGCCTTCTTTTTGGTAGGCTTTATTTACGTTCGTAAAAAAGGAGCATTAGAATGGGAAAAATAGAAGACTTAGAAGTAATTAATGGTGAAGGGTATCAACTTACAACCCTTGACAAAGCAGTTGCCTTAGCGCGATCAAATTCAGTTTGGCCGCTTCCGTTTGCAACCTCATGCTGCGGTATCGAATTCATGGCCACCATGGGATCTACTTACGATTTATCTCGATTTGGTATGGAGCGAATGAGCTTTACTCCTCGACAATCCGACCTCTTGATTGTTGCAGGTACCATTTCCAAAAAATTAGCGCCGGTACTGCAAAAAGTATATGAGCAAATGGCAGAACCTAAATGGGTGCTTTCTGTTGGTGCATGTGCCTCGTCGGGTGGTATTTTCGATACATACAGTGTTCTACAAGGCATTGATCGAATTATCCCCGTAGACGTGTACGTTCCTGGTTGTCCTCCAAGACCAGAGCAAATCATCGACGGTGTAATGAACATTCACAGGCTCGTCAGACATGAACCCATGCGCAGACGCTACAGCGAGGAATACCGCCATTTATTAGGGAATTATGAAATCGAAGTAACCAATGCCGACAATGACAAATAACACACTACTTGATGCGTTGCAAGTCCAACTTGGATCCAAGATTATCACTTCAGAAGTGCTTTACGATACCCTTGTTATTGAAATCTCACCCTCTGAAGCGTTTGACGTAATTGAACTTTTAAAGAACGACGCTACGCTTTCTTTTAATTTCTTAACCTTGATCGGCGCTGTTCATTATCCGGAAGAAAAAGGAAGAGAATTATGCGTGGTATATCACTTACACAGTTGGAAAAATGCCATTCGTCTTCGCATCAAATGTTACCTTGCTCAAGAGAATCCGAGCATTAAGAGTTTAACCCCCTTATTTGATGGGGCCAACTGGCAGGAACGAGAAACTTTTGATTTTTTCGGAATTCAATTCGAAGGACATCCGAACATGACGCGAATACTTAACATGGATGAAATGGATTACCACCCGATGTTAAAACAGTATCACCTGGAGGATGCGACAAGAGAGGATAAAGATGACCGATTTTTTGGACGTTAATTGTTGAATGATGGAACAAACAGACAATCTTATAAAACTTTCGAATGGCCAAGTGCTTTCTAAAGAAACCATTGATGGCGATATAGCAACCATAAATTTTGGTCCAACCCACCCTGCTACGCATGGGATTTTTCAAAATATTTTAACTGTTGATGGGGAAAAAATCCTAACGTCAGAACAAACTGTCGGTTATATTCACCGCGCATTTGAAAAATTAGCAGAACGCAGGCCTTACAATCAAATTACGCCAATCACAGACCGTTTAAATTATTGTTCTTCCCCGATCAATAACCTAGGATGGCACATGACGGTTGAAAAATTACTTCAAGTAGAAGTTCCAAAGCGTGTTCAGTACATGCGTGTCATTATAATGGAATTGGCACGTATTGCAGACCATTTAATTTGTGATTCGATTATTGGTGTAGATACTGGAGCATTGACTAGTTTCTTCTATCCATTTTCCGAGCGTGAGAAAATCTACGAGCTATACGAGGAAATGTGTGGCGCTCGCTTAACTACTAATATCGGTCGAATCGGTGGTTTTGATAAGGATTTTACCCCGGTTTTCCACCAAAAACTAAAAGAATTCTTGAAAACCTTCCCGAAGGCTTTTGAAGAGTGGAACGGAATGCTTGAACGCAACCGTATTTTTATGGACCGTACCAAAGGTGCAGGTCCAATTTCCGCAGAGCGAGCATTAGCGTACGGATTTACCGGACCAAATCTCCGTGCAGCTGGTGTAGATTATGATGTTAGAGTAATGCATCCATATTCATCTTATGAAGATTTCGATTTTACCATTCCAGTGGGTGTAAATGGTGATACCTATGATCGATTCATGGTGCGACAAGAAGAAATCCGTCAGAGTTTACGTATTATCCACCAAGCATACAACAATTTACCCGAAGGTCCATTCCATGCTGACATTCCCGAGTTTTTCTTGCCAGAAAAAAAGGATGTTTACAACAACATGGAAGCCTTAATTTATCATTTTAAAATTGTAATGGGTGAAAGCGATGTGCCGGTTGGTGAAGTTTATCACAGTGTAGAAGGCGGCAATGGAGAATTAGGCTATTTCCTAATTAGCGACGGTGGAAGAGCGCCTTACAGATTACAATTTAGAAGACCTTGTTTTATTTATTATCAAGCCTACCCTGAGATGATTTCAGGAGCGAACATTAGCGATGCGGTTATTACTTTAAGTAGCATCAATGTAATTGCTGGCGAATTAGATGCATAAGATATGAGCCATACCTCACAACCCGTATTTGACCCGAATGAAGTTGTTGTATTTTCAGACTCAATGATGCAACAAATGAATGAGGTAGTTAAAAAATTCCCTCAGGACAAAGAAAAAAGCGCACTTATTCAAATTCTACACATTGCCCAAGCAGAATATGGTTGGTTAAGTGTTCCAGTAATGAACAAAATTGCTGATTTCCTGAAGATTCAAGCCATTGAAGTATATGAGGTGGCTACATTCTATACCATGTTCCACCTACAACCCGTTGGAAAGCACGTATTAGAAGTTTGTAGAACCGGACCTTGTATGCTCGTTGGAAGTGATCAACTCATTGAACACATTGAAAAAAAACTAGATATTAAGGTTGGAGAAACTACGTCAGACGGCATGTTTACCCTAAAAACAGCGGAATGCCTAGGCGGTTGTGGATATGGTCCCTTACTCCAATGTAGAAATAAATACCACGAGCATTTATCCATAGAAAAAGTAGATGCCTTAATTGAACAATACCGAAACGGTGAAATCCAGTAAGCCCGATTGATATGAAAAACAGAAGATTGTTATTAGAACACGTAGATGTTCCTGGGATTGACGGAATTGATGTATATGTAAAAAATGGAGGATATGCCACGCTTGAGAAAGCTTTGAAAAAGATGTCTCCAGATGAAGTGGTTGAAGAAGTTAAAAAATCAGGTTTACGCGGTCGTGGAGGCGCTGGTTTCCCAACGGGAATGAAATGGTCCTTTCTAGCCAAACCTGAAGGTGTTCCAAGATATTTGGTTTGTAATGCCGATGAATCTGAACCCGGTACATTCAAGGATCGGTATTTAATGGAAAAAATTCCGCACCTCTTGATTGAAGGGATGATTTTATCATCATTTGCTTTAGGTGCAAATCAATCGTTCATATACATCCGTGGTGAATTCATGTATGTGTTGAATATTCTAGAAAAAGCAATTGCTGAAGCCTACTCCAAAGGATATTTAGGAAAGAATATTTTGGGAAGCGGCTACGATTTAGATTTAGTAGTGACTCCTGGTGGAGGTGCTTACATTTGTGGCGAAGAAACTGCCTTACTTGAATCGCTCGAAGGGAAACGAGGAAATCCGCGCATTAAACCGCCGTTTCCTGCGGTTAAAGGATTATGGGGTTGTCCTACTGTTGTAAACAACGTGGAATCAATTGCTGCTGTAGTTCCTATTGTTCGGGACGGAGGTGATGCATATGCTGCAATTGGGATTGGCAGAAGTACAGGAACCAAATTAATTTCGGCTTGTGGTAATTTGGCAAGACCCGGTGTGTATGAAATCGACTTGGGATTAAGCGTTGAGGAATTTATATACGGCGATGATTATTGTAGAGGTATAGCCAATGGAAAACAATTGAAAGCTTGTGTTCCTGGAGGTTCTTCTGTTCCTATTTTACCCCACTTTTTAGTAACAAAAACAGCCGCTGGAGAGGATCGCTTAATGACCTATGAAAGTTTGGCTGAAGGTGGATTTGCAAGCGGATCTATGCTTGGTTCTGGTGGGTTTATCGTATTTGATGAAGACCAGTGTATTGTAAGAAATACGTGGAACTTTGCACGATTCTATGCCCATGAATCGTGTGGACAATGTTCACCTTGTCGCGAAGGTACCGGATGGATGGAAAAAGTATTGTCGCGGATTGAACATGGACAAGGTCACATGCATGACATTGACCTGTTAGCCGATATTAATAAGAAAATTGAAGGAAATACAATTTGTCCTTTAGGTGATGCTGCTGCATGGCCTGTTGCTGCTGCAATTCATCATTTCAGAGAAGAATTTGAGTGGCACATCAAGCATCCTTCAGAGGCTCAGACAAGAAACTATGGTTTAATTCAGCAACCTGTGGTTGCCTAACGTATTGATGATGGTAAAAGTAACAATCGACGGAATAGAAGTTGAGGTAGAACCAGGAACGAGCATCTTAAATGCTGCGCGAAAAATCGGTGGTGATGCAGTTCCACCTGCCATGTGCTACTACAGTAAACTTCCTGGAACGGGTGGTAAATGTCGAACGTGTTTAGTAGAAGTGGCTGCCGGATCTGCAGCAGACCCTAGACCTATGCCAAAATTAGTTGCATCCTGCTCTACTCCTGTACAAGACGGAATGGTCGTGAATAATAAGACCAGTGAGCGCGTTCACAGCAACCGAGGTGGCGTAGTTGAATTCCTCCTTGCAAATCATCCCTTAGATTGTCCAATTTGTGATCAAGCGGGAGAATGCCATTTACAAGATTTAGGATATGAACACGGAAGCGCAAAAACTCGGTATGAAGAAGAGCGCAGAACCTTTGACCCTATTGATATAGGTAACAAAATAAAATTGCACATGAACCGATGCATTCTGTGTTATCGGTGTGTATTTGTAGCGAATCAATTAACCGAAAACAGAGTTCATGGTGTACTACATCGTGGAGAACACGCAGAAATTTCAACCTTTATAGAACAAGCAGTTGATAACGACTTCTCAGGAAACATGATTGACGTTTGTCCGGTTGGAGCCTTAACCGATAGAACGTTTAGATTTAAAAGCCGCGTATGGTTTTTAAAGCCTATGGAAGCAGAAAGATCATGTTCCAAGTGTTGTGGAAAAGCCGTGGTTTGGATGTTTGGCAATGACATTTACAGAGTTACTTCACGGAAAGATAAATACGGCGAAGTAGAAGACATTGACGGTAAAACAGCATGGTTATGTAATGATTGTAGATTTGAACATAAAAGTGCGAATGATTGGAATATTGCCGGACCTCGCGTGATTAATCGCCATTCGGTAATCTCACAAGGGAAATATGCCACAAGTATGGATAAACCCGTTAAACGTATAGGCTAATGGAAACATTTTATTGGATAGATAAACTGGTATTAGTGTTGGTGCTTTTTCTAATCTCCTTAGGAATTGCTGCATACCAAACCTATTTTGAGCGTAAACTTGCAGGATGGATACAAGATCGTGTCGGACCAGACCGAGCAGGTCCCTTCGGAATTTTACAACCGATTGCGGATGGAGTAAAAATGTTCATGAAAGAAGATTTTACCCCAGCAAATGCAGATAAATGGTTGTTTATTTTAGGACCTGGTATCGCCATGTTCACTTCCCTTATTACCAGTTCAATTATACCATGGGGAACAGATTTACAGCTTTTCGGAAGATCCATCTCTCTTCAAGTTGCAGAAATTAATATCGGAATCTTATTTGCCTTTGGAATCATCTCTATCGGTGTTTATGGTATTATGATTGGCGGTTGGGCTTCTAATAACAAATACTCCCTTTTTGGTGCCATTAGAGCATCGTCTCAAATGATTTCATATGAATTAGCGATGGGGATTTCCGCCATTACCATTATTATGATTTCCGGAAGCCTCGATTTACGTGCTATTGTTGAAAGCCAACACGGTATGAATTGGAATATTTTTTATCAACCCGTTGCTTTTGTCGTATTTTTCATTTGTGCCCTTGCAGAAACCAACCGTGCTCCGTTTGACTTACCAGAGTGTGAGAACGAATTAATCGGAGGATATCACACAGAATATAGTTCAATGAAATTGGGCTTATTCCTGTTTTCAGAATACGTTGCCATGTTTGTATCTTCAGCGCTGATGGCTATTCTTTTCTTTGGCGGTTACAATTTCCCTGGAATGGATTATTTAAAAGATAGTCCGAACCTCTTGTCTATTATCAGTGTAATGGTATTTTTTGCGAAAATATTCGGATTCATTTTTGTCTTTATGTGGATTCGTTGGACCATACCACGGTTTAGATTTGATCAGTTAATGCACTTGGGTTGGAAAGTTCTGATTCCTATTGCATTGGTTAATATGCTAATCACTGGATTTGTAGTTGCACTTTACGAACATTGGTTTTAATCAGTTATTATGGAAAGTCTTACCAATAGAAAAGTAGTTGTTTCGGATAAACCCATGACCTTCATGGAGAAACTATATATTCCTGCGATTATCAAAGGAATGCTTGTTACCTTCCGACATATTTTAATGCGTAGAAAAACGGTTAAATATCCGGAAGAAATACGTGAATTCGCTCCAGTTTATCGTGGGATGCACGTATTGAAACGCGATGAACAAGGACGTGAAAACTGTACAGCCTGTGGACTTTGCGCAGTTGCTTGTCCAGCGGAAGCAATTACCATGACATCTGCCGAACGAACCAAGGATCAAAAGGATCTATACCGCGAAGAAAAATACGCCTCGATGTATGAGATTAACATGTTGCGCTGTATTTTTTGCGGATTATGCGAAGAAGCATGTCCGAAGGAAGCGATATTTTTAACTGACCGCCTCGTTCCTACCCAATTTGAACGTGGTGAATTTATTTACGGAAAGGACAAGCTAGTAGAATCGTTAGATCATCGCATCGATATTACTAAAAGACAATTCACGGGAAAACGAGGTACGATATGATAGCAACAATAATAACACAACTTTTGGGTGCCTTAGCAGTGGCATCCGCTATGATGGTGGTACTCAGTAAGCATCCAGTGCGCAGTGTACTTTATTTGGTCGTGACCTTCTTCTTCATTTCTGGACTTTACATTATGATGAATGCCCAGTTTTTAGCCATTGTGAACATCATCGTTTATGCCGGAGCAATCATGGTCCTGTTCTTATTTGTATTGATGCTTTTGAACTTAAATAAGGATGCTGAACCTAAAACTCCAACCATTATCTGGATTATTTCTACGGTTGCGGGAGGTGTACTTTTCCTTGTACTTGTTGCAGCCTTAAAGGATATTGTATTGGTCAGTCAGAAAGATGATTTTGCACCTATTTCAAATATCGGATTAGTGGAAAACCTTGGAAATACCTTGTTTACAAAATTTGTCGTTCCGTTTGAAATATCAAGTATCCTGTTCATTTCTGCAATGGTTGGGGCTATTTTACTTGCGAAACGTGATAAACCAACAATAGATTAATATGGGATCAACAGCAACTGTGAATATTGACTTTTTTGTCATCTTATCATCCTTACTTTTCGTAATTGGTGCTTTTGGCGTAATGATTCGTCGAAACATGATTGTATTGTTAATGTGCATCGAACTTATGTTGAATGCCGTTAACTTACTTTTCGTTTCTTTCTCTACCTACTACGGAAATGCAGATGCCCAAATCTTCGTCTTCTTTATCATTGTTGTAGCTGCGGCTGAGGCAACGGTAGGTCTTTCGATTCTAATTCTTGCTTATCGTCATTTGCGCAGCATAGACGTAAGTATATTCAATAAATTAAAAGGATAATCATGTCGATATCAATGCTCTTAATTACCTTGCTGTGTTTGCCCCTTTTAGGAGCGCTCATTAATGGATTATATGGTAAGCATCTTTCTAAAGGAATTTCAGGTGGGATTGGCACGGCAACGGTGGCTATCTCGTTTATAATTGTTTTAACGTTCTTCGGACAAATTTCGGAACCCGTAAAAGTAACCTTGTTTCGACTGATTCATTTGGATAGTTTTGACATTAATGTAAGTTTCCTTATTGATCAACTGTCCGTTTGGATGGCACTGATTATCACAGGAATTGGTACCTTAATTCACCTCTTCTCCATGGGTTATATGAAGCATGATGAAGGATACTATAAATTTTTCACCTACCTAAACCTATTTATTTTCGCGATGTTGTTGCTCGTATTGGGAAGTAACTACTTTGTTCTTTTCTTTGGTTGGGAGGGTGTAGGAATTTGTTCGTTCTTACTCATCGGCTTTCACTACAGCGATCCAATCAAAGGAATTTCGAATAGCCTAGCCGCAAGAAAAGCGTTTGTAATGAATCGAATTGGAGATGCTGGGTTAGTATTTGCTGCCTTCATGCTCTTAAACACGTTTCATACACTAGAATTTGATGGTATCGCTCAGATGGTCAAGGAAGGTGGTGTTGAAGGCATCTCCATGAACAGCGTGCTGATTATTGCTATTACGCTGTGTTTGTTTTTGGCAGCTACTGGAAAAAGTGCACAAATCCCATTATTCACTTGGTTACCTGATGCCATGGCTGGACCAACTCCCGTGTCTGCGCTAATCCATGCGGCAACCATGGTTACGGCAGGAATCTATATGGTAACTCGTTCTAATTTCTTGTTTGAGTTGGCACCATACGCTAAAGATGTAATGTTGTACATTGGTATTGCAACGTCATTAGTTGCTGCATTTATGGCCCTTCGTCAAAATGATATTAAAAAAGTACTCGCCTACTCTACCGTATCTCAATTGGGATTAATGGTTGTAGCCTTAGGACTTGGAGCGTATACCGTAGCTATTTTTCACGTAACCACGCACGCCTTCTTTAAAGCCTTGTTGTTTTTAGGTTCCGGAAGCGTGATCCACGGAATGTCGGATGAACAGGATATTCGTATGATGGGTGGACTGCGTAAAATCATGCCTATTACACACTTAACGTTCTTAATTGGAACCTTGGCAATCTCTGGATTTCCACTGTTATCCGGGTTCTATTCAAAAGATGAAATCATTGGACATTTGTTTGCTGAAAATCCAATGCTTTATGGAGTTATTATGTTTTCGGTAGTATTGACCGCGGTATACATGTTTAGGTTATATTTCTTAACCTTTCATGGAGAGTTTAGAGGTACAGCACATCAGAAAGATCACGCGCATGAAAGTCCAATTTCAATGACACTCCCTTTAATGGTTTTGGCTGTACTATCCGTATTCGGTGGATTGCTTAATTTACCGGGATTGTTTTTACATCAAGGCGCACATTGGTTGAATCATTATTTATCAGGTGCAGCTGGACTTGGTTTAATTGAACATCCTGAAGCGGCGGTGAATACCACGTTGCTTTTGATGGGTGTTGCTTCTGCCGTGAGTATTACTGTTTTAATTTGGGCATATATAACGTATGCAAAACAAGGTTCCCTCGCAAAAGCTGATTCGGATCTTAAGGGATGGGAATTGCTTTCTTCCAAGAAATTATATTGGGATGAGCTTTATCATGCATTGATCACAAAACCGGCAGAGTGGTTGGGTGAACAACTAAAACAAGTGATAGAAATCAAGGTACTTAATGCTGGAATTTTTGGATTAGCTGCACTCACTGAAAAAACAGGAAATCAAGTACGGAAATTACAAAATGGGCTAGTATCCAGCTACCTCTTTTGGATGGTTATCGGTCTTATTATGCTTATCGTGTCTTACCTTATAAATACAATACATTGGAACTAGTACTAATCCCTCTGCTTCTTGGAATTCTTTCCTTTTTCATCCCGAGTAAATGGGTGAAAAACACAAGTATATTATTTGCGCTTGTTTCACTGGCGCTTGTGTTGGTTCGATTAGGTTCCTTCGACCCGCGGTATATGGAGTATATTTTTCATACCGGTAAAGTTTTCAAATTAGGACTGACCTTTGAAATGGCATATGATGGGATCGGAATCGTAATGCTTTCTTTAAGTAACTTGGTTATCTTTTTAGTTGCCTTGGCCAATTACAACAGAAGCGAGGCGAATTCGCCACTCTTTGCAGGACTCATGTTTATTATGCAATTTGGGCTCAATGGATTGTTTGCTTCTCAAGATGCCGTACTCTTTTACGTATTTTGGGAATTCACGCTCATCCCTGTATTCTTAATGTTATATTGGTTCGGAGCTAAGGAAAATCAACAAAACTTGCTGAAATTTTTCTTATACACCTTATTTGGGTCACTATTCATGCTCCTATCTATCTTGGCAATTGGTGTATATAGTACGTCATATGCTTATGAAGCAATTCAGTACACCGCGATACCTGCAAAATATGCCTGTTGGATTTTTACTGGATTTTTAATTGCATTCGCTGTAAAAATTCCACTTTTCCCATTCCACACCTGGCAGCCAAACACCTATTCAACTGCTCCCATGGCGGGAACCATGCTTTTATCCGCTATAATGCTTAAAATGGCTTTATTCGGAATGATAAAATGGATGATCGGGTTAAATCAAAGTGCATTAACTTATTGGCAATGGCCGGTAATTATCCTTGGAGTAATCGGAATTTTATATGGTGCGTTCATTGCGATGCGTGAAGTAAATATCCGCAAAGTATTTGCATTCGCTTCCATTAGTCACTTAGGGTTAATTGCAGCAGGAATTATGGTATTCTCCTTGGATTCAATACAAGGAAGTATAATTCAGATGATTAACCATAGTTTAATCGCCATTGGATTGTTCCTTGCGGCAGGCATAATAGAAGATCGCTTGGGAACTACTAACTTACGAGAGATGGGCGGTATTGCTAAAATTGCGCCCCGATTTGGCTTTTGGTTCGGAGTGATTTTGTTTATTTCGTTATCTGTTCCTATGACCGCGGGATTCATTGGAGAATTTCTTTTGATTAAGGCTGTTTTTGATTTTAATGTATGGATGGGGATTTTATCTGCCTTAACGTTGGTTATTGGTGCCGTGTACATGATTCGTGCCTATCAGATGAGCAGCATGGGTGCACCAACGATTACAACGTTTACCGATTTAAAATGGAATGAAGTCTCGGTATTCGCATTGATCGCAATACTGGCGGTAACACTCGGTTTGTACCCCGATTTTATATTTTCTATTGTTAAACCAAGTATCAAGCACATGCTCGAAGCAGGAGCCGATACCCAACTTATAATCAAATAATGGATGCGTTATTGATCATCTTTTTAACCGGTTTAATCTCCTTGTTTTTAGGGATGATGAAAAAACCGGCGTATGCCTTAGGTCTAAATTTACTTGGATTAAGTGTTGCCTTTATCCTTTTTTGGAATCACGCTTCATATGTTTCTATCTTGAAAAGCTACGCGGGAAGTTTGGTGTTTAATGGACCTCAAATATACCTGAGCTTAATGGCTATTCTATTCACCGGACTGGTGCTAATTGGTGGTTACGCGATGCAATCAAAAGATAAATCGCATTACGCAGACATTACCTCCCTGATGATGTTCTCCTTGACTGGTGCGCTCTGTTTGATTGGGTTTAAAGATTTTTTCATGTTTTTTATTGGCCTTGAAATCCTTTCAATTCCTGTTTATGTACTTGTTGGGAGTAGAAAAGCGGAACATTTGGCTTCTGAAGCTGCCTTAAAGTACTTCTTTACGGGTTCGTTTGCAACGGCAATTTTACTCTTCGGTATTGCATTAGTTTTTGGTGCTACAGGTAGTTTCAATTTGAATGAAATTGGATTCGCTGTGATGAGCGGACTCTATACCCCTGCCTTAATGATTGCAGGCGTACTTTTAATTATTGCCTCCTTACTATTTAAAGTTGGTGCAGTTCCATTTCATTTTTGGAATGCTGATGTATATGAAGGAAGTTCGAAAGGAGTTATGGCATATATGTCCACCGTTGTAAAAATTGCAGGGTTTATTGCGTTGTATAAGTTAATAAAAACAACCTTCGGTAATTTAAGCGATCAGTGGATGTATTTTATGTACGCTGTAATTATTGCCTCATTGTTTATCGGATATTTATCGGGATTGAAACAAACTTCTTTGAAACGCTTGATGGCATTTTCAGGAATTAGCAATACCGGAATCGCCCTACTATCCATAATGAATGGAACCCAGTCAGGTGAACGCAGTTTAGTTATTTTCCTCCTTGGTTATGGAGCCAGTTCACTGATACTATTATTTATTTCACAAGTTGTTTCTGAAGAAGACGATCAAATTTCTTCGCTTGAGGGAATCGGATATAAAAATCCGTTGGTAGGTTTTAGTTTATTAGTTGCACTGCTTTCCTTAAGTGGTATTCCGCCGTTCACAGGGTTCTTTGGTAAATTTCTTTTGATAAAAGACATTATTCAGTTACATCCAGTGCTAGGAATTGCTGCAATTTTGAGTTCTGTGATTGGCGCGTATATTTATTTAAGATTAATCCTTCTAATATTTTCAAAGCGAACTCCTGCTGAAAAAATATCACTGGATTGGAAATTGGCTTTGGTACTTATCACTTCCCTGGTCTTGTTATTTGCAGGCTGGATGTTAATTTTATAATCACGCGTTAAACCTGATAAACAAGGAGTTCTGACAATTCCCCATATTTATTTAGGCTGTATATTAACCCTGTGTTTCGTTTTTTTTACTTATATTTGGGCTCAAAATAATTTTGACTCAATGAAGCAAAACGAAAACCCTTTTTATAAAGTCCTATTCATAGGTTTTTTATTATTCATTCCTTTATTATCCATAGCACAACCGATAGCAACAAACGATGTTGCTTCAGGAAATGAGGACCAAATAATTTCCGTTTCGGCTATTCAATCAAATGACATTGCTAATGGAGGTACCCTTGTTCTTTCATCCATCGACATAAATACGGTGTTGCCTGGACTACAATCCACATTCACGAGTGCAAATGGCCAATGGTCCGTCGATTATTTTACCGGGAATGTTTTATTCGTTCCAAACCTACATTTTAATGGAATAGAATCCATTAGCTACCGTATAAATAACAGTTTAGGGCAAACTTCAAATACTGCACAAATTTCGGTGAATTTAGCAGCAATTAATGATGCTCCCGTTACAAACAGCAATTACCTTTCAATTACCGAAGATGCTGGATTGCAATCTGGAAATTTGTTAGCCAATGGTGATTATGACGTTGAAAATAGTGCACTTTCCTGCACTATTCTTCCCCTTGTTAATGCTACCAACGGTGTATTTACTGTAGCAGCCAACGGTTCTTTCACATACACGCCCAATGCAAATTATTTTGGAACAGACATGGTTGTGATCAGCGTTTGCGACAACGGAAGTCCGTTGCCTATTGCTTGTTCAACTGACACCTTATTTATTGATGTAACTCCGATAAATGATGCGCCGTCTTTGAATAACGACAACTATACCGTTGATGAGAATTCGATTAATACCTTAAATCAACTTTCAAATGACTCAGATATTGATAATCCACTTGACTTAACAAGTGTTGAGATATTATTTGGACCTGTTCATGGAAATGCTACTTTGTTGAATGGACAAATAATATATACTCCAACCATTGGATTCAATGGGCAAGACTCAATCTATTATCAAGTATGTGATTCTGCTGCTCCTTTGGTGAGCGCATGTTCTCAAGCATGGATTCATATTACCGTATCACCTTGTAACCTTAACCCTACAGCTGATTGTGATGGAGACGGTGTGACAAATTCAGCTGAATTAACAGACAACACTGACCCTAATGATCCGTGTGATTATGTTATTGCCAGTCAAACCTTAACGTATGGACCGGTTTGGGTAAACGCAGATTGTGATGGGGACGGATATACAAATGGCGTTGAATTTGGGATGGGATACGCTTTAGATGATGATTGTTCGTTTCCTTTTATCGCGCAAAACACTGCCGCAAATGTTGCCTGGAATGCCTTGGATTGTGATGGTGACGGAGTTACGAATGGAGATGAAATCCAAGCTGGTACCAACGGAACAGATGCCTGTTCATTTTATGCTATTAGTATGACTCTAACACCGAGCAACGCTTGGTTGATTGACGATTGTGACGGTGACGGAGTTACCAATGGTGATGAAATAACAGACAACACCAATCCTACAAACCCATGTTCGTTGATTCCTGGAAGCATTACAGCAACTCAAGACGCGCTTTGGTTTTTCTTAGATTGCGATGGAGACGGTGTACAAAATGCAGACGAATTAGAAGATAGTACCTATTACTTAGATGTATGCAACTATATTGCTGCAAGCATTACAATGCCACAAACATCAGTTTGGATGAATGAAGATTGCGACGGGGATGGCGTGTTAAATGCTACGGAATTAACGGATGGCACTAACCCACAAAGTGGTTGTGAATACATTGCCGCTAGTCAAACTGTACCAACCAGCGATGCATGGAATAATTGGGATTGTGATGAAGACGGAGTAACAAATGCTACCGAGATATCAGATACTACCGAAGTAACCAATCCGTGTAGTTTTGAAGCTTCTAGTATTACGCTACCAATTGGCGCTACATTCAACAACGCAGACTGTGATGGAGATGGTCTTACTAACGCTTATGAAGCCACTTTAACAACCGATGCGTATAATCCTGACACCGACGGAGACGGGGTTAACGACGGAAACGAAGTTAATCAAGGAAGCGACCCGCTTGATCCATGTGATCCAGCACCAACACAATCCTATTGTATTTTGTCTTTCCCGGAGGGAATTTCACCGAATGGTGATGGAAAAAATGACAATTGGACCATTACCGGAGCGGATTACTTTGATAACAACCACCTTCAAATATTCAACCGGTTTGGTACAGAAGTTTATCACAAGGAATACTACACCAATGAATTTGTTGGAAAAGCAAATGTTTCGACGCTCGGAGGTGAGCTTCTACCGGATGGAACTTATTTCTTTGTTTTTGATAAAAACAACGGAGAAGAAGCTGTAAAAGGTTATTTATATATCAAGAACTAAGATTTACAATACAGGAATAGTTATGAAAAAAATTATCATACTCGCTGCATTAGTCATTACTAATTTGGTCAATGCCCAGCAAGACCCTCAATTTACGCAATACTTTGACAATTTCTTGCATGTTAATCCCGCGTACGCTGGTAGCTCAGGCATGTTAAGTGCTACAGCGATCCACCGCGAACAATGGGTTGGATTTGCAGGTAATCTACGTTCAACTACCATGAGCTTGCATACTCCCCTGAATTATCGATCAGTGGGTCTTGGATTAACGGCCGTAAATGATGTGATCGGACCGATTAATCAAACAGCAGTTTATGCTGATTTCTCGTATACGCTCAAATTAGGAAAAACTGCACGCTTAGCTTTGGGATTGAAGGGTGGTGTGAATATGCTTAATTTTAATACATCCAAATGGGATGATGTTCAATTAGATGACCCCGCGTTTGTGAATGTTCAGAATCAAATTTCTCCAAACGTTGGTTTTGGGGTGTATTACCACGACGAACATTTTTTCTTAGGTCTTAGTTCTCCACGACTCATGGAAGGATCTACAAGCGCTACTACATATCGTGAGCAACGTCATTATTTTGGAATTGTTGGTGGTATTTTTCCAGTTAGTGCAAAATGGAAATTACGTCCAAGTGTTCAGGTTAAAGCTACCATGGGTGCTCCCATCAGTATGGACATTTCACTTGCTGGAATTTTCAATGATAAACTTTGGATTGGTGCAATGAATCGTTGGAATGCAGCTGCAGGCGGTTTTGTTCAATATCAAATTACGCGACAATTTAGATTAGGACTTGCCAGTGAATATGGCATGACACCCATTAGAAATTATAATAATGGAACATTCGAAGTCCTCATGTCCTATGACTTCAATTACAAAAAATCTGACGTTAAATCCCCTAGATACTTTTAAGCTTAGTAATCATGGTTAAACAACTAACACTTATATTTTCATTTTTCCTTGCGACGTTTGCGTTTTCTCAAGGAAACAATCCGTATTTCGCCGTAAACCCAGCTAAGTTCAATGCGGATGATGCCGAGATTGGCGTGTACAAAAATGCAGGGAACAATGCCTTGATTTTAGTTTCCAGCAAAGAATGGGGAATCGTGAAGCGTGTAAATGGAAATGATCAACATTTCTTTAACTACTTTACGGTTGATGCCAAATCAAATAAAGTTGGCAAATTTCAACGCAAATCGAATAGTAAATTCAATGAAGGCCCACTATGTTTCACTCCGGATGGAAAACGCGTGTTTTTTACACGAAATTCCAAAAAGAAAAACTTGGCTACCCAAAAAAGAGAACTCATGTTATTTACCGCAGAAGTTAGTACGAATGGTAAATGGAGCAACATTACACCGTGTAATATCAATAATAAAATGTACTCTGTTGGACATCCAGCAGTATCAAAAGAAGGCGATTATATGGTGTTTGCATCCGAAGCACCGGGTGGACAAGGCGGTACCGACCTTTATGTAGCAACTTTAGATGCTAATGGTACGATTGGAGACCCAATTAATCTTGGTCCAAAAGTAAACACTACCGGAAATGAATTATTTCCTTGGTTCAGTCCAGAAGGTCAATTGTTCTTTTCATCGAATGGATTGAAAGGATTGGGTGGATACGACTTATTCGTTACAGAATTGAAGAATGGAAAGGATGTATTCAATCCTATGAACTTAGAAGCGCCAATTAATAGTTTATCTGATGACATCGCTATCGTTTATCACGAAGATATGAAAGGCTACATGAGTTCAAATCGTGAAAAGAATAACGATAATATCTACAGCTTTTCGCAACTTAGACCAATTGTATTTAAAGTAATCATGTCTGGTACAGTTACGGATTTAAACACGAATGACACACTTAGAGAAGCTACTTTAAATATCAAAAACCAAAAAGGAGACATCGTTGCTACCCTAGTTACAGATGCAAAAGGTGGATACAATGTTAACTTGGAGCCGGATCAAACCTATACGGTGGAAGTTCAAAAAGAGAATCACAAAAACGAGCAGTTTAATTTAAATACTGATTTCAATACCCCTAAAGTAAAGCAAAATGTAGCCCTGGAAAACAGACCTAATGTTACATATAATGGTATTGTTACAGACACTAAAACTAAAAATGCGCTCGAAGGCGTAAATGTCACCATAAAGGACTTAAGTTCTGGAAAAGAGATTTTAATTACAAACTCAGACGTAAACGGTAGCTTCACTAAAGCTTTTCAAGATTTGAAATATGGCGCAACTCAAAAATTTGAAATTAAACTTGAAAAGAAAGATTATGCCACGAAGTTGATTGACTTTAGCTATACACCCACTCAAACTGGAACTGTTAGCATTAACGATTTGATTGATTTAAGTATCGGTAAAGTAGAAGTTGGTGTTGATCTATCGAAACTAATGCAGTTGGGGGATATCTATTTTGACTACGGTAAATTTGAAATCCGTGAAGATGCAGCCGTACAATTAGATAAGATTGTAAGCATCATGAATGAATACCCAAGCATGATCATTGAATTGGGATCACACACCGACTGTCGTGGTGCTAAAGATGCGAACAAAAAGCTTTCTGACAACAGAGCAAAAGCTTCCGCTGATTATATCCGAAGTAGAATCACTACCCCAACTCGAATCTCTGGTATTGGGTATGGCGAAGCTAAATTAAAAGTAAATTGTCCGTGTGAAGGAAAAGTAGTTTCTCCTTGTCCGGAAGAAGAACATGCGAAAAACCGAAGAACGGAATTTATCGTGAAGAAAGTTAAATAATCACGCATACGAAAGAATTAAAAAGCACCTCAAATGAGGTGCTTTTTTTGTTCCTATAATATCCATAGATATTTTTCGATTGCTTACCTTTAACCATGCGTTACTGGATTCCCTTTTTATGCTTGTTTTTATTCTCTTGCACTAAGGAGGTCACCATTGATATTCCGGTTGAAGAAGCTAAACTCGTGGTGGACGCACGAATAGAAACCAATGGCGCTCCAATTGTCCTATTGATGCAATCGCAATATTTGTATAATCCAACGGATTTAGCATCCTACTTTTCATCGAATATTACGAGCGCAACAGTTACCGTTACAAGCGGAAATAATACCTACCCCCTGACCTTGTTTTCACCCAGTGAATTGCCGCTAGAAAGTCAGATTACGCTCGCTGAAATGCTAAATCTCGAATTAAATGCACTTTCCTTCTTTCCGATAAAAGTGTATTCAACACTTGACCCTACCTGTAAAGGAGAAGTAGGGAAATCGTATACCTTAGGAATTACATACGATGGAGTTCAATACAACGCGACCACATCGATCTTAGCGCCTGTTCCGTTAACGTCTCTTTCTTGGATACCTGACCCAGAAAATGCAAGTTTCGGTTTATGTTTAGCCGTCTTGACTGATCCGATTTCTCAAAAAAATGCCTATCGATGGGAATCAAAAATTATTACTTCAGTTAATGGTCAACCGAAAGACTATCGGTTCAGACATGGCGGCTCATCCTACTTTAACGATGAATTTTTCAATGGATTAACCATTGATTTTGATACCAGATATCCTGAAAAAGATACGACCTACCCTTCCGGATTCAAACGTCATTTCAAATACGGAGATAGCGTGGTAATTCGCTTTTCACACATCGAAATGCCTGTTTACTCCTATTTTGATAAAATGAGATCTCAGATGGAAAGCAACAGCAGTCCATTCTCTTCACCCGTACTTATACCGAGTAATATTAGTAATGGAGCCTTAGGCGTGTGGGCTGGTTATTCTGCTTGGTATGACACCTTAGTTTGTATCCCCTAATTCTTCGCATGAACGAAAAAACACAGCAGCAAATTAGAACGATAATTCTAGAAGTTCGTGGGATTTACGAAAGTTACAGGAGTAAAAATACCTGGACAACGCATCAAGACATCATCGGTTTGGGTATATTAATAAGTTGCCAAGCCTTACTTATTGGCCTTGGATACGCATGGTTCATTGGGTTCTGTCCAACGTGGGTAACCATTGTTTCAATTGCATTTATAACCTCAATCTTACATGAATTAGAACACGATTTAATCCATGACCTTTACTTTAAGCGCATTCCTCTGCTATATCATTGCATGATGTTGGGCGTTTATATATTTCGCCCAATCAGCTTAAATCCGTGGATACGAAAATACTGGCATCATTTTCACCATCAACATTCTGGAATGCCTTTCGACATCGAAGAACGCGGAATAACCAACGGAGATCGACTTTCGTTGCTCCGCTTACTGGTGCTCCCCGATTTATTGTTATCCGGAATCTTAAGAATTCCAAGGCTAAGAAAAGAAATACTAATAGAATACAATAAAGGAAATCTAAGTAAAAGCGACATGCGCTTAATCATTCGTACCGTTTTACTTGGACTTCTCCCCTTTGGAGTACCCCTAACGATATTATGGTATGTCTTTGTAGTGATTCACCTATTTCATTGGGTTGGCTATCCCCTACCTCAATTCGACGGATTGTTGCAGTGGATTGAACCACTTATGGTACTCCTCGTTATTCCTAATTTAATTCGACAATTCGCCTTGCATTTTGTTTCATCCAACATGCATTACATGGGAGATGTTGAAGCAGGGAATGTTATTCAACAAGTACAGGTATTCACTCCGTGGTGGAGCACGCCTTTACAATGGTTTTGCTTCTTTTTTGGTGCTACGCACGCCATTCATCACTTTGTAGTAAATGAACCTTTCTACCTCAGACAACTTACGAGGAAAGCCGCACAGGAGGTTTTAATTGAAAATGGAATTCGATTAAACGATGTTAAAAGCCTTAGGTTTTCTAATCGATACCACCACACTAAAAATTATTAAATACACCCCGTATATACAAAACGGAGTTAATGTTATCACCTAAAACTCCTTCCTTATATTTGTGTTTTAAATCTTTAAACATGAAAGAAAAGAAGGAAAAAACCGTGACGCTTTACAACCCGCACTTTATCGAATTTGGTGAAACGCTCCGGATAAATAAGATTGAATTTTCCGAGCAAACGCGGATCGAGTTTTTTTACAAACCCCCAAGTCACTATGATAAAGGGGGATGGATACAAATTGATGGCGACACCTATATTACTCCAGACGGTGGCAAAACAAAATTAAAACTCATTGAATCGGTTGATATTCCAATTGCTCCCGAAAAACATTATTTCACCGACTCGAATGCAACACATATTTTTTCGTTGATCTTTCCGAAAATAAGTCCAAAGGTGAAAACACTTGATGTGATTGAGCGCAATGAACCAGGTTCCTATTTTAATTTCTTTCAGCTTGACCTCACGCGCTGGGGAACGAGTCAAATAAAACTGACTGAGGCACCTGAATTTAACCTGACGATTAAGGAACTACAACAGCTTCATATTAAGGTACTTCAATTAAAAATCGATACGCTGAACCTAAATGAACGAAAAGACCAGAGCATCAAAAACCAAGCGTACGAAAAAGCAGTTGAGCTGAGAGATGAAGGTCGGAACTTAGCTGGACAACTTAACGAAATTAAACAACAACTCTTAGATTGGTATGGCTCCATCGAACGAACACCGGAACACTTCAAATCACTGAATATAATACAACGCATCCTCTTCGAATTCTATGATAGCGAGGAAGAATTCACCGAAAATTACATCATTGAATTGGGTGCGCAACGTAAACGATTAATTAATCAACTGCTCCGGTGTCATCCGCAACGGGATATAGAGAAATTACTAGCCTATCATCAACAAATTAAAGCCATAGACGACTTTATCGAACAGTTGCATCAAACGAAGCGACGTTGAATTTAAAAGCCGATACCATCGGCTTTTTTTGATTTACAAGGTTGCAAAGAAGGGGAAAAAGCCTGAATTCATCGGAAACTTTGCAGAGAATATTAACCTTTTAAATCGATTTGCCGATGAAAAAAAAACCAACCATTGCTACGTTTTACACCAAGAATCAAGTATGTTTTGATTCCATTCGAGAGCGATCCTATTCGCAATCCCCGTTAAAGCCTTACCTCCTCATGCAAAAAATCGAACGCAGTGAACATCATACACATTTCGATATCCATGCTGACTTTAAACCCTTCCAACAAGAAGACTTCTTGTTAGCTCATTCCCCTGATTATGTATCAAATTTCTTTAATCAAACCGGTAATTATCGTTCAAATGGTATTCCCTGGTCTGAGAATTTAGCCACCAGTGTTCGATATACCAACAGTGCCATGTATCACGCTATAAAACATAGTTTAGAGCACCCGGATCAGCTTTGTTTTGCACCGGTATCCGGAATGCACCATGCAACGCCGCATGCAGGACAAGGATTCTGCACTTTTTCAGGACAAGTCATTGCTTCCTTAAAACTTTATGAAGAACACGGAGTATCCGGCGCCTGGCTAGATTTAGATGGTCACTATGGAAATAGCATTGAAGATTCTAGAGGTTTTGATCCACGCATCACTAAGGCCATTCCGTGGGATTGCAACGTAAATCCAATCGGATATAACGAAACGTACATTCAAGATTTCAAATTAAAGCTCGAACGAGTGAAACAACGAATTTTAGCAGGCAAGGTACATTATGTGGTATTTGCTCACGGGGCTGACAGTCACCTCGATGATGACCTTGGCGGACAATGCGACACGGAACATTGGTTATCTTGTGCCTCTATTTTTGGTGAATGGGTCAATGAAGTCTCATTACAACTTGGGAAACCGCTCCCTGTCACCCTAGCCCTATTTGGTGGCTACAGAAAAGATGACTACAATATCGTGCTTGACTTGCACCTCTCCTCCATCGAACGATGTAGAACTTTACTTTGTGACTCCAACAATGCGGTGGCTGCTTAAAAGAAATTAGTTAATACTAATTGTAACTTTTACCCGTTTCAAGTGTCTCATTAAAAAAACTACCAATGAAAAAAACATTTATTTTTCTCGGATTCCTTGGGGCATCCATTACAGCATTTAGCCAAATTAAACTTACACAAGTACACCTATCCAGTGGGGCCTACAGACAATTTGGTTTCACGCCTTCTAACATTACTGACTTTGCTCCGTTGGCGCCAGGTTCTTCTATTTTAATGAAGGATTTCAGTAACTACGAAGGGGAAATGGGATACTATAACTTTATTTATCCGTTCAATATGGGGATGCAGAACAATTCATCCTTCCAATCTCTGCAAGTAGGGTTATCGCTACCTAAATGCCAAGGGACCTTACGATTAGGAATTTCTAATTTTTCAAATCAATTAATGAGTGCTTATGGTTCGTATTACGAATCTCATGTGGTGGATACCTTAATTTCTTCTCAAAACGGGAGCATGACCTTTGTAGATTCAACGATAAGCAGAAATGTATTTGGAAATTATAACAACCAACAAATCCGAATTGACGCAGCCTATGTTTGGGAAATGAATGCCGGTGAACGCTGGGCATTTTCTGCCGGGGCGGGGTTGTCTTTTGGATTATCCTATCAATCTAAAACTTCATTACACTATGCAGAATATACGAACAGTTATCAAGGATATGGATCCTATGCTGGCAATCAAATAACCACACATGAAAGTGAGACATACAAGAACCCAATGGCTTGGGGAGCAAATATCTATGTGCCGCTTGGTATTAATTTCCGCTTAGGAACTAAACGTGCCTTTTGGAAACCATGGATGATTTACTCTGAATTACGCCCACAATTATCTTTCAATTCAATTCCTAATTCAGGGGTTAAATTCAGCCCTGGAATTGGTTCAACCAGTGGAATTCGTTACAACATCCCAACATTTAACAAAAAAGGACACGCAGATTTTTAATCCAAAACGATTGGAGCAGATGACCCAGTAATGAATAATTGCTGGGTTTTCTTTTTATTACCAGGAATGAACGAAAAATAGGCAGAGTTTGGTGCTTCTTTTTCATCCTTTTTTTGTTTAGAATCAAAATACTTATCCCGGTCAGTTGGAAAATTCGCTGTGGAGTTTTTCGACTCAAACACTTCTCCCTCTTCATTCATCAACACATAAAATATTTCATTTTTCTTGCGATTGCCTATGGATAATTCGCGGCTACTGCCTGCAGGAATATAATACCATCCCCTAACCTGTTGTACATCATCTGAATTGGTTATCCCGTAAGACACATAATAACTTTTACTTGAATTATTGCATACCTCTATTGATTTCGTTTTGAAATTAGAAACGTTTGTAATCAAGGCTAAATCATTTGGTATCAAAGAAAATGCAACCCGTAATATTTCCAAATCCTTATACCGAAGCCAACAGAACCCACTTTTACCCCATTCCTTTCCCCAGCTATTAACGAGCTTGAATGATCCACCGCCAATGTTATCGTCATATCCAATGATACACATGGCATGACCAGCTACGGCATAATCAAAATTAAAATTCTCGATTTTTATCACACCATTGGAATCCAAAAATTTGGTATTTAAACTATTTCCCTTACCACCAGCATATACATTCATTCCAATGACCACCGGTCGGTTATTATTTATGGCTGCCTTGAGTTGCATATAATTCATATGTTGCAAACGCTCATAATCAAATAATCGGTCTTTGTACTTGGTTTTATCCGGGTCGTGCGCACAATTTTGCAGGGGATACTCGTCCATCAAAGGACTTCCATAAGTTTTTAGAACCTCCAAACTGCCATCGATTTGGGCTCCCCCGTAACATGGATTTTTGTCATAAAAAAAACAATAGCGATTATAGGCACTCAAGGCAGAGAATACTGGATAATTGCGCCCGTGTTCGATTCGTTTAACAACAGTTAAACCGTAATAAGCTGAGGCCCATCCCACACAAGACCCTACATCACCTTGATCACCAATCTCCGGTAAATAGGCTTCTAATGAATATCGCGTTAATAAGGTTGGGCTTTTAGAGTTGATAACAGAACTACTTAAGCACGATCCAAACAACAAATTGGGAAGGATTAATAGAAAACAGTAAATAATTAGATTTTTCTTCAAACAATTGGTCTGTTCGTTGTGCATTCGCTTCATTTTATTATAATTTTACAAATTAAGTAACATTTTATTCATACCGCATTATTTTCTAAAAAACATCTATGAATCGCTCATCAATCTTAATCCTTTTAACCGTATTATTTAATATTGGTTACGCACAGAACACCAACAAAGTAAATGCTGAATATTATTTATTGGACAAAAAAGGCAATAAAATTTCGGCATCCTTTTCTCACATTGGTGAATTTTCAACTCAAGGGTATGCTATTTTCGCTGTAGGAGGAAACTCGGTGGAAACTATTTATGGCAAAATCCCAGGCGCCAAATACGGAATTATTCATGAGAGCGGAAAAATCATAGTACCTGCGAGTTATGACTATCTTGAAGAAATATACTCCGCAGATTCTGTATACATTTCATCCATAAATGGCCAATATGGCTTACTTAATGAAAATGGAAAAACAATCATTGAGCCACAGTACACTGAACTATCCACGCTTTATGATGCTGATTATATATTAAATGCGAAAAGCAAAAACGGTGCGTACCAACTCTTAGATTATACAGGAAAAGTTTTGACTAAGACTTATCAGTTCATTACTTCTTCTACCAGCGGATTCATTGTACAATCCGGTGGATACCAGGGTATGCTCGACAAGAACTTTAAAGAACTAATTCCTACAATATATGAAGACGTTACAGAGCTAGAATCCGGGATTTTTCACATTACCGACAAATATCAAAAGCAATGGTTGATGGATATCGATGGGAAAAAACTCAGCGATAAATTTGATAACATCGAGCAAGAATATGATGACAATTATACATCTATCGGTTACAGAGTAACTAATAAAGGAAAGGATGGTTTTATCGATTTAAACTATAAGTCAATTATCCCTCCATCGTATCTAGAATTAAGTAAAATCACCATGGGATGTAATGATTATCTCTTCAGCTATACGGATAATAATAAATACGGGCTCCTTGATAAATCTGGAAAAAAACTTGGAAAAGCAATATACAGCAGCGTGAATAACAGCTCGTATTTTGGAAAATATATCCTTGTTGGCATAGAGAAGAAAGCCAAGAAACAACGTAAGAATAAATCAGACGACCTTTATTTCGATGACTATAGCTATACCCCTTCAACTTATGGATTAGTAGATTTAACTGGTAAAATGGTTTTGAAAGCGATCTATGATGATTACAATTATAGTTACGGTGAAACATCCTTGATCGTGCTAAAAAAAGGATCAAATTATATTGCCTTTGATGCTAACCTAGCCCACGTATTTAACAAAGACTTTTCTTACGTCGAATCTTTAGGGGATTTATATAAAGTACAACTTGGTGGGGTGGACAATGGCTACGGGACACCAGAGGGTGGTGTATTTGGGCTTTACGATAAAAATGGTAAAGAAATTATCCCAGTACAATTTGAAGATATTTTGCAAATCGGATATGAAAACACCAATGGATATATTATCAAGAAAAATGGAAAATATGGAATTTGTTCGCCTACAGGAAAAATACTTTTAGAACCTACCTATAGCGATATGAATTGTGAGAGCGAATTTTGCATTGTGAGTCGTTACATTGAGCAGTCGGAACAAACTAAAATGGGCTTATTAAACCATAGCAGCTTAAAAGAAATTGTACCCACTATTTACGAACATATTGAATCGCTTTCATATGAGGGAGATTACCTAATAAAATCAAATAACAAGTTTGGTTTGATTTCTAAGACCGGAAAAGTTATTCTTCCTGCTAATTACAACTTTTTAAAAGCAACGGATCTTTACGATAACGATGAGTGGATTTTGGCGAATGCCTACGGTGAAGTAACGCAAAGCTATTATGGATCCGATGTTAGTGGTGGTAATTGGGGTGTAATTAATAAAAAAGGAGATACTATTTTACCATTTAAATTCAAAGAAATCTCTTTTGAAAACGACAGCATCGTCAACCTACTTGATTACGATGGCAAAGCCTATTTAATGAATATGGCAACACAGCGAATTCTTACTAATTCGGAAGCAAACTACTTAAGCAAAATAAATTATGATTATGAAAATCCAATCTTTTTAATGGGGAAAGACGTAACACGCGGTGAATATGGCGATGCAACAGGAGGAACCTATGGATTAGTTACTTCAAAAGGAGAAGAATTGATGTCTTTTAATTATTCTGAAATCACACTTGAAAGCGAACATTTTATAGCAAACTCTATTGATTTTAATGGGTATGATCTACTCAATAAAAAAGGAAAAGTTTTGATCAATCGTGCTTCTACCATCGAACCTTTGAACGATAGTTTATTTCTAATACAAGCTAATGGCAATGCTTCAATCTACAACGTGAATTCAAATCAATATAGCCTTACAAATAACTTCATAGATTTTGCATCGCCAGAATATTACTACGGATATGGGCCGATCAATATAGGTATTAAGAACTCTAAAGACCAATGGGGAATCTTAAACAAACAAGGGGAATTATTGATCGAACCTCAGTATTGCGATGTAAGTTCAAGTACTGATGGCTATGTTATTGTTGCTAAATGTGGGGCTGTTGGTGCAGCATTCAAATACGGCGTAATTGATTTAATGAATAATATCGCCATACCATTTGAATACGATTCCATAGAATCGGTTTACGGAGGAAGCTACGAATGCGTTAAAGGTAACACACTGTATACGATTAACTTATCTAACGAGGTTATTAGTAAAAAACCCGTTACTGAAGAAAGTGAAAATTAATTTACACTGCCCCAACATCAAGTTGGGGTTTTTTAATTTAGAAGGTGTTATCTCCAGAAGCCCATTTTATTATAAAGGAACTGAAGTATTCGCTTGATGGTAAAATCCCGTTATTTGTTGGAACCTACAAAACGGTTTATCGCATAGGGGCAAAAAAAGCCGCGCGTGAATTAATCCCTACGCTTAACGGGGTGCTAGAAACCCTAAAATTAGATCAGGTGATTTTGAACCGTGAGCAATTAACCATTGAGCTAGAAGCCGCCATAGCCAGCATTGATAAAGTAGACTTTCAAGATGATCGTTTTTTTAAAAAACATAAAAACCAGTACATACGAATACTGAAACGATTAAGTCGACCAGATAAACCCTACAGTTACGAGGATTTCAAAGCAGATTTTCAAAAACAAAAACGAAAAGAAGGAATCCTATTCAAAGAAACAGATATTCGTACTGCGTGGGATGAAGTGAAGGAACAATATGTATTGCCGGTTAATCCGAATCTTGAACAATACAAAAAGGTATTCGATCAAGTCAATCCAATCAACCAATATGGTTTTCCTGCTACTAAAATTTACGGGTGTTATAATGGTCAAATTGAATTAGTTTATCACCAACCAAAACCAATAAATAACGGACGAAAACTTCCTGCTTTCGGTAGTTTTAAGGTTACCATGAATAGTGAACATCTTAGCGGGTATCGATATCTCCTATATCCTGATTCTTTTTCTTTAGAAAGTCCATTAAACGGCGAAATTAAAATTCTTAGCGGTGTAAAAATAGGCCCAAGAATGGACCATGGATTTATACGCTATTATCGGATGGAAGAAAATCGCTTAATTGAAACGGATCATTTCACACATTGGTTGTCATAATCACTACCATAAAAAAGGAATCACTGCCTTTCGTTCCTGTGGATACTCTTGGAACTTTTGCTTGTACCACTTATGGTGAGAAATAGCTCGAGGGACTACATTGGCAAAGGTCCATATCGCAAATACCAATCCTGGTAAACTCCAAGTTAATATTCCAAAACCTACCCATTCAATCACTTCACCCAACAGATTAGGACATGAAACCCATTTAAACAATCCTCCCTGCGGGATTTTATACCCGGTTTCTCCCGGCTTACGCAAGTTTATTAAAATCGCATCCGAATGCCAATTAATGGCCATTCCTGTGAAAAACACAATCATTCCAATTATAAATCGCGGATCCGTTAACCAATCCATCGTGTACGAAGCGAAATTCCCAAAATAATATCCCATAAAAAACCCATTCATGGTATTAAACAGCATGGCAGACACCATAATGATCACTGGCATTTTTTTACCATTTGTCTTGAGTCGTAAGGGGAAGACAATCGATCGATTAAAATAATGAAACACAAAGAGTCCGACCATGATGCCGCTGACCACATTCAGCTGTTTTTTAGCATCCCATAAGAAATACGCAAGGATCACAAGCACAAATACCTCCATAATAAACCATCCCCAGCGGTTGTCGATCATTGGTCCCCAACGTTCATTAGAATGCCTCCCATACGGAGCTGTTTGTTTAAATAAATAGATAAAGGTTATGATTCCAATCGCAATCCATGCCCATGAAATCCATTGAAAATACTGTTCAGTCATTTGTTATTATTTTATATACCCATTCTCCTTAAACCAGGCAATTAAATCGGCCACAGTCTCTTTAAAGGAACGTGGATTATGATTTAATTCAAGTTTCGCCTTTTCATGGCTAATCTTTGAATTCCCATGAAGTAAAATTTCAATCGATTCATTCGTATAAAGCGGTGCTTTGCCGGTGATAAACGATTGTAACTTAACAAACGGTAAGCCCATTTGGACCAACCATACCGGTACATTGGCTACTCGAATTTTCTTTCCTTTTACCTCACTTACAATGGCTACAATTTCTTTCATTGTGTAATATTTACCCGACAACAGGTAATTCTCACCTAATCTACCCATGGTTAGCGCATTACATATGGATGAAGCAACATCGCGAACATCCACCCAATCGTATCCGCCTGCGAACATAGCGGGGATCTTACCCAGATAAATATCTAAGATGGCTTTTCCTTGAAGAGATAATTTATTTTCGGGCTGTCCAGTTACCGAGGTTGGATTTACAATTAATGCCGGCAATCCTTTGTTAACAAATTCCATTACCGTTAATTGTCCATCCCGCTTACTTTGATCGTAGGCAAAGGCCGTATCATCTACAAAGTTTCGTGTTTCATTTAAAGTCTCATCCTTAGGAAGTGGATCATAGGCATGAATGGATGAAATGTGAACTACCCGTTGAATGTTTAAGTCTAGGGCAGTTTGCATGACATTACGCACCCCGTCCACATTAACCTTTCGTACATGTCCACCCTGTCCTCCATTGATTGAAATTACGGCAGCTGAATGAATCAAAGCATCACAACCTGTTAGGAGTTGCTCGATTGAGGCGCGGTCATTCACATGTCCTTTTACATATTCAATGTTGTTCTTAATAAAATAGTCTACATCATTAAATCCCAAGGCTCGAACTTGATGACCACGACGGGTTAACTCTTCAATGAGTGCCACACCTACGTGACCACTTGCACCGGTAATTGCAACTTTCATATACCAACGATTTAGCTCAAAATTAGAAAATTAAATGGCTATCGTCTAAAATAGTTCTGTCGTAACCCAGTGTTTTAATCGGTTTAAATCCCGCTTCAATTTCTCCCCTTCGAAAAATACCGCATAAGCTATAAGTGCCAACAGTATTAGGGTTAGCCAATCAATTTCCGTTTTCTTGTCTTTTCCCAATTGAGATCGAATGGTCGCATAATGCTCAAAATCACTAAATCTATAAACGGCATTAACCCTCGAACTCGAGGTAATCAAGCCTTTGTAATCTAACCAAACGCCATCACAAAGCACCGACACATGGTCAAAGGTGTCCACAAGAAATACCCCTTTTACATGTCTTTTTTGAATAGAACTCACCGTTTCATTCTTGCGGCATTCCATCTCCGTAATATGGCCATTAAACCGCGCATGAGGGTGCTTCATCATGGTACGAAGCCCTTGGGTGAAACCCCTCGTTCCATTTCGTTCGTCACGTTGAAAAAAGCCTCGAGCAAATCCATGTGACTCATCGTAAGATATGCCAAACAATATGGCAAATGCCTTAACCACACAATCATTGGTCTCATAGCCCTTATAGCGCGAAGTAGAATATCCGATAATAAATTGTTCTGGATTATAAAATTTCAAAGACACAGATTAATCAATAAATTTACGATGTAAAAATAAAACAGAATTATTCAATTTTTTGTATTTGGTTCAACAAAGCTTTTATAGCACTGATAGCATGGGGATAATGATTCATTTCGATTGTTACTCAAAACGAATATACAGTCCATTCCAATAACAAAAATAAAGTTCCACATAATATGATTTTTTTTTACGTCTTTTGTTATGAATTTCCATGTACGTCGTTAACCTGAGGTTAAATATTAAAAATTAGAAAGCCCATGAACGAAATTATTTGTCCAAACTGCAATAAAGCATTTAAAATAGATGAATCAGGATATGTAGAATTACTAAAACAAGTTAGAACCCAACAATTCAATGAAGAAATTGAAAATCGCTTAAAACTGGCAGAACAGGAAAAAGAGAATGCGGTTCAACTTACTGCTGTGCAAGTTGAAAACAAAATGAAAGACCAAATCGCTGAAAAAGAGCGGCAACTCTTAACATCACAAGCAGAGATGCAACGAATTACAAATGAACTAAACCTGAAAATAGAACAAGCGAAACTCGAACAACAATTAACGGTAAGTGAAGCAGTAAAAGTCATGGAAAAGGAACGCGATGAGTTGCAAAATACACTTAACCAGAAACAACTTGAAACCCAATTGCTAGAAAAATCCTTACAAGAACAATTTCAATCAGCGCTCAAAACCAAAGATGAAATCATCAAGTTAAAGGATGAAGAGATTGCCATGCGAAAGGACATGAAACTTAAACTCTCCACTAAAATGATTGGAGAAACCTTGGAACAACATTGTGAAAATGAATTCAATAAGTTACGTGCCACGGCATTTCGGAATGCTTATTTTGAAAAAGACAACAACTCGAGCTCTGGAAGTAAAGGAGATTTCATATACCGGGAGTCAGATGAACAAGGCAATGAAATTATCAGTATCATGTTCGAAATGAAAAATGAAGGGGATGAAACAGCAACAAAAAAACGCAATGAAGACTTTTTCAAGGAACTGGATAAAGACCGCATAGAAAAAAAATGCGAATATGCTGTCTTGGTAACGATGTTGGAAGCTGAAAGTGAATTGTATAATACTGGAATTGTCGACGTTTCTTATAAATTCCCGAAAATGTATGCGATACGACCGCAGTTTTTTATTCCCATCATTACCTTATTGCGCAATGCAGCATTAAATTCAATTAAGTACAAAGCTGAATTAGCGCTCATGCGTAACCAAAATATAGACATAACCAATTTTGAAGATAAAATCAATGCATTTAAAGAAGGCTTTGCGCGCAACTATGACATCGCTAGTCGAAAATTCCAAACAGCCATAGATGAAATCGATAAAACCATTGAACATCTTAAAAAAACTAAAGAAGCATTACTTTCCTCAGAAAACCAATTACGCCTTGCGAATAATAAAGCAGAGGACCTTAGCATCAAGCGATTGGTGCATGGAAACCCTACCATGAAATCGAAGTTTGATGGGCTAAAAGACAATGATTCGGTAACAGGAAATAATTCATCTGAAGATTGAATCGAGTGCATGTAAACTACTTAATTACTCAAAGAGTAACGGAAGTTACATTATAAGCCAAACCCATTCCAGCGACGACTGAGTAGGCCGCTCTGCAGACGTATCGAAGGCAAGCGGATTACACAACAAGCTAAAACCCATTCCAGCGACGACTGAGTAGGCCGCTCGGCGGACGTATCGAAGGCAAGCGGATTACATGTCAAGCTAAAACCCACAACTACTTCGTAGTTGGCGTTTTTTGTTTTTAGTTTATCAGGAGTACGCTTGCGCGTGTTCCGCGTTGGGAGTTACATATCAAGCTAAAACCCACAACTACTTCGTAGTTGGCGTTTTTTGTTTTTAGTTTATCAGGAGTACGCTGGCGCGTGTTCCGCGTTGGGAGATACATAACAAGCTAAAACCCACAACTACTTCGTAGTTGGCGTTTTTTGTTTTTTGTCTATCAGGAGTACGCTGGCGCGTGTTCCGCGTTGGGAGTTACATATCAAGCTAAAACCCACAACTACTTCGTAGTTGGTGTTTTTTGTTTTTAGTTTATCAGGAGTACGCTTGCGCGTGTTCCGCGTTGGGAGATACATAACAAGCTAAAACCCACAACTACTTCGTAGTTGGCGTTTTTTGTTTTTAGTTTATCAGGAGTACGCTTGCGCGTGTTCCGCGTTGGGAGTTACATATCAAGCTAAAACCCATAACTACTTCGTAGTTCGTGTTTTTTGTTTTTAGTTTATCAGGAGTACGCTTGCGCGTGTTCCGCGTTGGGAGTTACATATCAAGCTAAAACCCACAACTACTTCGTAGTTGGTGTTTTTTGTTTTTAGTTTATCAGGAGTACGCTTGCGCGTGTTCCTCGTTGGGAGTTACATATCAAGCTAAAACCCACAACTACTTCGTAGTTGGTGTTTTTTGTTTTTAGTTTATCAGGAGTACGCTTGCGCGTGTTCCGCGTTGGGAGTTACATATCAAGCTAAAACCCACAACTACTTCGTAGTTCGTGTTTTTTGTTTTTAGTCGCTTGTCAAAAGACCTTTTGACCGCGTTAAAAACAAAAAACCCATTCCTTGAGGGAATGGGTTTTAGCTTGTGACCTTGTCAGGATTCAAACCTGAAACCTCCTGAGCCGTAATCAGGTGCGCTATTCAGTTGCGCCACAAGGCCGTCCGTTTTTCAACGATGCAAAGATAGGACTTTCTTTGCTTTTAACAAATAGAGCCGTTTATATTCACTACTTTTATCGCATTCTTTTTTCGTTTTAGTAGTTATATGCGTTACAATCTCTCAGAAATTAATGACCTCATCCGTAATCGAAGAACGATCTATCCGGAACAATTTAGCGAACGTAAAGTCCATAAAGAACAAGTTGAACTGATTCTCCAAAACGCCCAATGGGCCCCGACTCATGGCAATACGCAACCCTGGAGATTTCATGTATTTATGGATGAAAGCCGTCAACGCTTAAGTCAATTTTTAGGAAAGACTTATCTAGAACTTACTCCAGTTGATAAACAAAATGATGCGAAACTCGCTAAAATGCTGCGTAGACCGATGATTTCAAGTGTTGTTATCGCAGTATCCATGAAGCGACAAGTTGAAGAAAAGATTCTTGAAATCGAGGAAATTGAAGCGGTAGCTTGTGCAATCCAAAACATGCACCTCACGTGCACGGCCTATGGTCTTGGCGGATTCTGGGCAACACCCAAGTTAATTTACTCGGAACAAATGAACGCTTTCCTAGGAATTGATGCGAAAGATAAATGCCTGGGCTTATTTTATATTGGGTACCCAGCGATTGAATGGCCTGCTTCACATCGCATTCCTTTAGAATATCATACCCAATGGCTGCATGAATAACAGCCTCTTCTTTTGTTTTGCTATGAGCTGGTTCCTTAGTTATGCACAACTGGGCGACAACCGTTTTCCCTCCTATTTTGGGCTGCAAGTTCGCGGTGTATTTCCAAGCGATTTCGTAAGTAATCCCTCCCTGACCCTGTCCAAAGAAGGCATGAAATCTACCATTTCTCAAACTCCCGGTTATTCATTCGGAGGAGTGGTGCGGGTTGGATTAACGGAATTAATTTCCCTAGAAACTGGTATTAACTTTACCCAACGAAATTTCAGTATTGACGGTTCTATCGCGGATTCCGGAGTTTTCGTAACCAACACCCTTGGCTTCATTCAATATGATGTTCCCATCAACGGGTTATTCTATATCAAATTAGCCAAAAAGTGGTATGCCAATGCATCCTTGGGCGTTGTAGCAGGATTCAAACCAACAGACATTGCGACCTCCAATAACATCAATGGTTCACAGTTTTTCTACCACACGGGCATTGTAAACAAAAAAGCTTCGCTCGACTTAAATGGCAACCTTGGGTTTGAATTTCGTTCTAAAAATTCGGGTTTCTTTTACCTCGGAACGACCGTTCGGCTCCCCACAAAACCCCTATTTGTATATGTTGCCACCTATAGAAACCAAGGGTATAAAGTAACACAATACGGAGATGTTTCCGGGGCATACCTCGGGCTTGACCTGCGCTATTTTTTCAAAAATGTACGTGCAATTCGGGAAGAGAAAAAACCCATCGAATAACTTAGGGCTGACAAATCACCGTATCGAGATAGGTTGAATAGCCAACCCATACGCCAAGCGCACCTCCTTCAATATTGGAAGGCACATTAATCGGTGTAGCAAATGGACTACCCGATGAAAATACTTGATTAATCTTCTTTTCGAAAAAATTATACTCCTTCTTACCCATTCTAGATAAGCGCATTACTACGGTATCTCCATATTTATAAAATCCACGCTCGTTTTCAGCATAGGTGGAATCATTAAATGACATCGGATTATAAACCGTGAATTCAAACGCCAATCCATTGAAAAACACATCGTTAAAATACGGATTAAATGGTTTTGTAAACATGGGGTCATTTACCTTTTTCATTTCCCACATGAAATTATCAGACGTCGAGGCATTGTCTGTCATGAAGCTGTATAAATAGCCAATCGCGCTTGAATTTGCCTCCGGTTTCCATGTTAGATAATCCAAGGCCACTGGCGCCAGAATAGACGTAGTAGACGTATACGTTTTTCCATCGTGGTTAATCGTTAGCGTATAAGTTTTTCCTACCTGGCCAAACATACTTGGGTCAAACGTGGTGTACACACAAAGCGGCGAAGGCAATTGCTGCAGTTCTTGAATACTCATTCCAAAGAGCGCCTCGGCATACGCTTCGGTTCCGGGAGGCAAATCATCCGTACAGATTTTACTTAAGGTAACCGTATTCGTTCCATCAGAAACAGTAACCACGGCATCGCCAACAAAACTACCTAAATACGCACTAATATCAGTTGGGGCATATATATTCTGAGATTTTGATAGCAAGATTATGGGGGGTTCTCCTTCACGAATACTTCCGTCTACCACCAATTGTTCCTTATATCCAGGAATATCAATTTTCACTTCCTTGGTACAGGAAGAAAATAAAAGAATCAACGCTGCAAACGCTACGTTTAGAATTCGAAATTCCATGTTACACTTGGGATTATTGGGAATAATGAAACTTGTTTAACGGTTAGCTTGAAATCTCCGTTCAAGAAATCTCCGTCATTGTCGACATATAAAAAGAATGGATTCGCACGATTGTATACATTATACACCGAAATCGCAATGTTATTTCTTAAGCGTTTTTTCACCTCTATTTCTTTTCCTGTGGCCGGATCCGTTTTCGTTTTATAGGCTTTGTCATACCACGTAGCAGAAAAATCAAGTCGGTGATATGGTGCCATTCGCGTTGAATTCCTTGCGCCGTAATTAAACAATAAGTTTTGGTCTTGAACATACCATGAGGTCGGTAAGGTCAGGGTATTTCCCGTAGCATAAATAAATGTGCTAGATAGGGTCCAATGATCATTTAACATGTAGGTTGCAGCAATGCTAAGGTCATGTCTACGGTCATATTTCGCAGGAAATACTTCGCCGTTGTTTAAATCTGGGAATTTACGTTCTGTTTTCGCCCACGTATACCCAATCCATCCGGTAAATTTACCCACTGCTTTTTTGAAAAAGAACTCCACCCCATAGGCCCAACCTTTTCCAAAGACCATTAAATTATCGGTATTGTCGTTCACATTATCTCCGGGCAAGGCCCCTTCCTTAAATTCTACAATGTTGTTCATCCCCTTGTAGTATACTTCAACAGATGCCTCGTATTTGTCACTGAAGAAATTCTGGAAATACCCCAATGAAGCTTGAAATCCTTTCTGTGGTTTAGCGATATCTGTGGTAGGATACCAAATATCGGTTGGAAGTGAAACTGCACTCAAACTCGTTAAATGCACAAACTGATAATTATACGCATACCCACCCTTGATAGAACTGTGCTCTCCTGTTAAATATCGGAATGAAAAACGAGGTTCAAGTCCGTGATAAAATTTAATAAGGTCTCCTTTCCCATATTGAATGGCGGTATCCGGCTTACTGATATCACCCTTTATGTAACGCGTGAAAGGTCCAACGTGTTGGAAGGCAGTATATCGTAGACCTGCATTAATTCTTAAGCGATCATTCAAATCAAATTCATCCATTAAATAAATGGCCTCTTCATGTGAAAACAGCTGTTGAGCATTTCCTGTATTAAACACCACCGTGTCCTGCGCAGCTGAAACACTTGATGGGGTAAAGACGTGATAAATATAATTCGCACCCCACTTTACGCGATGTTTATCATTTGGATAATACGAGAAATCGATTTTTGTTCCGTAATCCTTAATCCCGGATAAAAACTCAATTTTAAATTCATCTTGCTTGGAACCAAACTTAAATTTATAGTCTGAAAAGGTAGAGGTCAGATTCATGAATAACTTCGCATTAAACACGTGATTCCAACGAAGGGCTGCTATACCATTACCCCAAGGCATGTCGGCGCTAAAACCTCCCTCACGATCAGCAAAGGTGAACACATCTTTTCCATAATAGCCACTCAGAAATATACGGTCCTTTTCACCCAATTTATAATTCAACTTAGCATTCATATCATAGAAGTAATACCCTGAGCCCGCGAACGGTGAGGTATCAGAGATGAACGCTTTGGCCAATACATCGATGTAGGTTCGTCTACCCGAAACAATAAAACTACCACGGTCCTTTTTCAAGGGCCCTTCCAAAGTAAGTCTTGATGAAATCACTCCCAATCCACCTTTCACACTAAAGCGCTTGTAATTACCTTCATTCATATTTACTTCCAACACAGAGGATAGCCTTCCCCCATAATTTGCGGGCATCCCCCCTTTGATAAGGTTTACGCTTCGTACCGCATCTGAATTGAACACAGAAAAGAACCCAAATAAATGGGAAGCATTGTACACAACCCCCTCATCCAGCAATACTAAATTTTGGTCGGGACCGCCACCACGCACATAAAATCCTTGTCCACCTTCGGAAACCGAAGAAACACCGGGTAATAATTGGATTGTTTTTATAACATCTACTTCTCCCATAAAAGCTGGAAGGCGCTTTATTTGGTCGATGTTCAATTCCATTTGACCCAATTTAGCAGAATTGACATTGTCACCTTTCTTTCCGCTTACAACAACTTCCTCGTATACTTTTTCACCGTCTTTAAGTCCCAACTCCACATTTAAGGAAACATTTTCACTGGTAAGATCTACTGTCTTTTTTAAGGTATTCAACCCAGTAAATCGAAACTCAATCTCATAAATTCCACTGGGTAAGGTCAAAGAATAAAATCCATAATTATTGGTAATCGCTCCTTTGTTTAAACTTGGTACATAAATTTTAGCGCTATTCAAGGCTTCACCGTTGGAACTACTCGCTATATACCCACTAATGGTATGTTTATCCTGAGCTAACGCTGATTGCAGAGAAAAGACTCCACAAACAAGGACCAACAGGTTAAGAAAAAGTTTGAATTTCATGGGTATGTTTTATGCAACTATTTATGCGGGCAAAGGTATGAACATTCAAGTGAACAAAAGGTTTTTGAATGTTAAATAATCGAAAACATATATCGTCTATTTTCCTTACAAAATGTGTAATTTCGCACCAATTCCATTGCAATGAAAGTTTCCTATAAGTGGCTCAGCCAATTTGTTCCGTTCGAGTATTCTCCTGAACGCATTTCTGAAATCCTTACCCAAACCGGCTTAGAAGTAGAAGGAATCGACGCTGTAGGCTCCATTAAAGGCGGCCTAGCTGGCGTTATAACTGGTGAGGTTATTGAGTGTGAGAAACATCCAGATGCCGATAAACTAAAGGTAACACGCGTCAACATTGGCGATGAAATGCTCCAAATTGTATGCGGCGCACCGAATGTAGCGGTTGGACAAAAAGTGCTGGTAGCGCTTGTTGGAACTACAATTTATCCAAACGAAGGAGAACCCCTCACCTTGAGAAAAGCAAAAATTCGTGGAGTTGAATCCCATGGAATGATTTGTGCCGAAGATGAATTAGGATTAGGTACTTCACACGATGGAATTTTAATTTTACCGAAAGACACAACAGTTGGTATTCCTGCAGCAACGGCCTTATCCCTTGATACGGATTACATCTTGGAAATTGGTTTAACTCCTAACCGATGCGATGCCATGGGGCATCTGGGGGTAGCACGCGATATTAGAGCATTTCTAATGCATCACGAAGGGATTTCTTCGCAACTCTTACTTCCTGAAATCGAAGAACGTGCCATACAAAACAATCAAACCAACAATTATAAGGTTTTGAGTGATGGAGATTGCGAATCATATTACTTAGCTTCGCTTAGCGGAGTCGAAGTTGGTCCTTCTCCGGATTGGTTAAAAAGTCGATTAGCTGCACTTGGGACAGCGAGCATCAATAACATCGTAGATTGTGCGAATTACGTGATGTATGAACTTGGTACGCCACTTCACGCCTTTGATGCGCGTTACTTCTCGGAATCATTAACTGTTCGACAGGCACATACTGATGAAACCCTAGAGACCTTGGACGGTGTTGAACGAAAACTATGTCCTTCAGATTTAGTAATTGATGGAAACGGTGTGGCACACTGTCTTGCTGGCGTGTTAGGTGGTAAGATTTCCGGTGTAGGTGAAAAAACAACGGATCTACTTATTGAATCCGCATACTTTAATCCGTCAACAATTCGTAAAACGGCAAAACATCATGGTATTCATTCCGATGCAAGTTTTAGGTTTGAACGCGGAGTAGACCCTGATTTAACGGCGTTTGCACTACAAAGAGTAGTTTTCTTGATCCGTTCCGTAGCGGGAGGAACCCTTAATTATATGCAAGAAGTTAAAGCCTACTCAACCCCTGCAGTTGATGTAGTGCTTGATTTTGTAACCATCAACAAGCAATTAGGTACCTCACTTACGAATGAGCAACTATTTGGAATTCTAAGTTCACTTGATTTCACACCAAGTAACGATACGACCTGGAAAATCCCTAGATATCGTGCGGATGTTAAACGCCCCATTGATGTTACCGAAGAGATTATTCGAATCGCTGGGTTTGATGCCGTTCCAACACCAGAAAAATGGAACTTCTCCGTTCCAGTTTCAGAAACGTTTTCAGCGGAAGCAACACGTCAAAAGGTATCGGTAATGTTAGCCGCGAATGGATTTAATGAAATTCTGAACAACTCCTTAACCAAGGCATCTAACGCAACATTAACTACAAGCAAACAAGATGGAAAACCTGTGGTATTGAAAAATCCATTGAGCCGAGATTTATCGATACTTCGTACATCCATGTTTTTTGGAGCCTTAGAGACCTTGACTTATAATAAAAATCGTCAAGCCGGAAACATCAAATTGTTTGAATTCGGTCATACCTATCATGGATTTGGTGAACGTACTGTTGAAAAATCGACCTTGGCATTAGTACTCACCGGATCTCATGAACCTGATTCTTGGATGGGATCACGTCCGTTCTCATTTTTTGACATTAAAAGTGAGGTTATGAATTTAATTCAAGGGCTGAATCCGAATGCTATCGAAGAAGTTGCCTTAAGCGAAGACACTCCGTTTTCTGAGGGAATAGAAATCAAAGTAAACGGTAAACCCTTGGCTACTCTTGGAAAACTATCAGAATCTTGGTTAAAAACCGTAGAGTTTAAACAAGCTGTATATGGAGCGACTATCGATTGGAAACGTTGGGTTGAATTGAGTAAATCCATTACTGATCGCTTCACAGAAATCCCAAAAACATTCGTTGTTCGTCGAGATTTTGCATTACTCTTGGATGCCAGCATTCAATATGCGGAGTTAGTAAAAGCCACGAAAAAAGTTGCGTCTACCCGTTTAATCTCAACCAATTTATTCGATGTATACGAAGGCGATAAAATCGAGGCTGGCAAGAAATCCTATGCGTTATCTTTCCATTTTAGAGACGCCGAGAAAACATTAACTGATGCTGAAATCGATCAAGAAATGCGTGCCATTCGAACGTGTTTTGAATCCGAATTTGGAGCCCAACTTAGATAATCAATAGCTTATTAGGATTTGTACCCTAATATTTTAAGATAATCATCTGCCGTCTGTTCCTCACTAAACAGTTGTGTGACAATTTTTTCATTTTCATCGCGAGAAATCAAAATATGTCTTGGTTCTGGAATTAGACAGTGTTTTAATCCGCCATAGCCACCAATGGTTTCTTGGTATGCTCCCGTATTGAAAAAACCAATGTAAAGGGGATTGTTTTTCTCAAATTTCGGCAAATAGATGGCATTCGAATGTTGCTCAGAATTATAATAATCGTCGCTATCACAGGTTAACCCGCCCAACAGTACACGTTCATAATCATCTTGCCAACGGTTAATTGGTAACATAATAAAGCGCTGATTGATTGCCCATGTATCCGGAAGATTGGTCATGAACGAAGAATCAATCATGTTCCATTTCTCTCGGTCGTTTTGCTGCTTTTGATGTAAAATACTGAACAGAGCTCCCCCACTCTCTCCTACTGTAAAAGAACCGAATTCGGTGAAAATATTAGGCTCCGGAATGTCATTATCGGTACACACCCGTTTGATTTGTTGTAAAATCTCACGAACCATGTAGGCGTAGTCAAAATCAAATGCCAGGGATTTCTTAATTGGAAAACCTCCCCCAATGTTGAGTGAATCCAATTCTGGACACAACTTCTTTAAGTCACTGTAAATTCGTAAACATTTGGTTAATTCATTCCAATAATATGCCGTATCATTTATTCCTGTATTAATGAAAAAATGGAGCATTTTCACCTTAATTCTTGGATTGTCTTTCAGTACAGACTTATAAAACGGTACAATCTCACGATAACGCATACCTAAGCGCGAGGTATAAAACTCAAACTTAGGTTCTTCTTCCGCTGCAATTCGAATTCCAATCGATAAATCTTTATCGGTAGCTGCTAACAAGTTTCGAACTTCTTCGGCGTTGTCAACCACCGGAACAACCTTTAAAAAATCAGCATTTATTAATTTCGCTATACTTTCGATGTATTTAGCTGGCTTGAATCCATTCGAAATCACATAGGTTCCCTCTTTAAGTTTACCGGAATCAACCAAGTTGTTTACAATGTCAATATCGAACGCAGAAGAGGTTTCAATATGTACATCATTCTTCATAACCTCATCCAACACAAAGGCAAAGTGGCTACTTTTTGTACAATACGAATAATAATATTTTCCGGCGTACCCTTGGTTATTGATCGCTTCGCGAAACCAACCTTTAGCGCGCTGAATATTATTTGAAATTTGGGGAAGGTAATTGAACTTTAAGGGCGTCCCGTACTCCTGGATTAAACGCATCAAGTCAATTCCATGAAAAAACAAGCGATCTTCACGTAAATTGAATTCATTTTGAGGAAAATCAAACGTTTGATCAATAAGGTCTATATATTTAGTCCGCATCAGTTATGGCATCAATTAAAAGTTCAAGTGGTCGAGCAACTACCGCTCGGTCGGCCCATAATACGATGGGACGTTGGATTAGTTTCGGAAATCGAATCATAAGATCAAATAATTCCTCGGCTGTAAGTGTTTTTCCTTTAACATGGGTTTTATAATCAGGCTCCTCGGAACGAATCCATTGTTCAGGACCAAGACCTAGCGATTCCGATATGTGCGTCAACTGTTCTAAAGTTACTCCCGAGTTGATATAGTCGATTACTTTGACCTCATGTTGGTTTGTTGTTAACCAATCAAGCGCACAGCGGCTCTTGCTACACCGAGGGTTATGGTAAATGGTATATTTCACGATGCAAAGTTAGGGAAGCTGTGTAAAGTAATTAGTATTTTCTTATGAAATTTATCCATGTAATTCGAAATCGAACCAAGGGAATTAAAATGGGCGCCATGCAGTTCACGATCCATCGCTGGTTACGTTGGAAAAATGAATATTTTTCTATGCGCTTTTGAAGAAACAGCGAGGTCATTACCGTTGCACAAATTCGTTTTTTTTGATTGCGAAATTCAGGACGTAAGACATCCACTAATAATACAATGCGAGCTTGACCGGTATGATTCCACGTTTCATGGGTATATGCATCCATAAACCAAATAAAGTGACCTTCTTTCCAAGATTGTTCCACTTCCTTCACACGAATACCTGCTTGAGGCAAGGTAGTTGGAATCGATATCCCAAAGTGGCCTCGATAAATTGCATTGGTATCTCCCATGTGAGGAAGAATGCTGCTGTTGGCATCCAAGACATTAATTGAAAGGGTTAAAAGTTCTGGATGATTTTTAAGAATGGATGATAGCACCGGTAAATCCTCTTGGTTTTTGTTGAATTGAATCCCCCACCATGCTAAGGAAAGTGTATGATATCCTTTACCATGCTGCACCATTGATTTTTTAAAATAAGGTATGGTCTCTCGTTCCGCTAAGAACGCGCGCACTTCTTTTTGTATGGCATCAAATTGAGCGGTAAATGCCTCAGTACATGCAATGTCTATTTCATCCACATAGGCGGGCTCATTCCCTTCGTAGGGAGCAGGAAAAGACCATAAGCTAAACCAAAGTGGCGCTTTCATGCCCTAAAGGTACGAGATTGTTAAAAACTCGATGGAATTCGAATGAAAACACGGAATCGTACCCGAAAATTGTTGCTAATTTTGATATTCACTCTTTTTCCATGTCTTATCTCGACGAACTTAATGACAGCCAACGTGTAGCAGTAGAGCATATTTATGGTCCATGCATGGTAATTGCCGGTGCAGGATCGGGTAAAACTCGAGTACTCACCTACCGCATTGCACATATGATTGAACAGGGTATTGATCCGTTCAACATTATGGCACTAACCTTTACCAATAAAGCTGCAAAAGAAATGTCAGAGCGGATTGGAAGAATTGTTGGCGGCTCAGAAGCAAAGAGTATTACCATGGGTACGTTTCACTCCGTTTTTTCTAGAATTCTTCGCTACAATGCAGACCGCATTGGATTTCCTACGAATTTCACGATTTACGATACGCAAGACTCCAAAAGTTTAATTAAGGATATCATCAAAGAATTGCATTTAGATGATAAGACCTACAAGACCAGTGGAGTATTTGGACGAATTTCAGCAGCAAAAAACAACTTAGTTTCTCCGGAGGCCTATTGCGGAAATGAGCAAATTCAAGCAGAAGACCGCATGTCGCGCAGACCTGAATTAGGTCGAATTTACACGCAGTATGCCAACCGTTGCCAAAAGGCTGGGGCTATGGATTTTGACGATTTGTTATTCTTCACGAATATCTTATTGACGGACCATCCCGATGTCTTGCATTATTATCAGCAGAAATTCAAATACATCTTGGTAGATGAGTATCAAGATACCAATTTCGCACAGTACCTGATTGTAAAGAAATTAGCTGCGGCCTATGAAAATATTTGCGTAGTTGGTGATGATGCCCAGAGTATTTATTCGTTCCGAGGGGCTAACATTGAGAACATCTTGAATTTCAGAAAAGATTACCCGGATTTCAACTTATACAAACTAGAACAAAATTACCGCAGCACTCAGAATATTGTCGATGCTGCAAATAGTGTAATTAAAAGAAATCAAGACCAAATCAAAAAGAACGTTTGGACAGAAAATGGGGTAGGAAAACCAATCTCCGTAGTCCGTACCTTAACAGACAATGAGGAAGGTCGTGTCATTGCGCACAAAATATTTGACCTCAAACAATCGGTAGTGGAAAGCTACAACGAATTTGCCATTTTGTATCGTACCAATAAGCAATCTCGTTCGTTTGAGGAAGCCTTACGGAAACTGAATATCCCCTACAAGATTTATGGAGGCCTTTCCTTTTACCAACGGAAGGAAATAAAAGACGTGCTTTCTTATTTCAGACTTACAGCAAATCCGCACGACGAAGAGGCCATGAAGCGGGTAATCAATTATCCGAAGCGTGGGATTGGAAAAACCAGTGTAGAAAACCTTATCATTGCTGCGGGCCGACATGGCGTAAGCATGTGGGAAGTCATGGATGATTTTCAAACGTATTCTGCGGATTTAAATGGTCCTACTAAACAGAAAATCACGGATTTCATGACCATGATCAAGAGTTTTCAAGCGGAGCTTAACAAAGCGGATGCTTATACCCTTGCCGAGCGCATCATTAAATCGAGTGGAATCTTCCAAGAACTGAATGCAGAGAAAGAAAAAGGTCCGGAGGAAGTGGAACGGATTCAAAACATTGAAGAATTATTAGCGGGTATAAACGAATTCACCAAGGGTGGCGACGAAGACGAGCCCAAGACCTTAGCTGAATTCTTGATGGATGTATCCTTATTAACCGATGCAGACCAAGAAAAAACGGAAGATAAAAACCATGTGTCGCTCATGACCATACACTCGAGTAAAGGCTTGGAATATCCACATGTTTTCATTGTTGGAATGGAGGAGAATTTATTCCCTTCTCAAATGTCAATTAGTTCTAGAAGTGATTTAGAAGAGGAACGACGACTCTTTTACGTGGCAATTACCCGTGCCATGGAATCATGTACCTTATCATACGCTGGTTCAAGATTCCTATGGAATCAATCCATCAAATGTGAACAAAGTCGCTTTATTGACGAAATCGATCCGCAATTTGTTCATTTTGAAACCCCTACGCGAAGTCAACAAGGGCGTTCATTAATGGGCGGTGGATTTGAACGCAGTTTTACCGGTGGCTTGAATACCAAATTGAATACTCCGAGCATGCCCAAATCCTTGAAATCGATATCCGAAGTAAAGGCCTCTTCTACTTCCAATTCAAACGAATTCAATAACATCATGGTTGGCACACACGTGGAACATTCACGTTTTGGAAAAGGACGAGTAACGCAGCTCGAAGGGAGTGGTGCGGATAAGAAAGCAGTCATCTTCTTTCCCCATCACGGATCTAAAACCGTACTGCTTAAATTTGCCAACTTAACAGTACTATAATTTTCATGCAGTTTCAGGTTGGCGAATCGGTCTCCATGCTTCATGAATCGGGAGCCTATACAATAAAGCTACTTTCGGATTCGCATGCGCATGTATTGGATGAATTCGGATTTGAATACCGTGTTCCCATTAGCTCGTTAATCAAACGAACACCCATACAAGGTGAGGTAGAAAATAAAGAACTATTAGTCAAGCCAAACGCAACCAAAAAACAAGCCCTTTCTTCCATACCGACCTTAGACCTTCACGCAACCGCGTTGGGAATTGACGGCATGCCGCCGAATGAATTACTCGAAACGAAGCTCAGTTATTGCCGCAGCTTTTTAAACCAATGTATTGCAAATCGCCAACCGAAAGCCTTGATTATTCATGGGATTGGTGAAGGTGTATTAAAAATGACTGTGCGCCAATTACTTAGTGGCAAGAAAGGAATTAGTTTTCATGATGGGAACTACTCAACCCGAGGCGTGGGGTCCACCCTTGTAGAAATTCGATTAAGCGAGGTTAGTAAATTTTAAGTAATCTCGTTAGTGCTGAGTAATCGCACCCTTTTCTCCTTGAGGAATTTCGAAAACCCAATCATAAAATCCTATAAAATGACTTCCGGTGAAACCCATCTTTTTGTAGTGTGATGCAGGAAATGTCAATCGATTTTGAGCTGACAATCCATTTGCTTTAGTTTGCGGAGCAACTCCGTCCTGAAGGCAAGGCGCTTGCTTTCTAGCCCCTTTTGGTATACTCCCATATTGATAAACAGCGCTCCACTCCGACTGTATTACTTTTCCTGTTTCCGCATTCTCGGGCGCAAAGATATAGTACTCACCAAACACACATTTATTCCTTAAGGATTCAACGATACCCAAGGAGTAAGCATATCCCATGCTGTGTGCTACAATAAATAGCGTGTCGTTTCCTGAATTCCCCGGAACTTCATTTAGTAATTGATAGAGGTTTCTGCCGGCTATGCGTCCGTTTTTACGTCTTAAATTAAACCCTTTTTTATTCGGAGTAAATGGCAACATATCTAAAGTTTCAAGTTTAGTGCCCGCGGTTGTTTTGGAGAACTTGCATCGATGCTTACCCTTGCACGCTTTAGGGTATTCGGCAGCGGCCTTGGCGAAATTAAAAACAGACCTATGATTTGAGCTTGCTACGGAATGGTGACCATCCGCATAGTAAACTTCATTCGGTTTAATTCGTTCCATAATCCGTTGATCAAAATTACCCCAAGGTCTCCAATAATCGAACCGGTCTGTTGCGAACAAAACATTGGATGAATTAGGGAATTCTACTCCATTGTTTCCAATTTGCATAAGTGCTTGCTCCGGTGTTCCACCGTTTGCAACCGGACGATATCCATTGACAAAAACAAGAATTCGTCGGGCAGGATCAGGTTCAGAATATTTATGAGTAATGTTTACTTTGGCGTAATTGTAGACCTCCTCCTTTATGAAATTTCCTTGCGCATCAATTACCTTGTATACGATCAAATGTGTTTGCGCCTTCCCTTGAAAGGACTTAATTTTCAAACGGTCTGAATCATATAAAAATCTCATTGACTCGACCTCCCCTTGTGATTTGCTAACTTCAAAATACAACACGTGTTTTAGACGCTTCATTTCCCATGTATTTTTTCGTTTCACATAGGTCTCCCAATATGAATGGTTCGCTTGCTGATTGACCACAGCGTTACTCGAAGTCAGGTGCTGAATAAACCGTTGGGTTTCTATATTCCCCACATTGGTGTACGAGGAGGAATTAAAGAACCACCGTTTATATAATTGATCTGTTGATAGAAAAACAAGGTAACCAATAAGTATAAAAATTCCCCATAATACCAGTTGAAGGAAAAAGAATGCAATCTTGGAATGCAATTTCAAACTTTTCTCAGCACGCTCTTTGACCTTTTTCCTAAAAATCAACATGATAAAAAATACAAGGAAAACCAATCCTACATGAATAGGAGCTATGAACCGAGAATCAGTGCGATAAAACGGGCGAAGCCAATAATTATCAATATCTAAATTAACCTTTCCTGCATTTTGTTTAAAGGGTAATCCTATATAGTTCCCAAAAACCTTCCCGTCCTTATTTTCATTCCAAAAAGCAAACGCTACCATACCGTTTGTTGAGCCCAAATTCTCTGTTTCATCATGAAAAAGAAAATAAGAATCTTGTCGCCTTTGAAGCGAATCTTTGGTACCTAATTGTTCAGAAAGTGCGTCCAATGCTTTTTTATTTTTCCCTTGCTGATCTGCCGCTGATATCAAGAAATACGTAGCGAACCTATTAGAAAATGTATTTTTTGGTGCTAGAGAAAGAAACATAATGTGTTTTCCGGATATAGCGAATCCAGTGTTTAATGAATCCACATGATTTCTTGAAACAAATACGTAATAATCCAATTTGGTGCGGCGATGAGACGAATTAAAAAATCCATCCCTGATTGCCCTCATGTCTGTTGAAAAGAACGGAATTGAATCGCTGTAATTAATAGCAGGCAACTTACCAATTCTGGGATGCTTGTATTGATCAATACTTACTTCCACACCGTATGAGCGAGCAATTTGCTGTATTTCAATAGATTGTTCTGGACTTAGCTCCGCGCCCGTTTCGGTTTGAACGAAATGAATACGCAGTGAACCCTGAGCATGGACATAGCATGTCAGGAAAAGAAAAAAGAAAAGAAAAAACTTCGGGATTAAATTAGAGGTGCAAAAACGCTTTTTTCGATAAGAGTTCATCATTGGTTTCGCGGTAATTTGGATCATCAACACAACAATCTACTGGACAAACTGCCGCACATTGCGGTTCGTCATGAAAACCAACACACTCTGTACATTTATTGTGAGTAATGTAGTAAACATCCATGCTTACAGGTTCATTCGCCAAGAGCGCATCTACAGATGTTCCTTCAGGTGTGGTAATCATTCCTGATAACGACGTACCATCCGCATATTTCCATTCGGCACCTCCTTCATAAATTGCATTATTCGGACATTCAGGCTCACAAGCCCCACAATTAATACACTCGTCCGTAATCATTATTGCCATGACAAATCCTATTTTATTTTGCAAATATACACAGGCTTTACTAAAAGCCTACTATTTCAACGTAAGCTAAACGAACTTTACACTACTTTTGTTCGATGATTCGTCAGCAACTTATATCGGACCTTGCTACACTTGGACCGTGGCTAAATAGCCTAGGCTCCACTGAAACACCCCAATCAGAAATCTTTTCCCCTGAATTAACCGATGCTTTTAATGCGGTCATATCACGAGAAATATATAGAAATGGGTGGTTTGAACCCCACGAGGTCAAGCAATCACTGCAAGGGCTTTCAAGCTGGTTAAATCACGAAACATTAAACGATTTTTCAAGTCCATATGCCTATCATGAATTCCGTCCAAGTTTGGGATTAATCTTAGCTGGAAATCTCCCGATGGTTGGGTTTCACGACATCCTTTGCGGTCTGCTCAGTGGATATAAGCTTCAAATCAAATTGAGCTCAGATGACCAGCAACTCATTCCCTTACTTGTTCGTGGCTTATCAGAACTGAATCCTTTATATGCTGATTTGATTCAACTAAATCCTCCGAAGCTTAGTGGTTTTAACGCCGTAATTGGAACAGGAAGTGACTCTACCCTACTCCATTTTCAATCTTACTTTAAAAACATCCCGCATTTGCTTCGGGGAAATCGCACTTCCATAGCAATCCTAAGTGGAACTGAAACTCCGCAAGAATTACATGCCTTAGGGTACGATATTTTTCAATACTTCGGCAGGGGATGTCGTAATGTGACCCACCTCATCGTTCCCGAAGGATATTCATTCGATGCATTTTTTGAGGCGATTCTACCATTTCAAACTGTAATTCAAAACAAAAAATACGGCAACAATTACGACTATAACAGAGCCATTCACCTATTGAGTAAGCAACCCTTATTGGACAATGGTTTTTTATTATTACTTGAATCAACGGCATTGCATCCTCCCCTCGCGATGCTACACTACCATAGCTATACCCACCGTTCGGAAGCCATAGATTACATCAATCAACACCGTGATAAAATTCAATGCGTTTCAGGTACAGTTGAAGTACCCTTTGGAACAACGCAACAACCACGAATCGATGATTTCGCCGATGGAATTAATACCATGGAATGGCTTGAACATGCATTGAAATGATGTGGATTTTATACTTTTGCACCTATGGCACTTTTTGGAGATTCGATTAAATATAAGACTAGAGAAGAAATAAGCGTCATGCGTGAAGCTGCTTTGATCGTAAGTCGTACGCTTGGAGAAGTAGCAAAACACATGAAACCAGGAATTACCCCGGCATTTCTAGATCAGATGGCTGAAGATTTCATTCGTGGCCAGCATGCGATTCCCGGTTTTAAAGGCTTATATGGCTGTCCCAGCACCTTATTGATTTCGGTAAATGAAGAAGTAGTTCATGGGCTTCCAACCCAACGTCCGATTCAGTCCGGTGACATTGTTTCGGTAGATTGTGGAGCTGTGTATAAAGGATATTACGGGGATCACGCCTATACGTTTGAAGTAGGTGAAGTGAGCGATGAAAAACGCAAACTATGTAAGGTTACCAAGGAATGTCTATACCTAGGAATCGAGGCCTGTAATACGTCAAATCGCATAGGAGACATTGGATATGCTATTCAACAACATGCGGAGAAGCATGGATTTAGTGTTGTACGGGATTTAGTTGGGCATGGCTTAGGAACCAAACTTCACGAAGAACCGCAAGTACCGAACTATGGTCAGCAAGGCCGTGGAAAACGGATTCAAAACGGCTTAACCATTGCGATTGAACCTATGATTAACATGGGTACTTTCAAGGTAAAAACATTAGATGACCAATGGACCATTGTAACCGAAGATGGCTTACCAAGTGCCCATTTTGAACACGATGTTGCGGTAATTGACGGAAAAGCCGAAATCTTGTCCACGTTCGATTACATCTATGAAGCCCTTAAACTGTAATGGAGAAATCAGTTAAGATTGCACTTGTAGGGTTTTTAATTGTGTTGGCGTATGCTACCAGTGTATTTCTTGATACAGGTTTTTGGATTGTTCCATTCCCCTTGTTTAGCTACTTATTGTTTGGTGTTGTATTAGGAAGTATCGTTCAAGATCGATTAAATATCAAGTCCTATGTACCGCTTCTTACCTTAGTTACATTACGTTGCATTGGCAACCCATTCACATACACCTTTTTCTTGGATGAAGCGGCATACTATGAATTCACTGAAGGACTCACCCTTTCATTATTCCGCATATTAGAAACAATGAGCGTGTTCCCCTTAGTCATTCTTACCGTGGGATTTAAAGGGATTCAACAAAAAATTACAGCCCTTGCCTTGTGTGCGGTGTACATTTTAACCTTGATTCCACCACTAGAACTGTTGAATTATTCCTTTTTTACGGTATTCGTACTTACCTTAATTTACCTCAAAAACAAGCATTTAACCTTCCCAGCGCTCGTCCTCTTGGCGATTTTCGATTTACTCGAAGGGTATAGCGTGTTGTTTGCTTGATTTTTTTTAGCGAAAAGACAGGAATAAAATAATCAAAACGACCGTACCGCGCGAACCAGCGTCTTACTGGTTTTGTCGTAGTAATTCGTTGGTTTGGAGTCATAAAAACTAAAAAACCATGCCGAAGCAGCGTTAGATTCAGTTGAAGACCAATAAAGATTCATTTCCACCTGATCTGTATTCGGGATTTCACTCAGCGCTCGTTCCACGGTGAATAAATTAGTGTTGATGGCTTGAAGCTCAAAGATGGCAGGTAAATACCAATCATCAAAGCCCTCACTGACATACGAATCGCATAGTCCTGCGGCCTTTGTTGTGTCTCTGGTAGCGAACATAATGGCTGTGGTATTTGCACGACCGTCCCATGAACTTTCGCAACTTTCAATATCCTTTTCTTTGTCACCCCACTCCGCCTCTCGGGTTAAATTGTTTAAGGAAACAACCAATCCGTGTTGTTTCCCAAGGCTATCCTGAAATAAATGAAAAACAACCCCTCCCTCAGTATGTTGTCCAATATAGTATGTTTTTTGAGCTGAAACACTATATAGTGCAGCAAGAAAAAGCGTGGTAAGAAGTAATTTCACGGGTAATAGTTTTAGGAAAGATACAAATTGAAATTGGATACGCTTTAATTATTTAGTTGAATTATTTGATAATCCACTCCGTCATAAATAATCTTTCCGTAATTGGGAAGACTGGGCAAGGTACGTTTATTGATCACGAGGTACGAACAGCCTTTACCTGTTAATTCATTCACCATCGCTTTTTGACGTAATGATTGATCAGCAAGATTCCACCCTTTTCTACCCAAAAGATACAATTCTTGAGGGTTACTATTTCCATTGATTGCAACTAAGGCATCCGTTGAGATGTAACGATCGGCAATAGGTCCTAACCCTGATTTATATGCTTCGGAACTATTCAATCTAAAATCATACAGTTGATTACCGATGGCTTCTATGGAAATACAGAGCATCAATACCCAAGCATATTTCCCTAGGGTTGACAAAGCATATCCACCTAATATGGCGAGCAACGGAACAGCGGGTAAGATATAATATTCATGCGTTAAAAAGATAACCCCCGATTTTAGGGCATACCCTGTAAAAAGTAATAGAAACAAGGGTAAACTAAGTTTCCACTCCCAAGAAACCCCATGTTTTACTATTCGAATTATCCCATACAGGCACAATGCAAAGGCTAAATAACTGACAAATGGATGAAAAACAAGCTGTTGAAGCAGTAAAAAAGGCGACTCCAGAAAGGCCCTGCTTCCGTCCACCAACCCACCACCGAGGTTGTACCAAGACCCAAAATGTTCGGCCAAATAGGGATTCCACATAAAATACCAGATACATGCAGGAATCAAACTAAGGAACGGAATCACGAATACCCCGGGCTTTTTAGGTTCATTCGATGTTTTCACATAGGCAAAAACTACAAAAGAAAGCAAGGGAAGCACGGATATTTTCAGCAATAAACCCAAGCTTAGCATCATAAAAGACAAAACCACATGGTTCCATCTCCCAAACCGCAAGGCTTCAAAAAAATAGTAGATTCCAATCAGATACACGGCTAGGGCTTCGGTATCCGGCATTACTTTGCGGCTGTACATGAAAAAACACGAAACCATCAGAAGTAAAGTCGCATAAAACGCTATTTTCTCTGTGGCGAACCGACGCACCAAGGCAAAGAAATATACCAAACCCAAGGTCGAAATTAGTACGTTGAGTAGTCGTCCAATACCGGCATGAAACCCAAATAAGACCCCAAGCTTTCCTTGGATGTAATACATCAATGGGAATTCCATCCCAATAATTCCCGTTCCCCCACTGGTTTCATTGACCATGGGATACCAAAAAGATGTATTTCCCTCGAAATAATTCCGGGCAACCATTAAGCCCGTGGCTTGTCGCCAGCTATGCGCGGCCTCAATCGGCGGGTTCCATATTCCGATAAGATGCACCAGAAAAAACAAGGCGATCCAAAAGAATATGTTGCTTATGAGCTTAGCCAACCACGGTTTGTTCAAGGTATGCTTTAAAATGGGTTAGAATTGCTTGCCAACCTTGCTGCTGCAAAGCTTCCGGATTTACGGATTGAGGTTCGGTTTTCCAAAGAATATCGGTTCCCCTTTCATTGAGATTCGCACACCTATCAAAAACTACAGATAAAGGCGCGATTACATTAATTTCTGTTGAAATCATTGATTGTTTTCAATTACGTAGGTTAAAATTTTCTCCATCAAATGCGCTCGGTCTTTACCTATTACATTGTGCTTATGCATTGGATAGGGAAAGAAATCCATCTGCTTTCCATCTTCTACAAATTTCTTAATCAGGGAATAATTATGCTGCATTACGACCACGTCATCAACCGTACCATGAATCAAGAGTAATTTTCCTGATAGATTCTTCGTATAGTTTGTCAGTGCATTTGCCTCATATCCTTCCTTATTTTCTTCTGGACGATCCATATAGCGTTCTCCATACATCACCTCATAAAATTTCCAATCGGTTACCGGTCCTCCAGCTACTCCTACATTGAATACCCCAGCATGACGCAACATTAAGGAGGTTGTCATGAACCCTCCAAAGGACCAACCATGAACCGCTAGTCGTTGTGAGTCAACGAATGGTAATGATTTCAAAAATTCAACGCCTGATAATTGATCCTCCATCTCTACCGTTCCTAATTGGCGATGAATTTGAGATTCAAAGGCGAATCCACGTTCAGCAGAACCACGGTTATCTAAGGTAAATACAATATATCCTTGCTCTGCCAACCAATTCATCCAAAGGTTAGCACCCGCATTAAAACTATTGGTAACCATTTGTGCATGCGGTCCACCATAGACATAAACCAACACGCGATATTTATTTTTTGGGTCAAAATTTGAAGGTTTCACCATGCGGTAGTATAGATCTGAACCGTCTTTCCCTTTAATCGAATTGATTTCACTCACCCCCAGGGCATACTCATCCATGGGATTTGTAGATTCCTTAAGTAGCTTCGCCATCTTACCATTAGTAGTATAAATCATTTCATGATTTGGCATACTAAGGCTTGAATAGCCATCATAAAAATATAATCCATCATCTGATAGATCGAATCGATGTACGCCTTCATTTTTTGAAACTACTTTTGAATTCCCATTTAGATCTGTTGCGTAGACCATGGTATTGCAGGGATTCTCTCCGGTGGCGATATAATAAATCAATTTTTTAGATGCGTCCACTTCGAGGATATCCTTGACAACAAATTGATGGTTCGTTAGTTGTTTAATTCCAATCGGTAGGACTTCCATTTTTCTACCTTCAAACATTACTGCTTCTCCCAATTGATCAAAATCAACCAAGTACATGTTCATATACCCATCTTTTTCCGACATCCAAATAAAGTCATTTCCTTCTCCAATAAAATAAGCCGGGTGTTCGGGTTCTACCCATTTTTGATTTTTTTCATGCCAAAGCGTTTTTATTTTCTTACCCGTTTTAACATCGAACACATTCAACCAAAGTTCATTTTGACCGCGATTAACTTCCGCGATGATGCAAAACTTTTCATCCGGAGTAAATGTGAAGTTTGTTAAGTAATCATCTGCATTTCCACTTGGTTTGATAAATACCGTTTTCTTGGTTTTGCAATTATAGATACCAACACGCGGTTTCTCTGATTTTTGTCCTGCCATGGGGTATTTTATAGACACTAAGGAACCTGGGGTGGTATTGATGTCTAATAAGGGATAGTCTGCAACTTCGCGTTCATCTTTTTGATAAAAGGCCAGATAATTACCGTTTTCCGACCAAAATAAGCCCTTTTCGATGCCAAATTCGTTGCGTGCGATGGATTGACCAGAAACAATGTTTTTATCAGTATTTTTTGTAACCGGAACATAAAACTTATTCGAATACGCAGCGACATAAACATTGTTATCAATAGTATAGGCACATTTATTTGAAGCAGCGTGATAGGTTACATTCTCAGCCTTATCAAGTCCGGTCTTTTTAATAATTATAGCCTTTGACGAAATATTATAGGTAAAAATAACGGATCCGTTATTAAACAATAGCTCATTGGAGGAAAGCCACTCATATCCATATAAATTCTGAATTTTAGCATCATCAGGCAACAGCTTGTTTAATTCATCGACCGTACAAAGCACCTTTTCTGATTCTTGATCCAGGGTATGTGCGAGCAAGGACTTATAATCAGTTGATAAGAGTGTGTATTCTGATTTATTTTTAATCCATGAAAATCCAACCGTTCGTTGCGGACTTAGTGCGCGTTGTTTCAGTACGGATTCAGTAACGGTTAAGTATTTTTTTTGAGCACTCGCTGAATAAGCAAGCAAAAGAAGGGAGGTGAAAATTAAGAAGCGCATAACTACGAACGATGTATAAATTGATTAAAAAAAGATTCAATTGGTTTGCCTATTTCGTAGGCCTTAACAAGGGTGTCTAAGAGCTCGTCCTTAAGGATTAATTCCGCAGGGAACGTCGCATAAAAATAGAACTGCTTATTGAAAATTAGGGGTTCTTGCGCGGCGGCTGATTTCAAATGTGCAGGCAGCATTTTATTCTTTTCTCCATGAATGGATCCATAAAACGAACTGAAAGGAGCCTCTGAAACTAAGCGCTTAAACTCGGCAGAGTTTGCGGCGATTCCTTCGCGAAGTTCAAGCAGATTTTCCTTATCGATTTCATACACCCCACCATAAACACGCACATGCTCTGGGGTGAGTTCAAAGTATATCCCATTGATAGCGGTACTTTTTTTACCTTCTGGAGAAACCACAGCGGAACACATCAATTTATAGGGTGTTTTATCGGCAGAAAACCGAATATCCCGGTTAATCCGAAAGATACAATCTTTGGCTAGTACGTGTTGAAACGAAGGATTTGAAAGTGCAATTCGATCAATTACGGCTTGTGTAAACTGGGCAAAAGGTTTCTTTACAGACGCTTCGTAGCGCTTTCGATTCAAATCAAACCAATCTTTGTGGTTATTTGCAGCGAGTTCGATAAAGAAATCAAGATAATCCAGACTAAAATACCCCATAAACCTACGAATTGAAGGCGAAAGTTACTTAAAAAGGATTGAATCCCAAGAAAGCAATTGAAAACAAGGTAAATACTTTGGGGGAAGAGAAAAATAATGCTATCTTTGCACCCTTAAATTTTTATTAACTAATTAAGAACCTTATGAATTCTTACGAAACTGTTTTCATTTTAACTCCCGTTTTGTCTGAGGATCAGGCAAAGGAAGCAGTACAGAAATTCGAAGGCGACATCAAAGGCATGGGTGCCAAGATAACGCATTCGGAAAACTGGGGTCTGCGCAAAATGGCTTATCCAATCCAGAAAAAATCCACCGGATTTTATTTCTTGATTCAATTTGAAGCTGCTGGATCTGTAATTGCAGATTATGAATTAATGATGAAACGTGATGAGCGCGTGCTTCGGTTTTTAACCGTACGTATGGATGCTGACCACGTGACCTACGCTGAAAAGCGCAGAGCAAAAACATCAGCAAATTAATTATTAACCCCTTTAAATTACTGAGATGTCAAACGATATTAGATACCTAACCCCGATTAATATAGATATTAAGAAGGACAAATACTGTCGATTCAAAAAATCAGGCATTAAATTCATCGATTACAAAGACGCAAACTATTTGTTGAAGTTAGTGAACGAACAAGGAAAAATTCTTCCTCGTCGTATTACTGGTACTTCTGCGAAGTTCCAAGGACGCGTTAACAAGGCAATCAAACGTGCTCGTCACTTAGCACTTATGCCTTACGTAGGAGATATGTTGAAATAATCGATAAAAATTTGAATCATGGAAGTCATTCTATTAAAGAACGTAGATAAATTAGGTTACACCAATGAGGTGGTAACTGTAAAGCCGGGTTACGGAAGAAACTTTTTAATTCCTCAAGGATATGCCATCCTTGCTACGGCAAGTGCGAAAAAAGCGCATGCAGAAGTAATGCGTCAAAAATCACACAAAGAATCCAAAATGTTAGCTGAAGCACAAGAGTTGGCAGCAAAATTGGCTGATGTAAGTGTTTCAATTGCTACAAAAGCTGGTGAAAACGGTAAGATCTATGGATCAATCAATACCATCCAATTAGCTGAAGCATTGAAAGCAGCTGGACATGACATCGACCGTAAGTCTTTAAAAATTAAAGATGAGCCGATTCGTGAAGTTGGAACCTATGAAGCAGAGGCTAACCTGTACAAAGGTGTAAAACAAACCATTAAATTTTCAGTAGTAGCTGAATAAGCTCAACCGATTTCAAAAACCCTGACCTTCACGTCAGGGTTTTTTTTTCTTAAAACCAACCCTATGAAACACCTAATCCTTTCTATTGTCCTTGTATTCAGCACAGGAATATTTGCACAAAATGCAGTAACCGAAAAACGCGTTGAATTCGATTTAAAAGACGGCTTCAGCAACGAACGTGTCTTTGAATTTGGCCCTAAAGGAATGCTTATCTTCTCTAAGCAAGATAAAGATGAAAATCAGATCAGTACGTACCGATTTGAAAAGTACAACACCGACTTGGTATCAACGCACGAAGTAAGCTACACGATAGAGAACAAATTCTATGTTGATGAAATCTACCAAACAGGGAATTATGTGTATTTCTTCTTCAAAACTCGACGTACGGATTACCGCGTCGTTAAATATGATTTTATAAGCGAAACATTTAAGGAGGTTTCTGGCGAACTACCAAATCGCAGTTTCATAAAATACACGGCATGTATGGATGATCGTGCAGTGATGGCAATCATCAATAAAAACTATAGCATTTCCATTATATCAATTGATATGAATTCAGGGTCGGAGCAGACCACGCCAATTACAATAGAAGGATTTAAACCTAAAAAACTTAGCCTTTCCAACATGGAGACCATGCCAGAAAGCAAAAACATCTTACTCAGCATCAATGCCTACATCAGTAAAAAACGAACTGAACTTTATGTAATGCGATTGGATGAACAGGGACAAGTTCAAGCAACTACAGACATAAGCATCGGAACAGATAATAACTTAAGAAATGCCAGAGCGTATGACATAGGTAATAATGAGTATATTCTTTCCGGTACCTATTCTGTGCCTAATTCTGGTGGATCCAACGGATTTTTTATCTCTCGTTTAGCTCAAGGTCAATTGGAGCCAATAAAATTTTACAATTTCACAGAGCTCAAGAACTTCCTGAGCTACCTTCCGGCAAATCAGCAGCGTAAAATTGAAAAGAAAAAACAGCGCAAAGCGAATAATGGACAAGAATTGAATATTTCATATAATATCGCTGCTCATAGTCCAATCAAAGTGAACGAGGACTTTATCTACATCGGCGAAGCTTATTATGCAACCTATAGAACAGAAACCCGCACAACAACCTCTTATGTAAACGGTAAACCAGTAACCACCACTACCTATGTACAGGTGTTTGATGGGTACCAATATACCCACGCGTTCATTGCGAAATTCGACAAAAACGGAAACCTGATTTGGGACCAAACCTTTCCAATGTGGTTAGCTCAGAAACCAATGACTGTTCGACGATTTATCCACGTTGCTGACCAACAACAAAACAATTTGAAATTAGTGTATGCCAACAGTAATCGTATTACGAGTAAGGTATTTGATTTTGATGGAAATGTGCTGAGCGATAAACAATCTGAACCCATAGAAACTAATTCAGAAAACGACAAGACACGCTTAAGTTATGCTGAGATTATTCATTGGTATGACAACTACTTCTTATCTTATGGGATTCAGCGTATCATTAACCGTAAGGATAAAGATGTTGAGCGCAAGCGGACTGTATTCTTCTTTAATAAGATTAAGCTGGACTAATTCAGTTCATTTAATGCACGTACGCCAAAGGCATCGTTGTGCCAAGCTTTTTTGATTTTTCCATTTTCGATTAATACGTAGGTCGGAAAACTCCCTTCGGTAATTGGTAAAACTTCGGAAAGATTTGCTTTTAATTGACAGTTTATTTGATTGCCAACTAAGGCTTGATAGGTGCTTAAATCGGAGGAATCAGAACCCAATACCCAATATTCAATAGGTACCTTAGTGTAAGGCTTAATACCCTTCATGTGCTGGGTAGATTCCGAGCAATACTTACACCCGGGCAAAGCGATGACTACTAATTTCTTTGATTGACCAAGATGCATGGACGTTTTAGGCTTATAACTGAGATCAACTAAATCTCCTTGATAAATGGGGTTGAGGGCAAAATAAATGAGGACAGGTTGAATGAACGTTCCAATAAACAACAGAGCGAGCAACCAACGTTTAGAAGTATTAGCTTTAACCCTCCGGTGAATAAACCTCGCTAAAAACCAGCCAAGAAGGGTAAGAATGATGTAGGGTATAAATTTAGCGCCGGTAAAAGAAAAACCAAGGCTCAAAAAAAATGTTTCAATAGTGTTCATAATAAAAAAGGGGGACGAATCCCCCTGAGTAATTCGAAATTATATTTCTTACTGAATTTCGCAGTCTTGCATTACACCTAATACGCTAACATCGCCTTCATTACATTTCGTTTCAGCATTCTTTTTTGTATCCTTAATAGTTGAGGATGTAGAAATTTGCCCATTAATTTTACACTGACAAGTCCAATCTTTTGAGCAAGAAGCCATTGTAAATAATGCAACTCCTAAAACAATCATTAACTTTTTCATAATTCTAAAATTTTAAGTTGTTCAAAGCTATTAAAAAAATTAATGTTGCCCGGTTTTTTTATCCATTTTTTGATAGTGAAAATACCAAGCAATGGTTGCTGAGGGAACAACATCTGTAAACGGAAGCAACTCTTCTAAAAACGTAAAACTGGCCCAAGATAATTTTCTATTAAACAGTATAAAAACTAATATTGCAGACATTGGGGCCCAAATTGCATCTAACAATTCACTTGCTCCGGGTAGGATGTAAGAAACCATTCCTATTAGGTCAATTAAAATAGCAGCTAATAACTTCAGGTTTTTGATTTCTTCGTATTTTTTTGAGTGATGAACGGGATGTGTCATAATGGATAAATTAAACGTTAAATAGATGATGAAATTGATCGCGTTGAACCAAAACGGCTTGTTTTACCTCCTCAACAATTGATTCAACTTCACGGGCCTTAACCATGCACGGCATACCAACAACGACATACGCATCAAAAGGTACAAGTAATTTTTCGCCTTTTGGTAGAATCCTTCCCATTCCCGTCATAAACACAGGCAAATAAGGGATGGTCGGACGACGCTTTAATATGGCCCCAATTCCTTTTTGAAATTCTTGTATCTGTTCCGGTGCACCGCGTGAACCTTCGGGGAACAAAATAAGTGAATGTCCTTTATCTAAATAAGAGATCATCTGTTCTGTTGGACTCATCTCCCCTGCTTCTCGTGCACGTTTAATTAAAATCGCATTTAGCACCCACTTAGAAAGAAACCGCTTAAACCAAGAGCCTCCAAAATAATCAGCAGCAGCTACGGGATGGGTTCGAAGCAATTGTTTTAAAGGCATTGCAGCCATCAAAGACATGGTATCTAAGTGGCTATTATGATTAGATACTACAATCATGGGGCCCGAATGAATAAGGTTTTCTGAATTCACCAACTTCACCCCCACGAAAATGCTTAAAAACGGACGCATAAGCACCTTGTAATAGAAAATCACCAGAATCCACCTCATCAAGCGTAATATAGGTTGTAAACAAAATAGAAAAACGAGGGTGCAGCAATAGCTAATGAATCAATCCGATCGAGAATTCCTCCGTGACCGGGAATTAAATTGCCTGTATCTTTAAGTCCGATGTCGCGCTTAATTGCTGACACAATGATGTCGCCAATAAATCCACCACCCGCAATAATAGCCCCTGCAAATAGGGCTTCAATGGCAGTGAACGGCGTTAAAAACCGAATAAAATATGCAACCACAATGGTTGTAATAAATCCACCAATGAACCCTTCCCACGTTTTATTGGGACTGATTTTCTCGATAATCTTGTGCTTGCCTAAAATTTTACCCCAGGTGAACTGAAAAACATCGTTCATTTCAGTTAAAAACACGACAAAAAGTAATAATCCCCTTCCTCCAGCATTGAACCCCGTTAATTCAGGAAGGGATAATAGGTATGCTAAATGACTAATAGAAAACACAGTAAACATCAGCTGTACTGGTAACACACTCATGGATCGTCCAATTTCCACGGTAAAACCACGGATCACCAAAATAAACGGAATCCAAATAAACATAAATACCGGAATAAAAATGATGAATAAATTAAAATACCCCATGTACGCTAAGAAATACTGAACTGGGATAGCCAAATAACACCAAATAATTACTCGACGATCTTCCGGTCGAATGTTCTTACTGATGCTTGCTAATTCGCGCAATGCAGCAAAAGACAATAAACCAAAAGCCACAAACGAGATACTTGGATGAAGTACCGTAGCTAAAATAAAGACTGATGCCATGATCCACCAGGATTTTGTGCGCTGTTGGAGTTCTCTTACCTTGTCGCCTGGGAATATCTTTCCCAAAACAAAGAACAATACCGTGGCGAAAATTAAAATCCCAAGAATGACCAAGATAATGGATAGTACCTCTTTATTATCAGCAAATCGGTTCGAAAGAAAGTAATTCATACGTTTAATGAGTTTTTAATTCGCACGATGGTACTAAGCAACATGGCCAGTACAACAATAATAATCAAAAAATAAATCCAAGGCAAAACCACTGGAAAAAAGTAAACCACCAAACAAAGTAACCCAAAAAACAAGGCTCGATCACTTTTCCCCATGGGTCCTTCATACCTTCGTGTACCTCCCATCGCTTTACCTAAAACACCAACAAATTCATTAATTATCATCAATGCGATAAAACCGACCAATAAATTCGGATGCTTGTCCATTCCAAACTTAAGTAATAAGGGATAAAAGATTGCCAAATCAGCTAACACATCTCCAAGTTCATTAAGCACTTCACCGAGTGCTGATTGTTGATTATATGCCCTAGCCATCATCCCATCGATAGCATTCAACGCCATACGAATAAATAAATAGATGGGTACCACCAGTAAATAAAGCCACCCCGAATCTAAATAAACAAAAACACCCGTAAGTATTGAGCCCAACAATGCAATTAATGTGATATGATTGGGGGTAAATTTCTTTCGATGCAAAAACTCCATCACCGGTTTTATCAATTGTTGGAACTTGGGTTTTATGTTGTATACCGAAATCATCGCTTCTTTAGTTTTATGAATGGATTTTGAACCGGTGCATTGCACTTAAATGCTTCCGAGAAATGCCCATGTTCAATAAAATAAAACACCTCATTACCAAATTCTTGAGGTTTTGTATACATCTGATCGTGATTTAGTGGCAGATACGTGAAATCATTCACGGGTTGCTTTAAGTCTGTTACATCCCAAGAAAGCGGACCTTGTTCCATGGCTGTTTCTTTATGCTTTCGGACAACATTCGTTGCATAAGTCTCAATGAAAACCCCTTTAATAATAGTCGAATCATTCAAGACCGGATAGGGCGTATTTACAAAATCACGTGTTATTTTACCGAACACCAAGGCATTCACCAAAGCCATATCCTTTAATAATATGAGTGGCGCCCGTTCTTGTAATGGACTGCGATCATATAGAATTGTTTTTATATTTCGCTTACCATGATCCGAAATCCACTGATTCAAGGTCCAAGAACCTATAATGTAAGACAAGACATGGAGCTGTTTGTATTCACCTAAACCCTTTTTTTGATAATATCGCTCTAAGGAGTTGATGGATAATCGAATCGATTTTCTAGAAATATAACGGGGGATATAGACCGGCATCTCCGCTTGTTTGAAAAATTGCTTCAAGGCCCGAGTACCATATATTTTTGAACCAAAACCCGGCAAAATGAGCAAGGTTTGATCTGTTTTAAGTGAATCTTGGGACAAATAAACTCCATGACCTAATAAGAAAATACACAATGAAAGTAAAATGGTTCTCATACTAAAACAAATAAACACATTATATCGAAGGCATGGTCCTATATTTCAAATTTAGCAATTCAAACAATGTGTTGTTGAGTAAAACGCAACTCAGGACACATGATATCGAAACAAGTTCTTATTTTTGTCTAAACATAGAATTATGGCGAATCAATTATTAAAAGGTAAAAAAGGAATTATATTCGGTGCGTTGAACGACCAATCCATTGCATGGAAAGTTGCGGAACGAGCACATGAGGAAGGTGCGGAATTTGTACTAACCAATGCTCCAATTGCAATGCGTATGGGAGAAATAAATGGCTTGGCCGAAAAAACTGGAAGTCAGATCATCCCTGCGGATGCCACCAACACGGAAGATTTAGAGAATCTAGTTACCCAATCCATGGAAATCCTTGGTGGAAAGATTGATTTTGTTTTGCACTCCATTGGTATGTCACCGAATGTAAGAAAGGGAAAACATTATACCGAAAACAACTATCAATACTATCAACAAACAATGGATGTTTCGGCGATGTCTTTACACAAGACCTTGGCTACTTTATACAAGCACGATGCGATGAATGAGTGGGGATCAGTTGTAGCACTTACGTACATTGCAGCTCAGCGTATTTTCCCTGACTACAACGACATGGCAGATGCGAAATCCTTACTGGAATCAATCGCTCGTTCGTTTGGATACCATTATGGAATTGCTAAAAAAGTACGTGTAAACACCATTTCTCAATCACCTACGGTAACTACTGCTGGGCAAGGAATCAAAGGATTTAATGAATTTATAAACTTCTCCGAACAAATGTCACCACTAGGAAATGCACCTGCCGTAGCATGTGCTGATTATTGCGTTAGCATGTTCTCCGATTTAACGCGATATGTTACGATGCAGAACTTATTCCACGATGGTGGGTTCTCGAATACAGGAGTAACGCAACAAGTAATCGAACGCTTCGGAAACTAAAAGAACCATTTTTGTATAAAAAAAAAGGGGCTTTTGCTCCTTTTTTTTGTTTAATCCCTTTACTTCTTATCAAACATCTTCGTAAAATCTAAGTTGTAAACCATACTAATCCACAAACTATGATTTCGCTCCATATCTGTTGCATTCGATTTAATCACAAATTGATTTAAATACCCCACTTGCATATTGGTTTGCGCATTAAATCTCCATCCCAAGGCCGCAATCAATCGATTTTGATCGATTGGGTTCTTTGCAATTCCTTTACCGAATCCTACAAAAAGCTCATTATTCACATTAAGAAATAGGGTGTTATCCCCCATTTCTTTTCTTGAAAGTGGCACCATGGCCATGGCCCTGTAACGAATTCTATTCCGATAAACTGGATCTACTTGAACAATGTCATTCGTAGCATTTTTAGCATACTGCTCCAGCCATCGTTGTTCTAACCGATACCGATGCTGAATCTCAAATCGTCCAATTTTATCTTTAAGATTCAACTGTTCAAACAACCGATTTTCATTAAATTCATGAAGTACGGGTTGACTTCCATAGGGAAATGTTTTAATCCAAGCATATCCCCACATTACTGAAACCTTAGGATTAATTTCATACTCAAGACCTAACCTCAACAAGGATTGTTGCCAATTTTTGAACCCTTCCGCTCTACGCCATTGGTATTCGGTCAATAAATTCACTTTACTCGAAATTTTATGTGTTCCTGTATATAAGGCCCACGCATTAAACTGATTGCTAATGTTTTTTTGAGCGAAACCAAAAACCGGAAAAAGAAGGAATGAAAAACAAATATATTTTAGCATAGGTCAAAGGTAAAATGAATAAAGGTTTCGGGCAGTAAATTATTAAATTTAGCTGGCTTGAGTTATCTTTGCTTATGCAAATGACACACGAAACAAAATCCGCTTCCTATATCTCCCTCGAAGAAAGATTCGGAGCACATAATTATCATCCACTTCCTGTGGTACTTGAACGCGGAGAAGGAGTTCACGTGTGGGATGTTGATGGAAAGAAATATTACGACTTTCTATCAGCCTATTCCGCTGTAAATCAAGGACATTGTCACCCGAAAATCACCAACGCACTGATTAATCAAGCGAAAACCTTAACCCTAACCTCTCGTGCTTTCCACAATAATTTATTGGGACCCTTTGAAGAGTTTTTAAATACCACGTTTGGTTTTGACAAATTCCTCCCAATGAATACGGGTGCAGAAGCGGTAGAAACAGCGATTAAATTGGCTAGAAAATGGGCCTATGAAGTAAAGGGAATCAAAGAGAATCGAGGAAATATTATAGTTTGTGAAGGAAATTTCCATGGAAGAACAACTACCATCATTTCCTTTTCATCGGACCCCGAATCAAAAGATAAGTTTGGTCCGCACACCCCAGGATTCATTAGTATTCCGTACAATGACATTGAAGCCGCAACGAATGCCCTCAGCGCACCGAACACCATTGGAATTTTAGTAGAACCTATTCAAGGCGAGGCTGGTGTAGTTGTACCCGATACCGATTTCTTAAAAGCCATTCGGACAATTTGCACCGAAACAAATACACTGTTTATTGCAGATGAAATCCAAACTGGATTGGCACGTACGGGCAGCATGCTAGCTGTATGCGGTAATTGTTCGTGCACCGACCGTTGCGAACGACAAGAAACCTACCAGCGACCGGATATACTCATTCTTGGTAAAGCATTGGGTGGTGGGGTTTACCCCGTTTCCGGCGTATTTGCTGACAATTCCATCATGGATGTTATAAAGCCCGGTCAACACGGGTCAACGTTTGGAGGAAATCCCTTAGCAGCAGCGGTAGCAACCGAAGCACTGAATGTGCTAATGGATGAACACTTGATGCAGAATGCACGACGCATGGGTGAGAAATTCCGAAATGCCATGCAGGAACTGGTTAATCAGAATAAAATTTTCAGCTTAGTTCGTGGTAAAGGCTTACTAAATGCGGTTGTTATAAACGATTCCCCTGAAAGCGATACGGCGTGGAACTTTTGTATGAAACTGGCAGAATTCGGCTTACTCGCGAAGCCTACCCATGGAAATATCATCCGCTTTGCCCCACCATTAGTTATTACAGAATCAGAAATGGACGATTGCATAGCAATTATTACAAAAACATTTAATCACTTTAACGCATAAGCATTGGTACAGAAAATTAAATTTGGAACAGACGGTTGGCGTGCTATTATTGCACAAGATTTTACCGTTGAAAACGTAGCGCGCGTAACCGAAGCAACAGGCATTTGGCTTAAACAGCATTTTGAAAATCCTTCTGTAGTTATCGGTCATGATTGCCGCTTTGCCGGGGAATTATTCATGCATACGGCAGCAGCGGTTTTGGTTCAGCAAGGAATCAAAGTGTATATCGCTCAGGGATTTGTTTCTACACCAATGATTTCCTTGGGTGCCCACAAACACGGATGTGAAATTGGGATCATCCTAACAGCAAGTCACAACCCTCCATCGTATAATGGATTTAAATTAAAGGCCAAATTTGGTGGACCACTACAGCCCGAAAAAATCAATGAGATTGAAGCAATCATCCCAGATGTTTGCAGTGTGGACTACGCAAGTTTTTCGGTTGACAAGGCGTTAAAATCAGGTCTAATTGAAGTGCTTCCCTTAGAAAAAGAGTACATCGATCACGTAAAAGCAAGCTTCGATTTGCCTGCAATACAAGCTTCCGGTTTGCGCTTGATGTATGACGCGATGTACGGGGCAGGTCAACGAGTTATTCCACAAGTACTTCCATCCACTACCTTAATGCATTGCGAGCCCAATCCTTCCTTTATGGGGCAAGCACCAGAACCGATCGGAAAGAACCTACAAGAACTTGCGCAGTACATTAAAACCCATCAAAACATCGATTGTGCATTGGCTACGGATGGAGATGCTGACCGCATTGGATTGTATGATAGTCATGGAGAATTCATCGACTCTCATCACATCATCTTATTGTTAATTCATTACCTCGTGAAATACAAAGGGATGAGTGGAAAAGTTGCCATTGCATTTAGTGTTACGCCGCGTGTATACAAAATGTGTGAACATTACGGATTAGAACACACCACCACCAAAATCGGGTTCAAGGACATCGCAGCCATCATGGTAAAAGAAGACGTACTTCTTGGCGGCGAAGAATCTGGTGGTATTGCGGTGAAAGGTCACATCCCAGAGCGGGATGGCATTTGGATGGGTCTTATTCTATGGGAATTCATGGCTAAATCAGGTAAAACCCTTGATGAATTGATCGAAGAAGTTTATGAAATCGTAGGACCATTTAAATTCGAGCGAAACGATCTGCATATCACCGAAGAATTAAAGCAAAAGATCATTAAAAATTGTCAAGAAAACAACTACAAATCCTTTGGGAAATATGTAGTGCGTGAGGTAAAAACTACGGATGGATTTAAGTATTTCTTTGATGACGACCGCTGGGTAATGATTCGTCCTTCGGGTACTGAACCTGTACTTAGAACCTATGCTGAAGCGCCAACCCTGGAAGAAGTTCGAGAAATTCTAAAGGCTACGGAAGAAGCAATTTGTGGATAGAATCAAGAAGACGTTTAGACACTAAGACATTTAGACATTTAGACGTTTAGACATTTAGACGTTAAGACACTAAGACGTTAAGACACTAAGAGTCTAGAATTCCGATTATACGTTAAGCTGTTCCCTTCCTCCCTTGAGGGAGGATTAAGGAGGGTGACCATTATAAATGATACTCGGAATGTCAAACTCTGAGACAAAGAAGGCAGCGTCTGATACTCGTCAGAGTCATCCCCCTAGATCCCCCTTCAAAGGGGGAAGAATAAGTTCATAGGTCCTAAAATCAAAAAGTCCAATAAGACGCCAAGACATTTAGACGTTTAGACATTAAGAGAATTTAATTTCCACAAGTCCAAAAGTCCCGATGTCCTGATGTCTAAAAGTCCCGATGTCCGGGCTTCTAGCCTAAGGCCACATCTAAGATCATCATTACTACAAAGCCCCCAATAAAACCCAATACAGCCAAATCAGTGTATTTGTCGCGTTGTGTTTCAGGAATCACCTCTTCTACGACTACGAAAATCATGGCACCTGCGGCAAAAGCGAGTGCGAAGGGTAAAATGGGTTGAATATAAATCACTGCAAGTGCGCCAACCACTCCTGCTACTGGTTCAACAATAGCCGAGAGTTGTCCATACCAAAAGGATTTAAATCGGCTTGCTCCTGCCCTACGCAAGGGCATTGCAACTGCAAATCCTTCAGGGAAATTCTGAATGGCAATTCCTATTGCTAATGCCACTGCTCCGCCTATTGTTGCGCCTCCAAGTCCATTGGCAGCGGCACCAAATAACACACCAACAGCAAGTCCTTCGGGAATATTATGCAGCGTAATCGCCAAAACCAATAAGGTAGTTTTGTGGAGTTGAGTTTTTACACCTTCTGTTTCATCCTCATTAAAATTGAGGTGAAGGTGCGGCATTTTCTTATCTAAAAAATATAAGAATAAAGCGCCCGTAAGAAATCCAACGGCAGCAGGCATCCATGGCATTGATGGATACAACTTCTCAGACATTTCAATCGATGGATTCAGTAAGGACCAAAAACTAGCGGCGACCATTACCCCCCCCGTGAAGCCTAGCATGGCATCTAATACACCCCGATGCATGGTTTTAAACAGAAAAACCAATGCCGCACCAGCTGCAGTTACTAACCATGTGAAAACAGTTGCAATCAAAGCGGCCCATACCGGGTGAATGTGTTTAAAAAACTCAATCAATGCATTCATAGGTTTCAAATTTAAGAACATTTGTAAAACCACGGGAAGTTACTTATCTTTGATTCAAATAAATACCGCATGAAGTCAATCTTCCTATTTCTACTCTTAGCTGTTGGATTTTTAATGAATGGTTGCAGCAAGCAAGACGACACGATACTTCGTGTATATGTTGGTTACAATGGTCAACCGAAATTAAGCGCAAAGGTGGTTATCGATGGCGTAACTCAAAATCCACCCCAAAGTCCATTTGTAATGACAGAATTCACCGATGTAAATGGGTTAGCGGAATTTAACCTTAAAGACTACATTAAACCAGGTTCTTACGGAGGAAGTACTGTAGATTGTACGGTTTACTTAATCAAAAACTCACCGTCCAGTGATACCGTAAAAACAATCTTTGTTGAAGCATTTAAGACAACAAAGCAACAGTTTTTATTCAATTAAGATTCACGTTTAGAGGAAAAATCTCCTGCTAAATTGCGGGGAATACGTACCTTTGCATTCATTTTAAGGCTATGGCAAAAAACGCAACATCGCGACTAGAAGACTATTCCAAGTGGTATAATGACTTGGTACATAATGCTGATTTAGCTGAACATTCCGATGTGAAAGGCTGCATGATCATTAAACCGTATGGGTATGCCATTTGGGAAAACATGCGTGACGTATTGGATCGAATGTTCAAGGAAACCGGGCATTCCAATGCCTATTTCCCCTTATTTATTCCTAAATCGTATCTCAGTAAAGAAGCGAGCCACGTTGAAGGATTCGCTAAAGAATGTGCGGTGGTTACGCATTATCGTTTGAAAATGTCTGATGATGGAAAAAGTGTGGTGGTTGACCCGGACGCAAAATTACAAGAGGAGTTAATTATACGGCCAACCTCTGAAACCATTATATGGAACTCTTATAGAAACTGGATTCAATCATACCGAGATTTACCGATTTTAATAAACCAGTGGGCAAATGTTGTGCGTTGGGAAATGCGTACCCGCTTATTCCTCCGAACTGCCGAATTCTTATGGCAAGAAGGCCACACTGCACACGCTACACGCGAAGAAGCAATCGAAGAAACCAATCAAATGCTTCGAGTTTATGCCACATTCGCAGAAGAATATATGGCGATGCCGGTAGTTATGGGAAGAAAAACAGCCAGTGAACGATTTGCAGGAGCTGATGATACCCTGTGTATTGAAGCCATGATGCAGGACGGAAAAGCCTTACAAGCAGGAACCTCGCATTTTTTAGGTCAGAATTTTGCGAAAGCATTTGACGTGAAATTTGCGGATAAATCAGGTAAATTAGACCACGTATGGGCAACTTCTTGGGGTGTAAGTACTAGATTAATGGGAGCTTTGGTCATGACACATTCTGATGATGAAGGCTTAGTTTTACCTCCAAAATTAGCGCCAATACAAGTGGTTGCCATTCCAATTTACAAGACAGAAGAAGAACTTCATTTGATTGAAGAGAAATTTAAATCCATCGGGAATGCATTGAAATCCCTAGGGATTCGATTCAAGTTTGATGGGGACGACAATAAACGTCCGGGATGGAAATTCAATGAATATGAAGTAAAAGGTGTTCCGATTCGTTTGGCAATGGGTCCAAGGGATTTAGAAAACGGACAAGTAGAAATTGCCCGACGAGATACCAAAGAAAAATCTTCCATTGCTGTGGATGGTGTGGTTGAACACATTTCGGTGTTGCTCGATGAAATTCAAGCCAATTTATTGGAGCGTTCCAAAGCACACCGAGAAGCAAATACCTTTAGTGTAGACACCTACGAAGAATTTAAGCAGCGCATTGACGAGGGTGGATTTTTCTTAGCGCACTGGGATGGAACAGCGGAAACAGAAGAATTAATTAAAAACGAAACGAAAGCTACGATTCGTTGCATTCCGTTCGATGGACCAAGCGAAGCTGGAACTTGCATGGTTACCGGTAAGCCCTCGGCACAGCGCGTTATATTTGCCAAAGCATACTAGGTATTGCGATCCTTTCATTTTAAGCATTTTAGTATACTTCACAACGAACATTCCCTTCCTGTTGGAACGGACGCTATGATGCTCGGTGCACTTGCGCAGCATGAATCCCCAAAACGAATTTTAGATGCCGGCGCTGGATGTGGTGTACTTGGCCTTATGATGGCTCAGCGCTATCCCAACGCACAGATTACGTGCATTGAAGTGGATGAAAAAGCGGCCGATGAATGTTATAAAAATGTAGAATCGAGTCCGTTTCGTGAACGAATCAAGGTAATCCAAGGCGATCTATTAGCGCCTTTCACGTCTGAGTTTAATCTAATCGTTAGTAATCCCCCATATTATTTTACAGACAATAGTTCATCTCAACGTAATAACACACAAAAACATAGCACTACAGAAGAATTTTCAGCATGGATTCGTGCTTGTTATGCCTTACTTGCCCCGTTCGGGACCTTTTGTATGATATACCCTCATAATCAAGAACACGCAATTACAGCGCTTACAAGCGCCAATAAATTCCATGAACAAACGAGGAATGTTTTATTAAATCAACATCAGCACGCGGTTCGTATTATTAGTGCCTACACGAAGCAGGTCAGTCAACGTATTGAAACCAATTTTTCGCTAAGAAATCAAGACGGAACGTATAGCGACTCCTATATCGAATTAACCAAAGAATTTCATGCGAAAACTCCATTAAGGTAACTTAGGTTACCTAAAATGGTTTCATGAATGAGTACCTTTGTAGAAATAATTGATCATGAAAAAAGGATCCAAACTCTACAGCATTGCTACCATGACCTGTCCTCAATGTCAGGAATCTCACATGATGGTTGCAAACCCTTACCGATTTTCCACGATGGGAGAAGTTAAAAACAAATGTGAAGTTTGCGGATTAGACCTTAAGCCTGAACCAGGCTTTTACTATGGTGCCATGTATGTGTCATATGGCCTCGGAGTGGCCATTTTTGTTACGATTTGGGCATCTTGTAACTGGTTTTTTGATAACGTTGGCGTTTGGACACAAATCAGCTTAGTTCTTATCGCGCTCATTGGATTAGGTCCGTATTTATATGCCTTATCTAAAGTGATTTGGGCAAACATTTTCTTTAGCTATAAGGCCAATGCAACCTCTGGTAGATAAAAAACAACTGTTACACGATACGATCGGGTATATTTTGGAAGAGGAGCTCATCGAGGAGATGAGTAAAATTGCCAAAATTCGTGAAACAATTCAAGATGAAATTATCATCCATGTCGGTGATGAATTAAAAATGATCCCGATTGTGGTGTACGGTTCAATTAAGGTATCGCGTGAGAACACGGAAGGCGATGAACTATTACTGTATTACATTGAAGGCGGTGACACCTGTGCCATGACCTTACAATGCTGCGTACGGCGAACGGATTCTCAAATTAAGGCTACTGCGATGGAGCCTTCGCTCCTACTCATGTTTCCAAGCGAGTATATGC
>JBIKUO010000048.1:0-8218 GCA_044347515.1 Crocinitomicaceae bacterium | reverse complement strand
ATATACAACAAAGTATCATACAATCCTTAGTAGGACAAGGTGCTCGTCTTGCCACTCCGGGGGAATTCACGCAACGTGCGTTTATCAACGGAAAATTAGACCTATCCCAAGCAGAAGCAGTGGCCGACCTCATCGCTTCTCAAAGTCAGCAAGCGCATGCGATGGCCTTGAATCAATTGAGAGGGACCTTCTCGCACGAATTGAGTGCCCTACGTGAAAAGTTGATCGAATTTGCCAGCCTCATTGAATTGGAATTGGATTTTGGTGAAGAGGATGTCGCCTTTGCAGATCGAAGCGCATTGATTGATTTGGTACAACAGGTCTTAGCTAAAGTCAAGCGCTTAATCAACAGTTTCGCCTTAGGAAATGCTATGAAAGAAGGCGTTCCGGTAGCGATTGTTGGGGCACCTAATGCCGGAAAAAGTTCCTTGTTGAATTATTTATTGGGCGAGGAACGTGCCATTGTCAGTGAAATCGCAGGGACCACCCGCGATGTGATTGAAGAAACGCTAAACATTGACGGCATAAGCTTCCGCTTAATGGACACGGCGGGGATCCGAGAAACCTCAGAAACTATAGAAGCCATGGGCATTGCCCGTTCTCAAGAGAAAATAGCGCGGGCGCGGGTGGTACTTGCATTAAGTGATGCGAGCAATGCGACCCAATTGGAAGCAGACCGCGTGTGGGTGGATGACCTACGGTCACGCTATCCGGAAAAAGAAATTCTATGGGTAGCGAATAAAACGGACTTGCATGCAGTAAACCAACCGGTTGATTATGCGATTAGCGCCGTAACCGGTGCGGGGATAAATGCCTTAACCCATGCCATGAGTGAATGTATAAAGCAAGACTTTGATGTGAACCAAGAAACGATTGTATCTAATGTTCGGCACGTGGAAGCGCTGGAGCAAACACAAACCGCCTTATTGGCCGCGCTTAACGGCCTAAGCCATCAGCTTCCGGCAGACTTGGTGGCGATGGATATCCGATCCGCCATGCGCTCCTTGGGCAACATTACTGGGGAAATCGAAATGGATACCGATATTTTAGGTACGATCTTTAGTAGGTTTTGTATTGGGAAGTAAGTGCAGCAAAATAGCCAAATCATAAGAAAGTAATATAAAGCCCTCAAAAAAAGAGCTCTTTAGATACTTATGCCGTATGTATTGCCCGAAAGCGTAAAACATACATTAGGCGAACCTGAACCACCTAAAAAGAATTGCTGGTACGCTTAAATAATTTTAATAAATTCGAGAAAAAATCAACTTTATGAAATCTCTATTTTCCTTTTTATTATTAATGATTATCGCAACAGGCACCGCCATCTTTTCCCAAACCGTAACCATTGGTACCCAAGTGTGGACGACCAAGAATTTGGATGTTGCAACCTTTAGAAACGGTGATTCTATTCCTCATGCGAAAACTAATGAGGAATGGACAAAAGCAGGAGAAAACCAACAACCTGCATGGTGTTATTACGATAATGACCCAGCGAAGGGTGTTAAATACGGTAGGCTGTACAATTGGTATGCGGTGAATGATTCAAGAGGCTTGGCACCAGTAGGATACCATGTGCCCACGGATGCAGAATGGTCTATTTTGACGGAGTATTTAGGCGGTGATTTTCCTGCAGGATCGAAAATGAAAAGCAAAAGTGGTTGGATTAGTATCAACAATAGTAGTGGATTAAAATCAGGCAATGGCACAAATACCAGCGGTTTCTCGGGTCTTCCTGGCGGCGACCGCTATCATGAAGCATTCAGCCGCATTGGCAAGACCGCTTACTGGTGGAGTTCCACGGAGAACGGTCCCTACGATGCAGAGAGCCGCCACCTGGATTACTACGAAGGCAATGTTTTCAGGTTCTTAAGCCTTAAGCAATCTGGATTATCTGTTCGTTGTGTGAAGGATTAATTTAATACTCTAACCTATGAAAAACTATATATTACCATTGCTTTTATTTACTCAAATTGTAAATTATTCCAATGCCCAAACCGTAACCATTGGAACCCAAGAATGGATGACCAAGAATTTGGATGTTGCAACCTTTAGAAATGGAGACACCATTCCAGAAGCCAAAACAGCTGAAGAATGGAAAAAAGCAGGGGAAAACAAACAGCCTGCTTGGTGTTATTACAATAATGATTCTTCGAATGGAAATCGCTATGGCAAACTTTATAACTGGTTTGCTACAAATGACCCTCGAGGTTTAGCCCCCGAAGGTTGGAAAATCCCTTCAGATGAAGATTGGCGTCGTTTAACTGACTTTTTAGGAGGACAAGAAGAATCTACAGGTAAAAAAATGCAAAGCACTTTTGGTTGGGCAGAGAATGAAAACGGAACAAACGAAAGTGGTTTTTCAAGTTTACCAGCAGGTAATCGAAGTGAGATTGGTAATTTCAGTGACTCAGGAGTAGAGGGTTCGTGGTGGAGTTCCACAGAGTACGGTAAGGAGGTTGCATTTCTCTTAACTATACGAGGTTGGTTTAGTGTTCCAGATATTTACAGCCTCAATAAGGAGAGTGGGTTTTCTGTCCGTTGCCTCAGGGATTAGTTCATTTTCCTCAAAATTAACAAGCGTTGCCGAAAACTATATTTAGCCGGCACCTATTTTTACCACCGTTCAGCGTTCAACGGTTGTATGTACGAAACACAAACCCAAAGCAAAAAGAGCAGGTATTTATTTAAAGTCCTTGACCCCTACTTCAAAAGTGATAACCTGTACAGCGAACTGCATAAAAAGCATTTCAAAAAAACGTATGAAGGGAAACCAACTAAAAAGTATTTGCGAATAATGGAACAAATACAGAAAGCTGAAAGCATACCCTACTACGAAATTGAACGGGCGTTGTTGGGGTGAAGGATATTTATTAAATTGGCTTAATAAAATATTAGAAATGGCGGGATTAACAAGAACACAAAAAATAAAAATAATAGTTATAAGATTATTCAGCCGATTAGGAATACCTACTTATCCTTTTTCACGTTTAGGAAAGGCGGATTTAAGAGAAGTTAATTTAAGAAGAGCTAATTTAAAATATGCTGATTTAAGAGGAGCGAGTTTAATAGAAGCGGATTTATCAGAGGCAAATTTAAAGGACGCGGATTTAAGAGACGCGAATTTAAGAGATGCTGATTTAATAATAGCCAATTTAAGAGGAGCGGATTTAAGAAGTGCGGATTTAAGAGACGCGAATTTATATAGAGCGGATTTAAGAGGAGCTAAATTAAAGGGAACTAGATTAGAGGGAGTTAAATTAATAGAAGCGGATTTAAGAGAAGTAGATTTAAGCAATTGTCGTTTTAGAAGAGCGGATTTAAGAGACGCGGATTTAAGAGGAGCGAATTTAAATGGAGTGTTTTTAGATGCTGATTTAAGGGGAGCTAATTTAACAGATGCTGATTTAAGAGGAGTAATAGCAGCCGATTTAAGGGGGGCTAATTTAACAAATGCTGATTTGAGAGGAGTAAGAGGAGCTAAAGGTATTTAACTGCCATAAAGACTACATTACAGAACTAAATGAGCCTACTATCTACAGACTTAAGAACGGTAAAAAAACTCTCTCTAAAGGGAGTAAGATTACCAATTAAGGATAGGGAGCGCAGTGTTTTATTATTTCGGAAATAGCTATTTTAGTAACTCACTTTTAAACTATTATTTATGAAATCGTTTTTATCAAACAATTGGTACAAGCTAATGGTAGCTTCGTCTTTATTTATCTTTTCAGTAGGGTTCTTTATCTATGCCGTGAGTCCCGCCTATGCCAACACGGAAAAAACCAATACAACTTTGAAAGAAACTAAAGCATCAAATTCAAATGGCGGTTATTCACATTTTGTAGTTGTAGACGGTAAAGTATATGGTTTGAAAGACAATTCTTATTATGCACAGAAAGACTATTGGAAATTGATATGGTAATAACCCGAAGGTTTCTATTTTGGAGTAAGTAATCGTTTCACTTGCATAGGGGTATAACAGCCCCTTTTTTTATTTTTTGTACCCCATTTGTACCTTGTTGCAACAAAACCTTTAAAATAAAGGAAAGTTATATTATGTATCGGGAAATAGGGTTCTTCCTACGGCATCGGATCTAAGATACAGCGAACCGAAAACCCATTTCCTTTTAAATTCAAGTTGCTGTTACTGAACTGCGTTTTACTGCGCGCGTCGGTGATTAGTTCATCCAAGGCAAAAGATAAGCCGATGCGGTTAGCGTGATCGCCATAGATTCCATATTGACCACTTGAACTGGTCCAATAGTTAACATACCGTCCCTTACTCCACCCATCTATCCATTCGAAAGACGCGTCTAAATCGGTATACCGACTCCCGACAGGTGCTGCATTGAAGGCATTTAACTGATGCGTTAAGCTGGCTTGAGGCCAAAGCCAACCCTCACTCGATTTAAACATGCGTGCACATTTTTTAATCCCGCCCAGCTGATTAATTAAGCTTGTCCATTCATTAATACTCGGAATATGGCTCCCAGAAGGAGCAAGTCCACGGGAGTCGTGCACCGCATACCAATTATATAAGACCGTTGTTTGATCGATTCCATTTTCATCCTCATAATAACACCACGCCGGAAGCTTTTTGATCGTTGCCCTTTGCCATTCCTCCGCGCTTTGCGCTTGCGGGATAGCATCACCGTTGTTAAAATGTGTTACCCGTAAATTTTCGGTTGTCCATTGATGTTCTCCCATAAGCAGGAGTCCGTAGGTGTTGCCCTCAAGGTCTCGAACCTCTTGGGACAAGATTGTTTGCTGTAAATTCAATAAAATAAGCAAAGCGAGCATCTGCAAGGTATTCATAGGCTGTAGTTTCCCCTGCAACGAATAGTGAAAAAACGGTTACAACATATTGGCGCAAAAAAAAGGCCGCATAAGCGGCCTTTAACATCTTCGAGTGTTAATTAATCACGTTGACGTGCTTCAGAAACATTGATGTTTCTTCCACCCATTTCGTAATTTGCCAAAGCCTCCATGGCTGCTTTAGCTTGATCATCGTTTGGCATCTCAACGAAACCAAATCCTCGTGAACGCTGAGTTTCACGATCTTTAATAATTTTTACAGAGGAAACCTCTCCATACTGAGAAAACAAATCTCCCAGTTCTTGCTCACTCAAGCGAAAGCTCAAGTTTGAAACGTACATGTTCATAAATAAAACTTAAATAAATAAAACAAATGCAATGAACATCGGAGTTGGACAGGTCCTCAAAACCACGAATGGTGTCAAGAAAAAATACAATGATCGTTTGTCATTACAATGCGAAACTACGCCTAATTATTTAATAAACAATGAAATTATCGTTTATTCCTCATCATTCACTACGTAATTCCCACAAGCTTTTAGCAAAGGTCCCAAATTATATACCCGTTTATTCATGTTATTTGATAGGGCAATAATGCATATGGTGTCCTGCCGAAGCGAACAATACAAGCCCGTATTTCCATGCCACCACCCGGTATGAAAAAAGAACGTGTCTTTGCCTTTTTTCTCTTTTAAGCGAATGCCAAGCCCATAATTCCTCGTGCCTGGATGTTCATAGCTATACCCTTTAAACATTTGCGTTCTCAACGAATCACTTAAAAATGTATCCACGTAGGTGGCACGGTCCATTTTAACTAAATCTCGTGCCGTGGTATATAAATTTTTGTCGCCATAAATCGCATCCAGGTACGTAAACCCATTCCACATTCCATTTTGATTGTAGTTTCTACAAAATTCATCATACTGCGTTTTGGAAGTAGCTATGGTAGAACGTTTCATGTCAAGGGGAGTGAAAATCAAGGCTTGCATGGCTTTGGGGAACGACAGGTTAGTGACTTTTTCTACAATAAGTGCCAACATCGCATAGTTGGTATTACAGTATGCGAAATGGGTGCCGGGTTTACTGTTTAATTTGATGTTAAACTTGATCATCAAACGAATGATATCCTCGTTATTAAGTACGGTCTTTCGATCGGTATTGGCATCTGCAAAATATCCATAATACGGAAGCCCACTCCGATGATTCAACAACATTTTAACTGTAATTTCTTTGAAAGGGAATTTGGGTAAATAATGGCTAACCTTTTGGTTTAGTGCGATTTTACCTTGATCCACCAAGCGCAATACCGCCAAGGCGGTAGCTACCTTACTGATAGAAGCCACATGCATTGGGGTTTCTAAGGTCATTTCTTCATTGGTTTCACGTTTTGCAAATCCTGCTGCCCGCGAGTAAATAATTACGCCATTTTTTGCCAACAGGTATTGACCACTAAAGCCTGCCTTATTGATCCAATTGGTGTAATAGGCTGCTGCGCTGTCCAATAAATACTGTTTACGGGCGGCTGTCGGAGGCGGCATCTTCACTTCACTCGCCATGGATTCTGGCATAACATTGGGGTCATCAGAACACCCAATAAAAAAAAGACAGAAAAGGAAACCGATAATACAGGAAGAATTTTTCATTGGCGGTAAAATTAGTAATTTTGAGTATGGTACCTGAGAGTTATTCCCTTGCATTTGAAGAATTACAACGCATCGTTTCTGAAATGGAGCGAGGCGATATTGGCATTGATGAATTAGCCGTAAACGTGAAACGTGCGTCTGAACTCATTCAATTTTGTAGAAACAAATTAAAAACTACGGAATTGGATGTGGCTGAAATTCTAAAGCAACTTGAAGCGGAAGGCGACGGCGCAAGCGCTTAATTGCTACCTTTGCAAAAAAAAGTATGTCGGATTCTCGCTATCAAGCGCGGGGTGTATCAGCTGGAAAAGAAGATGTTCACCAAGCCATTAAAAATATAGATAAGGGCTTATTCCCAAAAGCCTTTTGTAAAATCGTTCCCGACTATTTAACTCAAGATGCCGATTATTGCATTGCAATGCATGCGGATGGGGCAGGTACAAAATCTTCGTTAGCTTATATGTATTGGAAAGAAACGGGTGATTTATCCGTTTGGAAAGATATTGCGCAAGATGCCTTAATCATGAACATCGATGATTTACTTTGCGTGGGGGCCACCGGACCAATTTTAGTTTCCTCGACCATAGGAAGAAATAAGCGCTTAATTCCTGGGGAAGTCATAAAAGCCATCATTGAAGGAACTGAGGAGGTTTTATCCATGCTTCGTACAGCGGGAATGGACATCTATTCTACCGGCGGAGAAACGGCTGATGTGGGAGATTTGGTACGCACGATTATCGTAGATTCCACGGTAGTTTGTCGAATGAAACGTACCGACGTAGTAAGTAATCACACGATTAAACCAGGAAATGTAATTGTAGGGTTCGCTTCTTACGGGGAAGCATCATACGAAAGCGGATACAACGGCGGGATGGGTAGCAATGGGTTAACGGCAGCACGTCATGATGTATTTAATAAAACATTAGCCGAAAAGTATCCTGAAAGTTATGATCAAGGAATTCCTACGGACTTAGTTTATAGCGGGTCGAAATCACTCACGGATTCGGTGGAAGGTGCTCCAATCAATGCCGGAAAGCTTGTGCTTTCCCCAACACGAACATATGCTCCGTTGCTCATCCAAATCCTCTCAAAATTTCGAAAAGAAATAAGCGGCATGGTGCATTGCTCGGGCGGAGGACAAACCAAAGTATTACACTTTGTAGATCACGTACACATAATAAAAGATAATTTATTTGCTTGCCCTCCCTTATTCCGCATGATTCAAGAGGAGTCTGGAACAGGGTGGCAAGAAATGTATAAAGTCTTCAATATGGGACATCGTTTCGAAATCTATACCGATGAGCAAACCGCATCGCATCTGATTGAGCTTGCACAATCATTTAACATTGATGCTAAGGTAATCGGATACGTGAAGTCATCGGAACAAAAAGAAGTGACCATACGGAGTGAATTCGGAGAATTTCATTACGAATAGCGTCTTTTTTTCAAAATTCCTTTAAGAAAAGAAATGGATTTCTTACTTTTGCCTCCCGTTAACAACGGTGGGATGGGTGAGAGGCTGAAACCAACAGTTTGCTAAACTGTCGTACGGGTAACTGTACCGCGGGTTCGAATCCCGCTCCCACCGCAATAACGTGGAGGTTGGAAGGGATGAGAAACCGCAGGGTTCGTGCCGTAGCGAAGCGAAGACCACCGAAGGTAATCCCGCTCCCACCGCAATAACGTGGAGGTTGGAAGGGATGAGAAACCGCAGGGTTCGTGCCGTAGCGAAGCGAAGACCTCCGAAGGAAATCCCGCTCCCA
>JBIKUO010000047.1:0-8273 GCA_044347515.1 Crocinitomicaceae bacterium | reverse complement strand
TATCTATGCTTGTTCCGTCCCTAAGACCCTTGGTTTTACCACTAAGTGGATATAATTTATTTTTCTCCTTTTTGATTTTGCTTAACGCCTATCGATGGAACCAGGCCCTACTCATTGGGTCAGCCACCATTTTTATTCTTGGGTTTTTCTCAGAATGGATCGGCGTGCATACCGGTCTTTTATTTGGACGGTATTGGTATGGAATGAACTTGGGGCCAAAACTTAGCGGTGTGCCCTTCATTATTGGTATTAATTGGGCCATGCTTACGATACTTGCCAGCGGAATAGCTATTAAATGGACTAAAAACATAACATTTCAGGCCATGATAGCCGCTGCGCTCATGACAGGAATTGATGTGTTAATGGAGCCGGTTGCCATTCGAAATGATTATTGGCATTGGCACAACGGGGTCATTCCGTTGTACAATTACCTGTGTTGGTTTGTGATTTCCTTTATCGGCAACCTCGTGCTTATTAAAATCGCTAAACCAAGCTTGAACAACACGTCTATTGTGTTGTTTATATTGATAACTTTATTTTTCACAATTCAACTCTTAGTATAATGTATTGGTGGGGTCCTTTTGTAATGTTGGCTACGTTTTTCGGAATGGAATTCATGGCTTGGTTCACGCACAAGTATGTAATGCATGGCCTTATGTGGTATTTTCACAGAGACCATCATCAAGTAGAGGCGGGGTTCTTTGAAAAAAATGACGTATTCTTTTTGATTTATGCCATTCCTTCTTGGTTGGGAATCATGTTGGGGATGATGTATAATTTTTACCCAACGGTTTGGATGGGCTATGGTATAGCAATGTATGGAATCGCCTATTTTTTAGTTCATGATGTTTATATACATCGCCGGTACAAGTTTCTTCGGAACATTGATCACCCGTATTTCTATGCCATTCGCAAAGCACACAAGGTACACCATAAAAATCAAGACAAGGAAGAGGGTGCTTGTTTCGGGATGCTGATTGTTCCTCCAAAGTTCTATAAAGAGGCCAAAAAATCATACCTGGCTCAACGAAACGCATGAGTTATTACGGGTACATTTTATTGTTTTCCTTCCTTGGGCCCCTCGCATTAAGCTTCGATAAAAAAGTGGCTTATATAAAAAAAGTGCCGCGCTTAATCTTGCCTGTATTGATTGTCTCGGGATTGTTTTTAGTTTGGGATCAATGGTTTACTGAAAAGGGCGTTTGGGGATTCACCATAGCACACACAGCACACATCTTTTTAGGAAAACTTCCGCTCGAAGAAATACTGTTCTTTGTGGTAGTACCGTACAACTGTATCTTTATCTATGAAGTGATGGGGGCCTATTTTCGGCTCGAAAATAACCCTAAATTAAACCGTATATTTTTTGGGGTATTCTTTGGATTGGGCGTGTTGTTAATTCTTCAACAACCAAGCGGTTGGTACACGCTTTCGTCGGTGCTGCTTGCCTTTGCCTTAAGCGCGGTGCTGCTCATCGTTAATCCGAACTGGTTGACCCAATTTGTGGTTTCCTTCTTGGTTTGTTTGCTTCCTTTTTTAATCGTAAACGGCTTACTTACCGGGGCCGCCACTACACTTCCTGTGGTGTGGTATAATCCCGCAGAATTTTCAGGATGGCGTATTATAACAATCCCTGTAGAAGATTTATTCTATAACTTCGATTTGTTGGTGGGTTTTGTTGCGTTTTTTAACCTTGGCAACAACCGGTTAGCGCTTAGCAAGTAGTCCTGTAGTGGAATATCCGTCTACCAAAGGAATTGTTTGCGACTGTCCTCCCCAAGCTTTCGCTTCGTTTTTCCCGACAATATAACGCTTGTCGCTTGGATCAGTAAGATTCGCATCATAATCACCGCCTTTAACGATTAGATCCGGTTTTATCGCTAAAATCGTATTCAAGGGCGTATTTTCACTAAAAACAATAACGTGATCTACCATGCCAAGCGCGGCTAAGACCATCGCTCGAGCGAACTCTGGATTGACTGGACGATTTTCTCCTTTCTCTAGCGCACGAACAGAGGCATCGTCATTCACAGCAACAAAGAGCTTATCACCTAAAGAGGCGGCTTCGGCTAAATACGTGATGTGGCCAAGGTGCAACAAATCAAAACATCCATTGGTAAAGACAATTTTTTGATTTTTCAAGCGATGTAGTTCGGCCATTTGCGCGGCCTGATGTAAGGTAATGACCTTCGCTTGAACAAACGCTAAGCGACTCACGGTACTAACAAGTTAGAGGGTTCATTGGGGAACACTAACGTAGGTTTGAACGATTTTGCCTCTTCAAATTCCATGGTGGCATAACTAATAATGATTACAACATCGCCAACAGCAACTTTTCGAGCGGCAGGGCCATTTAAGCATATCGTACCTGAATCCTTTGCTCCTGTAATAACATAGGTCTCCAAACGTTCTCCGTTGTTAATATTAACGACTTGAACACGCTCGCCTTCAATGAGGTTTGCGGCCTGCATTAACCGCTCGTCAATGGTTATACTGCCAATATAGTTTAACTCAGCCTGAGTTACTGTCACCCGGTGAATTTTGGATTTTAATACTTGAATTTGCATAATTAATTGCCTTTGGGCGGGACAAAAGTAAGAGAATTCAATCGGCTAACAATAGCATATTATCAATAAGTCGCACCTCTCCACAATACGCCGCAACACATACCACGGCAGATTGTGCATTATTCGCAATAGGCAAAAGGGAATTTGGATCTACCAAAAGTAAATAATCAAGTCGAAGTGTTGACGCTGCAATTAATTGTTTTGCCTGATCCAACACCTCCATTGACGGTCGGTTTTTCCAGTGTTCTTTTACAAAAGAAAGCGCTTTATAAAGCACAAGGGCCTCTTGACGTTCGGATTGAGATAATCTCAGGTTACGGCTGCTCATGGCTAAACCATCAGCCTCTCTTAAGGTTGGACAAGAAACAATCGTTACCGGCAGCTTAAGGGAGGAGACCATGGCCCGAATGATGGCTAATTGCTGAAAATCTTTTTGACCAAAATACGCATTGCTTGGGTTGACGTGTTCAAATAAGGCATAAACCACTTCAACTACTCCCCTAAAATGACCAGGACGAGAAGCGCCTTCCATTGATAAGTCGAGGCCATTTAACTGTACTTCAGATGCCACAGATTGAACGGAAAACAGTTCGTCATAGCTTGGAAGATAAATAAAATCAACCCCCTCCATTTCTGCGCACGTAATATCTTCCGTTAAGGTTCTTGGATACTTGTCAAAATCTGCGGAGTCATTAAATTGCCGTGGATTCACAAAAATGCTCAATACAACCACTTCATTCGCGGCTTTCGCCGCATGCATCAACGAACAATGTCCTGCATGCAGCGCACCCATAGTAGGAACAAATCCTATCGTTGCGCCTTGTTTCCAATACGTGTTAAGCGACTGCTCTAATTGTGCTTTACTTGATAATATTACACTCATTCCATGATGTATCAGGAAACAAAGCTATTCGTTTTTAGGAACTTTCATTAGTTTTCCGTAATTTTGCTCCCTTATAAAAGTGTAGAGGCTCGATGGAAAAAAAACGTGTATTGTTCGTCTCTCAAGAGATTTCCCCTTTCTTAACTAAAACCGAAGTTTCTAATTTCACCCGAAGGATTGCGCAATCAACCCAAGAAGAAGGAAAAGAAATTCGTGTATTTATGCCTCGATATGGGGTTATCAATGAGCGTCGTCACCAGTTGCATGAAGTAATTCGGCTTTCTGGATTAAACTTATCAATCGATGATCAAGATCATCCACTGATTATCAAGGTAGCTTCCGTAGCAGCCGCAAGAATGCAGGTCTATTTTATTGACAATGACGATTTCTTCAAAAGAAAACAAATACTGCATGAAGAAGATGGGGCTTGTTGCGCTGACAACGATGAGCGTTCGATGTTTTTTGTTCGCGGGGTTCTTGAAACCGTTAAGAAACTAGGGTGGCAACCCGATCTTATCCATTGCAATGGGTGGTTTTCTGGGATGATGGCCCTTTACATTAAACATTTCTATAAAAAAGATCCGCATTTCAAAGAAACAAAAGTGGTATACAACCTTTTTAACGAAGGCTTTGACCAACCGCTTGATCCGCGATTCCATGAGAAATTGAAGTTTGATGGTTTTCCAAAGGCTGTGCTAGAAAAAAGTAAGGAAACGGATTTCCTTTCGTTCACTAAATTAATTTTGGAGCACTGTGATGGGGTTACTGTAGCAGAACCTAACCTAGACCCTGCATTACGCACAATTTTCGATGAAGCAAGCATCTTAAAGCAAGATTATATCAATGAAGAGCATGAGGCAAAGTCGTTTTCTGCATTTTTTGATCGAGTACTTGATGCCAGTGTTGTAACCAACTAGTCCACACACATGAGGTATTCACTCCTTTTACTTTTAGCGCTCTCGCTTCTGGCCTGTAAGAAGAAGGATCAAATGTTAGGTAAGGACTTGTTGGGGTCTAATACTATACTGAACGGAATCACAACCGACACATTTTATTTGGCCACCTCTTTGGTTATTGAAGACAGTATCATTACTGATAATTCGGCCAATGTAGTCTTGGGGAGTTATAACGACCCGAAGTTTGGTCAATTTACCTCCTCGTTTTACACACAAATTCGTTTGGCCGGTGTGAATCCAAATTTTGGGTCCGTTTCGTCAATCAGTGTTGATTCCTTTGTACTTGGCCTAGAATATGCGGGATACTACGGGGCTTTAAGCGCTCAACACTTTGAGGTATTTGAATTAACCGATGCGCTGTCTAACGACTCAACATATTATCAGTTTTCTACCAAAGCCCACAGTAACACGAACTTAATACCTGCTGGAAGCGAAATTATTACTCCTAAACCATTGAATTACACCATCATTGGTGACGACAGCGTACAGGCTCAATTGCGGATTCCGCTCGACACGAACCTTGCAAAACAATTTATCACCGAAGCAACAAACGGAAGCTCCACGTTCGCTAGTAATGCAAACTTTCAAAGTTATTTTAAAGGCTTATTAGTACAAACAAACAACGGTCCACAAGCTGCAGGACAAGGTGGGGTTTTCTATTTTAACCTAAACGATCCAGGAACCAAATTAACGATTTATTATCGTCAAGGTGGGGTTGAAAAAACCTATGACTTTCTCATGAATTCAACCTGTGCCGACTTCTCTCACGTAGATGTAAATCGAAGTGGATCTGCCGTAGAACAAGTAATTAACAATCCGTCGTTAGGGTTGCAAGAATTCTATGCGCAAGCGTTTGGTGTGCGCGCCAAAGTGGTAATTCCGGGACTTAACCAATTCACTGAGAACCAATTAATTCATCGCGCTGAAATTCATTTACCGATTCAATATCAGTTAGGAAGTAAATATAAACCGGGCTCAAACGTCACATTTGCCACTAAAAAAACCGCGGCTTCACAAGGATATATAAACACGGGCGTGTTGGGTGCTTACTCAGAAAGTAAAAAGGAATACGCTGCGGATTTGAAATCCTATGTTCAGGCCGTTATCAACCAAGACATTGAAAATACGGGGCTCATCGTTTCCCCACGATTCTTCGTTAATTCATCGGAACGGATTATCTTTAATGGACCAAACACCATCAATAAGATGCGTCCGAAAATAATTATCACTTATACCGACTTTTAATTATGTGTGGTATCGTTGCATACATTGGCGCTAAAGACGCCTACCCCATTATCATAAAGGGATTAAAACGCCTTGAATACCGTGGATATGATTCTGCCGGAATCGCTTTAAGTACGCATGGACAGCTGAACATCTACAAAAAGCAGGGAAAGGTGTCCAACCTGGAAGCCTTTGCAGCAGACAAGGATTGCTCTGGAACTTCAGGAATTGGTCACACCCGTTGGGCCACACATGGAGAGCCTAATGACGTAAATGCCCATCCACACTATTCTACCGACGGTAAATTAGCCTTAATTCACAATGGAATTATTGAAAATTATGACTCCATTAAAAAAGAACTGATCAATAAAGGATACAGCTTTCGCAGCGAAACCGATACCGAAGCCTTGGTGCACTTGGTGGATGATATTTCGAAAAAAGAAGGGGTTTGGTTTGGTGAAGCACTGCGAATTGCCTTGAATCACGTGGTGGGCGCCTATGCGATTGTGGCCATATCTAGTGATTATCCAGACCGTTTAGTGGCCGCTAGAAAAAGCAGTCCGCTCGTTGTGGGTGTTGGAGAAGACGGTGAATACTTTTGTGCTTCTGACGCGTCACCGATTGTTGAGTATACCAAAAATGTGGTGTACATGGAAGACGAGGAGATTGCTGTAATTGATCGCAAGGAAGGATTGAAGTTATACAACATTGGCGACCAACCTAAAACACCATACATCCAAAAACTTGAGTTAGAACTTGAAGCCCTTGAAAAAGGCGGATACGAGCATTTCATGTTAAAAGAAATTCATGAACAGCCACGATCGATTCAAGACTGTTTTAGAGGAAGACTAAACGCTGAAAAAGGTTGGATTTCCCTCGGTGGAATCCGTGACTACGAGCAAAAAATGATTCAGGCCAATCGCTTAATTATTGTGGCTTGTGGTACCTCTTGGCATGCTGGATTAGTGGGTGAGTATCTATTAGAAGACTTAGCCCGCATCAATGTTGAAGTGGAATATGCGAGTGAATTTCGTTACCGCAACCCCATAATCAATGAAAATGATGTGGTTATCGCTATTTCTCAGTCCGGGGAAACGGCGGATACCCTTGCTGCACTTGAACTCGCAAAGAGTAAAGGCGCAACCATCCTAGGGATCTGTAATGTGGTGGGTTCCTCTATTTCTCGAATTACGGATGCCGGTTCGTATACCCACGCCGGACCAGAAATTGGAGTAGCTTCTACCAAAGCATTTACCGCACAAGTAACGATTCTTACATTGATGGCCCTGCAATTAGCGAATAAAAAAGGAACCATTAGTCAGTCTAGATTTCATGAATTGTTATCTGAATTGGAAGCCATACCGGAAAAAGTTCGTCAGATTCTAGCGAAGAACGATCACATTGAAGCCATTGCTAAAACATACAAAGATGCCTCAAACGCCTTATACCTTGGCCGTGGGTCCTCATTTCCTGTTGCCTTAGAAGGAGCGCTTAAATTGAAAGAAATTTCCTACATCCACGCCGAAGGTTATCCGGCGGCAGAAATGAAGCACGGACCGATTGCCTTGATCGATGAAAACATGCCCGTATTTGTAATTGCAACGCAAGGAAATTCTTACGAAAAGGTGGTGTCTAACATCCAAGAAGTTAAGGCTAGAAAAGGAAAGGTGATTGCGATTGTTACGGAGGGCGATACCCACGTACGCGCCATGGCGGATCATATCATTGAAATTCCTGCGGCAGATGAAGTATTGGTTCCCTTGTTAGCAACGATTCCTTTACAATTGCTTTCTTATTTTATCGCCGTAATGCGCGGATGCAACGTGGATCAACCAAGAAATTTAGCGAAATCGGTAACGGTGGAGTAATTTTACCCTACCCTCCAATATATACTACACCAAAGGTAATGATCCCGGCAAGGGTATATCCCAAAAACAACTCAAGGGCGGTGTGCTTTCTAAGATACCAACGCGCCGAAATCACCAAGCCAGAAATCAAAATAGCTAAGCCCATCCAAGCATATGATGGGTTGTGTTGATGCATAAAATACGCATATAAGAAGCCTGTTAATATCCCCGCGCCTCCCGCATGCATCGATATTTTTAACACTTGGGTTAACAACATAAAGGTCACGGTTACCACAATTCCCGCTAAGGACAAGGACAAAAAATAAGGCGGTAGCAAGTGTTTCGGGTCACTTTCCCCGATTAACCAATACAACATTAATCCATAAATCAACATAATCAACAAGGGGTACAAGCGCTCCGTGCGATTCTCAATATCAATGGTGGTAATGATTTTAAAGCGAAATAGGCCTAAAAAAGATAAGCCGGGTGCGGCAAAACTAAATACGGCGAACATTCCGAACAGGATCCACTTGATTTTCAGGGGGAGGGCATACATAGCAATGGTGTTCTGCACCAATTCTTCGGCTGGATAAAACATGACGATCAGCAAGCCATATAAGGGCATCAAAAGAGGTATAAATACCCAAGAAATTAAGTGGCTTAGTTTGTTCTTCATGCTTAGAGTTCCTTTCTCAGTCGAGCTACAGGAATGTTTAATTGTTCGCGATACTTGGCAATGGTTCTTCGGGCAATGTTATATCCTTTTTGATTTAGAATCTCCATCAATTTTTCGTCT
>JBIKUO010000029.1:0-31376 GCA_044347515.1 Crocinitomicaceae bacterium | reverse complement strand
TTATGTAAATATGGGTGGCGGATTTTGGTTGAAATACCCCATGCCCAGCGGATTTTACTTAAGCACCTTGTTTATTGGTTGTAGTTCCTTGTTTTTTATTTTGGCCATTCGCGCAATTAAGCAAGGCAAGTCATCCTTACTTAAATTACACATGGCGTTGACCTTAGTGTTTGGATTGCTTTTTGTCACCTTCCAATTTAAAGGGTATAATCAACTAATTACTCGTGGTATTTATAATCCTTCGATATATTGGACCTATCCAGAAATCCTGGTAAATGATGGAAGATATGGTGATACGATAACAGCCACCATACATGGAAAACCAATCCTTGTTGATGGTAACAATTTTAGCATTGGGAATCGCGCAATGACGAAGGAAGAATTTATCGATTTTCAAGCGTACATGAAGCATTTTGCCTTGCCGGAACAGGTGATTTTCAGTCAGCAAGAAAAGCCCTTGAATGCGGTTTATTCCTCAAAATACACCTTATTTATCAACAATCAACCCCTGGTAATTAAGGATGGTAATTTTTATACTTCCGATTCCACGTTAATGTCTCACACGGATGAAATAAGGTTGTGTAAAGTGTCGATGAATGTAGTATTAGGGCGTGGGCATTTTATGATGAAAGGTCAATACGGTAAAGATTTTAATGTATATTTAAAAGGCAAAAAACTCAGTTATAAAAACGGGAATTTTTGGATTAACGGACGAATTCTAAGTGAAAGTGCGCAAATAAACGCCCGAGAAACTTCGGATAATGCGAGTGCATTTCTATATGTAATCTCGTTTGCTCACCTCTTACATGTCTTGGGTGCCTTAATCTATTTATTGGTCATGGTAAAGAACTCATTTACAGGTCGATACAGCGAAACAAATCATTTATCCCTTCGATTAGGGTCAATGTTTTGGCACTTTTTAGGCATATTGTGGGTGTATTTATTCCTGTTTTTCAATTTTATTCATTAAACTTGCACAAATTTTAATACGATGGCAGGTCATACCGCAGCACTTGATTCAAAGACATTATGGGGAGGTAAAATTTCTCCATTTTCAACAAGTTACGGAAAACTAATGATGTGGTTTTTCCTAGTTTCAGATGCCTTAACTTTTGGCGGACTTTTAATTGCTTATGGATTTACGAGACATGATTGCTTAGAAGCTTGGCCAATTGGCGAAGAAACGTTTAACTCCATGCCGTTCTTAGGTCATGGGTATCCTTTGCTTTACGTAGCGTTAATGACATTTATTTTGATTATCTCATCGGTAACAATGGTGTTGGCAGTTGAGGCTGGACATCGAATGGATCGTAAAGGGGTGACAAAATGGATGATTGCAACAATTATCGGTGGTTTTTTCTTTGTTGGATCTCAAGGATGGGAGTGGTATCACTTCATTCATGGATCTGAGTTTGGCAAAGTCGAATTGGCTGATGGATCTGTTGCTATAGTTAAAGGTCATTTCGGAGAAATCAAAAACTTTACGGTTACTAAGGGTGGTAAGCACCATAAAGAAGGTGATGTAATCAAGGAAGACTTAATGCACACTTTCCAACATGCTGCTGCGTCTGGACACATAACCAATGGAATAATTACCTTGCATGACGGGTCTAAAGCTACTATAACTAAAGAAAAAGACCATGAATTAACATTAATCGTTAAGAAAAGTGGTAAGGTTAATAAAGCATCAAAAGCAAAACGTAGAATAACTGGTGCAAAAGCGGAAAAACTATACTATGAAGCGCTGTATTCAGGGGAAGCTAACCGTGTGATTTATGGTGCTAACTTAAAGCAAAATGAATACGGTCCTCAACAATACGCACAATTCTTTTTCTTTATTACTGGATTCCACGGGTTTCACGTATTTTCTGGTGTTGTAATTAATATTATTATTTGCCTTGGTGTTGTGGCTGGTACATACCACAAAAGAGGACACTATGAAATGGTTGAAAAAACCGGATTATACTGGCACTTTGTAGACCTTGTTTGGGTCTTCGTATTTACATTCTTTTATCTTTTATAATTTTACGTATGGAACGCGACGATTTAATTGAATATTCATTAGATGCTCACCACAGTGAAGAAAAAGGGGTAGAAATTCGAAAGAAAATCTACAAAGTAACTATACTACTTACCTTAGTAACAATTATTGAGGTAGTTTTAGGTGCTGTTATCAAGCAAGACGCTTCAATTTGGCCTTTAGTTAAATGGACTTTTCTTGCGTTAACCATACTCAAGGCAGGATACATTGTTATGGTATTTATGCACCTTGGAGATGAGCGCAAGTGGTTGCGGTATGTAATCCTTGTTCCGTACTTTATTTTTATTCTCTATTTGATTTTTATTGCACTTTGGGAAGCTACGGCCATTAAATCCGTATTGAATTTCTTTTCATAAACCCAAATGAATATGACCAAAAAACTAAGGAAAGTTCTCGGCTTCCTTTTGGTATTTGGTCCCGCCTTGTTTTTAATTTTCATTTCAACCCGTGGTTGTACGCATCGGTTCAAGACCTTAGATGATTACGGCGCCTTGAAAAACTATTCCTTTACGGACAGTAAGGGGAAAAACAGAACGGCAGAGGAATTCAAAGGTGAAATTATTATCATCACTACGCTTCAAAAAGGTTGTCCGTGGGATTGTTCCGTTTCATTTTGGCGATTAAACCAAATACTTTACCAACACATACGTAAAAACAGCCACAAGCAACTGAAACGCGTACGCATGATTTCTTTTGTCACAGACGGTAAAGGGAACCCTGAAAAAGAGTTGACTCTGGTTCAACAAATGATGGAACGTGATGTGGAAGGGTATGATCCTAACTTATGGATTGTTGCTTCCGGAGATGCTCGCAGCATTTACAACATTGAGCACAACAATCAAACCTTGCTTCAAAAGGGAGAAAAATATTACGGCGGCGAGGGATTCCAAGAGCTTATCCTATTAAGCGACAAAGAAAATCATTTGCGAATGGTGTTAAAAGGGAATCAAGAAGGGCTTATCCGCCGCATGAAAGAAAGTTTAGCCTTGTTATTAAAACAATATGACAAAGATCGGGCGATACGTAAGTAGCATTCTCGCAATCATTTTGCTTTTCGGGTGTAAAGAATCACCTAAACTGCCTTATTTAGGAAATTCGGATGTAGAATATACGGAAAAAGGTGGTGTTGTTTATGCTGATACCGTGTATCCTATTATTCCCGCTTTTTCGTTTACAAATCAAGAGGGGAAGCTCGTAACCAATAAGACGTATAAAGGTAAAATGTGGATTGTAGAGTTTTTCTTTGCCTCATGCCCTACCATTTGCCCAATAATGAACAATCAATTAAAGCGGCTGCATAAAACATTATCGAAAGACGCGCTTGACGAACTTCAATTTCTTTCGTTTACGATAGATCCTACCCATGACAATCCAGCCGTTTTAAAAAAATACCAAGCTACCCATCAAGTAAATTATAAAAACTGGGATTTTCTCACCGGAAATGAAGCAGAAACTCACCGCTTAGGAATTCAAAATTTTTTAACGTTTGCGGGTAAAGACGATGAATCTGCGGGTGGCTATGCGCATTCTGGATCTTTTACCTTAGTTGACGCCCAAGGTCATGTACGCGGCGTTTATGCGGTGACTAATTTTGACTTAACGGTTAATGAACAAGAATACGATAGAATGGTTAAAGAAATAAATATACTTTATGATGAACACACTAGCTCCAAATAAAATCCCCACGGTTAAGAAACTAATTATTGCTGTTTCGATTGTTATTCCATTGGTAGTAGGTGCATTATTTCGCATTCGTATTCCTGGAGACTTGTCATTTTTACCTCCAATTTATGCTGGTTTTAATGCCGCAACAGCCTTATTGCTAATCCTTGCGCTTTTCATGGTTAAGCAAGGAAAAATAGAATTACACCGGTTTTTTATACGCTTAGCGCTATTGTTGTCTTTATTGTTCCTGGTTTGTTATGTTGCATATCACCTCACTTCCGATCCAACACAATATGGAGATTTAAACCATGACCACATCCTTAGCGATGCAGAGAAGGCTTCTGCAGGAACCTGGAGAACAATATATTTTGTTACACTAATAAGCCATATTGGATTAAGCATGGTAGTGATTCCAATGGTACTTTACGCGTATCTTTTTGCCTGGGCGGGTCAATACGAAGCGCATAAAAAATTGGTGCGTTTTGCCTACCCAATCTGGTTATATGTTGCCATTACAGGAGTTGTCGTGTATTGGATGATTTCTCCTTTTTATCGTTGATTATTTAATTTTAACCTCAACCCTTCGATTGGCTTCTTTCTGTTCCTCAGATTCTGGCTTAGGAAAGATTGGTTTAGTGTTTCCATAACCAACCGCAGAAAGTCTTTCTGGCTCAATTCCACAGGAAATTAAATATTCTACAATGCGCTTAGCTCTTTTTTTGGACAATCGTTGAGAACTTAAAGAATTCCCCCCTTCATCGTTCACATGGCCTTGAACTTCAATGGAAATATTTGGGTTTAATAATAAGAAATCCTTCAAGCGTTTCAATCGAGGCATGGATTCCTCTAAAATTATCGCAAGACCACCTGCAAAATAAATATCATCTAATTTGGTGATTGCACCATGTGTAATGGGTGCTAAAAAAATCGTATCGTGATGCGTAGTTGAGGGAATCGGATGCTCAAAAATGTCCTTAGAGTAATACCCTTCTGAATCGATTCGCAAGGAGGCCTTAAGTTTACGTTGGTTATTTACCAGGATGTCGGATCCGCGATATGTCCCATCGATTATGCTTGATGCAACAAGGGATAATTTAGCAATAACGGGAAATCCAGTAAGCTCATCCCTGAAGTGTATTCCATAGACAGGAAGTTCCTTTGAATATGCTAAATTTAAAAGTAACGAATCCTTTAATACCGTTCCTTCGGATGTTAATGGGGTGTAGTTAAGTTTTAAATCGATCAAGGGTGCTTTACCTTTGTTCACATAAAGCGCGATGTAATAATTCTTGTCTGCAGAACACTTATATATTGGGTTAAGTGTATCCAAAGCGGATCTGTTTTCACACGTCACAAGCGTAGCTTTTTTCGAAGAAATCGCTCCGCAATCGTCTGTTGCATTCGTTTCGAAAATGAATACAATGATTGAATCGCCAGAGGTTTTTAATGAAAGGTTCATGCGGCCACTGTGTGGAGGATGAAATTGCAACCAAACTAAATTATTAGAAGCTACCGGGAGATCACAATACGATTGAATGCCGCTTTTATCTTTCCCTAATTTTCCCTTGAACTTCAATTGGTATGTAGTATTCGGACTAATTATTACATTTCCTGCACATGTCGAATAATCTTGTTGCGCAAAGAGCGCTTCAACAACTAATAATAAGAAGAATAGACTAAAGAGCTTTTTCAACACCCATTTTTTTGGGTATTAACGAGTTACTCTAAAATAAGTTTCAAATTTCCACCAATCTGGGTTCGAAGAACGAGATGGGTCGTTGTATAGTAAATCTTATTTAAGGAGATGCTAGCTATACGTCCACTCATCGCAACGCCATCTGTTAAGGGTTGATTCAACGACGTATTAATCTCTTTTTTCATGTCTTCAATCATTGGTGTATAGTTAAACTTACCTTGTTCCTCCACTAATTGATTGATTTTTGAATTAAAAAACCACTTCGCAGATTTCAGGAGTACACTTTTTGTTTTCACATCGAAATCTACATTAGTTAATTCAATTTGCTTTAAGGAATCGTTTAATACGGGTGTTGCAAGTAAATAAATCACCCCCCGCTTTGAACCAGAGAATTGCGTTTTAAGAATAATTCGATTATCAGCGGATCCTGAAACGGCTATATCTTCGATAATTATTTTTTTACGTTTTATTTCAAAAACCTCGCCTTTAAACGAAGACCGAATAAAGTTAGATAGGGAGTCATAACTCAAGATCACATCCAATCCAAAGTTCAATCCATTATCAACCTTACTCTTGGACAAATCAGGAAGAGCTGACGGAATTAATTGGGGTTTTTCTGTTGTGAAGGAAGGAGAAACATCTATATTAAAATTAAAACTTGCTTTTTTACCGTTAAATTTCAACTCACTTATAGCCAATGAAGAAGGGGCAAGACTTAGGTACCCATAGCCCGGAATTTCAGTAGGTTCTTGTAACAACTTCCAAGATTCTTTTGCTGTGGATTTAATATCAATTGCACTAAACTGCTTATCTATTTCACGCTCTAGCACCTTGAGTTGTTTGGTAATTTCTTTCTCAACATCCGTAGTAACATCAATATTCGCTATTGTTAATTCGCAAGGGTCGATCAATTCGAATTTCTGCAAATTCGTGGTCGTTTTAAACGTGTAATCAGAATTAACCTTCACGGCGGTGCTATATTTAAGACTGAATTTCCGCATCGGTTCATTTTCACCACAACTGACATGTACCCTTGGAATAATACAGGAACCTTTCTCATCGGTAAGCGTTTGGCATTTTGGACAATAATTAATCTTCAATTTAAGTTGTCCTCCTACTTCGTATCCGATTTTGTTTCCGCTTCCAGAAAATTTAATGTCATCTCGTTTTATCGAATAGGCGGTGCTCACCCCTTCACACTGCTCATTTTTACCTGAGTAAGATTTTGGAATTTCCTTTTCAGCTGCCTTTAAATAACTTGAGAGATCAATTTCAACAGGAATGGTAATCGCCGATACCTCATTATTTAGCGCGGGATATGGTTCAACAAAATTCTCAGGGACAGCCGTTTCGATGGCTTTACATGAGGTGAGAAAACACCCAATTAACAGGGCATATAAAATTGTCTTCATTCCATTATTTTTTTCAATAAAACATGCTGATTAAACCCGAGCTTATAGGTACTTAATCCAAAGGCCAAGCCCTCTGATTCTTCAATTATTTGAGAAGTATTCAATGGGGTCAAGGACCCACCAAATAAATTGAACTCAAGATCACCGCTTGATTGCCGGCAAAGCACACTACTCATAAAAGAGTTTGTATTGTCACTATCTTCGATGCTATAGAAATCAAATAAACAATCCCCAAATAATCGCATGGGAATTAATACCCCGTCGCCTTCGTCCATCACTAAGCCATCCGGTTTCAATACCATATGGTATTTCTTTTCAAGATACCCAGTCTTATCCTTTTCACCATAAGTCATAAAGTAAGTCCACACTGAATCTTTTTTTATTTCTTGAATCGATAGGCGAACCAGTACTGTTGCAAACGGGGTGGCTTCTTTTCCATACAACTGCATATCGCCTTGATATGAACCAGTCCATGTACTTGGTAGCCCTTGTCCACTTAAACAAGAATAAAAAATTAGGATAAAAATTATAACTGAATACCGCATAAAAAATCCCGCTGTTGCGGGATTAAATTTAGTTCATTTTTGCTTTCAATCCGCGATCCAAGGCATCTAAAAACTCTTCCGTATATACGTAGTGTTCACCATGATTCACTTTATTTCCGTGTACGCATACCGCCAAATCCTTGGTCATAATGCCAGATTCAACCGTTTCAATACAAACACGCTCTAAGGTCGTGCAGAAATCAATCAACTCCTGATTTCCATCTAATTTTCCACGGAAAGCCAATCCGCGTGTCCATGCAAAAATAGAAGCAATTGGATTGGTAGATGTTTTCTTCCCCGCTTGGTGATCTCTGTAGTGTCGAGTTACTGTTCCATGAGCCGCTTCTGATTCCATAATTTTCCCATCCGGAGTGATCAACACTGAAGTCATCAAACCAAGGGACCCAAAACCTTGAGCTACTGTATCGGACTGAACGTCACCGTCATAATTTTTACACGCCCAAACAAAATTACCATTCCATTTCAAGGCAGAAGCCACCATGTCATCAATTAATCGATGCTCATACACGATTCCAGCAGTTTCAAATGCCGATTTGAATTCCGCTTGATAAATTTCTTCGAAAATATCTTTGAAGCGGCCATCATATTTCTTCAAAATCGTGTTTTTAGTAGAAAGATACAAGGGCCATTTTTTACTCAACGCCATGTTGAAACAGCTGCGCGCGAATCCTGTAATGGATTCATCGGTATTGTACATCGCCATACCTACTCCATCGCCTTTGAAATTATATACTTCAAATTGCTGTACTTCTCCTCCATCTTCCGGGGTAAAGGTCATTGTAAGTTTTCCTTTGCCTTTAAACACGGCGTCTGTTGCGCGGTATTGATCACCAAACGCATGACGACCAACAATAATTGGTGCAGTCCAATTGGTAACCAATCGAGGAACATTTTTCATAACGATTGGCTCTCTGAAAACCGTACCATCTAGAATATTACGTATGGTTCCGTTCGGAGATTTCCACATCGACTTCAAATTAAATTCTTTAACGCGCGCTTCATCCGGTGTTATTGTTGCGCATTTAATACCAACTTGGTATTTCTTAATTGCTTCAGCCGCATCAATTGTAATTTGGTCGTTGGTTTCGTCACGTTTTTCGATTCCTAAATCATAATACTTAATATCGACATCCAAATAGGGAAGGATCAGTTTATCTTTTATAAATTTCCAGATGATTCGGGTCATTTCATCTCCATCCAGCTCGACTACAGGATTCGCTACGTTTATTTTTGACATGGTATTTATTTTGTTGTAAAGTTAGCAATAGTTACCCAATTAATCCATGGAACCAATCATCTTAGAAGGGTCTACATAGATGTCATATTCTTCCGGTGTTACATGGCCTAAGGAAACGGCAGCATCTTTAAGGGTAGTCCCATTCTTGTGTGCATATTTCGCGATTTCCGCGGCTTTATAGTACCCTATTTTTGTATTTAACGCCGTTACAAGCATAAGCGAGTTATTCAGATGTTTTTTGATTTCTGGTAAGTTAGGTTCAATTCCTACGGCACATTTATCCGCGAACGAAACGCACGCATCTCCTATTAATCGCGCGGATTGTAACACATTGGCTGCGATCACGGGCTTAAATACATTCAATTCAAAATGACCATTGGAACCCCCTATTGAAACCGTTACATCATTTCCAATTACTTGGGCACAAACCATCGTTAATGCTTCAGGTTGGGTAGGATTTACTTTGCCTGGCATGATAGAAGAGCCTGGTTCATTATCAGGAATAATAAGTTCTCCAATACCACAGCGCGGACCAGATGACAACATTCGAATATCATTGGCAATTTTCATCAAAGCAACCGCTGATCTTTTTAATGCGCCTGACAACTCCACCATGGCATCATGGGCGGCTAAAGCCTCAAATTTGTTTTTTGCCGTAACAAACGGTAGGCCTGTAAATTCAGCGATTTTTTTCGCGACTAATACATCGTAGCCAGCAGGGGTATTCAATCCAGTACCAACAGCTGTTCCTCCAAGAGCTAGTTCTGAAACAGCTTCCAATGCATTATTGATGCATCGAATGGAATAATCAATTTGTGCTACATACCCGCTAAATTCTTGGCCAAGGGTTAAGGGGGTTGCATCCATAAAATGGGTTCTTCCTGTTTTAACGATATCCTTAAATGCAATCGCTTTTTGATCTAACACATCTCGTAAATGTTTCATGCCCGGGAGTGTGATTTCAACCGTTTGCTTATAAGCGGCAATATGCATTGCAGTAGGATACGTGTCATTTGACGATTGCGATTTGTTCACATCGTCGTTTGGATTAAGCGCTTTGGTTTCATCAAGTAATGAGCCCCCTGTTAGCACATGCCCTCGATTAGCAATCACTTCATTGCAATTCATGTTCGATTGAGTACCAGAACCTGTCTGCCAAATAACCAAAGGAAATTCACCGTCATGCATTCCTGTTAGCATTTCATCACACACAGCCCCTATTAAGTCTCGTTTTTCGATTGCCAGTACACCTAACTCATGGTTAGCGAAGGCGGCGGCCTTTTTTAAATAAGCAAACGCATAAATTATCTCTTTCGGCATGGAGCCTTCTGGTCCGATTTTAAAGTTATTTCGGGAGCGTTCAGTTTGAGCTCCCCAATATTTGGAAGCAGGAACGTGTACCTCTCCCATGGTGTCTTTTTCAATTCTAAATTCCATTGGGTTTGTTTTTGTAACTAATTATTGTTTACCTTTGTAATCGAACACAAATTTACAAGATGATAAGCACTTTTGGTATTGTTTTATTCCTTTTAATTTTCGGAATGGCATTTTGGTTGTTATTATTCCTATTAGGATTTATCGTTCCTTTTTGGATAACTATTGATATTTTTGAGCGCCTACGTCCGAAGCGGATTTTAGACGACAAAAAATAATACAAGCCCGAAAGGGCTTTTTTTTTTGCCCTAACTATTAGGGGGGTGATTTAAAAGTCAATCGAAATAATCCACAGAAAACTGCTACTATTTCCGTTTTTTCTTGGGCTTACCATATTTTTCTTGCATGGCTTTTTTATGGTTGTACCGCACATTAACCTTTTTGTTTTTAGCTTTTTTCTCGTGAAAAGAGGCCCCTTTATTTTCGCGGCTCGGCAATTTGAGCGCTTTACCAGGAATCGCAACGACGGGTTTCTCGAATTCTAATAATTCCGTTGTATAGGCCACCTGTTTTGGCGTCTTTTCAAACACTAAGTCTTGTTGCATAAGGACTTGAATCGATTCGAGTGCTGAATCGTCTTTTTCAGTAATGAACGTTATTGCTATTCCGTTTTTATCCGCTCTTCCGGTTCGACCAATCCGGTGAATGTAGTTTTCAGGATTTTCAGGGATGTCGAAATTAATTACATGGGTCACATCCGTAACATCGATACCTCGAGCAATCAAATCTGTTGCAATTAAAACGCGCGTTGCGCCAGTTTGAAAACGTTGAACGGCTTCAAACCTGAAATTCTGTGCTTTATTGGAATGAATCACCCCTATTGAATCAGAGAATTCCTCATTGATTTCCTCAAACAAGGTATCCGCTAAGGCGCGAGAGGAAACAAAAACTAAAATTTTGGAGTCTACTTCGAACGTTTTTAATAAATGCCGCAGCAAGGAGACTTTTGAAAGAAAATTTGGAACGCGGTACGCTGATTGATGAATTTTATCAATTGGGGAGCCTGCGCGTGCGGCTTCTACTCGGACAGGGGAAATGAGATAATCTTCTAAAAAAAGTTCCACTTCTTCAGACAAGGTTGCTGAAAAAACAAGGTGTTGCCTTTTGGCAGGTAAAAACTCAAAAAGATTTAAAAGCTGTGTCCTGAACCCTAAACTTAATGTTTCATCCACCTCATCAATGACTACTTTTTTGATGTGTTTCAATTTCAAGGAGCCACTTAACGCTAAATCTAGGATACGACCTGGAGTACCAACAAGCACATCAAGTCCATTCAAAACCATTACTGCTTGCGTATTCATATTAGCCCCACCATATACGCCTCCAACTACCACATTCATATAGGTGGTTAACTTTTCCACTTCTCTAACCACCTGAGCAACCAATTCTCTCGTAGGCACAATAATTAATATTTGAGGATGCGTATCTTTAGAAAACTCCCACATGCATAAGCAAGGAAGTAAATAAGCCAAGGTTTTTCCTGTTCCTGTTTGGGCAATTCCAATGGTATCAGCGCCTGACATCATCACCTTGAATCCATTGGCTTGGATGGTAGTTGGCGTATGATAACCTAACTCATCTAAAGCATTCCAAAGGGGTTTCTTTAAATTCAAATCGCGAAATGTCATAGCGTAATTTTTTATGCAAAGCTAAGTAGACATTATTGAAAGTCTAGCATTTAATTTTATAGAAAACAAAGGGCTTGCTTATATTAGGTTTTTTTCACCACGGAGGGATTACGCTGACGCGTTTTCCAAAAAGTTAGTTCAATCCAAGCATAGAAACCCTTGCCTTGCTGCGCAAGCCTGTGTTTTTTGTTTTTATTTGTTCACACCAATAAATTGGTGCCACATTAAATAATCGTGGGATTACGCTGACGCGTTTTCCATAGGATTTGTTCATTACGAGCATAGAACCCAAACTGCTTTGCAGTTCTCGGCCTTTTTGTTATTACCTGCTTATCAAAATGCTATTTTGAACGCTATAAAAACAAAAAACCCGGCACTTTCGTGCTGGGTTCTTTTCGTGACCCCGGAGGGATTATTTCATGAACCAATCGCATTGATCTCGAACAAGCATAGCGCCCGTCAATGCGCGCATTGCCTTAGCTTTTTTATTTCACGTTGCTCACAGAAACGCTGTTTCTGACACCCCGAAAAATAAAAAAGCCCGCTTCAAAATGAAGCGGGCGCCTTTTGTGACCCCGGAGGGATTCTAACCCCCAACCCTCAGAGCCGAAATCTGATGCGCTATACAGTTGCGCCACGGAGCCTTATTGCTCGTGACGTTGCCTGTCCGCCGGAACGGAGTAAAGGAGGACGCCACGGAGCCTTAAGGGTGCAAAGATAAGACATCTCAGCCATCTAGCCAAAGAAGTGCTTTCATCTTGCCCGTGAATTATTTATCTTTATGCAATAAATTGAACTATTCATTCGCATGAAACTAAAACTACTTACCGTTGCTCTACTGTTTTGTGGCGTATTATTCTCTCAAAACTGGCAGTTTTTTATTGATTCTATTCCAACCCTATCATCACCGAGAGCTTGTGATCTTACCAATGACGGGATCAAAGACATAGTGTTTGGCGGAGGAACGGATGGCGTGTTTAGCAACAATGGAATTATGGCAGTAAATGGTGCAAACGGTACTTTATTATGGAAACGAGCTACGCGAAATGAAGTATTTGGTAGTGCAGTATTTCAAGACATAACGAACGACGGAATAAAAGACGTGTTCATGGTAGGCCGTCAAGCGCAGTTGTTAGCCATTAATGGCGCAAATGGAAGCTTATTGTGGGACTTCTTTCCTTACAACAACATCAATCCGGCCGATAGTGGTTTATATAATTTCTACAACCCGCAATTCATTGCCGATGTGAGTGGTGATGGATTGATGGACCTGTTAGTTGCGAATGGAGGAGATCATGCCGCGCCCGTTTGGGACACCACTCGTCCTCCAGGCCACCTCATGGTTGTAAACGCTTTAAATGGACATGTAATTGCCAAAGCCGTTGTGCCTGACAGTGCAGAAACTTATTGTTCTCCCCTGGTGGCAGACATTCAAGGGAATGGCGTACAATGGGTGCTTTACGGCACCGGAGGAGAAACTCTTGGTGGAAGTTTTTGGGCTTGCCCATTGAGTGATTTATTAAACAACACTTTGGCCCCTTCCATTCAGCTTGCGCACGATCCAAATCTAGGGTTCGTTGCCCCTGCTTCGATTTACAAAGCGAATAATAACCAGTACAATATTTTCATTCAATCGTACAGTGGGAAACTCATTAAAATTAAAGGAAGTAACCTAAGCGCCCACTGGAGCTACCAATTACCAAACACAGAATCAAGTGCAGAACCTGTAATTGGAAATTTCACAGGGAATAATAGCCCCGACGTATTTCTGTCCTTGGCCAAAGGTCAAAGTTCCGGATATACAGATTACTATCAAGTGCTGCTCGATGGTGCCACGGGTAATGTAGTAATGAAGGACAGCATTGGACACCTTCAGTTTGCCTCCGGAAACGCTATTGATTTAAACAATGACGGAAGAGATGAAGCAATACTTGCTGTTAATTATATGGAAAATGGTTTTTGGAAACACCGTTTGCAATCGTTTGATTTTGTCAATAACACCATACAAGAAATTGTTCCTGTTCATGCAGGAACGAATATTGGGTCAACCCCCTTGTTTACCAATCTCGACAATGACAACACCATAGATTTGGTCTACTTAGTGAAAAAAGACAGTTTAAATGTCATGGGGTGGAAAGGTGTTTATGCGTTTAGAACTGAATTAACCAGTACTTATCCAAATGCAGGATTAGCTTGGGGAAGTTACCTTGGGACCTTGAATAATGGTGAATATCACAATACTTCCATTGATTGCGGAGTTGGTAGTATTCTTTCTGGGGTAACGGTTACTCAACCTTGGTGCAATGGCACAGCGAGTGGGGCTATCATTCCAAGTGCAACCCTAGGAACAGGGCCTTATACCTACCTTTGGTCGAACGGGAGTTCTGCACCACAACTTAACAATCTTGCCGCTGGTACCTATGTGCTTCAAGTAACAGATGCAGCGGGATGCTACGAAAACTACACCGCCTATTTAACCGATCCGTATGCTATTTCCTTTGGAGGAATTTATCCTCCAACCTGTCCGGGTGGTACAAATGGACAAGCAATTGTAAACAGTTCCGGATGTCCTTGCATGTTTAGTACCTGTGTGTTTTTGTGGGAAAATGGCGTTACAACAAAGCCTAACAATGCCTTAGCAGAGGGCTGGGCAACCATCACAATCACACACCCCAATGGCTGCGTGGTAGTGGATTCTGTACTCGTTCCTAATGCTGCGCCGATCATAAGTCAGGCAGTCTTGAACGATGTTACGTGCAATGGATATAATGATGGGATGATTCATGTGTATCCGGGTGGTCCTACGCCTGTAAGCTATTCATGGAGCAATGGATCAACAAGCGATTCACTTGGTTCCTTGAATCCAGGAACCTACGTATTAACTGTATCCGATGCGAGGCCATGCTATGATACCTTGTCCTATACAATAAATGAGCCTCAACTCTTAGGACTTACTACCCAAGTAACACCTCCGAGTTGTTGGAATAGTCAGGATGGGCAGCTTAATTTACTTGCAACTGGCGGTGTAGGAGGATATACCTATACTTCAAATGGGGTTGGAAGTTCAGCCATAATTCAGGGATTATCTGCCGGTAGTTATTCACTCGTGGTAAGCGACAGCAATAACTGCTCAAGCACTCCTCAAATCGTTCAGATACAAGCGCCAAGTATGATGAATATATCAATTACCATAAACCCTGAATCTGCGCCAAATGCCCTCGATGGTATGGCTACAGCCCACGTTACTGGTGGAACGGCTCCCTATACGTTTTTATGGTCAGACCCGAACCAGCAGAGTGACAGCTTGGCTGTTTATTTAACACAAGGTTGGTACAACGTTACCGTTACAGACGCTAACGGATGTGAAATAAGCGATAGTGTTTATATGGGTATATTAGAAAACGGTGAGAACTTGTTACCTAATTTAGGAATTTATCCAGTGCCCGCAAGCCAATGGATTCATATCAATCAGCCCGTAGAACATTGGGCAATTTATGATGCCGCAGGAAGAGCTTTAGCTTTTGGCAAATCGAATGAAATTGACGTACATGAGCTACCAGATGCCGTATACCTCATTGATTGCTATGTTCAAGGGGAATTGTATCGACTTAGATTTATTAAATCTGGATTTGGAGAATAATGAAGGGAACAATCCTCTTATTTGTAATCTTAAGTTCCCTAATCTACTCATGTGCTTTAAACGATTCAAGAGTGATAAAAGGAGGGAAAGCCGTTTATGGCGACACCGTTAACTTGTCCATTCCTGAACCTATACAAACGCTTCACCCCTTATATAATTCAGATTTATATGCGCACAGAATAATTAGTAATATTTTCGAGCCGCTATTTGATCTTGATGGAAAGTCAAATGAAATAGTTCCGCGCGTTGCATCATCATTCGTTTGGAAAAAAGATCATACCGTTCTGCGTGTAAACATTAGAAAAGGGATTCTTTTTCATGAGGATCCGTGCTTCGATGGCGGCAACGCAGAACTTACCGCGTCAGATGTAAAATTCACCCTTGAAATGGCGTGTTCTCAGAATGATATTAATCAATCAAATGATGCGTTAATTGGTAAAATAAAGGGGGCGGATGTATTCTTTAAAAACAAAGAGGTTAACTCAATTTCCGGGATTCGCATCGTGAATTCACATTGCTTAGATATTGAATTAAATGGAAAATATGCGCACTTCCCACAATTACTGACTAGTTCTAAGTATGGTATTTGTTCTAAAACTGCTTATACCTACTATAAAAAGGACATCATTAATCATCCCATAGGAACCGGACCATTTCAATTATCTCAGTTAAGCAATGTACAGGTCTTACTTAGCTATAATCCTTCATATTGGAAAAAAGATGCTTTTGGAAATGTATTACCGTACCTTAATGCTTTAAAATTCAAGGTGATTCCAAGTGAAAAAAATGACGTGCTCGCGTTTAAAAACCAACAAACGGACATGATCAGTGAGGTTTCGCCACAACATATAGACCATATTTTATATGACCTTAATGCGTTACATTACAAAAAACCATTTGCTCACCGTGTAATGGTAATCCCTGGAAGTAGAGTATCTATGATTGTACTGAACCAGCAGCTTGATTGCTTTAAGGACCCTAGAATTAGAAGGGCAATTGACTTAGTTATTGATCGCGAAATTATTGCTAATGAACTTATGAATGGCGACGGAATTCCGGCAAAACAAGGATTTGCGCCACCATCGGCCTATTACAACAACAATGAATTACCTAAAAAACCGGTAGATATTGTGCTCGCCAAACAACTATTTAGGGCGGCAGGATATGGGCCTAATCACCCATTTCCCATAATGAATCTATATATTGCTGGGAATAATTCACAACAAGCCAAGATATATTGTCAATATATTGCTAAGCAATTAAAAACAGTCTTAGGAATTGAAACAACAATTCATGAAGTTGATTTAGCTACGCGATACAGCGCTGTAGTTTCCAATAAAGCAGCAATATGGAAACTTGGTTGGTCACCAGACTACCCCGATCCGGAGGCTTATTTTGGCCTATTTTATAGTAAAAACCCAACCAACAAAAACCAAAACCCCTTGTTTCCCAAAGTTAATTCTGCCATTTATGACTTCAATTTTAGTATGGGAATGGAAGAGTCCGACAATGGGTTGAGAAATAACTATTTCACAACGTGTGACTTGATTTTACAAGAAGAGCATTGGGTTTTACCAATTCTTTATGAAGACTTTGTATTTGTGTTTAACTTAAAAATGCGTGGAATCAAAATAAGCCAAATCGGATTGTTTGATTTTACAGAAACCTATATTAAGCCCCTTTAAGTATTTCTCTTATTTGGTCCTCTACCCAACCCTTACCCCATTGTTCGGTTTCCTCGGCACTCCATAAGCTTGGGTAAAAAATACGTTTTTGAAATTTCGGAGGTAAGTACTTTTGCCAATTGGTACCTCCAGTTGCTGCAACATCTACATCTTTTCTTGCCAAGTAACGAACTGCAGATTTATAATGCGCTAGTGGCCAAAATACATTGACATTTAAATCATTGGTACGCAGCACCTTCTTCACCTCTTCATCGGCTTGATCCGCTTCAGATAAACTCAAATATACCTGCCATAAATTCCGTGATTTACAATGCTTCCCAAGGGCAATGAACGAATGCTCATACTTCTCCTCGAATTGAGTAAGGGTTAAGGTTTTATTCCCGGTTTCAATTTCAGTAGCACCAAACTTCCAATAAATTTGTTCATACATGGATTCAATCGAGGCCTCTGAATCAAACGATGAACGCACATCACGCGCAACCAAATTGATGAAATCTGTGCTGTAAATTTCAATTTCACGGTATTGTGCTGATTGAAAACCACTCGCTGGCAACAAGGACATTCTAAACTTTAAGAATTCATCTCGATCCATGCCATCAACCATTATTGAAAAGCTCTTTATAAGGGCCTCAAAATATCGATTAATACGCGTTACTCGATCGATAAAATGTGTTTTTGTAGGATTTTTAATTTCCCCCAATGCTTTGAACTCTTGAAGAATCAATTTAAAATAAAGCTCCGTAATTTGATGATAAACGATAAATACCACTTCATCCGGAAACTTCGTTTTTGGTTTTTGAAGACTTAACAGGGTATCTAACTCTATATAGTCCCAATAGGTTGTTACATCTGCATACAGTAAGCCGTCTAAATACGATAGTAAATCTTGTCCAATGGCCTGATATTTTGCATTGAGAAGTTCGAGGCGGTCATGAAGTTCTTTTGTTATTTCCATAATACGTAAATTGACTGGCTACTAAGTTAATTGAATCTGTTCTGCATTCAAGGATTGTCCGAATATTTCACTGGCGTGTTCGTTAAAATAATCGCTACTCTCGGTCGTATAACACTGGAGTTTTGCCCCAAGGGCTAGCCGATGTTCCATCTCCGGATGCCTATTTAAATAATCTTTAAGTTTTTCAGCGACTAAGGGCCCCTGAGAAAGCACCGTAACCCCAGGAGGGACCAAAGAGTCTATCAAGGGTTTTAAAATTGGGTAATGTGTACACGCTAAAACAATTACGTCAATAGTTGCATTCTGTTCGAATAATCGCTTAAGATCTGAGGTTATAATGAGTTCTCCTGCTGGCGAATGATATTGTTGTTCTTCGATTAAAGGTACCCAAAGCGGACAAGCTTGTTGATATACTTTAGTATTGGGACTTGACTTCGCCAATTCAATAACATATGAATTAGAGTTAACCGTGCCTTCTGTTCCTAAAATACCTACCACACCGGATCGTGATAGCGAGCCAATTTCCTCCGTACTCGGCCGTATTACCCCAAGCACTCGTTTATTAGGCGCAAGGTATGGTAAATCGCATTGCTGAATCGTTCGTAATGCTTTTGCGGAGGCAGTATTACAGGCAAGAATAACGAGCTCACATCCTTGCTCAAAGAGGTATTTAACTCCTTCTAAGGTGTATTCATAAATCAAATCAAAGGATTTATTACCGTAAGGTGCACGTGCATTATCCCCGAGATATACGTATTCGTACATTGGGAAAAGATGCACAATATCACGTAAAATCGTTAACCCCCCGAACCCTGAATCAAAAACGCCTATTTTTCCTTTCCGTTCCACTAAATAAAGGTATAAAAAAAGGGGCAAAAGCCCCTTTTAATTCTTTATAGGTTCTTACTTCTTCATTGCTTCCGCATCTAAACGGGCTAATTCAGATTTAACCTCAGCCGTAATGTCAATTCCTGTCTTTGAATATAATAGTTTAGAAACATCAAGTACATAATTTACTTTCTTTCGATCTGCAACAATTTCAACTGCTTTTTGAAGTCTATCAAGGATTGGTTGATTATACTCATTTGCTAAGGTTTGAAGTTGTTGTTGAAGCAAGGATTGCGTTTGCTGGTAACGTTGTTCTAATCCCATGATTTTCTCTTGTTCAATTTTTAACATGGTTGGGGTTAAGTCACCTTTAATCCCATCTAAGCGAACATAGGCATCATTGATTTGCTTTTCTAGAACCGATAACTCCGCTACACCATCGTCTTGAAATTTCTTTAAATCAGACTCCGCTTTCAAATAAGAAGGTAACGAATCTAATAAGCTTTGTGAATTCACATGAGCGATTTTCATTTGAGCATTTAAGGTCACGGTCATTAAGACGGTAGCAATAACTAATACAATTTGTTTCATGTTTACGTGTTTAAATTTATTCTTTTGTAATTCCCATTTCTTCCAAAACAGTGTTGCTAATATCGGCCTCTTTATCGGCATAAATCAAAGTGCTTTGATTGGCTTTATCAAAAACAAAGGTATACCCTTCTGATTTAGCAACTTTCTTCATGGCTGTATAAATCCGGTCTTGAATTGGTTTAATTAATTCCTGGCGTTTCATGAAATAATCTCCATTCAATCCAAAACGTTGAGTCTGTAGTTCCAAGGTTTCTTTTTCCAATTTTTCTATTTCTGATTTGCGTTTTGCTTTTTCCTCTGCCGGTAATAAAATCTCTTCCTTGTTAAAATTTTCTTTTTGCGTTTTTATTACATTGAACCGGTCTTCAATATCCTTTGTCCACGTTTCCGCAAGTTTATCAAGTTTTGCTTTTGATTCTGCATATTCTGGAATGCTATTCAACATATAATCAGAATCTATGAAGGCAAAAGACTGAGCGTTTACTTTTGTAAACAGGGCCATCATTAGGAAAATAACTACGTGCAATGATTTCATGTGTGTTTTTTGACTGCGAACGGCGAATTTACAATAATATTATCAAATTTTACAATTCACCAAGGTTCATGCCAATCGTGAAACTTAGCTTTGGATAAAATCCTTTTGTTGTAATTGAGGCATCGGATGGACCGTTATATCCAGAGCCCCAAGAATCTAATTTATCGAAGCCCAACCCATAATCCAGGCCTAACATTCCAAACATCGGAAGGAACACTCGAATTCCAACTCCTGCTGCTCGTTTCACATTGAATGGATTAAAGTTTTTTAAATCTGGATAGGTATTTCCTGCTTCTAAGAATCCAGTAACATAAAAGGTTGCTTGGGGATTCAATGAAATCGGATAACGTAACTCAAGTGTATATTTTGCAATGATCGGATCGGATCCAGCGGATGAAATCGCTTGATCTTCATATCCACGAAGTGCAATGATTTCACGTCCTCCAAGCTGATTAACACCGGTTAATCCACTTCCTCCCATCGTAAAACGATCGAATGGCGTAACCCCTTTCGCCGCGGTATAGGCACCAATATAACCAAAGCCAAAGCGTGGCATTAGGACAAGCTTTCTATTCGCCGTTAGAGGTAAATACCATTCCCCTGTAAATTTAAATTTGAAATACTCTAAATACAGATACTTTTCTGCGATGGACATTTTCGAATAATCTAATCCTTTCTGGAAATAGGAATAGGGTAATGTTGATTTTGCTGTCAAGGTAAAATTCGATCCACTTTGTGGATAAATGGGTGCGCTAACGGAAGAACGTTGTAGCACATATTTCAACGCGATATCGTTAGAATACCCTTTAGGAAATAACGGAAACCTGAAATCATTCACAACATCATAATACTGATAACTCAATTCATAATACGCGGTAAAATAATCATCCGGAAACTTTTTTCTTCGTTGTAGTCCTACCCCAACCCCAGTAATTGAAATTCCATTGTAGGCTGGATTAGTACGTATAAAGCCGTTGGAAGATAATGCCGTGTTATTTAACCAAAACGAAAGTGCATTTGGTTTTTTACCCCCTAACCATGGTTCCGTAAAAGAAAACGTATATCCTTGATAGAATCGCCCGTTTGATTGAGCACGTATAGATAAGCGTTGACCGTCGCCACCGGGAAGCGGAGACCACGCTGATTTTTTGAAAAAATTCTTGGTGGAGAAATTATTAAATGTTAAGCCTAGGGTGCCAATGACACGTCCGGATCCTGTTGGACCAGCGCCACCATATCCACCCGATAATTCAATTTGATCGGAAGATTTTTCTTCTACAACGTATTGAATATCAACCGTTCCTTTTTCTGGGTTCGGCATGGGATTAACCTTCATGGTTTGGTCGTTGAAAAATCCGAGTTGAGACAACTCCCGCTGCGTCCGCATGATGTCTTCCTTATTAAACAAATCACCCGGTTTCGTTCGAATTTCGCGGTAAATCACCTGGTCGTTGGTTTTGGTGTTTCCGATAACGGTTATCTCTCCGTATCTCGCTTCTTTGCCCTCATAAATTCTAAATTGATAATTGATGAAATTACCTGTAACGCCTGTTTCTACTGGATAAATTTGAAAAAACAAATGGCCTTTATTCATGTATAAGGAATTAATATCCCTGCCATCCTCTCCACCGTTCAAGCGCTTGTCCAACAGCGTTTTATTGTATACATCCCCCTTTTTTATGCCAATTACAGAATCAAGAAAACTAGAACGGTATTTACTGTTGCCGAACCATTCAAAATCACCAAAATAATATTTGCTCCCCTCATCAATGGTAATGCGCACAATTAAGTTTTTCGGGTCTTGAAAATACACCGTATCACTTACTATTTGTGCATCTCGTAATCCAGCGGCATAGAACTTCTCAAGCAGGGCCTTTTTATCTTTTTCATAGGTAGATACTGTAAATTTTGAACGTTTGAATATCCGCAATATAGACTTCTTTTTAGTGTCTTTCATTGCCATATACAGTTTCCACGTTGCAACACTTTCTGCACCGTCAAGTTGAATTTCTTTAATTCCCACCTTTTCACCCCGTTCAATATTGATAACAAAAATCTCAGAGTCATTCATTATGGTATCCTTAATCCGGGTAATATCCGCAGCAATGGAGTAAAACCCTTTCTCTCTAAAATATCCTCGAATTTTAGCGTCTGTTTGAAATAATAAATTCTCTGTAATGGTTTTTCCTGAGAACAAATCCAACTCCTCTCGCAGTTTATCTGCCTCGCGCTTCGGGATTCCTCTGAACTTAAAATGAGACAATTTAGGTCGTGCCTTTAAATGAATCGATAAATATACGACGCCTTGAATTTCCTTGTCTAACACAACTGAAATATCAGAGAATAATTCTTCTTCCCAAAGGTTTCTAATCGCTTTACTTAGTTGGTCGCCAGGAATCGTGATTTTCTGTCCTTGTCTCAGCCCTGCAACAGCTTTTATGGCTTGCTGGTCAAAATTATCAGCACCAACAACTCGTACAGGTCCAATTTCATATTCGGTAGGGACTGAAAAATCTGAAGTGTTATTGATAACTTGCCCAAATACCGTGGAACAACAGATCAAGAATATATATACTAGAATTCTCATTTATCTAAAATTACTTGTTCTGATGTTTTTCCAAAGCGACGCTCTCTGCGTTGATAATCATAAATAGCTTCCATTAAATGCGCTCTGCGAAATTCTGGCCAAAACACAGGTGTAAAGTGCAGTTCAGCATAAGCCAATTGCCAAAGCAAAAAATTGCTTACGCGGTGTTCTCCGCTGGTTCGAATAACAAGTTCTGGATCGGGTATATTGCCTGTATAAAGCGCTTGTTGAAACTCCTGTATATTAATTTTATCTGGGGCTATTGCTCCATCAAGTACCCGCTGTACTATTTTTTTTGTGGCAAAAACAATTTCTTCTCTTGAGGAATAATTAAGCGCTAAAATCAAATTAATTCTATCGTTTTTTGATGTTGCATTAACTGCATCACTTAAACTATCGATACAGGCAGCAGGCAACTTGCTTACATCTCCAATGGTTGTAAGTTTTACTCCGTTTTCATTTAAAACTGGTAATTCTCCATGAATAGAGGCAACTAATAGTTCCATTAACCCATCTATTTCCTCCTGTGGTCTACTCCAGTTTTCTGCTGAAAATGCATATAAGGTTAAATGTTTGATGCCGAATTCAACCGCGGCCTTTAGTGTTTCACGTACCGAATCCACACCACTTGAATGGCCATAAAGACGGTCATGGCCTTTAGCTCTTGCCCACCGACCATTTCCATCCATAATGATTGCAATATGCTTGGGAATATTTGATGAATCTAATTGCTTTGGCACCTTAATTATGGTTTAATTTACACGAATATAAAGAAAGTAAGGCGTTTGACCCAACACAAAGCGCAAGTTAACATGTCTTAACAGCCTAATCAGCCAATAAAACAATCTTATCACCAAGCATTTCAGCAACACCGCCCTTAATTTCAAAACTGAATTTATTGGGGTCGGTTGTTTTCGTTAATTTCTCCGTAATTTCAGGCGTGGCCTGAACAATATCAATAATCACTGTCCCAGCCTTTAATGCAGAAATTATTGCCGCGTGACCATTTAATACTTGAAATTCACCTTCAATTCCCGGCATTTTAACAGCGTCTACAGCGCCATGAAAAACAAGGGCCTCTGGAGTTAGGATATCTAGAATCATTATGCTTCAGCTAACATTTTTTCACCAGCAGCTACCACTTCATGTATTCCCCCTTTCAGGTTAAATGCAGCTTCTGGATATTGATCGTACTTACCGTCTAAGATTTCGTTAAATGCTGTAATGGTATCGTTGATATCAACAAATACGCCTGGTATCCCTGTAAATTGCTCAGCAACATGGAACGGTTGAGATAAAAATCGTTGTACGCGACGTGCTCTGTGTACAATTAACTTATCCTCTTCAGAAAGCTCATCCATTCCTAAAATGGCAATAATGTCTTGAAGTTCTTTATATCGCTGTAAGGTTACTTTTACACGTTGAGCACAATCATAGTGCGCATCCCCAACGATTTCACGCGTTAAAATTCGTGATGTAGAATCCAAAGGATCAACGGCAGGATAGATACCAAGTTCTGAAATTTTACGAGAAAGTACAGTGGTAGCATCCAAGTGGGCAAACGTATTTGCCGGAGCCGGATCCGTAAGGTCATCTGCAGGTACATAAACCGCTTGAACCGATGTAATTGACCCGTTCTTTGTAGAGGTGATTCGCTCTTGCATTGCACCCATCTCTGTGGCCAATGTTGGCTGATAACCTACGGCAGATGGCATACGTCCAAGAAGTGCAGAAACTTCTGAACCCGCTTGCGTAAATCGGAAGATGTTGTCTACGAAGAATAAGATATCTTTTCCTTGTCCATCACCTTCACCATCACGGTAATACTCTGCAATTGTTAATCCAGATAATGCTACTCGTGCACGTGCTCCGGGAGGCTCATTCATCTGACCAAATACAAAGGTTGCTTTTGATTCTTTCATTTCCTCAAGGTCAACTTTTGTAAGATCCCAACCGCCTTCTTCCATAGAGTGCATGAAAGCATCACCGTATTTAATAATTCCTGCTTCTAACATCTCTCGAAGCAAATCGTTTCCTTCACGCGTGCGCTCACCAACTCCTGCAAATACAGAAAGTCCACCGTGTCCCTTAGCAATGTTATTAATCAATTCCTGAATCAATACGGTTTTACCAACACCGGCTCCACCGAAAAGACCAATTTTACCTCCTTTCGCATAAGGTTCAATTAAATCAATCACCTTGATTCCGGTAAATAATATTTCTGATGCTGTAGATAAATCTTCAAATTTAGGCGCTTCACGGTGAATTGGTAAACCATTCGAAGAGTCAACATCATTAATCCCATCAATTGCATCACCAACCACATTGAATAGGCGGCCTTTGATTTTGTCACCGATAGGCATTTTAATCGCGCTACCCGTAGATGTTACCTCCATTCCCCGTGTAAATCCATCGGTTGAGTCCATTGATATTGCTCTAACTGCATTTTCACCAACGTGTGCCTGAACCTCCAACACTACACGTGTACCGTCTTTTTTTCTTACTTCGAGTGCGTCGTAAATAGTTGGAAGTGCGGAACCGTTATCAAATGCAACGTCCACTACCGGACCAATAACCTGAGAAATTCTACCTTTAATCATTACAAATCGTGTGTTTATTTTGGGCGCAAATATACGGAATTAAATTAATCCGAATGCAAAAACAATTATGCTTTTTCTCTCGATTTCATTAAAAATGATGTTGTAATAAAGGTTGCAACAAAACCGAGGCTAATTAGCAGAAAAAGTAAGGACAACACCTGAAAAACATCAAATTTTGAAGGGAATGCATTGAGGGTGCCGGGAATCGTAATTAAATGCAGTTGTTCATGAAGGAAAACTAATAAGGAGCCTAACCCTAAGCCCATAAAGACACCGAAACCCACAATGATAAGTCCTAACACTATAAATACACGTTTCACATCAACAGAACTTAAACCTAAAGAATACATGGTGTTAAGTTGTGCTTTTTTCTCTAGAAAGGTCATTGTTAACGAAGCAGAAAGATTGAATAGCGACAAAATGAAAACAAATACTAAAATAACCACTACAATAAGTTTTTCTGATTTACTTGTTTTAAAGATTAATTCATTCTTTTCTAAATTGGTTTTGATCGTAAATTGCTTGCCAAACTTGTTGTTTAGGATCGTATTTACGGCTGATCGATGGTTGATTTGGGTCTGGATTAACAGTCCGCTAACCTCATCATTAAAATACCCTTTTGCAAAGCTCAAGGAAACCAATAAAATTTGATCGTTAACTTCTTTATTGTAATCCATAGCGCCAACAACCGCTATGTTTTGCTGAAAAAAGGGAGATTTTCCTATTCGGATTTTACGGTCTTGACGCGGAATATACAATACGGCAGACTCCGGTGTTAAATCCATGGAACGCAAGCCGAGTTTATTGGCAAGTCCTACACCAATCAATGACTGATTTTCATTTTCAGCCGCTCTTCCATTGATTAAATGTTCGCGTGTGTCCAACTTGGCCATTTGATTGAATGATGGTTCTACTGCCCACAATTCTGCATTTGCCCACTTCTTTTTCTTACGGAGAATTATTCGCTCTTGAATAAATAAACTTGTTCGTTCTACGCCATGAAGTTGTTCTGAAAAAGAGACAAGTTGTTTTAAGGAATCCGGATTGATTTTTTTGCTTTCTCTAGGTCGCACGATAATCTCCTGATCAAATTCCGTATACAATCCTTCGATCATCCCTTCAATTCCATTAAAGGCAGAGAGTAAAATTACCATGGCAGCCGCAGAAACCAACATGCCAAGAACAGCAATCCAGGAAATTACCGATACGGCAGTTTTTTTTTGTCTTGAAATCAATAAGCGGGTTGCAATAAAAAAAACGGTACGAAGTTTCACTTTTTCAGCAACTTGTCTATTTGGTCTGCATAATCCAATGAATCATCCAAGAAAAATCGCAAACTCGGGATTTTACGCATGTTTTTTAGTCGATTTCCAACTTCTCTTCTAATTACCCCTGTATTCGACTCAATGGATTGCAACACGCGCTGTGGTTCTTGATGGGCGAAAACACTAAGATAACATCGCGCTAATGATAAATCAGCCGTAACCCGAACCACAGTCACAGATACCATAGCACCTAAGGTTATTTCACTTGCTTTCGTCAATAGGAAACTTGATAACTCTTGACGAATGGCGCCCTCTATTTTTTGCTGTCTTATACTGCTCATTGGGTCAAAGTTACGAATCTTCGCGAGGTCTTTTACCTTGTCTTAACAAAATGTATCTTTGTGCCTCTTGAAAGACCTTAAAGAAATTATCAAGTATACGTTTGTATACAAAGGAATTGCAATACTCGTTGTTGTATGCAACTTGCTGTTTGTTGTTTTTAATCTGCTTTCGCTGGTATTATTTATTCCCGTATTGCAACTCATTTTTAGAGATCCAGCTCAGCTCGATGTACCTGCATACCCAAGCGCCCCGAATTCCCTCCTGGATTTTGGGACATTTCTTAAAGAGTTCTATCAGTTTCAAATGGCTTCTTTGGTAAAACATGACCCAAAATTTGCGCTCATCGTTGTTTGTTTAAGTGTGTTCACGGCGTTTTTTCTCAAGAATCTGTTTAGATATGGCGCCGTTTGGTTTCAATCGGAATTACGTATGGCTGTTGTGAGAGATGTTCGAAATAAAATCTTTTACAAATCACTTATCTTACCCCTTTCGTTTCATTCAAATGAGCGCCGAGGCGATATTATGGCACGAATGAATAGCGATGTTGGCGAGATTGAAATCGCTGTAGTTAGTATGCTTGAACTGATTTTTCGTGAGCCAATAGCAGTCATTATCAACGTGGTTACGTTAATTCTTCTAAGCCCAGAACTTACCTTATTCTCCCTATTTCTCTTGCCGATTTCGGCCTTAGTTATTTCTCGAATAAACAAAAGCTTGAAAAAAACAGCCAAGCAAGGGCAAGAACAAACAGGACTTTTATACTCATCTATTGATGAAGCCCTCAACGGTATACGAATTATTAAGGCATTCAACGCGATTCAATTCATTAAAAAACGCTTTGAAGCTGTAAACCTTAGGCATCAACAACTTATAACTAAAACGTTTAGAAAAAAAGACCTTGCCCCGCTTATCAATGAAACCCTTGGCGCACTCATCATGCTATTACTCGTTTATTTTGGTGGGGTATTAATTCTTAATCGCCAAAGCGACGGACTTTCTGGAGAGGTTTTCCTAACCTTTGTAATTGTTTTTTCACAAATGCTCCGACCAATTCAAGGCATTTCCTCTGCACTTGCTAATTTGGCTAAAGCGCGCGTTTCTTTGGACCGCATCAATGAAATTCTTGCACACGATGAAGTAATAAAAAATGCTCCGGATGCAGTTAAGTTAAACACCTTTGCAGATTCGATTAGTTTTGAAAATGTTTCATTTTCATACAAATCAGACCTGGTGCTTAAAAACGTGTCTTTTACTATAAAAAAGGGTCAAACCATTGCCATAGTAGGCGAGTCTGGAAGTGGGAAATCTACACTCCTGGATTTAATTCCTAGATTTCATGATCCATCCAAGGGTAAAATAACGATTGATGGAATAGACTTGCGTACGATTGATATCAATGATACACGGGAATTAATTGGAATCGTTGCACAAGACTCCTTACTATTTAATGCCACCATTTTAGAAAACATTGCTTTTGGTGATGAAACCCCAGACATCAATCGAGCTATTACAGCTGCAAAAAATGCCAACGCCTTTGAATTTATTAGCGCGCTAGACTGTGAATTTGAATACAATGTTGGAGATCGAGGAAACAAGCTTTCCGGAGGTCAAAAACAACGAATAAGTATCGCTCGTGCAATGTACAAAAACCCGGAAATCCTCTTACTTGATGAAGCAACTTCGGCATTAGATACTGAATCCGAAAGGCAAGTACAACTCGCATTAGATGCCATAATGAAAGGGAAAACAAGTATAGTCGTAGCGCACCGACTAAGTACTATTATCAATGCTGACATTATCCTTGTTTTCAAAAAAGGTGAAATTGTGGAAACTGGCTCACATAAAGAACTGCTGCAACAAAAGGGAGAATATGCACGGTTTTGTCAACTACAAGGCATAGGCCTTGAAAATATTTAAAAAAAGGCTTAACTTTTACCAACGTTTTTCGTTTTCATTCGTTGAATTATATGATGAGGGCTTGGCACATTTTATTGGCTTTGATTTTTCTGCTTAAACTAAACCTTGGCCTCAGTCAGCTTGTTACCTCGAGCGGACAAGCCCCACAAGGATTAGTACAAAACGTTTTAATTGGACCGGGTGTCACTGTAAGCAATATTCTCTACAACGGAAGCCCAACGGCTATTGGATCATTTACAGCAGCCGGAACAAATCTGGGTATAACTCAAGGCATTGTAATGACAACGGGTACCATTATGAATAATGGCGCCGGACCTCAAGGCCCAAACAATGCGGCTTCTTCCGGGACAGATAATAACATGCCGGGTTCAGGAATCCTTTCTGGAATCATTCAAGGAACCCAAACCTATAACGCAGCGACACTTGAATTTGATTTTATCCCGTATGCGGACACCGTCAGATTCAAATATGTCTTTGGGTCAGAAGAATATCCTGAATTTGCCCCTCCAAATAATTCAACCTATAATGATGTGTTTGGTTTCTTTATCTCAGGTCCAGGAATCACTGGACTGCAAAATATTGCCCAGCTTCCAAATGGTGGGGGTGTGGTCTCTATAAATAATGTAAATGCAATTACTAATTCGTTGTATTACAACGCCAATGGCGATGGAACAATGGCCCCTTACAATTCTTCTCCAAATTATATTCAGTATGATGGTTTCACGGATGTACTAGAAGCTGTTTCCGAGGTGCAATGCGGTCAAACATACCACTTAATCCTTGCCATTGCAGACGTTGGTGATGGTTCGTGGGACTCTGGGATATTTTTAGAGGCAAACAGTTTGAGCTCTAAAACTCCCGTTGATGTTAGTTCTTCCATTTCTCAACAAGTGTTCCCTAATCCCGACTGGATGGCGGAAGGCTGTGTTTCAGCTACGGTAACGGTAACGCGTCAAAGCAATATAAACAGCGCTCTTTCAATTCCTTTGTCCGTTGCTGGTTCAGCCACACAAGGGGTTGATTATTCAGGTATTCCAAATGCTATAAATTTTAGTCCAGGCCAGTCTGTTTACACCTTTCAAATTAATGTAACTGCAGATAATTTCGCGGAAGGTCTCGAGACCATAATTCTCAATTTCAACGTGGCTGACCCCTGTGGTAATGTCACCCCAATTCCATTAACCTTGTATATCCAAGATGTTCCGCCCTTAACGCTTAGCCTGAACGACACCACCTTGTTATGTCCGAACCAACCCATTAGTTTAACCGCAGTAATTAGTGGTGGCGTTCAGCCATACACCTATCTTTGGAGTACGGGAGCAACTACGTCAGTTATTTCATTTACTGCTCAATCGTCGCAAACCATTTATGTTCAGGTTACCGATAATTGTACTGGAATTACACTAACTGATTCAGCCTTGGTGAGCGTTCCCGTTTTTCCTCCGCTCTCCATTTCGCTTTCACCCGATGTGACCGAAATTTGCCCCTATCTTACCCATACCTTTTACAGTACTGTTATCGGCGGGAATGGAACCTATACCTATGCCTGGAGAACCCTTGGTTCGAATTCGGTGCTATCATCCTCGGATAGCCTAACCGTTACGCCAAGCAGCACCAACAGCTATGTTTTTACCGTAACAGACGGATGCGGAAATATTGCCCGTGATACCGTAACGTATACCATTACAAGTCCCCCACTTTTGTTAAGTATGACGCCAACACAATATATCTGTCCCGGTGACAGTGCCTTTGTAAGTGTGATTGCGAGTGGTGGTTATGGAAACTACTACTATTTATGGCCATCGAACGGAGCGACAACCCCAGGGATTTGGGTATATCCAGGCAGCACCAACAGCTATCAAGTATTGGTTTCCGATGAATGTCAGTCGTTCAATGTCAGTGGATTCAGTCAAGTTCAGATTGTTAAACCCGAAGCGGACTTCACTATTTTAACCACAAATCCAACAGAGAATTTACCTACATCCTTTTATAACCTGACGCAAAATGGCTTTGGATACCAATGGTTTTTTGGGGATGGGAGTGGTTCATATGAAGTTCATCCAACACATACGTTCTCTCCAAATGGGGAATATTTAATTACTTTGATTGCTACCGACATGAATGGCTGTGTTGATAGCATTACCAAGCCGATTTATATTCAAGAGGAATTCTATATTTATATTCCTAATACATTTATTCCGGATGAAAACCGAATCAACGATGTGTTTTCAGGTAGCTTTATTGGCGTAGAATGGATAAACATTGAGGTGTTTAATCGATGGGGAGAGCGCTTGTTTTTCTCCGATCAACTGGATTTTAAATGGGATGGAACATATAATGGCGCAAGGGTTCCTGACGGCGTGTACACCTGGAAACTTATATATCGAAGAAACCGAGGACAAGAACAACAACTGACGGGGCATATCACCGTGATAAAATAGTGTAATTCACCCAAGAATACCAAGAGTTATTGTAACTTCGCACTTACTATGAAGAACATACGTAATTTTTGCATTATAGCCCATATTGATCACGGGAAAAGCACCCTAGCTGACCGATTATTACAAGCAACCAACACCATTTCTGATCGAGAAATGCAAGATCAAGCGCTAGATGATATGGACCTTGAGCGCGAGCGGGGCATTACCATTAAAAGCCACGCGATTCAAATGAATTATCAGCACAATGGAGAAGATTACATCTTAAATTTAATTGATACCCCAGGACACGTAGACTTTTCCTATGAGGTTTC
>JBIKUO010000018.1:0-59181 GCA_044347515.1 Crocinitomicaceae bacterium | reverse complement strand
TTTCTCGTTCCATCGCCGCATGTGAAGGCGCCTTGCTTATCGTTGATGCAACCCAAGGAATTGAAGCACAAACCATTTCTAATTTATATTTAGCATTAGAACATGATTTAGAAATAATTCCCATTTTAAATAAAATGGACCTTCCGAGTGCTATGCCCGAGGAGGTTTCGGACCAAATTATTGAGCTTATTGGGTGCAAACCAGAAGAAATCATACCTGCTTCAGGAAAAACCGGATTAGGTGTTGATCAAATTCTAGATGCCGTTATCAATCGGATTCCCTGTCCAAAAGGAGACGAAGATGCGCCACTACAGGCCATGATATTTGACTCTGTATTTAACTCCTTCCGCGGAATCATTGCCTATTATCGGGTAAGAAACGGCGTAATTAAAAAGGGTCAGAAGGTACGCTTCTTTAATACCGGGAAAGACTACAACGCAGATGAAATCGGCATTCTGAAAATGGATCTTGTGCCTAAAAAGGAAGTTAGAGCTGGAGATGTGGGATATATAATATCCGGGATAAAAGCAGCGAACGAAGTAAAAGTTGGAGATACCATTACTACTGCAGAACGTCCATGTGATACAGCAATTAAAGGGTTTGAAGATGTGAAGCCCATGGTATTTGCCGGTATCTATCCGGTAGATAATGAAGATTACGAGGAGCTTCGGTACTCGATGGAGAAATTGCAATTAAATGATTCTTCCCTTGTTTTCGAACCTGAATCATCCGCAGCGTTAGGCTTTGGATTTCGTTGTGGATTTTTAGGCATGCTTCACATGGAAATTATCCAAGAACGGCTTGAACGGGAATTCAATATGACCGTTATAACCACGGTTCCCAATGTATCCTATCACACCTACATGAAGCGGGATGTAGAAGCTAGGCTTATCGTTAACAACCCGTCTGAATTGCCTGATCCTGCCGGAGTAGATCGTATTGAAGAACCGTATATAAAAGCACAAGTCATTACAAAATCTGAATTTGTGGGTTCGATTATGACCTTATGTATTGAAAAGCGAGGTGAACTTAAGAATCAAGTATATCTGACACAAGATCGTGTTGAAATCACCTTTGAAATGCCCCTTGCAGAAATTGTCTTTGATTTTTACGACCGCTTAAAAACGGTTTCAAAAGGCTATGCTTCGTTCGACTATCACCCAATAGGATATAAAGAATCAGATCTGGTAAAAATGGACTTACTGCTCAATGGCGAACAAGTAGATGCCTTATCTGCATTAGTTCACCGAAGTAATGCATTTGACTTAGGTAAAAAAATCTGCATTAAACTGCGTGAGTTAATCCCAAGACAACAATTTGAAATCCCTATTCAAGCAGCGATAGGGGCGAAAGTCATTGCCCGGGAGACCATCAAGGCGCTAAGAAAAGACGTTACGGCCAAATGTTATGGTGGTGATATCACGAGAAAACGAAAATTATTAGAGAAACAAAAAGCAGGAAAAAAACGTATGCGCCAAGTAGGTCGGGTAGAGGTGCCTCAAGAAGCCTTTCTCGCCGTATTAAAATTAAACGATTAATTTAGAAATTATGTACGAAATATTAAAACACACGCATTCTGGATTACGATGGGTTTCCCTAATTTTAATCTTATGGGCAATATTTAATTCCATTACCGCTAAAGAATTTAATAAACGAGAGAAATTAATTAATCTCTTTTCTATGGTTAGCCTTCATACTCAACTTATATTGGGACTGATCCTTTACTTCATTTCAGATAAAGTAAAATTCTTCGATGGTTGGATGAAAGAAGCTTCATACCGTTTCTATGGCATGGAACATTTAGCAGGAATGGTAATTGCACTTGCATTAATCACCTTCGGGTATGTAAAATCTAAAAAGGGTACTACCCCAGCAGAGATTTATAAGCCGATTAAACTGTTTTATGTTATTGGGTTGATAATCATTTTAGCAAGTATTCCATGGCCGTTTCGAGCAAATTTGGGTGGGGCTTGGTTCTAACGGCAAGTATTTTATTTGCTTGTAACGAAACAACGCCATCATCCCCTTCCCCGAAGAAGGCTATTCCACTTGGAGAAGAACTGTATTTATCACACTGTGCAAGTTGTCACGGTGAAAAGGGTGATTTAGGTGTTTCCGGCGCAAAGAACCTAAAGACAACTTCGTTAAGCTTAAAAGAAATAAAACAAATGATTAAAACAGGTAAGAATGCGATGCCGAGTTTTAGTGGAGTTTTAGGTTCAACCGATCGAATTGACTCCGTAGCGGCCTATGTAAATACCTTACACCAATAAATGGCACACGCAACCATTGAAGAGATTGAAGAGCGCTGCTTGTTAGTAGCGGTTATTCATGGAGGTGTTGACGAGCGTTTAGCACACGAATACTTAGATGAACTGGCATTCCTGGCAGAAACAGCTGGTGCACGGGCAGAATTTGCTTTTACACAAAAACTTCCATACCCAAACCCAAGAACCTACGTAGGGGAAGGGAAGTTGCAAGAGATTAAAGTATATGCCGATACACATAATATTGATGCCATCATTTTTGATGACGAACTAAGTCCATCGCAACTTAGAAACATCGAACGAGAACTTAACAGAAAAATCATCGATCGCAGCATTCTAATCTTGGATATTTTCGCCAAACGAGCACGTACCTTCCACGCTAAAACACAAGTAGAGTTAGCACAATTACAGTATATGCTACCGCGATTAACCCGTATGTGGACCCACCTTGAACGACAAAAAGGAGGAATTGGAATGCGAGGCCCCGGTGAATCACAAATTGAGACCGACCGTAGGATAATACAGCAGCGTATTGCTTTAATGAAAGAGCGCTTGAAAGAAATAGACAAGCAAATGACCATTCAGCGTGGTAATCGCGGTCAATTAGTTAGAGTAGCTTTAGTTGGATATACTAATGTAGGCAAAAGCACCTTAATGAATTTGATTTCAAAGTCTGAAGTTTTTGCTGAAAACAAACTATTTGCCACACTAGACACCACGGTACGGAAGGTGGTAATCGACAATCTACCCTTCTTACTTACCGATACAGTGGGATTCATCAGGAAGCTTCCTAAACAATTGCTAGAGTCTTTTAAGTCTACCTTGGATGAAGTCCGAGAAGCAGACTTATTGGTGCATGTACTGGATTTATCGCATCCAAATTTCGAAGATCATTTTGAAACCGTTAATAGCACCTTACAAGAAATTGACAAGGAAGAGAAACCAACTATAATTGTTTTTAATAAAATTGATTCCCTAAGTGAAGAGGTTTCTTTGGATGAATTAAAGCGAACGTGGATGGCTCGATTGGGTGGACGCCCGTGTGTTTTTATTTCCGCAGTTGACAAAACAAATATTGATGAATTAAAGCAGGTGCTTTATCAAGAGGTTCAACGCATTTTCAAAATCCGCTACCCGTACAACGATTTCCTTTATTAAGTAGTAGCACAAAAAAAGGGGCCGAAGCCCCTTTTCTTATAATTCAATTTATTCTTATCGAACAACAACTGACTTAGTAGTTGTAAATCCGTTAGAAGCAATACGAACGATGTAATTTCCTTTTGCCATGTTTTCAGTAGCGAAAGAAACTACTTGAGTTCCGTTTACATTGTTAACCGCTTGGGAAGCAATTACACGACCTTGGATATCCAATACATCAACACTGTAATCTGCATTTACTGCTTCAAAAGAAACGTTAATTGCATCAGTAGCAGGGTTAGGATAAACATTCATTGCTGCGAAATTCTCTTCGTTGATTCCAAGTGCTCCTGTTTTGAATGGTTTCTTTTCAGAATCACCAAATTCTCCACCACTTAACAACGTAGTTCCTACTGCATCAACAACACTGTAAGCTCCATTACCATATTGACAACAAATTCCATCACCATAGGTGTCTGTAATTTCGAAGTCATAACACTGGTTAGCACTTAATGTTACTTGCACTGGTGTTTGAACAGTTTGTCCGGTAGCAGCCAAATCTTGCCAATTTCCACCACCAGAAGCAACCGTTGTTCCTGAAGAATTCTTAATGGTCCAAGCAGTTTCTGAAGCATATCTATCTGTAGTAATATTTACAGTAACATATTGAGATGCCGCAATTAATGCCACAGCAATGTTAGCGTTCGCATTGTTATTGGCCGCAGAAGCATCACCTGTAGTGGTTACAGTAACGTTTAATGCGCCTCCTGTAAAGTTAGGAATCGCTGAACAAGTAACGTTTGCAGTACCATAGGTTGCCAAGTTACCAGAATACGTTCCAGTTGACACGGTATTTCCACCTTGTGTAATCGTTACAGTAGCCGATGTTAATGGCGAAGTACCATTGTTCTGAATTTGTACAGACGGTGTGTAAGAACCTTCACAATGTGATAAACTTCCTAAATAATTCAACGCCGCAACGTCCGCAGGATTAGATGCTGGAGGAGGACATTGACCTAATAATGTAGTTAAGTTCGCTACAGTTCCAATTGCACCCGCAACACCAGAAGCAATGATTGTTCGATTAGGACAAATCACATACATTTCTGGGTAATAATCGATTGTCATTCCTGAATTCTCAAAAGAAGCCTGAGTTGATAAATTAATAATTGGCATATTCTCACCTGTTACCCAATCCCCTTGACTATTACCATTACATCCTGGTAAATCATACAAACAATCTTGGTTAGTTTGAGGGTCTCCTTCAACGAAAAACACCATTGCTTGATTTGTTCCTGAAGGACCAAATTGATTATAGAAGTTGTTCAATGCACCTGTCCCGTGGTAAGACCAACATGGACCACACCATGTAGCAGATACATCAATAACCACCATTTTACCTTGGTCTAGGTAATTGAATAAAGAATGAGAAGTTCCGTTGATGTCCGTCAACGTGAAATTGCTCACTACGGTACCAACTGGGGTTTGTGCATAAGCAGCAACTCCGGTAAGTACAGCCAAAGAGAATAACAATTTTTTCATCGTGTAAATTTTAAGTTTGCGTAAATTTAATGTTTCTTTCCGATATGATAAAAAAAATTGTTGTTTTTTCTGGGGCAGGAATGAGTGCCGAAAGTGGCATTCAAACCTTTCGTGATAGTGGAGGACTTTGGGAGCAATATCGGATTGAAGATGTTGCAACACCTGAAGCCTGGAAACGTGACCCAGCGTTAGTTACCCGGTTTTACAATGAACGTAGAAAACAAATCATTGCAACAAGCCCCAATGAAGCACATCTTTTAATTCAGCGCCTTGAAGTAAGCTTTGATGTTACCGTAATCACTCAGAACATTGACGACCTGCATGAACGCGCGGGGAGCAGTAAGGTGCTTCACTTGCATGGAAATATTCGGTTCTCAAAATCAAGCGGTCCAAATCAAGAAGCTAAATACTACCCCATTAACTCGTGGGAATTAACGGAAACAGACCGTTGTCCTGAAGGATATCGGTTAAGGCCTCATGTAGTTTGGTTTGGCGAAGCGGTCCCGATGCTTGATGAAGCAGAACAACTGATTTCATCGGCAGATGTGGTTATCATTATTGGAACCTCACTGCGTGTATACCCAGCAGCAGGGCTGATTCATTATATAAAGAAAGGTAGCAAGGCCTATTTAATTGATCCGAATGCAGACAATCTAACCCTTCCTAATTGGATTGAAGCGGTAAATGAATCGGCTGTAAAGGGCATGAAATCTCTTTACGAGATCCTTACTTCTTGAGTTGATCTTTAATAAAGAGTTCTATTGCACCTACCATGGATGGTGCCTTAGGATGTGGCGCAGAAACATCAAGCCTTAGGTTATTGCGCAATACAGCACTTGCAGTGGTTGCTCCAAATGCAGCAATAGCAGTAGTATTCTGTTTGAAATCCGGGAAATTTTTGAATAGCGATTCTATACCTCCCGGACTAAAAAACACCAACATGTCATAATAAACATCCTCTAAATCTGATAAGTCTGCAGCAACGGTACGATACAAAACCGCTTTAGTAAAGTTAAACTTCTGATCTGTAAGCGTTTCCGGGATTGAATCTCGCAAAATATCAGTACAAGGTAACAGGTATTTTTCGTTCTTATGCTTCTTCATTACATCCGCCAATTGTTCAATTGTTTGAGTGCCATGAAAAATCTTACGTTTTCGATACGCAATAAATTTCTGTAAATATTTTGCCACTGCTTCTGAAATGCAAAAATATTTCATGGTTTCAGGAACCTCGAACCTCGTTTCTTCTGCAATTCTAAAGAAATGGTCTGCAGCAACTTTTGAGGTTAAGATAACTGCTGTATGTTCGGAGATGTTTACTTTTTGTGCCCTGAATTCTTTAGCATCAACCCCTTCTACTTTAATGAAAGGTCGAAAATCAATTTTGATTTTATACTTATCCGCCAAGTCATAATAAGGTGACTTGTCTCCATCGGGCTTGGGTTGAGAAACCAGAATACTTTTTATTGCCAAAACACTAATTTAATGCGTCAATAACTCCAACCAAAATGCCCCAAAAAGCTTTTTAATCAAGACGATAGGAAGCAAATACACGGTGCAAAGGTACAAAATTATATAATACCATGAAAATCCTGATGCAGCAGCTAATAAAAAGGCGTTAACAAATCGCAATGCCAATGCTAATCCCAATAAGGAAAAGAAAATGATCGCCCCCCAGTCGCTTTGTGCGTTAAAAACAAGAAGTGCGTTGGAAATGGTTAAAGAAATCCCAAAAAGAAACCAAGAAACATTGCCCGCACTTATATAGTGTTGAGTGATTTTCGACTTATCGTTCATGCTCCAAAAAATTAAATAATCTAGGTGCCAAAAAATCAAGAAAAAAAGGGATCCGATAAACCCAATAAACAATGAGGTATTTACATAGTATGCATCTACCAAATACCAACTAATAAAGACAAGAACTCCGATAAAGGTGTTTAGATACAATATGGTTTTAGACAACACGTCGAGCTGAACCCTTGACCCTAAGGTGATTTTCCTGCCTGAATCCAGAATGGCATAAAATAATCCCCCATAGCTCCGATAGTAGGCTACCCCAAGCAAAAAAGCTTGAGTAAAAACTAAAAAAATAGCCCAATTTTCTATTAAAGGATTCCTTAAGGTTAATTCCATTCTGAACAAAAGTAATTCTTTTAATCACCATTTCTAAATGTCTTAATTGTATCTTTGTACCTCAAAACGAATGAAATGAAAACAGATTTATACCAACATCCAGATTACTATGGCCTAGATGATTTATATACTGAAGAGCACAAATTAATTCGCGATGCGGCGCGTCAATGGGTGAAAAAAGAAGTTTCACCGATTATTGATGAGCATTACGAAAACGCCACCTTTCCAACCCGTTTATTACAAGGGTTAGGGGAAATCGGCGCGTTTGGCCCGTATATACCAGAACAATATGGAGGTGCTGGATTAGATCAGATTTCATACGGTTTAATCATGCAAGAATTGGAGCGTTGTGATTCCGGCTTGCGCTCTACGGCCTCTGTACAAAGCTCATTAGTTATGTACCCGATTTGGAAATATGGTTCAGAAGAGCAAAAAATGAAGTACCTACCCAAACTAGCCACGGGTGAAATGATGGGCTGTTTTGGACTAACAGAGCCGGATTTTGGATCAAATCCAGGCGGAATGATCACCAACTTTAAAGAAGATGGCGACCACGTGATTCTTAATGGTGCAAAAATGTGGATATCGAATGCTCCATTTGCTGCCATTGCAGTGGTTTGGGCAAAAGACGAAAGCGGTAGAATTCATGGGTTAATCGTGGAACGAGGCATGGAAGGATTTTCTACGCCTGAAATGCATGGAAAATTGTCACTTCGCGCTTCTTCTACCGGAGAATTAGTCTTTGAAAATGTACGTGTACCTAAAAGTAATATTCTTCCTGGAAGGTCAGGACTGGGTGCGCCACTTAGTTGTTTAGATTCAGCTCGATTTGGAATTGCCTGGGGAGCACTTGGCGCAGCAATGGATTGTTATGATCAAGCGGTTCGGTATTCCAAAGAACGAATTCAATTTGGTAATCCAATTGGTGCATTTCAATTAATCCAGAAAAAATTGGCTGAAATGCTTACCGAAATAACCAAAGCACAATTGTTAACCTACCGATTAGGACAGTTAAGAAATGACGGTAAAGCTACCTCGGCACAGATTTCAATGGCCAAAAGAAACAATGTTGAAATCGCATTAAACATTGCCCGAGAAGCACGTCAAATTCACGGCGGAATGGGGATAACAAGTGAATATTCTATGATGCGTCACATGGCGAATTTAGAATCTGTTGTAACCTACGAAGGCACGCACGACATTCACTTGTTAATCACAGGAATGGATATTACTGGAATTCCAGCGTTTACTAGAGAGATATAGTACTATTCAGGGATTTGATCTCCGCGTAATCTCCGAATGGATAATCGCGCCTCTTCAGAATAAATACTACCGGGATATTGGTCTATTATTTTTAAATACGATTCCATTGCAGTTGAATCGTCCTTAAAGTGAATTCTTTGGATATTGGCTAAATGAAATAAGGCGTCGTCAGCAAGTAACTCGGTTGGATACGTACTTATTATTTGTTTAAAATATACGGATGCTTGTTCCCATTTTCCCTGTAACTCGTGCGCTTTACCCTTTAAATAAATTAAGTCATCATTCAATACAGACTGAGGGAATTTAGTCGCAATCGTATCCATCCATTGAAAAGCCTCCTTGTAGCGGTGTTGAAGCATTAATAACTCACTTTTAGCGAAGGTGCTCATGGCTTCATAATTGCTATCTAACCCATAGTTCTCCAAAATCAACAAAGACAACTGCATGGCATCATTACTAATGAATTTAGAAGTAGCCTGCTTTAATACATCAAGCTGAGACTGAGCAAACTCAAATTCTCCATCAAAATAGAATATTCGTGCATTCTTGAATTTAGCTTCATTCCCGATGGCCTCAAACTTAAACGCCTCATCAATTTGCATATACAACAACGAGGCCTCCCAAATACTGTCTAAAGCAACGCATACATCCGCCAATTTCATTTTATAGCGTGCACGTTGCATATCCGTTAAGCCGGGCGCATTCATACAACGCTCTAGAAATCCTCTGGCTTTATCCGCTTTATTGGCATAAAAACCTAAAATCTCGGCATATTCAAGTCCGATTTCAGCCCCAGATCGAAGCGAAAACTCCTTGTTTAACACGACCTCTTCGTACGAACTAACAATGTCGTTAAGTTCCGCTTCCGTAAAGGCTCGTTCCGTGGTTAATTCAGTAAAATATACATTGAGTAACAACCGCTGGGCTTCTGGCGAACGATATAAGTTGGAGCTAATGACCTCTTTAAACGCTTGCTTTGCCAATGCATACTGTAGGTTTTCAAGGCAGGTATTGCCGAAATCAATCAAATACCCCCCGTCACCGCGCATGCGTTTTTCTAACGAAGACACCTGCTGGTAAGCTGAGTTAAAATTCTTATTCTGTAAAAAGAACCATATTAACATCTCGGTATACACCGGATTTGAAGGATCTTTTTGACTAGCGGATAGAAAACTTCCTTTTACTTGTTTGATTTCCTCAGACTCCCTTGTAAAATCAAAAATTCCATCAATTTCCAATTGAATTTGTTCCTTAAGGTCTGGTTTTTTGGATAAGGCTAATAAGTATTGGTCTAATGCTTTAATGGTCTCGCCTTCAGCCATGTAAATTTGACCATACCACAATTCATACGGATAATATTTTAGGTTCTTTTTAGCTTGATCAATTACTTCTTTTGCCCAGGCATATTCGTCAATAGCAAGTAGATTAGATAACACATCTTGAGTCTCCTTAATGTCATAAAACTCATGTTTAAGCACTTCGTTTTTTACTTTCTTTGCTTTATCTAGCTCTTCGTTGTTTTTATAAAAAAAGTAAAACTGAATTTTAAGTGATAAATCCCCTGGATTCGCTAACGTTTGTTTTTTAAATACTTTTTCTGCGCCTTTCTTGTCGCCGGTATTTACTAAACAATCTAAATAACGACTGAAATAAACCTTCGATGGATCGTTCGTGTAAAGCTTCTCATAATACACCACTGCCTTCGAAAATTCACCATTAAGGTAATAGTGCTGTGCTAATTGAATATCCGTTTCCGTTTGCGAATACGCAACTAAGGCAACAAAGCAACAAAGGATACAAAGGGTGAGCTTATACACAGGCTATTTGAATTTACCTGCTAACGAATTTAACTTCGGATGTAACAACCGATACGTATCCATTAGGGCATTGAGTTCTTTCTTTAATTCGTTTAAACGAGATTCAAGCAATGTTAAATTCTTTTTCTCTGTAGCGATATATGCGTCATATCGGTCCCTCTTTCCATAACCATTAGAAATATCAGAGTGCAATTTGTAAAGACGGGTATTCTCCGCATTAAATGCCTCTTTAAGTGCAACATATTGTTTGTTGATTGGTCCAATTTTTTTCCTTGCTAATTTATAGGTGTCCATATCTTTCGCATAGGTTCGATCAACTGAATCCAAAACAACATGTTGTTGTAAAAACAACTGCAATTGAAACATGTTTTGACGCATAGTCGATAAGGTGTCGGGAAAACTCGACTGGAAATCCTTCGACAACGTTGTGGCTTCTGATTTCAATTGCTCCACTGCTTTTAGTTGTTCCTTTTGTTTAAAATCTGAACAAGCAACAAGAAAGAACAAACCACTTATAATGACAATTAAACTTTTCATTGGTTAAATATAATCAAATCCCGTATAGGACTGAAGTGCTTTGGGTACCGCCACTCGCCCATCAGGTTGTTGATGATTTTCTAACAACGCTGCCATAACTCGTGGTAGTGCCAAGGCAGAACCATTCAAGGTGTGACAAAGTTTGGTTTTCTTGTCGTGATCTTTAAATCGCAATTTCAGGCGGTTTGCTTGAAAGGTGTCAAACCGAGAAACGGAACTTACTTCTAACCATTTTTCTTGAGCCGCAGAATACACTTCAAAATCAAAGGTCATAGCTGAGGCAAAACCCATATCTCCACCACATAAGCGTAAAACACGGTATGGTAGTTCAAGTTTATCCAATAAACCCTTAACGTGTTCAACCATTTCCTCAAGTGCTCTTGCGGTATGGTCTGGATGTTCAACACGCACAATTTCTACTTTATCAAACTGATGCAGGCGGTTAAGACCACGAACATCTTTGCCATAGGAACCTGCCTCTCTTCTAAAACAAGGAGTATAACCACATAACTTAAATGAAAAATCGGGGTGTTGAATTAATTCGTCCCGAAAAATATTGGTCAATGGAACTTCCGCTGTCGGAATTAAGTACAAATTATCTGTTGCATCATGATACATTTGTCCTTCTTTATCTGGCAATTGTCCAGTGCCAATTCCACTCGCTTCATTAACCATTAATGGGGCTTGATATTCCTCATATCCAGCAGCAGAGGCTTGATCTAAAAAGAATGAAATCAAAGCCCGCTGTAATTTTGAGCCTTTTCCGCGATAAAACGGGAACCCGGCTCCGGTAACTTTTACCCCCAATTCAAAATCAATGATTTGTTTTTCTTTGCAGAGATCCCAATGAGGCTTTGCTTGGAAATTGAATGACGGTACTATTCCAGACTCAAAAACAACTTGATTATCATTCAAATCTTTTCCTTTTACTACATCTTGAAAGGGGGTGTTTGGGATTTGATATAGCAATTGCTGAATTGCCGTTTCCAAGGCGTCAGACTCCACTTTAAGCGCAGATTCTTGTTGTTTGAGTACGGTGGTTTGTTGCTTTAATTCATTTCCTGCCTCAACTCTTCCTTCTTTGTAACATTGGCCAATTTCTTTGGCGATCCGATTTGCTTCTTCAAGTGTTCGGTCTAACTCTTGTTTAATACCGCGCCATTGGGTATCTAAAGAAAGCAATTCATTAATCGTTGATTCAGCATTAATGTTTCGTTTGGATAAGGCAGCAATCACTTGCTCTTTATCGGTACGAATTCGGGATAATTCGAGCATACGCGTTTAAAGGATTTGAATTACAAAAATAACATGGAACATTGGTTTACGGAAGGGTTTGAATCATTTTTTGATACCGCTCCGCGTGATTAAGTTCTCCAATACATCCGTATGTCTGTTTATGTGCCCTGTACGCTTCAACCCGATTTCCTGGATCGGGATGTGTGCTTAAAATTTGTGGCGGACTTGCTCCACCCTCTTTTGATATTTTCTCAAAGAACAAGGCTCCTGCATCTGAATTATAATGTGTTGGACACAAGTATCTCACAGAACATTCATCTGCTTCCTTTTCATGCGTTCTTGAAAAGGAAAGGCCTATTAAAGAACTCGTGACTTGGCGAACCAATTCCCTGTCTCCTGCAATTAGACCAATCAACGTTTGAACGCCATACATTTTTGTGAGTTGGCGGGTACTGTGTCGAAGGTCGGCATGTCCCATCTCATGACCGAGTACACCAGCTAACTGATCTTCTGCTTCTAAGTACTTTAGAATTCCTGTATAAATATAGATATAGCCTCCTGGCGCACAAAATGCATTTAACGTGGAGTCGTCTTTAATAATTCGAATTCTCCATGGAAATTCTGTTTTGTAATGTACTTCCCCACTGCTTAATATGGAGTCCCTAATGCTATACAAATACCCATATATTTTTGAATATGCGCTAGAATCAAGTAACTCCATACCACTACTATCACTTTCGATTTCCGCTCGAACTTGTTCGCCCAATGCAATATCATCTTGTAAGGTAAATAAATTAACTGCATTTTCAGCTGAACCGCATCCTATTAAGAGCGCGAGGCACAATCCCATACTAATTAACCCTATTCTCATAATACAAATTTACTTCTTTCAGCCATTGATAAACGCTCGATTGTTGATTATTACTTAAAACCAGGTTATTTCATATAGTCGCATTGGCTAATTTTGACTTATAATAACCGTATGAACGTAAAAATAATTAACAAAGGAGCCTGTCCTTTACCGAGCTATGAAACCGTAGGCGCGGCGGGAATGGACGTTAGGGCGAACATAATAGACCCCATTTGTGTTGCTCCGGGAGAACGAGTGCTTATGCCGACAGGACTGTATTTGGAAGTCCCGGCAGGACTTGAATGTCAGGTTCGACCGCGAAGTGGTCTTGCATTAAAGAAGGGTATTACCGTATTAAATACACCCGGAACTATCGACTCTGATTATAGAGGGGAGGTAGGTGTAATTCTTATCAACCTTTCAAATGAAAATTTTACCATTGAGCCGAATGATCGAATAGCCCAGTTGGTATTTTGCCCGGTTATCCAAGTAACATTAATAGAAACAGACGCTCTTGAATCATCGGATCGAGGAACCGGTGGATTTGGTAGCACAGGAAAAAAATAAGGTATATGAATATTATAATCCCTATGGCAGGAAGAGGCAGCCGACTAAGGCCTCACACCTTAACAGTTCCGAAACCCCTGATACCTGTTGGAGGCATTCCCATTGTCCATCGCTTGGTAGCAGATATTGCTGCAGTATGTGGTTCATCCATCGAACATATTGGATTTGTTACGGGCGACTTTGGTGAGGAGACTGAGCGAGAATTATGTGAAATTGCCGAATCTTTCGGGGCCAAAGGACACATCTTCCATCAGTTAACGCCTCTGGGCACGGGTCACGCTGTTTTATGTGCTGCACCTTTATTATCAGGCCCCACAGTAGTTGCTTTCGCAGACACCTTATTTAGAGCTGATTTTACCATTAGCCCAACAGATGAGGGGATATTATGGGTAAAACGTATTCCTAATCCAGAGCAATTTGGGGTAATAAAAATGAATGAGCGCTCAGAAATTATAGATTTTGTTGAAAAACCAGCAGAATTTGTTTCTGACTTAGCCATGATTGGTATTTATTATTTCAAAGATGGTGAGGCATTACATGAAGAACTTAATTATTTAGTTGACCATGCCGTTATCAAAAGTGGAGAATACCAATTACCTGATGCGCTTCGGCGACTGACGGAAAAAGGGACCGTATTTAAACCCGGAGAAGTTCAAGAGTGGTTAGATTGCGGGAACAAACACGTTACCGTTGAGACAAATGCGCGGGTATTAGAATATGACCAAATGGATGGAAAATTAAACACTTCAGATTCGGCATTAATCGAACATAGCGTGGTTATTCCTCCTTGTTTTATTGGTGACGGAGTGGTCATTTCAAATTCCGTAGTTGGGCCTCATGTGAGTTTGGGCGCCGGAAGTGTTGTTAAAAATTCAAACATTAGAAATAGTATTATTCAACAGCATGCAAAAATCTCACAGATGAATATAGCGGATTCCATGATTGGAAACCATGTGACGACACATGGGAAGTTGAACAATGTGAGCCTTGGCGATTATACGGAATGGCATGAATAAACTGGCGCTTTATTTTATAATTCTCTGTTCTTTAATTGGCTGCAAAACAGTAGAGACAACGAGTTTAGACAACTCAAATCAAGTAATACAGCAATATCACGAAGGACTTAGGGCTTATTTAAAAGGAGATTATGTCGTGGCAGAAAACATGGCGAACAGCGTGATTACATTAAATCCGAAACATGACGGCGCGCTGTATTTGCTTTCTAAAGTTTACTATGACCAAGGGCGATTGGATGAATCGGCTAAATTCTTATTAAAAGCAGGGGAAGCAGACCCTAAAAACACCTATTTGATGTCTGAAATCGCTTTTATGTATAGCAGTTTAGATAAATATAATGAGGCGGGGTTAATCTTTGAAAAACTAATAAAATCAAATCCACAAGAAAAGTCATACTACTTTGGAGGGTTCGAAAACTATTTACAAGCCAAGAACTTTAAGTCAGCCACGCGAGTTAATGCCATGCAAGAATCGACTTTTGGGTCTTCTATTGAAACTCATCTCAATCGTTATAAAATTTACATGGCACAGAATGAAGCGAAAAAAGCCATAGAACAACTCGAAGCGGCTATTGTCGAATTCCCCAATGAACCCTTGTTTTTAGCTAATTTAATTGATTTATATTTTCAGCAGAATCTACACAACAAAGCAATCCCATTGTTAGAAAAACTATGTGAAACCGATCCCGAAAATGGGATGGCAAAAATGGTGTTTGGAGATTATTTAATGAATACGGGTCAACAAGAACGTGGGGAAAAATTGCTCGCTGAAGCGGTTCTACTTGAAGGTCCAAGCATAGAACAAAAAGCACAAATCTTACTTGCCAAGCATAAAAACTCAGGGTGCAGCGAAGAAAACACGAAATTATTTAAAACATTCGCAGCAGACAATCCCAATGCAATCATCGGGAGAACTTTACTGGGCGATTTATATGTTAAATGTAACCGCCCCGACCTTGCATTAACGGAATATCGAATAGCCGTTGGAATAAAACCCGATGCCTATCCGATTTGGAAACAGTTGTTATTAATAACATATAAAGAAGAGCTGTGGGATACGCTAATTAATATAAGCGAATCTTGTCAAGCACTGTTTCCTGTTCAGCCGATGCCTTTTTTAACGATGGCTATAGCACGAAATAAAAAAGGAGAACTGAATGAAGCCGAAAAGGCAATTGAAATAGGAAGCGGGCTTTTGGTAGATACGGATCCTGCCACAGAGGCTGAATTTGATTTTCAACGAGGGATCTTAGCTATAAACAGAAAACAACAAACGTCTGCAAAAACTTGGTTTAACCATTCCATGCAATTACAGCCAGAAAATTATGAATTAAAGGCGGATATAGCGAATGAAAGCATGGAGGTATCTGAACTTTTACCCTATGCAGATTCACTGCTAAATCAATGCATAAGTATAGATCCAAGCAATGCAAAATACATGGCCATCAAGGGCCGCCTATACTATATAAAAAACGATTTGCTTTTAGCAAATTCATGGATAGAAAAAGCCATTATTCATGGATATCCACAAAAATTAGGTGAAGAATGGCTCGGAGATTGTGCATTTCGCTCAGGCGACCTACAAAAGGCAAAATATTATTGGTTAAATGCCGTGAGTTTGGGCAACCAAACCGAACGGCTAAAGCAAAAAATCAAAAAGCTATGAAACCACTTGTTATTTCATTCAGTGTTATTATAACCCTGTTCTTTAGTTCTTGTGCTCGGAAACTTCATACGGTAGATATAAGCGATCCGAAAATCGAGTCCAAAGACACCACGGTATTGTTACCTAAAAAAAATAAATGGTTAGATAGTGTTCATAATCAACCATGGCAGTGGATGTATGGTAAATATACCACGAACTATTCTGATGGAAATAAAAAGTTTGCCTTCAAAACAAGCATAAAATGTACTAAGGATAGTGCCTTAAACGCACTCATTTCCTTTGCTTCTATACCCGTATTTAACGCGCTGGCTACTACAGATAGCCTAATTTATGTTAACAAAAAAGACCGCTGTTATGGAAAAAAGAGCATTGCTTCGTTTAAAGAACTCCTTGGCGTTGAATTGTCGTTAAAAAATATACAAGAGCTGTTTCTTGGACTGCCCTTAGGATATAATGATGCACTTAATTACAACGACAGTTTAAGCTCACGTGGTGACTCCTGCTATGTAAATGGTGTGTTGTTGGGTGAAAAAACAATATTATACCGCTATGCTTCATCTGTTAATTCTCCTCGCCTGGATTGGCAAGAAATCACAAGTAAAGAAGATGCTACCACAGCGCGCGTGCAATATCTTTCATGGCAAAGACATAAAGACATGTTCATTCCTTCTAGCTTTATGATTGCCATTAAATCCAATGACCGGAACATAAATGTGCTGTTCACGTATGATAAATTCGAATTGGACATTCCTCAAGAAATCTATCTTCAAATACCAGATGATTATGCGCCTTGTAAGTAATTTAATGCTCGTTTTGTTATTCCTATCGTTTCAAGGAATCTGTCAACAAAACCCTGATAATCTAAAAAAAGAACAACGTAAGCTTGAGAAGAAGATCGCTCAGACTAAAACACTCTTAAAAAAGGTTCAAGCAAATTCAAATACGTCATTGAAGGAAGTGCGTTTACTTGACAATCAGATCAAGAGTAGAGAGGCATTGGTTCGTGTATTCGATAGTCAAGTACGAATGGCTGAAATTAAAATACTTCAGAAAAAAAACGATGTTAGCCGCCTAAAGAAGCGCTTGATTAAATTAAAAAACCAATATCGTAAAATGTTGCGATTTGCATATAAAAAAAGGAATAATACGGGCCGTTTGATGTTTCTATTATCAGCAAGAACGTATCAAGAAGCAATCCGAAGAAATAGTTATTTGAAAAAGGTAGCACATCTTCAACGGCGACAAGTAGACTTAATCAAACAACATCGCGCATTGATCGAACGTGAAATTGGAGAAATCAATTCTGAGAAAACAGAAAAGGAACTTACCTTAAGTGAGAAAAAAGCTGAAAAATCAAAAATAGAAGCAGATAAACAACAAAAAGAAAAATCTTATTCAAAACTTAAAAAGGAGGAAGAGAAGCTGTTAACTCAATTAAAAGAAGAAGAAAAAAAGAGAAAAAAAATCGAAACACAAATTCAATCAGCAATATTGGCTGAAGCGCGAAAAGAGGAACAGCGACGTAAAGAAAAGGAAAAAGAAAAACCAAAAACGGCCACAAATACCAGCGGGTCAGAAGGAAATAAAACGAAAACAACATCGTCAACCCCGGCACCTACATACAAGCCAGAAACGTTGTCTTCAGAAGGTTCCGTAGCTGGTAAAAATTTCGAAACGAACAAAGGAACCTTACCCTCTCCTGTTTCGAACGGAACCATTACAAGTCGCTTTGGTAAAAACGCGCACCCAACGCTGAAAGATGTATACGAAAACAACAATGGTATAGATATATCTTGTAGCGCTGGTGCTGGAGTTCGCGCAGTATTTGAGGGAGAAGTTAGTTCTGTGTTTAGTATTGCTGGAGCAGGAAAGGTTGTAATTATTAAACACGGGAATTATAGATCTGTTTATAGTAACTTATCCTCGGTATCTGTAAGTGTAGGGCAAAAGGTCAGTGCTAAACAAAACCTAGGTTCCTTAATTTCGGAAGGGAACATTTCAACGTTACACTTTGAAATCCATAGTGTAAGTGGAATCAATACAACCCCGCTAAACCCTTCCGTTTGGCTGAGCAGATAGTCGTTTATTCAAAACAAATAAAACTGCGATCATTCCATAAATAGGAACTGCAGCTTTATCTGTGTCTAAAAAGTTATTCAAAAACGCGTGAATAAAATACGTTGAAATTGAAAACAACATGCCACATCCCAGAATAAAATATGATCTGTTTATGGTTCTTACACGTTGAATAAAAACAACCAAATAATAGAATATACTCACAACAAACGCAATAAAGAGTATAAAGCCTAATAGACCTGTTTCAGATAATGCACTTAGATACTCGCTATGCGCATTGCCCATATCTCCAAAATTTGTTGAAATAATCGTTAGGTTCTCAGGTTCTTGAAAACGCGCATACTCAAAGGAATAAGTCCCGGGGCCAAAACCAAAAATCGGTCGTTCTTTAAACATTTCCAAGGCACAGGACCACCTGTTTATACGCTCCAAATTAGAGGCGTCCGTCGTGACATTTGCTGCACTTTGTAGGCGTTCATCAAAGGCTTCTGTTGTATGTTCAGTTTTGTTTCTTGCCAACTCCATTTGAATATCATCTCGCTTCCAAACTAAGGTTATTAACGCTATAAGCCCCAATGCAAACACAACATTAAATCGCACCTTAAAAATCACTAACGCAAGTACGATGATTGCACCAAAAACACTTAACCATGCCGCGCGTGTATATGAAAAATACAAGCCTAACATAATAATCAAAAATAAGAGCCCTAGAATAAATGAAAGCAATGGGGATTGTTTTTTCATTAGAAATAGCATGACAGGAAAGGGAACAACCAAGGCCACCGCCGCACCGTAAATCGTATGGTCCTTGTAAAACGGGGACATTACCCAATGACTTTCTTTTTCACCAAAGCCATAACTCGCATGATTTAACAAGGTAAATAGTATAACCAGAACGGTACCAATCGTTAACAACCAAAAAAACCGAGAAATTGATTTTTCCTTGAATAACAAGGCCGTACCAAAAAACAATACTGGAACGATGAACCATAACCGAGACAATACTGATTTAAAGGAAACGACAGGATGTGTACTGGTAATGCTGCAAATAATTAACCACGCCAAATAACCTACTAATATTAAAACAAGCGGGTGCCTAAAAAACTGAGGGTCTATTAATTTTGATTTCAATTGATAAAATGCAAATAGAAGCATCAATCCAAATAACAAGGGTTCTGTTGGAACAAAAAGTCCAAATTGATCCGTGTATTCTTCAATATTAATTGAAAGTGGGGCAAAAAAAACAATCGATTGAAATAGCAATTCAATGTGGTAAATTGCCGTGTAACAAACTGCTAGAATTATTGGAATGGAAAGAAGATAAAGCCAATCAAAATAGAAGGCCAACCCCATAAGCAATCCAATAGCTGATCCAGCAATCGTTAATAAACCCGTATTTAACCTTAAGAGGCCCGAAGTTCCTTGTATTTCTCCCACAACAACAAAGAAAATAGACCTATGAAAAATGCCGCTACAGTAGATACTAAAATAATAACCGATCTTTTTGGTTTCTCTTTTTTATCCGCTTTAACCGCACGCTCTACAATAAACTTATGATTGAACTTTGTATTTGCATCGGACTCCGCTTGCTCATACGAGATATTAAAATCTTCTATTTTCACAATTTTTTCATTCCGCATATATTCCAGTCCGTCATACATTGCCCCATATTTCATGTTGACGTCAATCTTCTTTTTTAATTCAGCTCTGTCTTCCGGATTTTTAGAATCAACGTATGCTTGGAATAAATTTGAACGAACATCTAAGGCTATGACGCCTAAATCAGCCAAGCTATCTAACTTTCTTAAAATCGCATCTCTATCCCGTTTCATTTGAGCCAATTTACGCTCATTTACCTTAAAGGCTGGAACGGTACGCTCAGCAATCATCTCATTCTTTACCGTATCAATCAAATCCACAATTTTATTTGCAATTTTAGCCGCTAAAGCCGGATTTTCATCAAGCACATCGATTCGAATAGAACCGAAGCGCGTACGATTAAATGATATATGATTGTTGTAGGCCTCATTTAACTTAAAATATTTATTGGCGCCTTTCGAATCTATTTCATAATGTTTCATTAGTTCGAATTCAGAAACCACTTTATCTCTAATTCTTGAACTTTGAAGAATTTGCACCAATTGTTCTGCCTGTTCTTCCTCACCAAAATCCATGGCTGCTGCTTTAGCATTTCGTTGTTCAGAGAAAGACACGCTGCTAGTTGCTGCTGGAAAAACAACCGCAGTACTTAAATATAATGGGGTCATTAAAAAAGCAACAACACCAGAAATCACTGCCGCTGCGAACGTAAATAACATAAGTTTTTTTCGATTAATCCAAATAAACTGAATTAATCCCTCACTTGCGTTTTTTAAGCCTTCTTGTTGATTATTCATGTATGAAAAATTGTGCTGCGAAGATACAGCTATTCAAAGACTTGTAAAAACGATAACTTATCAATATTATTGAGCATCCTCTTTTAATTGCCAAATCTTTCGAAGGGACTTAAGATCAACTATTGAAAATAAAAAGGCAAAAACACAGACTATTAAAACATCCGCCAAGAATGTTTGAAGCATTGAAGAACCTAAATTAAGTGTCATTTTTATGGCAAACAAAGAAGATGTGAAGCCAATAAAAGCCAGTAAGGATTTAACGCTAAAATAAATACGTAACTTTTTTGCTGATATTAACACAAGAATAAAAGATACAACCACTTGCGTAATTAATGCGGCAATGGCACAGCCTACGGCCCCGTATAAAGGAATTAGGAATATATTAAAACAAACGGACACAAGAACCCCTACTAAGGCCGAAAGATTTAAGGCCCGCAAAAACCCACCTGCCGTTAATAAGGTACCGAAAATAAAATTAAAGCTCATAGCCATGAAAGCAATCATTAAATAAACAAACACGGTAATTGATTGACCATCAACTTTATCTCCGTATATAAATTGGAGAAGAAGAGGCCCGTTATACATAGACACAAACATAATCCCAATAGCCCCTCCAATTAAAAGCTTGCCTGAAACTTGAACCAATTCACTTAATTCGTGGCTCCGCTGATGAATCATTCTACTAAATACAGGAAACAATAGACCGGCGAAAATCATCCCAAGCATATAAAAAGCATCTAACAAGCGATATCCCTGAGCATAAATTCCCGCTTGATAATTGCCGTCTTGAGCAATTTGCTTTAAGAGTACTACATCCGAACGGTTGTATAATAGCATTAAGAGGACTAACAAAGCATATGGTGCACTTCTCTTCAAAATATCGATTATATAAACAGTATCAAATACTGGGATTATGGATTTTATCTGATTTCGAATCAACCAACTTGCTAAAAGAAAGGTGCCAAAATAACATGCCGTTTGTGCAAGCACAAAATTATTGATGGTAATGCTTGGTATTGAAAACAACAGGCCAGACCCCATAATCAAGATAAGTAAAGCCCTATCCAATACTGAAATAAACGTATCTGTTTTAAATAAGTGTAAGCCCGCAAACAAACTTCTAATAAAGGCTATGGATTGAATTAAAAATTGATTTAACACAAGAAGGCTTAATAACATATACTGACTGGGAGCTATATGTATAAGCCTCGCGGTGCCAAAAACCGATATAGCGTAACATAAAAACAGGATAAGTCTTAAATAGAAAACTCGACTAACATGTTGATTTAAATGTGATTCATCTTGAGCAATATACCGGGTAGTAAAATTGTTAATGCCAAGATCAAGAAAAATATTAAAAACTAAGGTAAGCGTTAATAAGACAAAATATTGCCCATAGACTTCATTTCCCAATACACGTTGAACACCCGCATCAATAACTAGAACTGAAATGGGTTTTATCAAAAGGTTTAAAGAAAGAGACAGTGCTAAACTCGAAAAGAATCGCTTTTGCATGCCTCAAAGGTAGGGGTTATTTAATAATCAATTTAAAGCCGATACCATGGATATTCATGATTTCAATATTCGGATCCTCACTTAGAAGCTTTCTAAGTTTAGCGATATATACATCCATGCTTCTCCCGTTAAAGTAATTATCATCTCCCCATATAGCTCTCAAGGTCGCTTGGCGATCAAGTACTTCATTGATATTTCGAACCAAAAGTGTTAACAGCGCATTTTCCTTAGTCGTTAATTTCTTTTCACCATCTTTTGAATATAGAATACTTTTATTTGGATCAAAATCTAAAGAACCGATGGATAATTTTTCTTCTTTAACCAAGGAACTATCTCCTGTTCTTCTCATTATTGCTTGTATTCTCGCAATCAATTCTTCCATCGCGAAGGGCTTCGTAAGATAATCATCCGCCCCCACCTCAAATCCTTTTAATTTATCATCCTTCATGCTTTTAGCAGTTAGGAATAAAATTGGTGTTTTCTTATCGGTAAGTCGAATTTCTTTAGCTACTGAGAACCCATCCTTGTCTGGCATCATAACATCCAAAATGATAAAATCTATAGCATTATTAAATGAGTGATAATAGGAAATTGCTTCTTCTCCATTTTTAACCCATTTTGTTTGGAATCCTTTAGAATTAAGATATGTGGATAATAAAGCCCCTAGGTTTTCATCGTCCTCCGCTAATAAAAAATGTTGTTTCATTGTTTTTATTTAAATATTAACTCAAATACCGTTCCTTTTCCTACTTCACTTTCTACATGAATCTTCCAACCATGTGCATCAGAAATTGCTTTAACATAACTTAAGCCTAATCCGAATCCCTTTACATTATGAATGTCACCGGTTGGGACACGATATAAATTATCAAAAATCTTAGGTAAATACTCTTTAGGTATTCCAATTCCTTGGTCTTTAACGAACAAGTGAATATTATTATTTTGGTAACTAATTAAAATATTAATTATGGGGCTTTGTGGAGAATATTTACAGGCGTTTTCTATTAGGTTAGCAATTAAATTCGTGAGGTGTAATTTATCCGCAATCAATTCCCTGGGATCGCCCTTTTGTTCGATCAAAATGGTAGGTCTATTCGTTTTTTGAAATGTGGCGATCTCAACTTGTTTTTGAATTATCTCATAGAGATTTACTACTTCCTTATTAAGCACTAAATCTCCGTTAGAGATTAATGCACTCTGAAGAATACCTTCTACCAAATTACCAAGACGCTTATTCTCCTCCTCTATCATTTTAATGTACGGTGAAATTTCTTGGGTAGTTGGGTGCGATACTACATCTTTATCGCTTAAGGCTTGGCAAGCCAATGAAATCGTTGAAATCGGTGTTTTAAATTCATGAGTCATGTTGGAAATAAAATTCGATTTGATCTCTGACACTTCCTTTTGTTCTTTTATGGTGCGAATCAAAAAAAACAGAGTAGAAATCATCAAAAATCCTAATAAACCAGTAATAATAAAATACGACTTCATTCCTTTTAGCAAAAAGGATCGTTCTTTTGGAAAATAAATGGTTAGATACAACTTTTCGTTGATTTTATCTGTTGGGAAGAGCACCGTAGAAAAGCCCTTTACACGCTGTTTTCTGGTAGTATAGGTCGCGTTTTGGCCATTAAACTTTAAGGGTGTACCTTCTTCTAAGATTATGGTAAATTGATATTTAGTTGGGAGATCTTGGCGTTTAAGTTCGGTTAATATAACAGAATCAAGTAATGCTAAATTGATGCGCTGTTGGGGCTTATTGTATACGTTCTCTTTAAAGGCTTGAAGCATTAATTCATTCATGAATTTTGCTTTTTTAAAAATGTGTTGCAAGAGTTTTTGATTAAGGTGTATTGTAATATTCTCTGATGCTTGAGTATTACCGTTTTTGGAGGATGACACGAAATCTTGTAATTGACGAACATCCTTAATTAGCGTGGTTTGCTCTGTTCTAACGCCAGAAAGCGTATCTCGAGTAGAACCTTTAATAACTAAATAGGGTTCTATTTTATTGTTAATAACTATGCTGGTGTCTTTTATGGATATTTGTTGGTTTGATGCCAACATTCCTTCGAATTCACGTTCAATGATTTTTTTGTATTGAGCACTAAAATCCTGACGAATAATAGCGTTATATCGTTGATTATCAACTAGCTTTTCATGAATATAACCAATCTTCTCAACCGTACGAACCGCCTCATTATTAAAGCTGGTTTTTTTTTCACTATACAGTTGAATTAATTGAAATAGCTCATATATTCCAAGCACTCCCACTAAGACAATAGCAGATGTAGTCAGAAACTTAATACGTACTTTATTTATCACAACAAGGCACTAAGTTCTGCATGAAAAAAACAAATGTGAAGCCTATTAACTTTTTTTAAGATTATCTTACCAATGTAACGTGCCCTGTGAACTGCATCATTTTGTCTACATCAGGCATTTTTATGTTGATGAAATACGTGTAAACCCCAGGTTGAGCATCTAATCCTTCTATCCCAAAAGAACCATCCCACCCTACTTCCAAGTTATTTGTTTCAAAAACTACCTCACCCCAACGGTTGTAAATTAACATATTATAGTTATACGGGTCGAAACCAACCGGAAAGAGTGGTCTAAACGTCGGATTAAATGGATCACCGTCTGGCGTAAAGGCATTTGGAATATAATACAACCCCCCAACTTGAGCCCCAATAGAAATTTCCGTACTATCTGCACAGCCAAATGCTGTGGAAACCGTTAATGAAACAGTGTATCCAGCCTGGGTTCCAATAAACATATGGGATGGAGAGAATTCTGTAGAAGATTCACCATCTCCAAAATTCCACACATAATTAATTCCTCCAATACTAGAATTAGTGAATTCAACTGATTGTGAGGATTCTGTAAACACCGCAACAGAAGATGAAAATTCAGCGGTTGGGAATCCCTCTGTACATACGGCTCCTAACATTGAGGCACTATCAACGCAACCATTTAAAGTTCCCACTACAAAAATTGAATAACATCCACCCGCTGTATATAGATTCTGAACCGATGGTCCTGTACCTGAAAAATTATTTGTTGATGCCCATTGATATGTTGTTGCAGGATTTGGTGAGTCAATTGACATTGTTACATTTAGTGGAATACAGCCCCAAGTTGTATCTAAACTGAAATCCATAAGGGGTAAAGGCTTGATGGTAACTATTCCATTGGCTAAATTGCTTAAACAATTATTAAGCACATATTGGGCTTGATATGTCGTTGATGCAAGTGGCGCAACGGTAATGGTATTTGTGGTTTCATTTGTAGGCGTCCACAAAAATGTACCGCCAGGTAAATTTGGCACGGCGGTTAAGGTTCCTGTTTCTCCATAACACATTGTCAACGGCGCGATTGACAATACCGGAACAGGATTTACGGTAACAGTCCCTGAAGCTTGAGCAGTACATCCGGTTAAGGTATAGGTAACAGAGTATGTGGTGCCCGGTAATCCTGGATTAACGTTTATTGATTGTGTTGTTTGATTATTAGACCATAGAAAAGTTCCACCAAGTAAATCCGGAGTAGCTGTTAGCAAGGTCGTGTCTCCGTTACAAATCGTATCACTATTTACAGCAACAGTTGGCGTTGGGTTAACTGTTACAACCGCAGAATCCGTTGCTGAACAACCATTCCATGTGTAAATGGCAGTGTATGTTGTTGTTTGCATTGGATTAACCGTAATTGAATTGGTATTTTGTCCTGTATTCCAAGAAATAACACCACCAGCGGGTGACGTTGTTGCAACCAATGTTGTTGATTGCCCTGTACAGATCGTAGCAGGGTTCATTGAAATAGTTGGTGTTGGCGCAACGGTTGTTGTAATCGATGAGGTATTCGTGCATCCTTGAGCATTTGTAACTGTTACAGTAAATGTCCCTGCCGTCGTTATCCCAACCGATGCATTTGTTCCTAAGCCGTTGTCCCAAGAATACGTTCCGCCACCATTTGCGGTTACATTGATTACGGGTGCATTACAATCAATATTCGTGGTTCCGGTATTGTTTGTAATCGATGCCACCGGCGTAGGGTTTACAACAACTTGTGTAGTTGCTGTTACATTACCACAATTTGAGGTTATCGTACAAGAATAAGTGCCCGCTGCGGCAGCTGTTGGATTGGCAATCGTTGGGTTTTGCTGATTCGATGTAAAGCCATTTGGTCCAGTCCAAGCATACGTATAATTTCCATTTAATGGTACCGCGGGACTTGGTGTAATGGAAAGATTCAATGGGGAACCCGCGCAAATCGGACCGTTGTTCGTAGCAACCGCCGTTGGAGCCGCGCAGCAGTTAATGTACATCCAAACCCTACCAATATTATAAGAAACCTCAGACCATATGTTAGCCATAGGTTGGCCTCCAGTTGGACACGACTGCATACCACTTCTCCTTAAGGTAGTTGGGAATCCTGAAATTGTTGTTACAAAATTTGCTGGACCATAAGTGTTTACGCAAGCCCCGCGAACGCCGTAGACTCCAATAATTTGACCTGCGGTAACAGGTATGTTACAAGGGATTATACCATTCGGTTGATTTGTCGCTGAAAATAGCTGAGTAAAGGCATTGGTTGTTCCCGGGAATGCTGGCGGAGCAGCGGCAGTAAATCGAACAACGCGCACAGTCTGCAATCCATTCGATGCTGTTGTAGGCACTTCAATACCGCAGATGGTGAAATTAGTTGGTGCGGTGAAGTGGTATCCACGAATCATGGAGGTAAAGGTATTAACCTGATTACCAACGCTAATTTGAGTTTGGGCATTCATCCCAAAAACTAATGCCAAAAATAATATTATCGAATAGAAATTTTTCATCTTATTTATATGCCTGCAAATTAAGTTAATTTAACGCTAAGCTTAACATAGGGTTGCTTATTATCTTAATAAATTCACATGTCCTGCCATGATGGATTGTTCTTGTAACCCTCCAATAAGCGTAAAAGTGATTTTATACGTATAGGTTCCTGAAGGACAATCCAGACCTTCTACACCATACGATCCATCCCAACCGACATTAATGTTTTTGGATTCGAACATAATTTCACCCCAACGATTATAAATCAACATCTCATATCCATCAGTAGAAATTCCCGTTGAGAACACTGGTTTAAACGTTTGATTATACTTGTCACCATCCGGTGTAAAGCTATTTGGGATATAATATACCGCACCCAAATTTGCTGGTATAGTTAGCGAGGTACTATCCATACAACCCATAGATGTAGATGCAATAAGAGTTATCGTGTATCCATCATTGGTGCCTTGGAATAAATGTTCCGGATACTCCTGATTTGACACGTTCCCATCTCCAAAATTCCACACATATCCTGTTGCCCCAACACTTGTGTTGTTGAAATTAAGCATCTGTGTTGATTCTGTAAAAGATGGTGGATTAGCCTCGAAACTCGCTTGTGGATAATCTTGCACGCATACAAAGTCAGGTTGGGTAACACTGTAAGAACATCCGTTTAGTGTAGCTGTTAACGTTACGTCATAACATCCACCAACTCCAAAATTCATTTGTGCGTTTGCGCCGACACTTCCTCCTCCTCCGTTTGATGACCACGTGTAGCTTGCTTGCTGGCCCGTAGTGTCTGCACTTAAGTTAACTACTACCGGTACACAGCCCGAGGTTGTGTCTGCTGTAAAGCTTACATTTGGCAACGGATTCACTGTAATTGTTGGGTTCTCTGTATTACTTGTACAGCCATTCACTGTATAACTCACGTTATAACTTGTCGTCGTTTGAGGTCCTTCCATAATTGAGGCTGTTGTACCTCCTTGAGACCATGTATAAGTTCCCCCTGCAACATTTGCCGTTGCCGTTAAGGTACCTGTTGCTCCTTCACAAATTATAATGTTCGGAACTGTAATTATCGGTAATGGTGTAACCGTTACTGTACTCGTTGCTATTGCGCTTGTACATCCATTCAATGTATATTCTACATCATACGTCGTGGTAACTTGTGGATTTACACTAATGCTTTGTGTGGTTTCATTCGCAGTAATCCAATTATATACCCCATTCGGTAGATTTGGCGTCGCGGTTAAAAGGGTGGTGTCTCCGAAACATATGTTTGGATTGTTTACACTTACCGTAGGCGTAGGATTTACCGTGACAGTTATATCATCCGTGGCAGTACAACCATTCCACGTGTATAAAACACTATACATCGTCGTTGTATTTGGACTCACAGTTATACTCGGTGTTAATTGTCCATTCGTCCATACCGCTTGACCTCCTGCCGGATAATATGTTGGCGTCAATGTAACGCTCTGACCTGAACATATCGTAGTGTCGTTTACCGTAACTGCTGGAACTGGAGCAACGGTAATAGCTACCGTTGAGCTATCCTGACAACCATTCGCTGCCGTAACTACCACAGTGTAAGAGCCCGCCTGAGTAATGTTTACATTCGCAGACGTTCCTAAGTTATTATTCCATTGATATGTTCCGCCTCCTGTTGCCTGTAAATCAATGCTCGGAGCATTACAATCTATAATTGTGGTACCCGTAATGTTTGTGATGCCAGGTGTTGGAGGGGTAATGTTCTGTGTTAAGGTTATCGTTTGTGATACAGGACATCCATTCGGGTCAACCATGTTCACTGTATATAAACCCGGTTGGGTAATCGAATTTGTATCATTCAATGGCGTAGAGCCTCCGCTCCAATTGTAAGTAACCCCTCCTGTTGCTTGTAACACAATCGTTGGATTCGTACAGGTTAATATCGTGGTACCCGTAATATTCAAAATCTGTACAGGCAATGGGCTTAGGGTTGTTAATACTGTTCCGGTGGATTGAGCTGTACAGCCGTTCGCATCTTGCACAGTAACCGTATAAGAACCCGCTTGAAGATTTGTAATGTTTTGAGTCACGGCATTGTTTGTCCATGAATACGTATAAGGCGGCACGCCTCCGGTTGGGGTTGAATTTACACTCCCCGTGCCATTCAAACACAAAATATTTTGGGATTGAGTAGTCACCGAAACAGCACTTGCGGGTTGTGTAATCGTTACTGTTGAAGTTGCGGTACATCCATTTGCATCCGTTACTGTTACCGTATACGTTCCGGCTGCTAATCCCGTGGGGTCTTCAAGTGTTGTGTTGTTACTCCATGCATACGTATAAGGAGCTGTACCTCCAGTAACTGTAAGGTTAACTGATCCTGTGCTATTTCCAAAACACAATACATTCACTTGCGTGGTACTTAATGCTAATCCCGCCTGAGGTTGTGTAATCGTTACACTTGTTTGCGCAGTACATCCATTCGCATCGGTTACTGTGACCGTATATGCGCCCGCAGCCATTCCCGTTGGGTCTTCTGCTGTTCCTTGGTTTGACCATAAATAATTGTAAGGCGCCGTACCGCCAGTCACCGTTAGGTTTACTGAACCTGTACTGTTTCCAAAACACAATACGTTCACTTGCGTGGTAGATAATGCTAATGCCGCTTGGGGTTGGGTGATTGTAACACTCGTTTGAGCCGTACATCCATTCGCATCCGTTACTGTAACAGTATATGTTCCAGATGCTAATCCTGTTGGGTCTTCAAGTGTAGTGTTGTTACTCCAGGCATACGTATATGGCGCCGTGCCGCCAGTTACCGTTAGGTTAATGGATCCCGTGCTGTTTCCAAAACACAATACATTTACCTGTGTCGTACTTAAAGTTAATGGCGCCTGGGGTTGAGTAATCGTTACTGTTGTAGTTGCGGTACACCCGTTTGCATCCGTTACTGTTACCGTATACGTTCCGGCTACTAATCCCGTTGGGTCTTCAAGTGTTGTGTTATTAGTCCATGCATACGTGTAAGGAGCTGTCCCGCCGGTAACTGTTAAATTTATTGAGCCTGTATTATTACCATTACACAATACATTCACCTGCGTGGTACTTAATGCCAATCCCGCCTGAGGTTGTGTAATCGTAACACTTGTTTGCGCAGTACATCCATTCGCATCGGTTACAGTGACTGTATATGCGCCCGCAGCCATTCCCGTTGGGTCTTCCGCTGTTCCTTGGTTTGACCATAAAAAATTGTAAGGCGCAGTACCACCGGTTACCGTTAAATTTACAGACCCTGTACTGTTTCCAAAACACAATACGTTCACTTGCGTGGTGGATAATGCTAATGCGGCTTGGGGTTGAGTGATTGTGACTGTTTGGGTCGTGGTACATCCGTTTGCATCCGTGGCAGTTACGGTGTAAACACCCGAAGGAATGTTATTTAAATCCTCCGTAATCGACTGGTTACTCCATGCATAGGTGTAAGGGGCGGTACCGCCGGTTACCGTTAGGTTAATAGAACCCGTATTGTTTCCAAAACATCCAACATTTACTTGCGTATAACTTGAAGTAAGTGTGGATGGTTGAGAAATCGTTACCGTTGAAGTTGCGGTACAACCATTTGCGTCCGTTACTGTTACCGTGTATGTTCCGGCTGCTAATCCTGTTGGGTCTTCAAGTGATGTATTGTTACTCCATGCATATGTGTAAGGGGCAGTACCGCCGGTAACTGTTAAATTTATTGAGCCTGTATTGTTACCACTACACAATACATTCACCTGCGTGGTGCTTAATGCTAATGCGGCTTGGGGTTGCGTAATCGTTACACTTACTGGTGCCGAAACACAGCCATCAACACTTGTTGCTGTGTACGTATATGTTCCTGGTTGTAAATTCTGCGTTGGTGAACCTCCATAGGTATACGGTGCATTCGCTCCTGCGGCACTTAAACTTACTGACCCTGTACCTCCAAAACACAATACATTACTTGGTGTTGCTGTTAATACCGGTTGTGGAAATACGGTGAATTGACTTGTTGTACTGCATCCATTTGAAGCGTTGTACGTTATGGTGCTCGTTCCTGGGCTCACTCCCGTTACTAGACCTGATACAGAAATTGTTGCTACGCCGGGATTCGAGCTGCTCCATGTGCCTGGAGTTACCGCATTCGCCAATTGAGATGTTAAGCCCAAACAAGCCGTCAAGGTTCCTGTAATTGGTTGAAGTGGGTTGATTGTTACCGTTCCGGTACCTGTTACAGGAGGACAACCCGCTACCGCGTAGGTTGCCGTATAAGTCGTGGTTGTATTTGGGGTAACCGTTATTGTAGATCCTGTGGCTCCACCCGGTGACCAAGTAAACGTTCCACCAGGAACCGTTGATGTCGCTGTTAATATTGCTTGTTGTCCAGCACATACCGTATCATTGGTTACCGTTACCACAGGAACAGGGTTTACTGTTACCGTTACTGGAGTAAGAGCGGATGGACAACCAATCGCGTTGATCGACCATGTAATCGTACACAAGCCATCATTACTTCTCACGCCTTGCGTTGTGCTACCTGCCGCAACTCCTCCAAGAAAGGACGAGCCACCACCACCACCGGCAGACCATCCGGATCCGTGGTTTTGCGTTGACGTTCCGCCACCGCCGCCATAGTATCCACCGCCACCGCCGCCGCCTCCGGCTGCGTTATATCCTGTGGAGCCATTTCCTCCTTGACCAAGTGTTCCGTGGGTTGCCCCCCGAACCAAAGTCCATGCTAATCCTCCTCCTACTTGTGTGCCACCGGTGCCACCGTAGCCTGAACTAAAGTTCGCACTCGTGGTGCCTGAAGTTCCACCACCAACTCCCGTTGTCGCATCTCTACCACCTCCAGCGCCTCCTCCGGCTACAATTACTCTGTTTGCTAAAGCCGTTCCTCCAACTCGAATGTCTGTTGCTCCACCACCACTTCCCGCATGTTGTCCTGCTCCTACATCTAATCCGCCTTGTCCGCCGCCATTCCAACCCATTACTCCGCCGGCATTGCCTCCCTTACCACCAACATATACACTAATCGTTTGACCAGCTGTTAAAGCTAATGAACCTGTGGCTTGACCTCCCAAGCCTCCTGTTGTATTTAAGCCGTTACCTCCTTGTGCTCCAAATAACGTTACGGTATAGTTACCGGTTACTGGAGCCGTAAATGTTTGGATGCCGCCTGTATAATTAAATGTCTGTGTACCATTTACCGCACCACCTTGTGCGGCTGTACCAACATAATATGTAGTCGTTGTTGATAGGGTTGGGGTGGTATAACTCGCATTAATTGAAAGTTGACCCGTACCGTTCGCGTTTGAAAACCAAACATAATTGTTGTTTTGTCCTCCTACGGCTGTTAACGTAGCTATACCCGGGCCGCACAATGTTACATTATTCGCTGTCGGTGCAGCAGGTGAGGGATTTACTGTTACTGTTGCCGTAGCTGTTGATGAATTGCAATTAGGCACTGAATACGAAACCGTATATTGGGTTGTTACATTCGGAGTTACAGTTACCGAAGAACCTGTTAAATTACCTGGACTCCATGTAAATGTTCCACCAGGTACATTGGCTGTTGCCGACAATGTTGCCGTTTGTCCTGAACATATCGTTACACCTGCCACTGTAATTGTTGGTGCGGGATTTACGGTAACTGTTATTGGAAATAATGGGGAACCACATCCTGAACCTGACCATGTAATTGTACAATAACCATTCGTATTATTATTTCCTCCAGTGTGAGTAAGTGCTGACGCAATCGCTTGATTCGCATATGATGAACCACCTCCACCTCCGCCATGACACCCGCCACTGCCAGACATACCTGCGCTACCGCCATAGAATCCGCCACCGCCACCACCGGCGCCATATACCGATGTTCCACCATTTCCGCCTAGACCTAGAGAGCCCGCTTGACCTAATACACCTCCACCAGAACCTGCTGTTCCGCCGCCGCTGGACAATCCGCCTCCTGCGCCTCCTGTTCCATAAGAAGGTGCCGCTCCTCCGGCACAACCTCCAGATGTTCCCGCAGTACAACCACCTCCATTTGAACCACCGTAACCCCATGGAGCGCCACAAAAAGTTCCTGTTCCTCCTGCACCCGCAGTTGGGGTATAGCCTGCATAGGCTCCCGAACCTCCTCCACCAGCAGCTACAATAGCCCTATTAGCCAAAGCATTTCCGCCCACGCGAATATCAGAAGCTCCTCCGCCCCCGCCAGCACCTGAACCTCCATTACCACCTCCATTAAATCCACCAGCATTTACCGTGCCTTGTCCTCCTACATTAATAAAAATAGTTTGTCCTGGAGTTACTGCCAAAGCACCCGTCATGGTGGCACCGTTTCCTCCGGCTAAACCCGAATTACCATTACCTCCTTTCGCTCCTGCAATTGTAAAATTAATGGACGTTACCCCGTTGGGAACCGTCCAAGATTGCTGAGAACCGGTAAAGTTAAAAGTTTGCGAACCGGGTGTAACGACATTCGCCGCAGCGGCTTGCACATAATAGGTTGTTGTAGTATTTATTACTGAGGTTGTATACGTTGGAGATGTTCCTAGCTGACCTGTGCCATTAGCATTTGAATACCACACATAGCTATTTCCACCACTCGCGGTTAAGGTGGTACTGCCCGGGCCACACAAAACGGTGTTCCCCGTTGCCGTTGGCGCAGGAGGAGAAGGGTTTACCGTTATAGTAATCGTTGCACAACTTGGGCTAAATTGTCCGCCACTGTTATTATTAACGAAATATGTAGTCGTAGTGTTTGGGCTTACGGTTAATGTTGCGCCTGTGCCCACTTGTGTCCCACCACATGACCCTGTGTACCAAAACTGTGTTCCCATTGCACCGTTAGCCGTCAACGTAACTGATTGACCTGCACATATCGTTGCAGAACTTGCTGTTATACTAGTTGGTGACGTTACTCCACCTGCACAATTCGTAGAACGATAACCAAAAGTTCTGGAACCATGAGCACCACATCCTGGTCCACAGCAATTACCCACGTTAAAATAAAACAACCCCGTAGACGGCGCTGTCCAAGAAAGGTAAGATCCGAGTCCACAATAATCGTCGTTAGTTGTTTGCGCACCACTTGTTGGGCCCGTTGATATTGTAATATACGGATCCCCACTGTATGACGCTAATGGAGCGAAACTACTACAATAGGTAAATTGATATGTACACCCAGCAGTAGCATTAAATGTATAAAAACCCCTGGTAGAATGAGTCTGATATTGCCAAGTTAAGTTAGGAGCAAGGCTTCCTAATGGATTATTACAATACGCTTGAGCAAACGAAATATTCGTTTGAATAGTAAGAATTGTAGATAAAATTAGTAGTAGCCGTAGTCGCATAGGTCAAATTTTTTGATAAAAATAACTCAAAACGACAAGAAAACGAAACGTTTTTACAATGGTTGCTATTATTTTTTTCTTAATAAATAATGTGCACCGTAATTATTTGTTTTTGATCCAAAACCCAATTGGTATATAACGAATATAATGGCCGAATCTTCTAGGGATAATTTAAATATACCTGTGACTTAATTGTTGAATTACCTGGAAAAATTTCAAACAAAACAAAAACCCCGAAAAGAACGAAGTTCAGTTAAAACTTTAAGCTTACAAAACGAAGGTTTCCATGAACTTGGTGGTAAAATCCCCCTCAATAAACTTCGGATCTTGCATTAATTTCTGATGGAAGGGTATCGTAGTTTTAACCCCTTGAATGATATATTCATCCAATGCCCGACGCATTTTCAGTATGGCTTCTTCTCGCGTTTGCGCCACCACAATTAACTTTGAAATCATGGAATCATAATTTGGAGGAATGGTATATCCCGCATAAACGTGGGTATCTATTCGCACTCCGTGGCCTCCCGGTGAATGATAGTCTGTTATTTTACCTGGAGAGGGTCTAAAATCATTGTATGGGTCTTCTGCGTTAATTCTGCATTGAATTGCATGAAGAATTGGGGTATAATTCTTTCCGGAAATTTTCTCGCCAGCGGCTAATTTAATTTGCTCTTTTACCAAATCGAAATTTATTACCTCTTCCGTAATGGTGTGTTCTACTTGGATTCGCGTGTTCATTTCCATGAAATAAAAATCACGGTTTTTATCAACAAGAAATTCAACAGTGCCAACGCCTTCATAACGAACGGCTTTTGCCGCTTTAATAGCTGCTTCACCCATTTTATCCCGAAGCTCTGGGGTCATAAACGGCGAAGGAGTTTCTTCTACTAATTTTTGGTGTCTTCGTTGTATGGAACAATCTCTTTCTGAAAGGTGACAAGCGTTACCGAATTGGTCTCCAGCAATTTGAATTTCTATGTGACGTGGTTCTTCAATGAATTTTTCCATGTACACACCATCGTTACCAAAAGCTGCCGCTGCCTCTTGACGGGCAGAATCCCAAGCTTCTTGTAGGTCCTCTTCTTTCCAAACAATACGCATTCCTTTTCCACCACCACCTGCTGTAGCCTTAAGAATAACAGGATATTTTATCCGGGTAGCATTTTCTTTTGCATCATCAACATCTTTCAAGAGCCCTACTGAACCGGGAATACATGGTACGCCGGCCTTAATCATTGTTGCTTTTGCGGTTGCTTTATCCCCCATAGCCGCAATTTGTTCAGGAAGGGCACCAATAAATTTGATGCCATGCTCTTGACATACTCTTGAAAACTTTTCGTTTTCAGAAAGGAATCCATATCCTGGGTGAATAGCATCTGCATTTGTGATTTCTGCTGCTGCAATTATATTAGGGATAGATAAGTATGACTTTGAACTTACGGGAGGTCCAATACAAACCGCTTCGTCGGCAAACCTAACGGGTAGTGAATCTTTATCTGCAGTGGAATATACCGCCACTGTTTTAATTCCCATTTCTTTGCAGGTACGAATAACCCGCATGGCAATTTCACCACGATTGGCAATTAGAATTTTCTTAAACATATGTGTTAGTTATGCTGGTTCAACCAAGAACAAGGGCTGATCGAATTCTACGGGTGTAGCGTCATCCACAAGCACTTTCACAATTCTACCGCTTACTTCGGATTCGATTTCATTGAACAATTTCATTGCCTCAATAATGCAAATTTTATCTCCTTTTTTGATTTCGGAACCCACCTCTACAAACGCTGGTTTATCAGGGCTTGATGACCTATAAAAGGTTCCAATCATTGATGATTTAATCGTAATAGTTGAACTGCTTTCCGATGGAGTTGATACAACAGGCTCACTCGTGATCGCTGCGGGTGCGGGCGTTGGCGCGTTATTTATTTGAGGTGCGGCTACTTGCGGCGCCACATAAACTCCAGATGGAACCATGTTTGGTCCTTTAATGTTAATCTTAAATCCATCCTTTTCAATTTCAACTTTTCCAAGACCAAGCTTTGAAACCAGTTTGATTAGATCTTTAATTTCTTCGTTATTCATGTTGTAAAATTAAGAATTATATGCCCATTTAATATACACTGCGCCCCAAGTAAATCCACCTCCAAAGGCGCTCAAAATAATGTTATCTCCTTTTTTCAATTGTTTCTCATAATCCCACAAACAAAGCGGTAGTGTTCCGGCTGTGGTATTACCGTATTTTTGAATGTTAATCATTACCTTCTCCTTAGGAAGCCCCATTCGATTAGCCGTTGCATCGATTATACGTAAATTCGCTTGATGAGGTACTAACCATGCAACATCGTCGCTACTTAAGTTATTTTTTTCCATGATTTCTGCGGAAACTTCAGCCATGTTCGTTACAGCAAATTTAAACACCTGTTTGCCTTCTTGTTTAACATAGTGCATTCTGTTTTCAACGGTATAAATGCTTGCGGGGTTAACCGATCCGCCTGCCGGTTGTAATAAGTATTCTCTTCCCGATCCATCACTACGAAGAATAAAGTCCTGAATGCCCATTCCTTCATGGTTCGGTTCAATTAAGACCGCCCCTGCTCCATCACCAAAAATCACACAGGTCGTGCGGTCTTCATAATCTAAAATCGAGGTCATTTTATCAACCCCAACTACAACTACTTTTTTATATCGTCCTGTTTCAATAAACTGTGCTGCGGTGGATATTGCGTAAATAAATCCTGAACAAGCCGCAATTAAGTCGTAGCCCCAAGCATTTGTCATGCCTGTTTTATCGCACAACACATTTGCGGTGCTGGGAAACGGATAATCTGGGGTAACTGTGGCAACAATGACTAACTCAATGTCTAGTGGGTCGGTATTTGTTTTATGAAGCAAGCCTTCTACCGCTTTAGCGGCCATGTCTGAAGAGGCTCCATTCTTCATTACTCGGCGTTCTTTTATACCCGTTCGGGTAGTAATCCATTCGTCAGAAGTATCAACGATTTTAGCTAATTCTTCGTTCGAAAGAATGTCTTCTGGAACATACCCTTGAACTCCTGTAATTGCCGCGTGAACTTTACTCATTATTTAAATGCTTTAGTGATTTTGACCGACAACTTGTTTTCAGCAACTTGGTGGGCATGTAGAATCATATTTAATACAGCAGTTTCGTTACTGGAACCATGGCCTATAACCACATTTCCTTTTACTCCAAGTATGGGTGTTCCGCCGTAATTCTCAAAATTAAACAAATTGAAGTAATCATCTTCAATTCCTCTCGCCTTAACCATATTGTAAAACCCTTCGGCTTCTTTTAACACGATATTTCCGGTGAAGCCATCACAAACAATGACATCTGCCTTGTTTGTAAAAATATCCCTACCCTCAACGTTCCCAATAAAATTAATTGAATCTGAGTCTTGGAGCAACTTATAAACTGCTTGTGTTAAAAGATTACCCTTTGATTCTTCTTCTCCAATATTCAACAACCCTATTCTTGGTTGTTCTATTTTTAATATGTGTTCAGCGTACAATGAGCCTAATTCAGCGAATTGATAAAGCACATCTACCTTACAATCCGCATTCGAACCCACATCCAATAAAACTGATTTTTTTCCATTGATGCACGGAATAGTTGCCGTGATACAAGGTCTAATAACCCCTGGAATGGTGTTAATCTTGTAAATTGCCCCAACCAACATTGCGCCGGTATTTCCCGTGCTCGCAAAAACATCTATTTTACCCTCACTCAGATAATCAAAACCAATGGCAATGGATGCATTTGGTTTTCGAGAAAAGGCCCGAGTTGGATGATCCTCCATTCCAATAATTTCCGGCGAATGAATAATTTCGTAATCCGCAGGGTCTTCATCTAACGAAGCAAGTCCATTACGTATATCGGTTTCGTCACCAAAAAGAAAAATACGAGAGCGACCATTCAATGCTTGATTTGCTTGAACAGCGCCCAATAGATTTACCCTCGGCGCAAAATCACCGCCAGAAACATCTAAACCAATATTCATTGAGAGGTAATTATGCTGCCGCCTCTTCTTTCTCTGCTACGACCTTCCCTTTGTAATATAGTTTTCCTTCGTGCCAGTGTGCATGATGAAATAAATGTGGTTGACCTGTAGTAGGACAAGTTGCAACATTTGCAGCAACCGCATTTTTATGGGTTCTTCTTTTGTCTCTTCGTGTGGTAGAAATTCGACGTTTAGGATGTGCCATTTTTACTTATTATATTTATTTTAATTCAATTTATTCAATGCTGACCATCTCGGGTCAATTTCAATCTTTTTTTCTTGTGATGGTGGTGGTGTATTTAAAAACCTTAATACGTCTGGATCACACCCGTCATTTGGATGAATGAACCTCGTAGGCAAGGAAACCACTAAAAGTTCGTAAACAGGTTGAAACATATCAATCTGATAACTATCTGGCGGAAGAATAACCAAAGATTCATCTAAGGATTCCTCCGTGCCAAACTTATAAATCAACTCCATGTGTCCATTTACGTCGAGACTCATGTTTTCGTTACATCGATCACATAAAACTTCAAGCGTTGCATTAAGCGTCAACGAAAGCAACATCATGGTCTCTTTCTTTTCTAATTCAGCCTTGGCTATACCTACACCCTTTTGTACTCCAAAATTCTCACAAGAATCAAAGAACGATGCTTCAAGTATATACTCGAAGCTGTGGTTGCCAAGTTTCAACCCTGAAAACTGCAGTATGTATGGACTACTTTTTAGCATGATGAAAAAGGCGGGTGTAAAGGTACTGCATTTTTTTGAATTGCCCAAAGAACGTTGTTTAAGCAATCCCTTCCGATTCCTTATGGCCTGCAGTAAAGCCCAATGGGTTTGAATTATTTAATTTAAAATTTCGTCTATTTCTAGCCGCATCGATTGCAACATACAATGCGTTTCTCATTCCTTCCACCGAAGCCTCGCCTTTCCCTGCGAGATCGAAAGCCGTTCCATGTCCTGGTGAGGTTCTAATAACAGATAGACCCGCTGTGTAATTAACTCCACCATCAAATGCAATGGCCTTGAAACCTGTTAGTCCTTGGTCGTGGTACATTGCCAACACGGCATCAAATTCAAAACATAAACCAGCCCCAAAAAAACCATCAGCAGAATACGGTCCGAAAGCCAAAATGCCTGCGTTTTTTGCATTGCTAATTGCCGGTGAGATCTGCTCCATTTCCTCTAGTCCAATGGTTCCCGATTCACCCGCATGCGGATTAAGTCCAAGAACAGCAATTTTTGGTTTAATAATATTGAAATCCTGTCTGAGCATTAAGTCAAGGTTTTTGATTGCCCCAACAACCGTATCTTTAACAACTGCAGCCGGAATATCCTTGATTGCAATGTGATTCGTAGCTAATGCCACCTTCAAACGTTCTTCACAGAGTACCATTAAGGCTCCTTCTGCTTTAAATCGTTCATTATAATATTCTGTATGGCCTGTAAACCCCGGGGTGATGCTATGTGTGTTTTGTTTTGATACCGGAGCCGTAACAATACCGTCTAGCGTTTTTGCTGTTAAATCTTCGGCGGATTTTTCCAGAGCCCATAGTGCTATTTTAGCCGAGGACTCTGTGGGCTTTCCTTCAACAACTTCTATGTGTTCCTTAGGACTCACAATGTTCAGCTTTCCTAATTGCGCCTGGTTAATGTTTTGAATTGTTTGAACGGGTAAGTCTTCCTGATTTAGTTGTTTTTTCCATTTATTAATCAAGAATAAAGGGCAATAGGCTATAATCGTTGTCTCTTGTAGCAACCGATGGTCAGCAAACATTTTAACAATAAGTTCTGGCCCAATCCCCGCTGGGTCGCCGCAGGTAATTCCTATCTTCATTTGTTGGTTTTGTTCTTTGTCCATTTCGGATAATTAATAATGAAGTCGAATAACAGACGAACGCCATAGCCTGTCCCTCCTTTCGGACGATAGTGTTTTGGGGCTTCAAGCCATGTTGGTCCTGCAACATCTAAGTGAATATATGGCGCCTTAACAAAGGTTTCAAGGAACTTTCCTGCAGTAATCATTCCCGCATCTGAGCCGCCAATATTCTTTAAATCTGCGATTTCCGATTTCATTGGCTCTAAATAATCGTCCCAAAAAGGAAACGTAACAACACGCTCATGCGTTTCAAATCCAGAGGTTTGAAGTTGTTCTAATGCCGAAGGATCAGCGTTGCCCATGGCAATGGATGCGCTAGTGCCAATAGCTCTTAAGGCGGCACCCGTAAGTGTTGCAGCGCTTAACACCAACTCCGGATTAAATTTATCCGCATATGACAGGGCATCAGCAAGAATCATTCGGCCTTCAGCGTCAGTGTTTAACACTTCCACGGTGGAGCCATTAAACATTTTAATTATATCTCCAGGTGCATAAGCCTCTCCCCCTGGTCGGTTGTCGGTTGCTGGAATAAGGCCGATAACTTCAACAGGAACTGCCAATTCAGAAAGCATATATATGGCACCAGCCACCATTGCTGCACCAGCCATATCGCTTTTCATAGAATCCATGCTGCCCGGTGTTGGCTTAAGGCTCAAGCCTCCTGTGTCGTAGACCACGCCCTTTCCAACCAACACAATTGGCTTCTTATTCGTTCGTTTTGACGGTTTATAGTGGATTACTGTAAAGGTTGGTGGGGAAACAGACCCTTTATTAACGGCTAAAAGCCCACCCATCTTCATTGCCTTAATCTTTGTATGATTGAGTATATCCACGGAACAATGTTTCGCTTCACATAAAGCCTTAATCTCTTTGGCAAAATCAACTGCATTTAAATGAGAAACGGGTAGGTTTACCATGTCGCGAACCCATGAAACGGCGGTGTATGTTGTTGTTAACTGAGCAATGGCGGATTTTGATACCGTTTTCGGCACCTGAAGTGTCGTTAGTTTTGGTGACTTTTTCTTTGATAAGAATCGGTCAAACCGATAATCCGCCAATAGGATTCCTTCAATAAGGGCAAATAAATCCTCCTCAATATCCATGATCAAGGTGGTCGTTTCGTGTTGAACTAATCGATAGATTTCGGAACCAGTGATTCGTTGTTTCTCTAGGGACTCTTTAAACAGCTTCGGGGAAACAAAAATATCCCACAGAATCCCCTTGTTATAGTCCCAAAGGATGTTTTCTTTAAAGTTGTCTTCAGGTCCTATGCTAATACGAACGCCGTCTTTAGCCGTTGAGGTGTATTTAAGTTCTATCATGGTGCAAAATTAACATTAAAATAAAGGTGCCAATTGATTTTCTATACGTGTTAATATGCGCGGAACTAAAATTGGGGTTGGAAGGTCGTGTATCTCATCTAGGGTTAACCAATTTCCTTGCGTGATGGGTGGGTTGTTTTCAGATATAAGAACCGCATAATTCAAGCGTTGGTGACTCAAAACGTGTAATGAGGGGTCCATCAACACCTTGTTTTCAAGTGCTAATTCAGAAAGAAATGCCTCTTCGGAGGCGAGTTCGTCAAATGGAAACAAATGGAGATTTTCCCAAATAGACCCTTTTTGCTGCTGTACCATCAGGATTTTACCTTGATTAATTATTATTTTGAAAATCAAAAACCGATTCACTGCCTTTTTTTTCGGCTTCTTAACGGGCCGAAGATGTTGGGAATTGTTTGCTCTTGCTATACAAACCTCCATTACAGGGCACTCGGGACAGGCGGGTGATTTTGGTGTACAAATCAAGGATCCCAAATCCATCAAGGCCTGATTAAAATCACCCGGACGGTTTTTTGAAAGTATTTCATTCGCAAACTCCTTTATTACTTTTGCGGTTTGCGCTGATTCTACCGGGCCAGGAAGGTCTAAAAGCCTTGAAATAATACGAATAACGTTCCCATCAATTGCTGCTACAGGCTCGTTAAAACTTATAGAACTTATTGCCGCTGCGGTGTAGCCTCCTATTCCGGCGAGTTTAATTAACTCCGTATGATTCGTTGGAAAGACGCCTTGGTATAATTCCATGATTTGCCGAGCGGCCTTGTGCAAGTTTCTGGCTCTAGAATAATAACCCAGTCCTTTCCAGGCGAGAAGCACATCTTTTTCATCAGCAGATGCTAAGTGTTCAATGCTTGGAAAAACGGAAGTTAATCGATAGAAAAATGGGGCTCCCTGCTCCACACGAGTTTGTTGTAAAACGACTTCGCTAATCCAAATAAAATAAGGGTTTTTCGATGTTCTCCAGGGTAATTCGCGTTTATTTTGGTCGTACCACGATAAGATTGCACGTTGAATATTAGCCATTTACGTTTTTTTTGATATATTTTTTAGTAAAAATCAACGATTTAGTGGATTTCTGCGCTATTTTTGTTCCGCGAAATTACAAATTGTCACACTTTATTAACATCAATCAAAAATGACTAAAGCAGATCTTATTGCGAAAATTTCAGAGGAAACCGGATTGGAGCGCAACGAGGTGTCCCGTGCCGTTGAGTCTATGATGGAGTTCATTAAATCGTCGCTAACAAATGGTCAAAACGTTTATTTGCGAGGATTTGGGAGCTTTGTTGTACGGGAGCGCAAGCAAAAAACTGGTCGTAACATCTCCAAAAACACTACGATTATTATTCCTGCTCACAACATTCCGTCATTCAAACCAGCAAAAGTATTTGTAGAGCAAGTAAAAAACAAAGTAAAGGTTAAATAGCCTTTTTTTGCAAATAATTTTTATTTGGTTTACCTTTGCACTCCCTTTATTGGGAGTTTTTGTTTTACATAGATTCTACAACACTTAAATATATTGAACCATGCCAAGCGGTAAAAAAAGAAAAAGACATAAGATGGCTACGCACAAGCGTAAAAAACGATTGAGAAAAAATCGTCATAAGAAGAAAAAATAATTTCTTTAGTTAGTCTTATTTGGCTGATCTAACAGTCAAAAAATACTCCCTTGAGTTTAGAACTTATTGTAGATGTTCGGCCGAATGGTGTTTGGCTGGCATTGTTGCGTGAAGGGAAGCTGATTGAGCTTCATGAAGAACGGGGAAATTCAGATTTCGCTGTTGGTGATATTTATTTAGGTAAAATTCGCCGATTATCTCCTAGCCTTAACGCAGCTTTTGTAGACGTGGGTTACGATCGTGATGCCTTTTTGCATTATTTAGATCTTGGCTCAAATTTCAATTCATTAAATAAATACACAAAAGAAGTAATGCGCGGAAAACAAAGTGTTCCGTCGCTACAATACTTCAAACCTGAAGCCGAGCTTCAAAAAGATGGTAAAATTGATGGGTTACTTTCGTCCAGCCAGTTTGTGTTGGTTCAGGTGGCAAAAGAACCGATTTCATCTAAAGGTCCTCGCCTTTCCTCAGAAATAACATTAGCCGGCAGATACATCGTTTTAGCGCCGTTTTCATCTAAGATTTCAGTTTCTCAAAAAATACGCTCGAACGAAGAGAAAAAGCGTTTGAAAGAAGTGATGGAAGGATTGTTGCCTAAGAATTTTGGTGCAATTATTCGCACGGTTGCGGAAAACAAAACCGCGGAAGACATCCAACAAGATTTGGCACAATTGCTTGAAAAGTGGGATTCGATATATAAAAACCTGAAAGGTAGTAATTCTCCAAAACGGATTCTTGGTGAAATAAATACCACCTCATCCATTTTACGTGATTTATTGAATGCAGATTTCAGTAATGTCCATGTGAATTCTTCTGAGTTGTATGAAGAAATTTCTACCTATGTACAGCAAATTGCACCGGGGAAGAATAGCATTGTAAAACTGTATGATGGGCGCATTCCTATTTTCGAACGGTACGGTATTAATAAACAAATCAAGGTTCTTTTTGGGAAAAAAGTGCCGATGCCCAGCGGCGGTTATCTTATCATTGAGCATACGGAAGCAATGCATGTTATCGATGTGAACAGTGGAAACCGTAAGGGATCAGACGGTCAAGAGTCAAATGCCTTAGCAACCAATGTTGAAGCCGCAGAAGAAATTGCTCGCATTCTCCAATTGAGAGATATGGGGGGAATCATCTGTATTGACTTCATCGACATGCACGACCGAGAGAATAATCGGATTTTATACGATAAAATCAAGTTGTTCATGAAGAATGACCGTGCAAAGCACAACATCATTCCTCCTTCTAAATTTGGCGTTGTTGAGATTACAAGACAACGAGTTCGTGAAGTAACCGAAATTGAAACCAATGAGTCTTGTCCGACGTGTAACGGGACTGGCGAAATCCAAGCGAGTATTCTCTATGCAGAAGAAATAGAAAATAACCTCGGTTATATGATTCAAGACCGGGGGATTAAAGGTGTATCACTTCAAGTACACCCATACCTTGAAGGGTATTTTAAAAAGGGTGGTTTATTTAGGTCTATACAATGGAAATGGTATTTTAAATTTAAAACCTGGATTCCAATTACTCCGAATACAGCATTTCATATTTTGGAATACAAATTTGTAGACAAGCAACAAGAAATTATTGAGCAGTAATGGCACTCGATGGGGAAACACATCGATTAATTATTGAAATGGAGCGTTTTTGTGCATATCAAGAACGAAGTCCGTTTGAAATAAACGTTAAATTAAGGAGAAAGGGAGCGACAGAAATACAGGTTGAAACCATCATCCAACACCTTGTTGCAAAAAATTTTCTTAATGAATCCCGATTTGTAGAGGCTTATGTTCAAGGGAAAAGCAGCATAAAACGTTGGGGTGCTCAACGCATTAAATCCGGTTTAATAGCCCACCACATTTCCGAATCCCTCATTGATCAAGCACTCTCTACCTTATCTAAATCAGATCATGCAGCACACCTGTTGATTTGGCTTCAGAAAAAACAAAACAGTTTAAAAAACGAGGCGGAAGGGCCAAAGAAAAAAGCTAAGATTGTTCGCTTTTTGCTATCAAAAGGGTTTTCACTAGAAGAAATACTTAAGGCTATTTAGCACTTTTTAATATAGAGTACGTCTTCCTCCTTAAATACCTTTAAGAGTTGGTTCTTTGTGAGGGTTTTAAGGCTTACATCCCATTGTTTATTGCTGCAATCAATCGTTGCGCGGACAGCTGCTAAGGTTGCGGGATCATCCGAACATGCATTCAAAATCTGATGGTCTAACTCCGTCAATGTTACGTTCTTCTCTGGGCGCATTTGTGGGAAAAATAGTACTTCTTGAATCGATTGGTTATCGGTTAATAACATCACTAAACGGTCCATTCCTATTCCTATTCCTGAAGTTGGTGGCATCCCGTATTCTAAGGCCCGTAGAAAATCTTGATCAATAAACATCGCTTCATCATCACCACGTTCAGAAAGCGCTAATTGCGCCTCGAATCGCGCTCGCTGATCAATTGGGTCATTGAGCTCAGAATAGGCATTCGCTACTTCTTTTCCATTAATCATTAATTCAAAACGCTCGGTTAAGGCGGGGTTCGTCCGGTGACGTTTACACAAAGGAGACATTTCAATGGGGTATTCCGTAATAAACGTCGGATTGATGTATTTCGGCTCACATTTCTCTCCAAAAATCTCATCAATCAATTTTCCGATTCCCATTTCTGGCGCAGTTTCAATATTCAATTGTCGACAAATGTCACGAAGCTGATCTTCCGTTTTCTCTGCAATATCAAAGCCCGTGTGTTCAAGAATTGCGTCGCGCATGCTGATTCGTTTGAATGGGGCTTTAAGTGAAATCTGCTGGTCGCCCATTTGAATTTCTGTTGTCCCGCAAACGTCTAATGCAATTTCTTCAATGAGCGATTCGGTAAAGTTCATCATCCACTCATAGTCTTTGTATGCCACATACAATTCCATGACCGTAAACTCTGGGTTATGGGTTCGGTCCATGCCTTCATTGCGGAAGTCTTTTGCGAATTCAAAGACCCCATCGAATCCACCGACAATTAATCGTTTTAAATACAGCTCATTTGCAATACGCAAATACAAGGGCATGTCTAAGGCGTTGTGATGCGTAATAAAGGGTCTGGCGGTTGCCCCACCGGGAATTGGTTGTAAAATTGGAGTTTCCACCTCTAAGAACCCAAAGCGGTCAAACGCCTTTCGCATTACTGAAAACACCTGAGATCGCTTGATGAAGGTGTCTTTCACACTTGGATTAACTACTAAATCAACATAACGTTGTCGGTATCTCAATTCAGCATCCGTAAATCCGTCGTGCGTATTTCCTTCTGCATCAACTTTCGGCAGTGGCAGCGGTTTTAAGGACTTACTCAATACGGTAATCGAAGTGACATTGATAGAGATTTCTCCCACTTGGGTTTTGAATACTGTACCCTCTATCCCAATAAAATCTCCTAAATCAAGTAGTTTTTTGAACACTTCATTATAAAAAGTTTTATCCTCGCCAGGACAAAGTTCATCGCGATTAATATAGAGCTGAATACGACCAGAACTATCCTGTAATTCGGCGAAAGAAGCCTTGCCCATGATGCGTTGACTCATCATTCTTCCCGCCATTTTTACCGGATTATTTTCTATATACTCGGTCTTAACAGACTCCGCCAAATGCGAAACTGGAAATGTTGCTGCAGGATACGGTTCAACCCCAAGTTCTCTTAATTTAGCTAAAGAAGATCGGCGTTGTAATTCTTGTTCAGATAATTCTTGACTCATTCAATATTGGTTTATCGGTGCAAAGATAAGGGATGTTTGGGCTCTCATAAATTAAAAAGGAGCATTCCAATACTAAAATATATAAACAACCCAATAATATCATTCAGTGTAGTAACAAATGGACCAATCGCGAGCGCTGGATCAATGCGATATCGATGAAGCAACATCGGAAATAGCGTACCAAAGGTTGCTGCAAATACAATCACGGTTAACAAGGATAAACTAACCACCGTTGCTAACTGAATTCCTGAAAAAACCGAGGCAATTCCGAATATGAGTCCAGATAAAATAATGCCATTCATTAATCCTACTCCGGCTTCTCTAACCAACCTTGGAAAAATTCGTTTTAAGCCGTGATCACCTTTTGCAATAGACTGCACCACAATTGCGGAAGATTGTACGCCGACATTTCCTCCCATAGCAGTAATTAACGGAATAAAAAAGGCTAAAGCGGGTATTTTTGAAATTCCCCCTTCAAAACTTGATATCACCTTTGCTCCTATCGTACCACCCACCATCGCAATAATCAACCATGGGAGCCTTGAAAACCCAGATTTCCAAAAGGAAGAATTTGCATCTGTCCGGTCACTAATACCCGTTGCCATTTTAAAGTCCTTATCCGCTTCTTCACGAATAAAATCCACCACGTCATCTAAGGTAATTCTACCCACCAGTTTGTTTTGATAATCTACAACGGGTATAGAAACCAAGTCATATTTCTCCATAATACGAGCCACTTCTTCTGCGGTATCACTTGTCTTAACCTTGATGATGTTTTTAGATTGATAGAGTTCTTCTATCGTTGTGCGGGTATCGGCAAACAACAATCTTTTTAAGGAGAGCACCCCCACAAGTTGGTCCGATTCATTTACAACAAAGATATTGTATACCTTTTCAACGTCTTCCGCTTGCTTCCGCAATTCAATTAAGGCCCTGCGAACCGTCCATTCTACATGCGCTTGAAAAAACTCTTTTTGCATGAGCCCTCCGGCGGTATCTTCATCGTAATTCAATAAGTCTACGATATCTTCCGCCGCATCATCATCCTCCATTTGGGAGATAACCTCATGGATTTGATCTTTGGGTAGTTCTGCTAAGATGTCGGCGGCATCATCGGAATCCAAATTCTCAAGCTGATCCGCGATTTCTTTTGAGGACAACGAAGCGATGAATCGATCCCGCACCTCCTCGTCTAATTCCATTAAAATATCCGCCTGAAGGTCTTCGTCCTCGGCCAAATAATAAATATACTTGGCCTCCTCGTTTGAAAGTTCATCCAAAATTTCCGCAATATCCGCATAGTGCAGGTGCAGAACCTGATCAATAAGCCACGCCGAATCGTCGTTGGCAACACGTTGTCGTATTTCCTGTAAAAACTCTTTGGTTAGTTCGTGACTCATTAACAAGTGGTATTATCCTTCCTTACGGATAATGTAATAAAAAGTTCTCCCGAGAATTGAAATGACGTTGTTGAAATGATTAATTCCCCTTCTTTTTGGTTTTCTTGACGCTGGTCAGTCGGGAAAGTAAGCTTGTATTTGATTTAGCCGCATCATATTTTTCGGAGACTTTAGACCAATCCACAAGGTCCCAAACCGCTGTTAAATAATCGGCGCGGCGATTTTGGTAATTCAAATAATAGGCGTGTTCCCATACATCGATTCCTAACACCGGGATTCCGCGATCTTCGCACACACCCATTAGCGGATTATCTTGATTTGGGGTTGAAATGACCTTCAAGGAACCCGTTGGCGTAACCATGAGCCAAGCCCAACCCGAGCCAAAACGACTCATTGCCGCACTAAACATCTGCTTCTTGAGGGAGTCTATATTTCCAAAATCTGTAACAATTGCTTGATTTAGCGAAGAACCACAGGCGCCTTGTCTTGATTTAGGAGCAAGAATTTCCCAGAACAAACTATGGTTATAATGCCCCCCCGCATTGTTCCTAACTGCATCGGCTGCACCCGGAGGAATGGATAATAAAATTTCCTCCAAAGACATGCCTTCCAACATTGTTCCTTTAATGGCTTTGTTCAGGTTGTTCACATAAGCCTGGTGATGTTTTGTTAGGTGAATTTCCATCGTTTGCGCATCAATATTTGGCGCATAATCACTGTATGCATAGGGCAATTTAGGCAGCACAAACGATTGAGCGAATGAAGACAAGGCCAATAAGAGAACAAAAAGGAATAATTGATTGCGCATTTTTTATGGTAAAGGTACAAAACATCTCTTAGTGCTTCAGGTTATTTCTACCTGATTTTTGCGCATTTCTTCGTAATTTTGAGCCTTATTAAATCAACCACAACCATGGGGTTTCGGGAATATAAAGGGCTAAATCTGCCAAACATCACAGAAGAATTACTCGCTTATTGGGAGGCAAACGATATTTTTAAAAAATCTATTGATCAAAAAGGATCCGAAGGAAACTTTGTGTTTTATGAAGGACCCCCTTCTGCAAATGGTGTTCCTGGTATTCACCATGTCATGGGCCGTGCGATAAAAGACACCTTTTGTCGATATAAAACCCTGAAAGGCTATAAAGTAAACCGCAAAGCCGGTTGGGACACCCATGGCTTGCCCGTTGAACTTGGTGTAGAAAAAGAACTTGGAATCACCAAAGAAGACATCGGAACCAAAATCACGATTGATGAATATAACGCCGCATGTAAAAAAGCGGTCATGAAATACACCGACATTTGGAATAAGCTCACCAAAGACATGGGTTATTGGGTGGATATGAGTGATCCTTATGTGACCTACGACAGTAAATACATGGAGTCTGTGTGGTGGTTGCTCGGACAACTGTACGAAAAGAACTTGCTTTATAAAGGATATACCATTCAACCGTATTCACCGAAAGCAGGCACCGGGTTGTCTTCTCATGAACTGAATCAACCGGGTTGCTATAAAAACGTGAAAGACACCTCCATTGTAGCCCAATTCAAATGGCTCCCTAATCAAGAAAATCCATGGGGAACCTATACTGATAATCGATACTTTTTAGCTTGGACTACCACGCCATGGACGCTTCCTTCCAATACTGCATTAACAGTCGGACTAGGAATTGACTATGTGCTTGTGCACACGTTTAATCCGTATACCTACGAAAGCATTGAGGTGGTCTGCGCCAAGGCGCTTGTGTCTTCCTTATTCGGAAAAGGATTTGTTGCTGTGAGTTCCTTGGAAGAACTGGTGTTGCCAGAAGACAGAAAAACAATTCCGTTCTTCGTCGGTGATTCTCATAAAGGAAAGGACTTATTGGGCTTGCGGTACGAACAGCTCCTTCCGTATTGTTTGCCGTACGAACAAGCTGAAGAGGCGTTCAGAGTAATTGGAGGGGCGTTTGTAACTACTGAAGATGGGACCGGAATTGTACATACTGCTCCAACCTTTGGTGCAGATGATGCCCGTGTAGCGCAAGAAGCGGGTGTTCCTCCACTGTTAGTGCTCAATGAAACTGGTCATCCTGTGCCTTTAGTGGATTTACAAGGGCGATTTAGACCGGAAATGGGTGAACTGGCGGGTAAATACGTGAAACAAGAATATTATGACGATGCCGATGTTCCGGAGAAGTCTGTGGATGTCGAAATTGCCATTCAACTAAAAGAAAAAGGCCGTGCCTTCAAAGTTGAAAAATATGAACACAGCTATCCGCATTGTTGGCGAACCGATAAGCCTGTACTATATTACCCCTTAGATTCTTGGTTTATTCGCGTTTCGGAGCATCGTGACACCTTAGTAGCGCTGAATCAAACCATACAATGGAAACCAGAATCAACAGGAACGGGTCGTTTTGGTAAATGGCTTGAAAATGCGAATGATTGGAATTTATCACGGTCTAGATATTGGGGGATACCCATTCCAATATGGAGTACCGAAACTGGAGACGAACGACGATGTATAAGTTCTGTTAAAGAACTTTACGAAGCCTGCGAAGAATCGATAACGAAAGGCGTCATGAGCGCAAACCCTCTGCTTGGTTTTGAAGTAGGAAACATGACTATTGAAAATTACCAACGGGTAGATTTACACAAACATAAAATGGATGAAATCGTGTTGGTGTCCCCCAGTGGAAAACCCATGCGAAGAGAATCAGACCTAATTGATGTTTGGTTTGACTCGGGTTCTATGCCTTTCGCACAATGGCACTATCCTTTTGAGAATAAGGAGTTTATAGATCAAGGGACACACTATCCTGCTGATTTTATTGCTGAAGGGGTGGACCAAACACGCGGATGGTTTTATACCCTTCATACGATATCAGCACTTGTGTTCGGAAAAGTCGCGTACAAATCTGTGGTTTCCAATGGATTGGTGTTGGATAAGCACGGACTAAAGATGTCTAAACGACTTCAAAATACGGTAGATCCCTTCGTAACACTGGCTGAATTTGGCGCGGATGCCACGCGTTGGTACATGCTTACTAATGCACAACCTTGGGATAATTTAAAATTCGACGAAGCCGGGATCAAAGAAACCCAACGGAAATTCTTTGGTACCTTATACAACACCTATTCCTTCTTTTCACTCTATGCAAATGTGGATAATTTTGATCCATCAGCATCGCACATTCCATTGGCAGAACGACCGGAAATGGACCGGTGGGTGTTGTCGAGACTGAATAGCTTGGTGCACGCTGTGGATCAGGCCTATGAGCAATATGATGCGACGTTTGCCGGAAGACAAATTCAAGATTTTGTGTGTGATCAATTATCCAATTGGTATGTACGTTTAGGGAGAAGGAGATTTTGGAAAAATGATGATGCGAAAGACAAGCTGGCCGCATACCAAACCTTGTATACCTGCTTAAAAACGATTAGTATTTTATCTGCTCCAATAGCGCCATTTTATATGGACCGCTTATATTTAGATTTAACGCAAGGTAAAGAAGCGGAATCGGTTCATTTAGCAGCATTTCCAATCAGTGATGAATCCGCTATAAACCCGGCTTTAGAGCAAGAAATTGACTTAGCACAACGCATTACCTCCATGGTGTTAAGTTTGCGCAAGAAGCAGAAAATTCGCGTTCGACAACCCTTAAAACGAATCCTTATTCCAACGCTTCCAGAACCACTCACCTCCTATGTAAATCGCATTGCGGGACTTGTGAAATCAGAAGTTAATGTAAAAGACATCGAATGGATGGATGCGAGTACCCTTGTGAAACAAATCAAGCCAAACTTCAAAACCATAGGACCAAAATACGGTCAACATATGAAAGGAATTGCTGCTTGGGTTAACGGGCTAACTGCAGAGGAAATTCATGCCATTGAATCGAATCAAGGGGCATCCTTTATACTTGATGGCGTGCAAATCCTCTTGGATTTAACGGATGTGGAAATTACCACCAAGGATGTGCCGGGTTGGGTGGTAGCCAGTGATGGAATACTCACGGTTGCCTTGGATGTGGAAATTACACCCGAATTAAAGGGAGAGGGGATTGCAAGAGAAGTGGTGAATCGAATACAAAACGCACGAAAAGACGGTGGGTTTGAGGTTACGGACAAAATTCGAGTACAGTATCGCGGCAGTGAAGAAATACAACTCGGAATTTCAAGCCATTTAAGTTATATTGGTGAAGAAGTATTAGCGAACCACTTTGAACTGATGTCGAATGACTTTGCCGGTTTTATTCAAGAAGAAATTCTTGAGCCAAATGATTTTATATTTACCATAAATAAAAACGCATGACTTGGATTTTTGACCAAAAAGAAACGGCAACTTCAGACGGAGCGGCCATCCGTTGGATAGACCATCGGTTTTTTACCTTAGAGTTTGAAGGGGAAGAGTATCACGGGGAAGTAATTTCAGATTTAAGTGAAGCGCAACAGTTAGTACTTAAAATAAATCACCGGGTGTTCCATATTCGAAAAAAACATGCGTTGGATGAGTTAATTCATCAGCTTGGTATGGATAAACCAAAGGTTAGGAAAATCAAAAGTTTCAATGCGCCGATGCCCGGAAGAATTATTAATGTGCTTGTTGCGGTGGGAGAGGATGTTGATGCTGGAACTCCGTTAATTTCCTTAGAGGCGATGAAAATGGAAAACACTTTAAAATCAAGTGGAATCGGAAAAGTTAAGACCATTCATGTGGCGGCAGGTGCCGTAGTTGAAAAAGGCGCTGCACTTTTCGAATTCGAATAGTTTAATCGATTAATATAGGGTTAATCTTGCGGTTGTATCTTGGCGCATGAAACCCGCGGTAATGAACATGAAAACGATCAATCGAGAGCTAAGTTGGCTAAGTTTTAATGCACGGGTGTTGCAAGAAGCTCGTGATGAAAAAGTACCCTTAATTGAACGGTTTCGATTTCTTGGAATCTACTCAAATAACTTGGATGAATTTTTTAGGGTTCGAGTTGCAGGGGTTCGACGAATGATAAACCTCAAACAAAAAAAGGTTTATGGATACGACGGTACGGCAGAAGAACTCTATAAGGATATCCGAAAAGTGGTGCTTCATCAGCAAGAGCTTTTTGAATCGTGTTATCTGAACCTAACACAACAATTAATAAAGGAAGGGATTTATTTGGTGGATGATCATACGATTACACCGAGTCTTACACATCAAGTATCGTTGTATTTCAAGGAAACTTTCAAACACATGTTGTTTCCGATTATTTTGGATAAAAAAGCGGCGTTTCCGGATTTGCGAGATGACGCGATCTATCTGGCAATAAAAATTCAAAAAAAGGGCCTCGCAAATCGGTATGCAATTCTTCAAATTCCTCCGGGAAAAGCCCGCTTTCATGTAATGACCGAAGGAAAAGATTCCTTTTTTATTCTTGCAGATGATATCATAAGGCTTCATTTATCGAACATCTTCTCGATGTTGCCCTCAGATAAAATTAGTGCATACACCTTCAAATTCACCAGAGATTCTGAATTGGATTTGGATGATGATGTAACCCAATCTTACTCTGAAAAAATTGAACGGAGTTTGAAGAAACGAAAAAAAGGGACTCCTGTGCGATTTGTATACGATGAATTTATGCCGGAAGACTTATTGGTTTATCTATTGAATTGCCTTGAATTAAAAAAAGCAACCAATGCTATCCCCGGTGGGAAATACCATAATTTTAAAGATTTCCTTCAATTTCCTGATTTTAATCGAAAAGATTTACTCTTTGCACCACAACCTCCGCATCCACATGCCTTTCTGGAATCTGGGCACCAAATCCTTGAGCGGATTCAAGAGCGCGATGTGTTTTTACATTTTCCATATCAAAAATTTGACTACATCATTGATGTATTGCGCGAAGCCGCCATCGACCCCTTGGTAACAGAAATCAAAATTAATGTGTATCGCTTGGCACCAGACTCGCAAATCATGCGGGCTCTTATCGCCGCTATTTATAATAGAAAACAGGTGGTAGTTGTTATGGAATTACAAGCCCGTTTTGATGAAGAAAATAACCTGCAGTGGTCTAACCAATTAAAGGAACATGGCGCGAAGGTAATATACGGTGCGCCAAACCTTAAGGTACATTCTAAGCTTTTATACATTAAACGACAGGATAAGGGGAAAGATCTTTCCATCGCCTATGTAGGTACCGGAAACTTCAATGAACGAACCTCTCGCATCTATACAGATTTTGCGTTGCTTACTGCGGAAAAGCGCGTAGTGGGCGAAGTGGGTAAAGTGTTTAAGTTGCTTGAGAACAACATGGAGCGCGTTAGTTTTCGTCACTTAATGGTCTCTCCCATTAATTACCGAAGAAAAATTGTGCAACTTATTGATAAGGAAATTGCCCTGGCTAAAGCAAAAAAACCGGCGCTTATCCGGATTAAATTGAACAACCTTACCGACCGACAAATGATTGAAAAGTTGCTCGAAGCAAGTATGGCCGGGGTTCGTGTTGAAATGATTATTCGAGGAATCTGTTGTTTAAAAACCGACTTGAAGAAAAATCCAAACCTGACCGTAATTAGCATCGTAGATCGATACCTTGAACATGCGCGTTGTATGGTGTTCGGTAATAATGGCAACCCCTTGTTTTATATTGGAAGTGCTGATTTAATGGAGCGAAATCTGGATTACCGAATTGAAGTCGCTACCCCCATTTTTGACCCTAGCATTCAGGCAGAAATCACAGAGATTTTTGACTTTCAATGGCGAGGAACAGTCAAATCACGTTGGATTACTTCCGATATGAAAAACGAATATCGTCGCACAGAAGGACCGCCGTTTCATGCGCAGCGTAATTTATACGCTAAATATACCCCAGAAGAAGCCAACTAATCAATTATTGGAATTGCTTCTCTAAGGTCTTGCGCCGCATCGAACACCCGATCTATGGCATGTTCCAAATGATTTGCCCAGCGGTACTCCACGGGGTTTTCTTCCAAACACCAGGTAATAAGTTGCGCTTGAGTAGTCTGATTCAATTCAAATAGAACCCGAACGCCTAGTTGTTTTAACGCCTGCGCATTACAATGCTGTTCAAAATGATTCGCATACGGAATAACTAGAAGTTTTTTATTCAAAAACAAGGCCTCTGCTGGTAATTCAAACCCCGCACCGCAAATTACTCCGTTTGCAGTAATTAAATCGGTTAAAAAATCATCGGTCCCTAGCGGACAAAAAACAAGGTTGTCAACGGTTTCTATTTGCTTAATATCTTTTGAATAAATCTTAAACTTACCTGGGATTTCTGAAAAAAAAGATGCTAAAAACCTGCGATTAAATGCCGTCAAATAAACCAAGGTATGGGAGCCCTGAACCGGTGTTGCACTAAGAATTTCCTGACGAATTATTGGATAAAAGGTGTTTTCGGTAAATGCCTCAAAATGGAATCCAACACGTAATTTACTGGGACAATAATTTCTAATAATCCATCGTCCAACCGGAAACCAAAGCGGCGTTTGCGGGCTTCCAACAGCTCTAACAGCGGCCTGATGGCTCAGTTCGATGCAGGTAACTCCTTTTAGTTTGCAAGCCCATGCGCTTACGGGTTCAAAGTCAGAAATTACAAGATCGTAATCATCAACGGGTAGTGACCAAACTTCCTTCAAAAACCGGAGGGGCTTAAGCCCTTTTATCGTTTTTATTATATCAATTCCTCCCTTTGCTGAAGAAACAAAAGTTAATCCATAACATTGATAGGTTATTGGCGACGGGAAAGATAATTGTGATTGATTTCCACTGATTAATATATCCACCTCTCCGCGTTGGTTTAAAGTCGGCAACAGTGCGATAGCTCTACTCAAATGGCCATTGCCCGTTCCTTGTATGGCATATAAAATTTTCATGACATTACCTGTTCCTCAAGAATCATGGATAAATCAATGTTAATTGGTTTTAATTCCGCTTCCGGATGAATTTCTTTGGTTTCTTTATATTGATAAATGGACCATTTTCCGTCCACATATTCTAGGGACGTGTGATTTTCTACCCAATCCCCGGAATTTAAGTAGGTTACTTCTCCCTTACCTTCTGAATCTGAGAATACTTTAATAGCCGGTTGATGAATGTGACCACAAACCACATATTTATATCCGTTTTCTCGTGCGATTTCTGCAACATTCTGCTCAAAGTTATTTACATAGGCAATTACTCCCTTAACCTTGTCTTTAACCCGCTTGCTAATAGAGATGCGCTCCTTACCAAGTTTCAAGAGGGTCCAGTTGATCATGGTGTTAATCAGAATCAATAAATCATATCCTTTGCCTCCCAGCTTTGCAATCCACTTTGATTGTCGCACGGAATAATCAAAAACATCCCCGTGAAAAATCCACGCTTTTCCTGTCGGCAAATCCAATACCAACTTGTTATCTAAGGTTAGGTTTCCTAAATCAAAACCCGTAAACCTTCGCAGCGCCTCGTCGTGATTGCCTAATATATAATGCACTTGCGTACCGCTGCTCATTAAGCGAATAATTTCTCTGATTACCTTGAGGTGAGATTCTGGAAAGTACTTTTTACTGAATTGCCAAATGTCGATTATATCGCCATTTAACACGAGGGTTTTGGGTCTGATTCGCTTTAAATACGAGACGAGTTCCGATGCCGCCGAGCCATAGGTGCCTAGATGTACATCAGAAATTACCACTACTTCATGCGTATATTTCACACATCAAAAGTGCTCATTAACAAAATGTTAGGTGTTACGCTAGAATTTTATTTTTGTTAAGTTCACTTAACCACAATGTTGATTGATTTGTCTTTCATGCAAGAGACCTTTGCATCCTGATAACTGGGCGCAGAAAAGGTGGCTCGAGCATTATTTGAAAACCCATAAGACTCGGTGGGCATTCCAAGTACATTTTTATCCAGTTTATCATTTTTGTTTACGTCGTGATATACTGCAATCGCATAGGAACCGGGCGTTAAATTCGTAAAGGTCACCTTGCACTTAAGCTGCTCGATGGCTACTATTTTTCCTTTGAGTTGCTTGCCATAGCTTGGAAAGGTTTCGCTGGAATTAAATAAGGCCACATAGGCTTGACCCTTATTGGAAGGGAAGCCCGTCACGTTAACTTCTAAACTCACGGTTTCTTTGTTAAACAAACCAACCAAGAGGAGCGCACAACACCATTTAAACATGGTAAGAAAACGTTCGTGTAGAATATTTGTTCACGTTTATGGTCCTTAAGAAATGTTTACCTTTACCCTATGAAGCAAGTACTCGTTACAGGAGGCGCAGGATACATCGGTTCTCACACCATCGTTTCATTGGTGGAGCAAGGCTTTTATCCCGTTATTGTGGACGACTTACGAAACAGTTCCAGGGTAATTCTTGATGGATTAGCCCAATTAACGGATGAAGGTTTTTCATTTATCCCGGTAGATATTTGCGATAAAGACGCATTGTTTAAAGTATTTGATGCCCATACCTTTGAGGCCGTAATTCACTTTGCTGCCTACAAATCCGTGGGTGAATCGTGTGAAGTTCCACTTCAATATTATCAGAATAACCTCATCGGATTAATGAATGTGTTAGAGGCTTGCAGCAGGTATTCCATTCCGAAATTCGTGTTTTCCTCCTCTTGCACCGTCTACGGAGAGCCGGAACAAAAGCAGGTGTTTGAAACGACGCCAAAACGCTTACCCGAATCACCATACGGATTCACCAAATGGATGGGTGAACAGATTATTGAAGATGTCCACCGAAATTCCGTGCCCTTTCAAACGATTTGCCTTCGATATTTCAACCCGATTGGTGCACACCCAAGTGGATTAATCGGGGAACTTCCGGTTGGAATCCCGAACAATCTATTGCCTTACATCACACAAACGGCCGCTGGAATTCGTTCCCACCTGACCGTATTTGGAAACGACTACCCTACCCCAGACGGAACCTGTATTCGGGATTATGTACACGTTTGTGACGTAGCAGATGCCCATGTGCGTGCGCTATTGTTTACCAGCGAAAACCCATTAGCTGTATTTAATATTGGGACAGGGAAAGGTACTTCTGTGCTCGAAATGATTCAATACTTCAATGAAGTTTCTGGCATGAAGCTTCCGTATCACATGGGTTCGCGGCGTGCGGGTGATATCACTGAAATCTTCGCGAATGTTTCCTATTCAAATACGACGCTTGGTTGGAGCGCTAAACGGAGTGTGAAAGATGCCTTGCAGGACGCGTGGAATTGGGAAAAACGTCAAGCCAAATCAAATGATTGATACCCATTGTCACCTGTACGAAGAATCGTTTATCCCATCCCTCGATGAGGTATTACATCGAGCAAAAGAAGCTGGGGTTGCGCAGATTTTACTCCCGAATATTGATGTGGATTCTTGGGAACCCTTATTAAGCATACTCAATAACCCCATTATTCCTTGTTCGCCCATGCTTGGGTTGCATCCGTGTTATGTAAAGGAAGATGTAAACGAGCAGTTGAATATACTTGGTGAACTACTTAAAACGCATCATGAACAGCTTGTTGCGATTGGTGAAATCGGGATGGACCTCTATTGGGACAAACAATTCCTTACAGAACAAAAACAGGCTTTGAATCAACAAATTGAATGGGCCTTAAGTTATAAGCTGCCGATTGCCATTCACGTTAGGGATGCTTTTGACCCGCTATTCGAAGTGCTATCTGATTACCAACATACCGAACTTCGTGGCGTGTTTCATTGTTTTACAGGCACAAAAGACCGGGCGGAATATATCCTGCGAACGCATCCTTCCTTTTATTTTGGGATTGGTGGGGTATTAACGTACAAAAACAGCGGACTGGCTGAGGTGGTAAAAACTCTACCATTGGATCGCTTGGTTTTAGAAACGGACGCACCCTACTTGCCTCCAACACCTCACCGTGGGAAACGAAACGAACCCTCATATTTAATTCACATTGCCGATGCCTTGAGTAATGTGCTAGCAATTCCTGTTGCAGAGGTAAACAA
>JBIKUO010000011.1:0-90584 GCA_044347515.1 Crocinitomicaceae bacterium | reverse complement strand
TCTGAAACAACAGCATTTATTGTGTAAAGAAAGATTTAACTCGATAAATATAAGCGATTTTTGAATTACCTTCGCTCGAAATGAATGAAATGGGCCAGAAGTTATTTAATCTTCCGAATTTAATTACCTCGGGCAACTTTCTTTGTGGCGTAATGGCAATTATTATTGCTTTTTTTGGAAGGTTAGAAATAAGTGCTTTACTCCTCATTTTAGCGATGATTTTGGATTTCTTTGATGGGTTTGTTGCAAGAAAACTCGGCATAAGTTCACCGATTGGTAAAGACCTAGACTCTTTGGCTGATTTGGTATCATTTGGTTTAGCTCCGGGAATACTGATGTTTATTACCATTGAGCTAAGACTGAATGGGAACTTAGGAGCCACGTACTTAAAATTTCATGATTTCCAATTTCACAACTATACCGATTGGTTAAGCTTGTGTGCCCTCAGCATTCCATTCTTTTCCTTGTTTCGACTGGCTAAATTCAACAATGATACCCGCCAAACGGATCGCTTTATTGGTGTACCTACTCCGACCAGTACCATATTCTTTTTGTTCTTCCCCTTGCTGTATTGGCAAATCGGACTTGAAAACACTACCCCTCTTGAACCGTCTTATCCATGGGTATTAGACCCTCTAGTTCTGGCATGTACCGCATTATTATTTCCACTGTTGTTAATTTCCGAAATCCCCTTACTTTCTTTAAAAATCAAGAACTTCAGTCTTAAAAGCAATATCTATCAATACCTTTTGTTAGGAATTTCGTTGATAACAATTTTTGTTTTTAAAATCTACGCACTACCAATAATTGTAATTTTGTATGTGATTTTATCCATTATTGAGCACAACACCACGAAGCACCATGAAATTCAAAGCTGAAATAGACGTAATGCCACACGATGCCTTATTAGACCCACAAGGCAAAGCAGTAACCCACGCCATGTCATCCATTGGAATGCATGAAATAGAAGGCGTGAGAATCGGAAGACATATTCGCTTATTTGTTGAAACAGACTCGATGGAAGCAGCCAAAGAACGTGTAGACGAAGCATGTAAGAAAATGCTAGCAAACGCCATCATGGAATCGTATACATTTACCGTAGAAGCGGTTTAAGTTCTTGCCTAATTTTATTGAGACATATCATTGTCGCACAGGCACTGTTAATCCGATTTCATATCCCGTCTCATCTTTTGATGATTTATCCAAATGTCTTGAACAAGCATCGGATGCACATGATTCAGGTGTTTTATTGGATATAAACGTTCGGACAAACTTTTTAAATGAACTTTACGAGCAAATTTCCGCTCGTAAACAAGACCTGTTCGATATATACGAATCAGAAACTAGCCTTAGCCGTCCGAGATTTGAAACAGAATTTGATCGCACCTTAAACCAACTGCGTTTGTATCGTGATGCGGCAATTGCACTTGAACAGCAGCGCACAGAATCCGTATTAGCTGACCGAGTCATTTCAAAAAAACCTATACCTGTAGGCCCGATAGCCGTATTTGGCGCATCTAACTTTCCACTAGCCTATTCCACCTTAGGAGGAGATGTGATGGGTGCTTTCGCCGCGGGATGTCCGGTAATTGTTAAAGGTCACCCCTTCCATGCAGGAACCAGTTTATTAAGTTCGGAAATCATTCGTGATACACTTTGTAAACTGAAGTTACATCCTGGGATTTTTGGACACGTATTGGACAACGGGCATCGTATCGGGCAGGCCTTAGTTCAAGATACACGAATCAAAGGCTGCGGTTTTACCGGTAGTTATGAGGGTGGGATGGCACTTTACCGAATCGCCCAAAACCGCAAGGATCCGATTCCGTTTTTCGCTGAAATGGGCAGTTTAAACCCAGTTGTTATCTTACCAGATATAGAGGACCTCACAGCTCATTTACATGCATTGGTTGATTCAATAACAACGGACGCGGGTCAGTTTTGCACAAAACCCGGGGTTATTTTTTGCCCCAGTTCATTGATTGAAGAAGTAATTCAAACGTTGAATGCGCGATTTAATCAAACGCCAACCCACCCGATGTTGCATCCAACCATTCAAACCCGGTATGAAACGCGACTTAGTGAAATTCAATCAACAAATACTGGCAAATTATACATAAAGCAAGATCAAGAATTTTGTGTGACCCAAGGATTTATGCATGTACAAAACACAGAATTAAACCATTTCGAAACATTAAGGCAAGAGGTTTTTGGTCCGTTTTGCGTGTTGTCTGAATATAATGATATCGGAATGTTAGCGCATACACTTACCAAACTTGACGGACAACTTACCACGACAATAATCGGAAAGAACCCAGAGAAATCAACACTTTTCAATCTTGCATGTTCCATGGCGGGCCGAGTAATTTTATCCGGTGTGCCTACGGGGGTGGCCGTTATTCCGGAAATGCATCATGGGGGACCATACCCTGCAAGCAGTGATTCTCGATTTACAGCCGTCGGCGAAGCATCCATTTTACGCTTTGTTCGTTATGTTTCAGTCCAAAAATCACATGGAACTTAAATTGTTTTATCTTACCTTTGCTTAAAATACATTATCATGAATGAAACCCAATCAAAATCGTCTAACTTATTACTCTACAGTGTAATCGGTATTTTGCTGATTGGATTAGCGACACTAACCTTTATGTGGTCCGCTAAGCGATCCGAATTAAATCAATGTCAGAATGACAACTTGATTTTAAAATCCGATATGGAAGGCATGAATAAGATGTTAGAAGGGTATGTTGGTGGGTTATCGAATGATTTAAAAACAGATTTTAAGAACATGCTTGATACCTACGATCGATTAATCGAAATGGACCAAAGCAAAGCAGACAGTTTGAATAAACAAAAAGCGCAGATTTCTCAGTTATTGAACCAACTAAATACGAACAAGAAATTGTCTGCTCGCGAACTCTTCAATTTAAAGAAAGAGAATGAAGTGTTAAGATCGATTATGAGAGGCTATGTAAAACAGATAGATTCATTGAATACATTAAATATCAAATTAACTTCAGTTCTTGACGAAACGAACACCAGATTAACGGAAACTACAACCGAAAGGGATACGTATAAAAAAGACGCTGAACAAAAATCAGAACAACTCAAGAAAGGAGCAAAACTTCAAGCGTATGGATTTAATTCGGAGGCGTTGCGCATGAAATTAAACAATACCACAGAACCAACAACCAAAGCCAAAAATGTAATTCAGATGCGATCATCCTTTACCATTGGCGAAAATCAAATTGCTAGCAGCGGTAGGAAATCTGTTTATTTACAAATTGTTGGACCCAACGGGGAAGTATTACAAAGTAAAGCAAACTATGTAATAGAAACAGAAAATGGTCAACAAGGATATTCAGACAAAAAAGACATTGATTATAACAATCAGGCCATTGATTTAACGATCTACTACGATTTAAAAGGGATCGAAGTTGGCAAAGGGAACTACAAGGTTAGAGTTTATTGCGAAGGCCAGCTCATAGGAACAGATAGTTTTACACTTAAATAATTATGGAAAACGGTTCAGTAAGCAGCAGCATTGCAAACGGAATAGCAACCATTACTTTTGGTCACCCACAAAGCAATTCATTACCAGGCGAAATATTAAGAGCTTTAGCAAATGAAATCCGTTCAATAGGTTCATCTAAGGAAGTTCGTGTAATCATTTTAAAATCCATCGGTGAAAAAACATTTTGCGCCGGTGCAAGTTTTGACGAATTGGTTGCGATTGATAATTTAGAAACGGGCAAGATTTTCTTTTCAGGTTTTGCGCAAGTTATTAATGCGTGCAGGACAGTGGATCAATTGATTATTGGCCGCGTGCAAGGAAAAGCTGTTGGTGGAGGTGTAGGGATAGCATCCGCTGTAGATTATTGCTTTGCAACGCAACGAGCAGAAGTAAAACTTTCAGAATTAGCCGTTGGAATAGGTCCTTTTGTTGTCGGACCGGCTGTTGAACGAAAAATCGGATTGTCGGCAATGAGTGAATTAGCCATTAATGCAACAGAATGGCGGAGTGCAGAATGGGCAAAAGCTAAAGGGCTCTATGCCGAAGTTTTTGATAGTATTGAGGCCATGGATGAAGCCGTTGAGAAGCTTGCAGTGCGTCTTTCTAATTCAAATCCAGAGGCCATGAAAGACCTAAAACAAATCTTTTGGCAAGGCACCTCGCATTGGGATGATTTATTAGAAGAACGCGCAGGAATTAGTGGTAGATTGGTGCTTAGTGAATTTACGCGAAATGCGATTAGCGCATTTAAATCAAAATAATTGCACTTTTTTTACAACTCGGGTTGGATTATTAAAACATTCCTTCTATCTTTGCACCCCCTTAAAATAGGGTTTTACAATTAAATTATTAAGATTGTGGATACGTTAAGTTATAGAACAATTTCAGGAAACACTGCTACTGCAGCGAAAAAGTGGTTCATTGTGGATGCATCAGGACAACATGTTGGTCGTTTGGCTAGTGTTGTAGCAAAGGTGCTGCGTGGTAAATACAAAACATGTTACACACCCCATGCAGATTGCGGGGACAACGTGATTATTATCAATGCAGAGAAGGTTGCTTTTTCTGGTACCAAGTTAGAAGATAAAGAATATGTAAGATTCTCTGGTTACCCAGGTGGTCAGCGATTTACTTCAGCCGAAGTCATGTTGAAGAAACATCCTGAGCGTTTAATTGAAAAAGCGATTAAAGGAATGTTACCGAAAAATACGTTGGGACGTCAAATTTACACCAACTTAAAAGTATACAAGGGATCTGCGCACAAGCATGATGCGCAACAACCTGAAGTGTTGAACTTAGACAATTTATTATAACTCATGGATATTACAAATGCTTTAGGAAGAAGAAAAACAGCCGTAGCGCGTGTTTATCTTTCAAAAGGTAAAGGAGAAGTAACGATTAACAATCGTCCAGTTTCTGAATTTTTCCCTACAAATTTATTGTTAACCAAAATTAACCAGCCGTTTGAATTAACTGATACCGTTGGACAATACAACGTTAAAGTTACCGTGAATGGTGGAGGAATTAACGGACAAGCGGAAGCAGTTCGTTTAGGGATTTCAAGAGCATTGGTTGAAATATCTGAAGATTTTAAACCAGCACTACGCGCTGAAGGTTTAATGACACGTGATCCGAGAATGGTAGAACGTAAAAAACCAGGACAGCCGAAAGCAAGAAAGAAATTCCAGTTCTCGAAACGTTAATCGAAGAATTGGAGGTTTAGTATCCAAATTGTTGAGTACCTTTTTCAACCCTCAACAATTGCTTTAAATTAGGAACGTAAACAATTATATATGTCAAAATTAACATTTGAAAGACTTCTCGAAGCAGGAGTTCACTTTGGTCACCTTAAAAGAAAATGGAATCCAGCAATGGCTCCTTACATTTTCGAAGAGAAAAAGGGAATCCATATTATCGATTTAAATAAAACTATTGTTCATTTAGAACAAGCTTCTGCTGCGATGAAACAAATCGCGAAGTCAGGTAAAAAAGTTTTATTTGTAGCCACTAAAAAACAAGCAAAAGAAATTGTTGCGCAACGCGTAGCTAAAGTAAATATGCCATTCGTTACTGAGCGTTGGTCAGGTGGTATGCTTACCAACTTTCAAACAACGAGAAAATCTATCCGTAAAATGTCATTAATTGACAAAATGAAATCGGATGGTACGTGGGATACTCTTAACAAACGTGAGAAATTATTCAAGTCTCGTCAACGTGAGAAATTAGAAAAAACCTTTGGTTCTATCGCTGATATGACGCGTCAACCAGCAGCAATTTTTATCGTAGATATTTTAAAAGAGCACATCGCCTTAGCTGAAGCAAAACGTTTGAATATTCCAACCTTTGCGATTGTAGATACTAATTCAAATCCTAAATTGGTTGATTTCCCAATCCCTGCTAACGACGATGCGACGAAGTCTATCGCGTTAATTTTGGATGAAATCTGTAACGCAATTCAACAAGGCCTTGAAGATCGCAAGAACATGAAAGGCGATTCAAGTGATGAAGGTTCTGACGAAGTAGTTGCAGAGGCTCCAGTAGCAGAAAAGAAAGCAGCTGTAAAAACACCTGTTGTAGAAGCAGTTGAAGAAACTCCAGCAGTTGAAGAAACTCCAGCAGTTGAAGAAACTCCAGCGGTTGAAGAAACTCCAGCGGTTGAAGAAACTCCGGCGGTTGAAGAGACATTAACTGATGAAGCGTCGACCGAAGAGTCAGCAACAGAAGAAGCGTAATTATTTAATCTTTATATTTTATAAGTCATGGCAATTACAGCAGCAGACGTAAACAAATTAAGACAGCAAACCGGTGCCGGTATGATGGATTGTAAAAATGCCCTAGTGGAAGCAAACGGTGATTTTGAAACAGCCATTGATATCCTTCGCAAAAAAGGACAAAAAATTGCTGCAAAACGTGGAGATAATGATGCCAAAGAAGGGATCATCCTTGCACAATCTACTGCAGATGGAAAAGCAGGGGTTATATTAGCCTTGAATTGTGAAACAGATTTCGTTGCAAAAAACGAAGGGTATGTTTCACTTGTTCAATCCTTAGTAGACTTAGCACTTACGAACTTACCTGAATCAGCAGAAGCACTTAAAGCACTATCTTATGATGGTAAACTAAGCGTTGAAGACAAAATCACAGAGCAAATTGGTGTTATTGGTGAGAAATTAGACCTTTCTAGCTATGCAGTAATGCGCGGAGAAAGTGTTGTTGCTTACAATCACCCGGGTAACCAATTAGCGACAATGGTAGTATTGAACAGCGCCTCTGGAGATGCAACTGAAGCAGGACGTCAAGTAGCAATGCAAGTTGCTGCAATGAACCCAATTGCTATCAATAAAGATGGCGTTGATGCTAGAACTATTGAGCGTGAAATCGAAGTTGGTAAAGAATTGGCTATTCAAGAAGGGAAACCGGCAGATATGGCAGAAAAAATTGCTATGGGTCGTTTGAACAAATTCTTCCAAGAAAATACCTTGCTTAGTCAACAATTCGTTAGAGATAATAAATTGACTGTAGAGCAGTTTTTAAATACTACGGAGAAAGGACTTACCGTCACGGATTTCCGAAGATTTTCCTTAAGTTAATACTAAGCCCCGTTAATACGGGGTTTTTTTTTGCTCTAAAAACGGCATTTTAATTATCTTTGAATCCAATCATGAAGTACAAACGCATCCTTTTAAAACTCAGTGGTGAATCCTTAATGGGTTCAAAACAATTTGGAATTGATAATCAACGTCTTGCGAACTACGCCGCTGAAATTAAAGAAATCCATGAAATGGGTATTGAAATTGCCATTGTAATTGGCGGCGGAAATATCTTTAGAGGCGTTCAAGCAGAAGAAGGCGGTATGGATCGTACCCATGGCGACTATATGGGCATGTTGGCTACCATGATTAATTCCATGGCCCTACAATCTGCACTTGAAACTTCTGGATTACAAACCCGATTACTTTCCGCAATAGAAATGAAAGCCATTGCTGAACCGTTTATTCGGAGAAGAGCTGTTCGTCATTTGGAAAAAGGAAGAATTGTAATCTTTGGTGCAGGAACCGGAAACCCATTCTTCACAACAGATTCTGCTGCTAGCTTAAGAGCCATAGAAATTAATGCCGATGTTATTTTAAAAGGCACTCGGGTAGATGGTATTTATACTGCCGATCCATTTAAAGATAGCAGTGCTGTGAAATATGAGAAAATTACCTTTGACGAAGTATATCAACAAGGCTTAAACGTTATGGATTTAACAGCATTTACGCTTTGTAAAGAAAATGACCTGCCAATCATCGTATTTGATATGGATACGCCAGGTAATCTTAAAGATTTACTAAAAGGAAAAAAAGTAGGAACCCTCGTACATAATTAGTCCGATGACAGAAGAATTAGATATGATCTTTGACGAGTTCAAGTCTTCCAATGAAAAGACCCTCGTCCATTTAGAAGCAGAATTAAGCAAAGTAAGGGCTGGAAAAGCAAGTCCCGGTATGTTGAATGGTGTAATGGTGGAATATTATGGATCCATGACTCCCCTACAACAAGTGGCCAATGTTAATACCGTGGATGCTCGAACCATCGTAGTTCAACCTTGGGAAAAACCCTTATTAAATGATATTGCAAAAGGAATCCTTAATGCCAACCTTGGACTAAACCCTCAAAGCAACGGAGAACAATTGATAATTTCTGTACCGCCGTTAACTGAGGAACGCCGACGGGATTTAGTTAAACGCGCAAAGGCTGAATGTGAACATGCAAAAGTAGGTGTACGAAATAACCGAAAAGACGCCATGGACATGATTAAGGACATGAAAAGCGAAGGCCTTTCTGAGGATTTAGCTAAAGGAGCAGAAGAGAATGTACAGCAAATCACGAACAGTTTTATTAAACGCATTGATGATGTGCTCGAGATTAAAGAGAAGGACATCATGACCGTATAAGAATTCAAACGGATATAAATAAAAAAAGGGAGGCTTCGCCTCCCTTTTTTGTTATGCTTATTTTCAATTACAAGGTCCCACGATTCTCTTGCTCGCGCTCTATGGCTTCGAACAAGGCTTTGAAATTCCCTTTACCAAAGGACTGTGCTCCTTTGCGTTGAATAATTTCAAAAAATAAGGTTGGACGATCTACGACTGGCTTAGTAAATAATTGCAACAAATACCCTTCATCATCACGGTCAATCAAAATTCCGTGCTTCTTTAAGGTTGCAACATCCTCATCAATTTCCCCAACACGCTCAATTAAATCATCATAGTAGGTTTCAGGAACATATAGGAATTCTACCCCTCGATCACGCATGGCTGATACGGTAGAAACAATGTCGTCTGTTGCAACTGCGATGTGCTGAACCCCAGGACCGTTATAAAAATCAAGGTATTCTTCGATTTGAGATTTCTTTTTTCCTTCAGCCGGTTCGTTAATAGGAAATTTAATACGACCATTTCCATTACTCATCACCTTAGACATCAAGGCCGTATAATCCGTAGAAATGTCTTTATCATCAAACGAAACAATTTGAGCAAATCCCATGACTTTGGCATAAAACTCTACCCAGGTATTCATTTCGTTCCAACCTACATTTCCAACCATGTGATCGATAAACTTCAAACCAACAGGCGCCGGATTATAATGCGATTCCCATGTTCTATACCCAGGTAAGAAAACCCCATCATAGCCTTTCCGCTCTACGAACACGTGTACGGTTTCTCCGTAGGTGTAAATTCCTGAACGTACTACATACCCATGAGCATCTTCCTCACGTGTAGGTTCCATATACGGTTTTGCACCACGTTTCACGGTTTCTTCAAATGCCTTACTTGCATCTTCGACCCACAACGCAACAACCTTCACTCCATCGCCATGTTTTACAATGTGCTCGTTTAATACTCCGCCCTCATTCAACGGCGTAGTCAATACCAAGCGAATCTTATCTTGTCGCAAAACATAGGAAACTCGGTCTTTCATTCCAGTTTCCAACCCTGCATAGGCTTCTGATTGAAATCCAAAGGCCGTTTTGTAATAGAGTGCCGACTGTTTGGCATTCCCTACATACAATTCCACATAATCTGTCCCAAGTAAAGGCAAGAAATCTTCGGCATCTTCGAAGATTTTTTTCAGGCCATACTCATAGTTTGCAATGTCTTTTAAATTTTTTATTTCTGCTCCCATGTTATATTGTAATATTTTTTAATGAATCCATGACTTTTCATAGCCATCAACTTTTAATCCCAGGGCTTGTTTTGTAACCTTTAACGGCCTGAAGGTATCAATCATTACCGCTAATTCCTGTGTTTCGGTTTTTCCAATGCTTCGTTCATACGCTCCCGGATGCGGTCCGTGCGGAATCCCTGCAGGATGCAAGGTGATCTGTCCTTGCTCGATGTTGTTTCTACTCATAAAATCCCCATCAACATAGTATAAGACCTCATCAGAATCAATGTTACTGTGATTGTAAGGCGCCGGAATTGAATCTGGATGATAATCGTACAACCTTGGCACAAAAGAACACATCACAAAGCCCGTTGTTTCAAACGTCTGATGCACTGGGGGTGGCTGATGCACTCTACCGGTAATGGGTTCGAATTCATGAATTGAAAAGGCATATGGGAAATTATATCCATCCCACCCTACCACATTAAATGGATGATGCTGATACACATAATCATAGAGGACATCCTGTTTTTTGATCCGAATTAAAAACTCACCTTCTTCATCGTGCGTTTCCAACACATGGGGTGGACGAATGTCACGCTCACAAAAAGGTGAATGCTCTAATAATTGTCCAAACCAATTTCGGTAACGTTTTGGAGTGTATACTGGATTGAATGATTGCACGGCAAATAAGCGATTATTCGTATCATTAAAGTGAATTTGATAAATCATTCCACGTGGAATAACTAGGTAATCGCCGTAGGAAAAATCAATGTTTCCAAGTTGTGTCTTTAAGGTTCCGCTGCCTTTGTGAACAAATAATACCTCATCCGCATCCGCATTCTTATAGAAATAATCGGTCATGGATTGCTGCGGAGCAGCTAACTCAATGTAACAATCGGAGTTGACTAACACGGCGGTTCTACTGTCTAAATAGTCAGCCTGAGGAGTTAATTGAAATCCCTGCAATGAGAACATGGTCATGTGCTTTTCCAAAGCAACTTCAGGCGCAACATTGGTTTGACCTTTTATTTCTTTAACCACCGTTGGCGGATGAACATGATACATTAAGGTTGACATCCCATCAAAACCAACTGTTCCGAAGAGTTGCTCGTGGTACAAACTGCCATTCGGCTGTCTAAACACCGTATGTCGCTTTGAAGGAATTTGTCCAAGTTTGTGATAAAAAGGCATTTTTTTGAAATTTAAAAATCAAATGTACCGCTAGGTTGACCAAGTTACAAATGATTTTCGTCAGTTTTTCCAAATTCCATTTTTTTCAGGCATTTTCTTGGTTAAATTTGTGCTTATGGGAAAAACAATAATCATAGGTGCTGGAGGACAAATTGGTACAGAACTCACGTTGACGTTAAGAAACCAATATTCAACAGATCAAATCATTGCTGCGGACATTAAAGAAGTCGCACCAACACTGATACAGGACGGTCCATACGTACAAATGGATATTTTGAATCGCGATGCTGTACGAAGTTATATTATTGATAATCAAATTGAAACCGTTTATCTTCTCGCTGCATTGCTCTCCGCAACCGCAGAAAAAAATCCTGATTTCGCGTGGAAATTAAATATGGAGGGATTATTTACTATCCTCGACTTAGCCAAAGAAGGGCATGTAAAAAAGATTTTTTGGCCAAGTTCTATTGCTGTATTCGGCCCAACAACACCGGCAGATAACACACCGCAACACACCGTGATGGAACCAAGCACGGTATATGGCATATCCAAACAAGCGGGGGAGCGATGGTGCGAATATTACTACAACAAATTCGGTGTGGATGTAAGAAGCATACGGTACCCGGGACTTATTTCCTACAAAAGTCCACCAGGAGGTGGCACCACGGACTATGCTGTAGATATTTTTTATAAAGCAAAACAAGAGGGGAAATTCACTTGCTTCCTTTCGAAAGATACCGCTCTGCCAATGATGTTCATGGACGATGCGATTCGAGCAACGATACAACTAATGGATGCACCAGCGGATCGCTTAAGAATCCGATCGGCATATAACTTAGGCGGTATATCATTTACCCCTGAAGAAATTGCTTCTTCTATTAAGCACCACCTTCCTTCCTTTGAAATCTCCTATGAACCAGATTTTCGTCAAGCCATTGCGGACTCGTGGCCAAATTCAATTGATGATAGTTACGCGCAAGCGGATTGGGATTGGAAATTAGGATTTGATTTGGAACGCATGACGGAGGTAATGCTAAAAAATATTCAATAATTATCAGTTTGATTTACAGGTAATTAGGTGTGATATTAACACTTTTTTAGATTTTGTTTAATATTTTTTATGTTTTGTTAAACACTTTTGTTTAACTTTATATCGAAATAATTAAACAATATGTCAACAATAGAATTCAACGAAGCCTTAATCGATTTGCAAGGGAACCTATTTTCTTTTGCATTGAACTTCACGAAGAATCGTGAAGACGCACGTGACTTAACGCAAGAAACCTTACTCAAGGCGATAAACTATCGTTCATATTACACGCCAAACACCAACTTCAAGGCGTGGGTGTTTACGATTATGCGTAACATATTTATTAACCAATACCGTCGGAATGCAAAAACGCGAATGATTTTTGATCATTCGGAAGATTCGTATATGGTTACCAACCACAAGTCAAGCATGGGTTCTCCAACAGAGCGCATTGCCACTAAAGAAATTACTCAAAAAATAGAAGATTTAACCGACGAATTGCGGACGCCATTCAAGATGCATTTCGAAGGATATAAATACAAAGAAATCGCAGATTCGATGAAATTACCAATTGGTACGATTAAAAGTCGTATCTTCATAGCAAGAAAGCGGCTAATGGACCAGTTGCCAGATTATCAATATTTAGACAACTAAGTTCATGAAGAAAAAAGCCACAATTCTTGGCGCCGGAATTTCTGGATTATCAGCTGCTTCTTTTCTCGCAAAATCAGGGTGGGACGTTACCATTTTAGAAAAAAATCCAACCATTGGTGGTCGTGCTCGTCAGTTTTCTCAAGAGGGTTTTACGTTCGATATGGGTCCAAGTTGGTATTGGATGCCTGATGTTTTTGAGCAATTTTACCAAAAGTTCGGATACACCACAGCGGATTTTTATGAGTTAAAACGCCTTGACCCTTCGTATCGCGTGTATTGGGCAGACCAAAGTTTCTCTGACATCCCAGCAACGATGGGCGAACTCGAAGCGATGTTCGAATCCTTAGAACCAGGAAGTGCAGTAAAATTGCGTAAGTTCCTCAAGGATGCAAAATACAAATATGAGGTAGGGATGAAGGATTTGGTTTACAAACCTTCGATGAAATTAACCGAGTTTATGGATGTACGTCTATTAAAAGGCTTGCTATCCATGGATTTAACAAACTCCTTTTCATCCTACATCAATCGGTTTTTTACGCATCCGAAATTAAGAGCACTCTTAGAATTTCCTGTATTATTTTTAGGTGCCATGCCCAAAGATACACCGGCTTTGTATTCACTTATGAATTATGCTGACATGGAATTGGGAACTTGGTATCCAATGGGCGGAATGTATAAGTTTATTGAAGCCTTTGAGAAAATCGCAAAGGAACAAGGAGTGAAAATTATCACAGATGCCCAAATCACCAGCTTAGAAAAATCGAATGGTGAGGTAAATGCTGCCATCGACATACACGGCAATCGCTACGAATCCGATGTGTTTATTTCCTCAGCGGACTATCAACACACTGAAAAAGCATTACTAAATGGTTCAGCTAACTATTCAGATGCGTATTGGGACAAACGTGTAATGGCGCCATCTGCCCTACTCTATTACGTAGGAATCAATAAGCGTGTATCGAACATTCAACATCACAACTTGTTTTTTGATGAATCGCTTGAGGAACACGGTAAAGAAATTTATAAAAATCCGAAATGGCCAACGGCTCCGTTATTTTATCTCAGCGCTCCCTCATTAACTGATCCATCCGTTGCACCGGAAGGTTCTGAGAATTTGTTTTTCCTGATTCCTATTGCACCGGACTTAATAGATGATGAAGAAACAAGAGAACATTATTTTAATATGTTACTTGATCGCTTAAAGAAACTAACAGGAAATGACATCAAGGATAACATTGTATACAAACGAAGTTTCTCCATCTCCAATTTCAAAGAAGATTATCACGCTTTCAAAGGAAACGCCTATGGATTGGCGAACACCTTAAAGCAAACCGCAATCTTTAAACCGCAAATCAAAAATAAAAAGCTTCGAAACTTTTACTACACTGGGCAACTTACGGTTCCTGGTCCGGGCGTACCACCCTCCATTATCTCAGGAGAAGTGGTCGCTAACTATATCAACCAACACGCCAAGAAATGAAACAAGTATTTGACAACATAAGCCATGAAATGAGTACGCTTACAACAAAGCGTTACAGTACCTCATTTTCGTTAGGCATAAAAATGCTTCATGCAGAAATTCAGCAACCGATATATTCCGTTTATGGCTTTGTGCGTTTTGCGGATGAAATCGTTGATTCTTTTCACGGGTTTGACAAAGAATGGTTATTGGAAGATTTTAGAAAGCAAACCTATCAGGCAATTAAGGATGGGATTTCACTTAATCCGATTTTAAATAGCTTTCAATGGGTTGTAAATAAATACCAAATTCCATTGGAGTTAATCGAAACATTTTTAGAATCGATGAAAATGGACCTGGACAAACAGGCCTACGATGAAGATCAATATAAAAAGTATATTCTAGGTTCAGCTGAAGTTGTTGGCCTGATGTGCTTGAAAATTTTTGTAGACGGCAACGAATCGGAATACCTCCGACTTAAACCCGCGGCAATGAAATTGGGTTCGGCCTTCCAAAAAATTAATTTCTTACGTGATTTAAACGCAGATTATAAGCACTTAGGTCGCGTTTATTTCCCAGGGATTGATATGAATGAATTCAACGCCACGGTAAAGCACGACATTGAACGTGATATTGAAGCGGATTTCCACGCTGGGTATCTAGGGATTCTTGAACTTCCGAAAAAAGCGCGATTTGGTGTTTATTTAGCATATATCTACTATTACAAACTGTTCAAGAAAATTAAAAACACCCCAGCCAAGGTGATTTTACACGAACGTGTGCGCATACCAAACAATCGCAAAGTAGGCTTGTTACTCTCTTCGTATGTTCGTCATAATTTAAACATGTTATGATTCAAGAGGTAATTCTTGTAAACAAAAACGATGAGGAAATTGGGACCATGGAAAAGATGGAAGCCCATGTGCAAGGCATGTTGCATCGTGCATTTTCGGTATTAATCTTTAATTCTAACGGAGAATTATTGATTCATCGACGGGCCTTTGGAAAATACCATTCAGAGGGATTATGGACAAACACCTGTTGCAGTCACCCCCTACCTGGAGAAACTATTGTTGAAGCTGCCAATCGCAGATTAAAAGAGGAAATGGGAATGACCGCTTCCTTGGCACCCTTGTTTAGTTTTATTTATCGCGCTGAATTAGAGAACAACTTGGTAGAACATGAATTAGACCATGTCCTCATTGGGTTCACCGATGAACAACCCTTGATAAACCCCGACGAAGTGTGCGACTACAAATGGATTTCCATGCATGAAATTGAAGATGACATTGAAAAGAACGAATCGCACTATACCGCTTGGTTTAAAAAAATTGTACTAGAATATAAATCCGCCTTTGTAGATCTTTTAACCCTATGAAAATCGTTCGTCGTGCAACGTTTAATGCAGCCCATCGCTTATATAGAAAAGATTGGGACAATGAAAAGAACAACGAAGTATTTGGACTGTGTAATAATGTAAATTTTCACGGACATAACTATGTCTTAGAAGTGGGCATTGATGGTAAAATCAATCCCGAGACCGGATACATCATTGATGTGAAAATTCTAAAAAATATCATTAAAACCGAGGTCGAAGATCGATACGACCATAAAAACTTAAACCTCGATTGTCCGGAATTCTTTGAGCTAAATCCCACCGTAGAAAACATCGCCTTGGTGTGTTACAATCGCCTACTACCCCATTTACAATCCTATGGCAAACTATCCATTAAGCTGTTTGAAACAGAAAAGAATTGGGTAGAATATGATGGGGAGTAACCAGCATTAGTATGAATTTAAATCCTTGTCGTTACCCGGGATTTGAAATCCCGGGTAACGGTACGACCCGAACCAACACCGATTTCCCCCCTATATAATCAATTGCCGAAGAATATACCCATTCTTCCGGTCGTTCAACAAGTCCCGCCCGTACAGGATTTTGATGAATATAATTCAATTTCTGACGGTAAAATTTGGACGAATACAATTCAATCGCGTGATTCCCATCCTTCCAAACTTTATACTCAATATTCTTCCGATGAAATTTACCACATACCTTAAAATAGGAAATACAATATTGTGACCAATCATCAGATTTATCAATAAGTGCAGCCGTAATTTTCCGTGAAGTAAACCGCTTAAAATTTCGCATCACATCCTTCAAAAGAATTGGTTCTTCTGTATTAGCGATGATATGAAGGTGATTAGGCATAATACAATACCCATAAACAACCAACTTCCTTTCTTGTATTGCATAATTCAAGGCATCAACAATAATCTGGAGAATCGATTCATCCTGAAATATTGTTAGCCATTCAACTACCGTGATTGTCATATAATAGATGCTACTAGATTTTTTAATCGTATGTTGATTGTTTTTCATTTGTTACTGTTACACGGGATTTAAAATCCCGTGTAACAGTAACGCACAAAACCTTTCATTTAGTTTATTGTTGTAGTTCCATGAGCAAGGCAATTTTTTGGCACCGAAGGGATTTACGCATTACGGATAACGCAGGACTTTATAAAGCATGTCAAAGCGCAACGCACGTGCAACCCGTTTTCATTTTTGATACCCAAATCTTAAATGAATTAGAACCCACCGATGCCCGCGTTGAATTCATACACCGAGAATTAGAACGCCTTGTTAGCGAATATGCCGCAAACGACATTCATCTACGGGTGGAAATCGGAAATCCCATTGAAATCATTCCCGCCCTGGCCAAGGAACTTAACGTGAACCTTGTCGTTACCAATCGAGATTACGAACCTTATGCCTTGCAACGGGATAAAACAATCTTTGAACGACTGCAAGCGGAAGGAATTGACTTCCAAGGCGCCAAGGACACTGTGATCTTTGAGAAAAATGAGGTATTAAAAGCCGACGGTTCCCCGTACACCGTGTTCACCCCGTACTCCCGAAAATGGAAAGAACGACTCAGTCAACAGCCCATCACCCTATTTGACTCCCTAAAAGCCCTTGAAAACGTTCAAGGCATTGCCAAAGAACCCAAAATCCCTAGCCTCGAGGCACTCGGGTTTCGTCCTTCTGGAATTGAATTTCCATCGACAACCGTAGAAGACCTCTTGATTCAAAAATATAGCGATCAACGGAATTTCCCAGCAAAACCAGGCACTTCCAAACTTGGAATTCACCTGCGTTTTGGCACTATAAGCATACGAAACCTTGCCCTTCGCGCCATCCCCTTGAATGAAACTTTTTTGAATGAACTCATATGGCGGGAGTTCTACCAAATGATCCTCTATCATTTTCCATATACCGTGACGGGGTCATTTCGTCCGGCTTATGATGCCGTGGTATGGGAAGACGAGCCAAGCCATTTTCAGCGCTGGTGCGAGGGTAAAACAGGCTATCCACTCGTGGATGCTGGAATGCGCGAACTCAACGCTACAGGCTTTATGCACAACCGAGTGCGTATGGTGACCGCTAGCTTTTTAACCAAGCATTTACTCATTGATTGGCGCTTAGGTGAAGCCTATTTTGCTAAAAAACTCTTAGACTTTGAACTGGCGAGTAACATTGGTGGATGGCAATGGGCCGCCGGAGGAGGTTGCGATGCGGCGCCGTATTTTCGGGTATTTAATCCTACGGCACAACAAGAGAAGTTTGATCCGAAATTCGAATACATCAAGAAGTGGGTCCCTGAATATGGAACCTCATCCTACCCGAAACCGATCATTGAACATACCTTTGCGCGAAATCGCGTACTCGACCGATTTAAAACCGCATTAAACAAAACCGCATGATACAAATAGGAGATAAACTTCCCGCATTTACCTTGAATAACCAAGACGGAACCCCTGTAGACATTACCCAATTTATTGGAGAACGAATCCTGGTCTTGTATTTCTACCCGAAAGACGATACCCCAGGATGCACCAAAGAAGCGTGTAGCTTTCGCGACCAATACACGGTGTTTCAGGACTTAGGCTGTGAAGTAATTGGGATCTCCTCTGATAAACCAGCGGCCCACAAGGCCTTTGCGATGAAGTATAAATTGCCCTTCCCCTTATTAGCAGACGAGAAAAAAGAGGTACGCACCTTGTTCGGTGTACCTACCAACCTATTCGGACTGCTTCCCGGCCGAGTAACCTACATTATCGATAAATCAGGGCTTGTACGCGGGATCTTCAATTCTCAACTGAACGCTATACAGCATATTGAAGAGGCCTTGAAGGTGGTGAGAGGCTTGTAGTATTTCGTTTATGTTGATACAAAAACTCTTTCCTACTTTTTCCACTTACCCTTCGATACGTCCTTCGGACTACTCAGGGTCCGTGGAAAAGCAAAAAATTATAGTATCCATGCCTTTTGTTCTTGGAAAGCCACTATTGAAGGATTACAACAAGTTGTTGAAGAAAGTGAAGAAGTGAGTTTGGTTTGGTGTTATCGGCCCTTCGACAGGCTCAGGGACCGATCAATCGACAGGCTCAGGGACCGATCAATCGACAGGCTCAGGGACCGATCAATTCACAAGCTCAGGGAACGCTCAATTCATAAGCTCTGGGACCGCTCAATTCATAAGCTCTGGGACCGCTCAATCCACACGCTCTATTTACAGAATCATGGGGCCGCTCAATCGACAGGCTCTATTTACAAATTAGGGACGCTGGAAAAGTAGAATTTAACTAGAGGTGCGCCCTTCGACAAGCTCAGGGACCGCACCTCTAGGAATAACTATCACGCATTTAACACCCCTCTCGAAATTACGATTTTCTGAACTTCTGAAGTTCCTTCGTAAATCTGGGTGATTTTAGCATCGCGCATAAGGCGCTCAACGTGATATTCTTTCACAAAGCCATAACCGCCATGAATTTGTACCGCTTCAACGGTTTGTTCCATTGCTACTTTTGAGGCATACAATTTAGCCATGGCACTGGATTGGTCGTAGTTTCTACCTTGATCTTTGTCAACAGCAGACTTATAAACCAGCATACGCGCTGCTTCGATTTCTGTCGCCATATCTGCAATTTTAAACGCAATCGCTTGATGCTTGTAAATTTCTTTTCCAAAGGCTTGACGCTCTTTGGAGTAGGCAACAGACAATTCTAAACCTCCCGCTGCAATCCCTAAGGCTTGCGCGGCGATCCCGATTCGTCCACCACTCAATACTTTCATGGCAAACTTGAATCCAAAACCGTCCTCGCCAATGCGATTCTCTTTCGGTACTTTAACGTCATTGAATAATAAGGTATGCGTATCGCTACCTCGGATTCCCATTTTGTCTTCTTTAGCACCTACCACAAATCCTTCCATGCCACGCTCAATAATGAAGGCATTAATTCCTTTGTGACCTAATTCAACACTGGTTTGTGCAATTACTAAATAAACAGACGCTGATGAACCGTTGGTTATCCAGTTTTTTGTTCCATTTAATAGGTAATGGTCCCCTTTATCAATCGCTGTGGTACGTTGTGACGTAGCATCCGACCCAGCCTCAGGCTCAGACAAGCAGAATGCACCAATTTTTTCTCCTTTTGCTAAAGGAACTAAATATTTTTGCTTTTGTTCTTCGTTTCCAAATTTTTCAAGACCCCAACAAACGAGTGAATTGTTAACAGACATACATACGGAAGTAGACGCATCAACCTTTGAAATTTCTTCCATAGCCAACACGTAGGATAAGGTATCCATTCCAGAACCCCCATACTTCGGATCAACCATCATTCCCATAAAGCCTAATTCGCCCAATTGCTTAATTTCTTCCGCTGGAAACTTCTGTAAGTTATCACGTTCAATTACCCCAGGTTTAAGTACGTTTTGTGCAAAATCTCTGGCGGCTTCTTTTACGGCTAATTGCTCTTCGGTTAGTTCAAAATGCATGCGATGTAGTTTTGATTTTTAATTTTACAAAAATAAGTTATTTTCTATTGAATAATTCGAATCAGATACAGGAAAAAAGAATAATCGGACTCATGTCGGGTACCTCCTTGGATGGTTTAGACATTGCCTGTATTCTTTTCTCACATAACACCGGTCAGGTTGATTTTGTTCTAGAAGCCGCCGAAACAGTCCCGCTTCCTACCCCATTAAAGGAGCTCTTATTACGCATTGAAGAACAAACTCCTCGAGCGATTTTCAAACTTAATGCACAACTCGGAAGATTCTATGCCGAGGCGGTAAATTCATTCCTTGCTAAGAATAATTTGAATAAAGAAAGCATAGACGCCATTGCCTCGCACGGTCAGACCATTTTTCATCAACCGGAAGATGGATTTACCGTTCAATTAGGTTGTGGCTCTACCCTTGCCTACCATACCGGAATTCCTGTTATCAATGACTTTCGCTCACTGGATGTGGCGGCTGGAGGTCAAGGTGCTCCGTTAGTCCCAATTGGTGATCAACTGTTATTTGGAGGCATGGCAGATGCCTTCATTAATATTGGTGGGTTTACCAACATCAGCTTTACCAACAAAGGAACAACGGTAGCGTTTGATGTGTGTCCGGGTAACCTTCCCATGAATACTTATGCAAGACAACTCGGAAAGGAATACGATGCCGGAGGTGAAATTGCCGTCAGCCATGTAGCCGACCCCACCCTACTTCAAGTACTTAATCAGTTAGCGTATTATCAACTGGATGGTCCAAAATCATTAGGAACAGAATGGCTCGAATCAAGTTTTTACCCCTGTATTTCCTCGAATATATCACCAAGCGTAGCGATTGCCACGATCAATGAACATATTGCTCATCAACTGGTGAACGTATTAGAAAAACACCACTTGAAGCGTGCCTACATCACGGGAGGCGGGGCTTTGAACACTGCTTTAATAAACCACATCAAAGCGAAATATACCGGTGAGCTCATCATTCCAAGTGCCGACATCATAAATTTCAAGGAGGCCATTATTTTTGCTTTCCTTGGTTATCGTTTTTTAGACCGGAAATTTAATTCCCTTGCCTCTGTTACCGGAGCTCATGAAAATGTGTGTGGCGGTGCCTTGCATTATCCCCGATAAGTAGTTTATTCACATTGAATCTTGGAGAAAATTAACATTTTCCTCCGTCGCAGCGTTCGTTATCGCGGTATTTTTGGGCTTTGACAAAAAACACATGATAGAATTATTAAAGAAATTTGAGAATAAACGTCCGGAAATCGTATTTGAATGGAAGGATGCAGAGACCGAGGCCGAAGGGTGGGTAGTAATTAATAGCTTACGCGGAGGTGCTGCAGGAGGCGGAACTCGAATGCGCGTTGGTCTTGATAAACGCGAAGTGGAATCGCTAGCAAAAACCATGGAAGTTAAATTCACGGTGGCTGGTCCAGCCATTGGAGGCGCTAAGTCAGGAATAAACTTTGATCCCAACGACCCAAGAAAAGAGGGCGTATTGAAGCGCTGGTTTGCGGCAGTTGCACCCTTACTTAAAACCTATTATGGAACCGGTGGAGACTTAAACGTAGATGAAATCCATGAAGTAATTCCGATTACCGAAGCCAACGGCGTTTGGCATCCGCAAGAAGGAGTATTCAATGGTCATTTTCAGCCGAATTCAAACCAAAAAATTCATCGCATTGGACAATTACAAAAAGGAGTTTCACATACCTTAAGTTCCGAAACATACAGTCCAGATACCTCCAAAAACTACTTGGTGGCCGATATGATTACCGGATATGGGGTTTGTGTTTCGATTGATCAATATTATACCATTTGGGGAGGATCGTTAGCGGGGAAAAAAGTAATAATTCAAGGATGGGGAAATGTTGGGTCAGCCGCGGCATTTTATTTAGCTCAAAAAGGAGCTAAGATTGTAGGAATCATTGACCGTGTCGGGGGATTAATTCAACCTGAAGGGTTTTCGTTTGAAGAAATCCGACACTTGTTTATCACTAAAAATGGTAATGCCCTAGCCCATCCAAACTTACTTTCATACGAAGAGATCAATGAGAAAATATGGGATGTCGAAGCGGATGTCTTTGTTCCTTGTGCGGGTAGCCGCATGTTGAATCAAAATCAATTAGAACGGTTAATTAACGCGGGTGTATCGGTCATTTCATCGGGTGCGAATGTCCCATTTGCCGACCCTGAAATTTTCTTTGGTCCGATTGCTGGATATGCCGATGAGCACCTGGCCTTGATTCCTGACTTTATTGCGAATTGTGGCATGGCTAGGGTATTTGCGTATTTAATGAGTAACGACTTGGAAGAAATTGATGAAGCGCTAATTTTTCAGGATACCGCAGAAATTATCGGAAATGCCTTGAATAAAGTACATGCAAACAATTCCAGTTCGAAGAATTTAGCGAAAACAGCCTTTGAAATAGCGCTGACACAACTCGCTCCATAATGACAGTCTACATACTATTCATCTTTATTGTTGGATACGTATTTATCTCTACCGAACATTGGCATCGAATAGATAAAATGATTCCTGCCATTTTGATGATGGTACTTTCATGGGGACTCCTTTTTGTCTTCCCAAACAACATTCCACAATGGTTAGACCCAAGTTCTGCTGAACTTCTGCTTTCTAAATTGGGCTTTGTACCTGATTTAGTTGGAAATACAAGCGAAAAGACGGAACTCATTAATGAGGCGCTTCAGCATCACTTAAGCAAAACCGCGGAAATCGTGGTCTTTCTCATTGGTGCGATGACCCTTGTGGAACTCATTGACCATTTTAATGGATTTGATGCAGTGCAAGGATTATTCAAAGCAAGAAAAAAATGGAATTTATTGGTTTTGCTTTGCACATTTACATTTTTTCTTTCGGCAGTAATCGACAACATGACGGCCACCCTGGTAATGATAGCAATTTATCGCAAAATTATTACTGACCCAACCGACCGTTTATGGTATGCAGGGTTTATAGTCATTGCAGCGAATGCAGGTGGCGCTTGGTCTCCGATTGGTGACGTTACTACCACCATGCTGTGGATTGGTCATAAAGTGAGTACCACTCCGCTGATAATAAACACCTTTATCCCTTCCATCTTATCGATTAGTTTTCCGCTTTTCGTAGCGCGTTTTATTCCTGCATTTAAAGGTGAAATACTACTTACAGAAAAACCAGAAAATACCAACGGAAAAATAGAATTCATCCTTGGGGTACTGTTATTTTTATCGGTTCCGATACTAAAATCGATACTTCATATTCCCCCTTACATGGGCATGTTGCTCGCACTTTGTTTATTCGCACTGTTCGCCGAAATCAAAACCAAGCGAAACTTTAAACTCACGGAAGTGGAATCCAATTTAACCCCACAAAGTCCGACCATGAAATCCCTTAAAAAGGTAGAATTACCAACGATTCTCTTTTTCCTTGGGATCTTATTAACCGTGGCGGCGCTTGAATCGATTGGATTTATTTTCAATTTAGGACAAAGCGTACAAAACGCAGGAATTTCCACACCGCTCTTTATGGGAATCTTGGGCATTTCTTCTGCCGTAATTGATAATGTCCCGTTAGTTGCAGGTGCGATGGGAATGTTTAGCTATCCGATTGATCATACTACTTGGCATTTACTCGCCTACACTGCGGGCACTGGGGGCTCCATACTAATCATCGGATCGGCTGCTGGAGTTGTCGCAATGGGACTGGAAAAAATTAGTTTTAGTTGGTACCTTAAAAACATTGCCCCTTTAGCCTTTTTAGGATATTTAATCGGTTTCATTTTTATGTGGATAAGCCTGTAACTTTTTAGCAGAAATAACGATATAAGAACCCATGACAACAAATGCAACAACCCTTTATTGGAACATTGATAGCCTTCCAGAAGAAAAACGACTAAGTGCCGTGCTTTCCAGTGGCAGCATTTTAGCCTTGTGTTTATTTTCTTTTTTATTTCTATCCAAGTTAAAACCTTCGGATCCACCGCTCGCGAATCATTTGGTAGTTCAAGATGAGATATTAGATGAAATCCCGTTAGAAGAATTGTTTATTGCCGATGGCGGTTCAGCGAAAGGCGGCGGAACCCCTGCGATGGATGAACGAACAGAACCTATGGAGCAAACGGAGCGAACGGTAACGGATCGAGGGAACACCCCAATCCAAAACGGAAACTCTAATCATACGGTTGGAAATAACCCGAATAATCCGTCGAGCTCACCTACCCGAGGCAATAATCCCTTCGGTGATGGCGGAAATGGCGGTGGAAAAGGAGGAGGTAATGGTCCATTTGATGGAAATGGTCGTGGTACCGGAGGTGAAGGTGATGGCGAAGGAGATGGATTTGGGGACGGTAAATCAAGAATACGAATTAACGATCCTGTGCTACCGAAATATAATACAGATGTTGATTTAAAAATCCATTTAAAATTAACCGTTTCAGGAGATGGTGGAGTTTCAACTGCCGTTTGCATTAAAAGTAAGACAACTACCACCGATCAATCGATTATCAATGATGTAATACGTCAAGTTATACGCCAGGTGAAATACAAAAAAGACCCTGAAGGAAGACCGGCGTATTGTTATCTGACGGTTAAAGTGAATGCTCAATAAGTACACCGAATGCACGGAATGGTTATTCAACCAATTTCCATCATATCAAAACTTAGGGGCTTCAGCCTACAAACCGGGGCTTGAAAATACCAGAGCAATACTAACCAAGGTTGGGAATCCTGAAACTAAGCTTAAGTTCATTCACGTAGCAGGAACGAACGGTAAAGGTTCAACCTGTGCATTCCTAAGTAGTTTTCTTCAACAAACCGGATACCGTGTTGGGCTTTTTACTTCACCGCACTTGGTAGATTTCCGGGAGCGAATTCGCGTGAACGGAAAAGCTATAAAGGAAGCAGAGGTGATTGAATTTTGTCAAGAGGTTCAAGCATACGAAGCAGATCTGTCCTTTTTCGAAATCACCTTAGCGATGGCCTTGGTACATTTCAATAACGCACAGTGCGATTATGTAATCCTTGAAACTGGAATGGGCGGAAGATTAGATGCAACGAATGTGGTCACTCCCCTACTGGCGGTCATTACAAACATTGGATTTGACCATCAAGCCTTTTTGGGAAATACCTTGCCGGAAATCGCCTCGGAAAAGGCAGGAATTATTAAAGCTTCAGTACCGGTCCTTTGTGGAGAAGAACGGGAAGTCTTGGCTGAGATATTTCAACAAAAAGCACGTTCACTCAATGCTCCCATTGTTTTCACAAACGAACGCATTGACGACCCAACCCGTATTCTTCCAAGCTATCAGCGAAAAAATGCGGCCTTAGCCTTGAACGCATTAAATATCCTTGGCATCGACACCCGAGCAATTAATGTCCAAGAAACATGGTTAAACCTATTTAAACATACCGGATTCATTGGAAGACTCTTTCCATCCGAACGATATAAAAACCTTTGGTATGATGCTTCTCATAATGCAGATGGCATTAAAACAACCATGGAGTCGTTAACCGGTATGGGAATTTCAAACCCTATTGTCATATTCGGGGCGTCTAATGATAAATCTTTAGCGCATTTATCAGAGTTTAACGATGTAATTGATGCCTGGTATTTTTGTGAATTTACTAACCCCAGGAGTTATCGAGGCGACCATTTAAAGCAAGTGATTGACGAATTAAAATTAAAAAAGACGGAGCGGTTTGAACAAGTAAATCAAGCCATTAATTCAGCCTTAGCGCATCGAAAAGAACATCAAGCTATACTTGTTATGGGGAGTTTCTTTCTACTGAGCGATTGTGAAGAAATACAAGCCAAGATTAAGCATCAACTAACCCAGTGAATTACTTTTTTAGTTTCAAAAAAATCTTCTGAAAAATAGTTAGACAACGGATATTCTTTGAATTTACCCGGAAGGCCTTTAAATTCTTCCGTTAAATCTCCTCCCTTAAGGTATAAAATACCGTTTGAAAATCCATCGGAAGCCTTACCTTTTTTAATCTTGTTTTTTACCCAATCAACAAATACTGGCATGGCGGTAACAGCTCTAGAAATAACAAAATCAAAGGTGCCTTTTACTTGTTCTGCTCTTAAATGATGTGCTTGAACATTGGTTAAACCCAAGGCTGTTGCCACCTCATTAACCACCTTAATCTTTTTACCAATAGAATCTACCAATACAAAGTTTGTTTCAGGAAAAAGAATGGCTAAAGGTATTCCTGGGAAACCACCCCCCGTGCCAACATCGAGCACCGTAGTTCCTGGCTGAAATGAATATACTTTAGCAATTCCTAAGGAATGTAACACATGACGCTCGTAAAAATTATCTAAGTCCTTTCTTGAAATCACATTGATTTGATTATTCCAAATCGTGTAAAGGTTTAGAAGTTTTGAAAACTGCGCTACTTGAAGTGTACTTAAGGTTGGAAAATAATGACTAATCCGTTCCACTGCATTAAATCGTATCCTTTGTTTTGTCCATCATCCCGGCAAGGAAGTCACGCGCACGGAATAATTGTGCTTTTACTGTTCCCAAGGGAAGGTTTAATTCGTCTGCGATTTCTTCGTAAGATAATTCTTCGAAATAGCGTTTTTCTACGAGTTGACGGTAACGAGGTTTTAACTTGCTCACCAGGAGTCGCATGTGAATCACCTTTTGATCGTGCATCATCGATTCCTCCGGATTATTCACTTGGGCTTTGGCGTCAATGCGAATCGAACCGCCGTCTGAAGTAGCTATTCCCTGATCCATTGAAAGCACTTGAATGCGTTTCTTGCGAATAAAATCGATGCAATTATTAGAAGCAATTTTGAATAACCATGTACTGAACGCAAAACTTGGAGAATATTGATCAATACGGTTAAACGCTTTACCGAAGGCTTCTATGGTTAGATCTTCTGCATCATCAGAATTCTTTACCATTTTAAGCATCATGAAATAAATAGATTCTCGGTAGCGATCCATTAAAGAAGCAAATGCCGCTTGGTTTCCTTGTTTAGCACGTTCTACAAGCGTTAAATCCTGCTTTGCTTTGTCCGACAGGTGTTCAAATTCTACCATTTGTTTCTAGGTTTTCGATTCAATAACAAAAACACCAAGGGTATGAATATCGCATAAAAGAAGTCCCAAAACGGAAAGAACCAAGCTAAGCGCTTTTCTCTCAATTTGAACAATCCCCTTCCTTGTATGAGCCATTTAGCCAGGATTAACCCGAAAAACAACCCAACCGACACCCAAACCATGGTATTTGTCAGGAGCAAAGAAATGAAGGAAATCAAAAGAAAAAACAAGCTCACGGGATATATTCCTAACAACGATTTTTTGATAACGTTATAATGCGAAGAGGTACTGTAATGACGTCTTTTCTGATACACCCATCGTTTCCATGTGGTTTCAGGGGCCGAAGGACAAAAAGATTCTTCTTCTATCGCAATGGTATAATTTCGATTTTTAGCAGCTTGTTGAATAAATAAATCATCATCTCCGGAAACAATGTAATAATGTGACTTGAATCCACCGACAGACTCAAATGCTTTTCTTGAATAGGCTAAATTTCTCCCCACCCCCATGTATGGCAAACCACTTAATGCAAAAGAAAAATAATTCATCGCAATCCAAGCGGTATCAAAACGGACTAGTCGATTAAGGAAACCTTTTTCTATGACGTATGGCCCGTAACCCAACACAATTTCTGTGGAAAAAGAAAAGCCTTTAGCCATGGTTTTTAACCAATGCTTTGAGGTAGGCCTACAATCGGCATCGGTAAAGATAAAATGATCAAAATTAGCTGCACGAACAGCCAGGGTTAGCGGTAATTTCTTTCCTGGACGAAGGTGTTGATTTTTTTCAAGTTCGACCACATGGATGTTTGGATATTGTCTCTGATATGCTTTTAAAAGCCACTTACTGTCATCCATTGATTGATTATTCACTACGATGACCTCGAAATTCGGATAATCTTGTTCTAATATCAAGGGAATCAACTCATACAAGTTCTCCGATTCATTTCGCGCAGCGACAATTACACTGAGTGGAGGGAATTGTCCTTTCGTGTCAATTGGGCTTGACCGAAACAAAATAAAACGGAGGTGAATGAACAGTAAATATGCAAACTGAATACCCCAGGCACCGATAAAAAGGATAAAAATCCACTGATTAATTCCTGACATATTAAATGATGCTAAGTTCATGTGCGTTAATTCGAGAATGCAAAGATGGGGTGAGAACGTAAATAGCTGTATCTTTGGATCGTGTTTTTATCAACACGCTTATGCACTTCGAAAAACTTCATACCGATACTTCCACTAAAGCTAGGCTCGGCCGTTTACACACGGACCACGGAACCATTGAAACCCCGATATTCATGCCGGTTGGTACAGCGGCTACCGTAAAAGGAATTCACCAACAAGAGTTAAGGGAAGACATTAAGGCACAAATAATCTTAGGGAACACCTACCATTTATACATGCGGCCCGGAATGGAGGTCATGGAAGCTGTAGGAGGATTACACAAATTCATGAATTGGGAGCGTCCGATTCTTACTGACAGCGGTGGGTATCAAGTATATTCGCTTGCAGGCACAAGGAAAATCATGGAAGAAGGCGTGAAATTCCAAAGTCATTTAGACGGGAGTTATCATTTTTTCACGCCAGAATTTGCTATTGATATTCAACGTACCATTGGTGCAGACATCATCATGGCCTTTGACGAATGCACGCCCTACCCATGTGACTATGGTTATGCAAAAAACTCCTTAGCATTAACCCATGAATGGCTTAATCGATGTTTTAATCAATTTGACAACACCTCCCCTAAATATGGGCATAACCAAACCTTGTTTCCAATTGTACAGGGTTCTGTATATAAAGACCTACGAATCGAATCAGCTGAATATATGTCTGATTTCGGGGATGTAGGCATTGCCATTGGGGGCTTATCCGTTGGCGAACCAGAGCATGAGCTTTATGAAATGACCAACATTGTAACTGATGTATTGCCTCACGAAAAGGCGCGCTATCTCATGGGCGTTGGTACCCCATGGAATTTATTGGAATGCATTGGGCTCGGTATCGATATGTTCGACTGCGTATTACCCAGCCGAAACGCTCGTCATGGTTTACTTTATACCAAAGAAGGTACAATCAACATAAAGAATAAAAAGTGGGAACTTGATTTTAGTCCAATCGATAGCAGCACAGGACTTTGGGCGGATCACGTGTATACGAAAGCCTACTTACGACATTTATTTAAGGCACAAGAGAACTTAGGAATGCAGATTGCCACCCTGCACAACCTTACTTTTTTCCTAACACTCATGGAAGAAGCTCGGAACAAAATTGCCACAGGTGAATTTTTATCCTGGAAAACTGAATTGATCCCAATGTTAACGAGACGCTTATAATGTTAAGTATTCTTGATAAATACATCATTCGGAAGTTTTTAAGCACCTTCTTTTTCATGTTGGGTATCATCATGCTTTTTGCGATGGTGTTCGATATATCGGAAAAATTAAGTGAGTTCATTTCTAACAACGCACCTGTCAGTGCTATAATTTTCGAATATTATTTGAGCTTCTTATTGTTTCATGGCAACATGTTCTCGTCCATGATCATTTTCATCTCCGTGATATGGTTTACGGCGAAATTAGCGCAAGACACCGAATTGATTCCGATGTGGTTTTCGGGTAAACCAATAGCTCGTTTCATCAGGCCATATATGATCGCAGCGACCATACTTATGCTACTTTCGCTGCTGTTGAATCACTTCATTGTTCCGAATGCGAATAAACTGAGGCTCGGTTTTGAAGAGAAATATTACCGGGATGTCATGATGGTTGAAAATTACCATGCGGATTATCCAGGGAATACGTCAGTGTACTTTTCCAATTACACAAATGAGGCGGGGAAAGTAACTAATTTCGTAGTACAACAGTGGGGTGATTCCAGTCAACCCATCTTCTTTTTAAAAGCAAACGAAGCGATTAATCGTCCAGGGACTACGCAATGGACCTTGAAAAATGTTTACATCAAACAGATCGGTTTCCCAAAAGGCAAGGTACAATACCGATCCAGTATGGATACGGTGCTTAGTTTTTCAATTGATGAAATGGCGCAGCGAGAAAATGTAGCCGAGACCATGACATACCCTGAATTAGCTCATCTTATTAAACGAGAAAAAATGAAGGGTTCTTCGAGGGTGCCTTATTATGAAATTGAAATGCATCAACGAACATCTTATCCGTTTGCTACGTATATTCTAACCATAATCGGTGTTTCGGTAGCATCACGCAAAAAACGAGGGGGCATTGGCTTGAACATAGCCATTGGGCTCGGATTTGTATTTGTTTACATTTTTGCCATGAAAGTAATGGCTGTTGCCGCATTGAATGTTGGTCTACCGGCGATAATCGCTGTATGGACGCCGAATTTACTCTTTGGCATCATTGCATTTTTCCTATACCGAACAGCTCAAAAATAACTAGTAACTAAGTAGTTACGCGTAGCCTTATCCACAAAACTGCTTAAACACACCCACGTAACAAGGTGTAATTTGTGTACAAGTTGACATGGAATTCCCTACCCTTTTTAAATGGTCTTCATCTTTGTCTCAGAAACCACTTAAAAAAATATAACCATGAAAAATAAAATCAACTTAAGCATCCTATTAACTGGGTTAATCGGAATTAGCAGTTTTACTGCGGAAGCACAAAGCGCTCGTGTATGGGCTCGTATTTCTGATAAACAAAGTACACCTCGCGTTTTGGAAAACGGGACTATTGGGTCAACAAACCCATCATTCGCTAATGCATTAAATCAAATTGGGGTGAGTGAAGTTCATCAGGCACTTTCAAATTCAAAAAACGAAAAATTACAAACTGTATATGAATTCAATTGTGCTTGTGATGTTGCAACCTTAGAAAATACGCTCAGAAACTTTCCTGGTGTTATAGCAGAAATCGAACGCGCGCCAGCATACAAAACATTATATGTCCCAAATGATTATAATGCTGAATTCAGTACGAATTATGCCCTTGACTTAATTAAAGCGCCGCAAGCGTGGAATCAAACACAATCTAATGCAGGAATCATAGTTGGTATAAGCGATGAAAACTTAAACCCATACCACGAGGAATTAGCAGGGAAAATCACATATTACGACAACCACAACACCTTACCATCTGAGCACGGAACTGCAGTGGCAATCATAGCAGCAGGAAAAACTGACAATCAGGTTGGTTTGAGTTCTATTGGATTTAATTCATCCATCGCTTTTTATGAAATGAACTTTAATCAACTACTTGCAGCGACCTATGCTGGCATTGATGTAATCAACGTGAGTTGGTTCTCAGGTTGTTCATACAGTCAATTTGAACAAGACGTAATCGATGAAGTTTACTTAAATGGAACCTTTATCGTTGCAGCAGCGGGGAACGGAACTACCTGTGGTGATCCATCCGCAATGGCCTATCCAGCTTCTTATAACCACGTATTTTCGGTTACTAGCATCGGGGAATTTGATAATCACGAGGAAAACGTTGGAAACCCTAACACAACGCACCAACACAACAGCAGAGTAGACTTAGCTGCGCCAGGATATAAAGTTAATATTTCAGATTCTCCGGTAAATTACATGACCACTTCAGGTTCTTCGTATGCCGCACCTTTTGTTACAGGAACTGTAGCCTTAATGTTGAGTGTAAATCCATGCATTGACAATGATGAAATCGAACAAATTTTAAAAGCAAGTTCAGTAAATATCGACGCTTTGAATCCATCGTATGTAGGGTCAATTGGTGTTGGAAGATTAAATGCAAATGCCGCTGTTTCTATGGCCATTGCAACTCAAAACAATATGGATGTGGCATTGGATATAACCAACGGATGTACTGAAGGTAGCGGAGCATTAACTATATCACCAACTCAAGGACAAGAACCGTATACAGCAAGCTGGAGTAATTCAATGACAGGATTTAATAATGATGGATTAAATTCAGGGACGTACACTATTCAAGTTATTGATGCTCACGGATGCATTGTAACCACTAATGCAAACGTAATTAATGAAAGCCCAATCATAGAAAGCACGACTATCACAAATGTTACTTGTCATGGAAGTGCAAATGGATCAATTTCTATTGTAATGGCAGGCGGAAATTATTCTTACGGGTATACATGGAGCAACGGAGCAGTAACTCAAAACCAATCAAATTTACCGGCTGGTTCTTATAATGTTAGTATTACCAATGCAAATGGATGTTCAACAGAAACAAATTTCTCCATTACTGAACCGAGTGAAATTATAGCGACAACAACCGTTACTAACGAGTCAGGAAACAACGACGGAGCAATTGACTTAAGCATTAATGGTGGAACTGGAAACTATTCATTTGAATGGTCTAATGGCGCAACAACAGAAGATATCGATGGACTTTCAGCCGGATATTACGAAGTAACCATAACTGATGCTAACGGATGTACAAATAATTTAGGCGCTGACGTAATTTTAGATGCAGACGCAGGTTTAGTAACACGTGAGTTTCTTCAACTTGGAATTTTCCCAAATCCATGCTACGGAAGCTGTTATATCAGTTATCGAGGGAATGCTTCTGATATCACGGTATTAGATCAAAATGGGAGAATTGTAATATATAAAGTACTTGTACAAGGTGCATTTGAAGATGTACCGGTCGATGGGTTACAAAGTGGTGTATACTCAGTAAGACTTACTGGAATATCTGGAAAAGTAGTTTCTAAAAAACTAGTCGTTCTTTAAACATTTGGACATAAAAAAAAGGGGCTTCGGCCCCTTTTTTTGTAAATTCAATTATTACTAACCAATTGACAATAATTATGAAAACTATTTTACTTTCAATTTTTCTCATTTCTTATTTAAATATATTATGTCAGCAGTGGATTGACCAACAATATACCTACGACAGTACTTTAAATGAAACTTATGGTACTTCGATCGATTTCAATGGAAACACCGTCAGTTTAGCAATGGACATATATGAACCAAAATGTCCAGTTAATTCTCAAATTTCACGTTGGCCATTACTTATCGTTATCCATGGAGGTGCTTTTATTGAAGGCTCAAAAAACGATGTAAGTGTTCAAGACTATTGTAAAGAATTTGCCAGAAGAGGATACGTAACCGCTAGCATTTCTTATCGCTTAGGTTTTATTTCTGATGAAAATACATGGAGTTGTAATTACCCAAGCTATAATTGTCTATTTGCGAGTGATACAGCGGAATGGATCAGGGCAAATTATCGAGGTATTCAAGATGCAAAAGGCGCTCTTCGTTATTTAATTAATAGAAACCAACAATTCTCTATTGATACAAATAACGTATTTCTTGTTGGGGAAAGTGCTGGTTCTTTTATAGCCTTGGGAGTTGGTTTAATGAACGACATGCAAGAGCGTCCGTTATCCACTTTTGCATTACCCTCATTGCCTGCACCAAATGCAAATATGTCGAGCTGTGCTCATAATGTTGGAGAAGTTTTCGGAGCAAGTATTTCTCGTCCGGATTTGGGGGATATTGATGGCAACATTGAACCATCACAAGTGAATTACACCATTAAAGGAATTGGGAATATGTTCGGGGCAATGTTTAATAACTTATTAACAAACCATCCTGGCAATATCACCAAACCAGCCATTTATTCCTACCATCAACCTTGCGATATAATTGTGCCAATAGATAGCAAGGAAGTTTTTTGGGGTCTAGATTGGTGTATGACCAATGGCTATAATTGTTACGCAATTGCCAATACCCCAATTGTTCACGGAAGCCAAGCAATAAGTGATTGGAATAATCAAGGAAATCTTGGTTATAACATTCAAAATAATTTCACAGGCACCAATTTTCCAAATCAATTTGCCTTTACACCAGGGAGCTGTTTAGATCAAGTGAACAATCCTTGTCATGCCTATGATAATATGAATTTTAGACAACTTGAATTGGCAACGTTTTTTGCTCCAATGATTACTAGTAATGAAATCTGTCAATCGCTATCATTACTTGATCCAACGTATTATTTCAATCTTTATCCGAATCCAACAAAAGATGAAGTGTCACTATTTACAAATTTCACAGGTGAAATAAATATAGAAATTCTTGATCTTGCAGGAAAATCTATTCTATCCAATAATCCTATTAGTACAATTTCACTTGTTAGTTTGAAGGAAGGATTATACCTTGTAAAGGTTCAGTCAGATGGAAAAACTGTTGGGCTAATTCGATTAATCAAAAACTAGGATGCTCTATAAAGTGTTCTTTTAACTGCTTTAATCAGGCGATCCACATTCGGTAAAGCCTCATCAATTAAGGACGGAGAAAACGCAAACGGCGTATCAGTTTGTGTGACCCGTTCTACTGGAGCATCCAAGTAATCAAAGGCATAGCGTTGCAGATGGTACGCAATTTCCGAAGAAATACTTGCCAAAGGCCAAGATTCTTCAAGGACCACACAACGATTGGTTTTTTTAATTGATTCAACGATTGTATGATAATCCAATGGGCGAATCGTACGAAGATCAATGATCTCGACATTAATATTTTCTTTGGCCAACTCCTCTGCTGCTTCGTATGCCACTTTGATTATTTTACCAAAAGAAACGATGGTAACATCTGTTCCTTTGCGTTTAACATCTGCTACCCCAATTGGAATGATGTACTCTCCTTCAGGAACTTCTCCTTTATCTCCATACATTTTTTCAGATTCCAAAAAGACTACAGGATCTTCGTCTCGAATGGCAGCTTTTAACAGACCTTTCGCATCTGCGGGATTTGAAGGGGTAATCACTTTCAAACCAGGTACATGCGCATAAAATGCCTCAAAACTTTGTGAGTGTGTAGCAGCCAATTGTCCTGCTGTTCCGTTACCTCCACGAAATACAATCGGACAGTGATATTGTCCTCCCGACATTTGTAACATCTTAGCCGCAGAATTTATAATTTGATCCGCAGCAAGAATAGCAAAGTTCCAGGTCATAAATTCAACGATTGGACGCAAGCCATTCATTGATGCACCCACAGCAATTCCTGCAAAACCCAATTCAGCGATTGGTGTGTCTATGACACGTTTCGGACCAAATTCATCTAGCATTCCTTGGGAAACTTTGTATGCACCGTTATATTCGGCGACTTCTTCTCCTAGCAGAAATACGGAAGAATCTCTTCTCATTTCTTCGGACATTGCTTCTCTTAAAGCTTCTCGAAACTGAATTGTTTTCATGTTAAAGGTAAAATGTTGTAAACGAGGTGCAAAGTTAATAAACGAGTCAATAAAAATAAACTAAGCAGCGAATAATCTGCCCACTTTTGATTTATTGAATACAGTTTCCGCATAATCCAAGGTCACATGGAACTTTTTCTTGTTGGACGAAGGGAATTCATACATAGCATCCATGAAAATTGCTTCACAAATAGAACGCAAGCCCCGGGCGCCTAATTCAAATTCAATGGCCTTATCCACTATAAAATCCAAAACGGCTTGGTCAAAGGTCAGACGAATCCCGTCTAATTCAAATACTTTTACAAACTGTTTCATCAAGGCATTTTTAGGTTCCGTCAAGATGCGGCGCAAGGCAGCGCGATCAAGGGGAAGCAAATGACTCAATACAGGGAAACGGCCAATTAACTCAGGAATTAATCCGTAGGACTTCAAATCGCTTGGTGAGATATAACTTAGCAAATCTATTTTCTCAATGTTAGGTTGGTCTTTTGATGAAAACCCAATGGTAGACTTATTCACACGATTTGCAATTAACTTCTCTATTCCGTCAAAAGCTCCTCCACAAATAAATAATATATTACGAGTGTCTAATTGAATCAGTTTTTGTTCTGGGTGCTTTCGTCCGCCTTGTGGTGGAACATTAACAATGGTACCTTCGAGCAATTTCAATAGCGCTTGCTGCACCCCTTCTCCTGATACATCACGTGTGATTGACGGATTATCTTTTTTACGGGCAATTTTGTCAATTTCATCAATAAACACAATTCCGCGCTGCGCTTTCTCGACATTGTAATCAGCGGCTTGGAGTAATCGAGTTAATATGGTTTCAACATCTTCTCCTACGTATCCGGCCTCGGTTAATACCGTTGCATCGGCTATACAAAAAGGTACATCCAATAAATTTGCAATGGTTTTAGCTAAGAGGGTTTTTCCTGTTCCAGTTCGACCTACAAGGACGATGTTTGATTTTTCAATTTGAACATCAGATTCCTTTAGATTCGCTTCAATGCGCTTGTAATGGTTGTAAACAGCTACACTCAATACCTTTTTCGCTTCGTCTTGCCCGATCACATATTCATCCAATTTGGCGCTCAACTCCTTAGGCTTTAATGCACTGAATGAAGTTGTCACCGTTGATGTTTCAGTTGAGGTTCTACTCAGCTCACTATCCACAATGCGCTTTGCTTGAATAACACATTCGTCACATATGACAGCTGAAGCACCAGAAACTAAAACGTGCGGATGAATTATTTCATTTCCACAAAAGGAACATTCTCGTTTAGAGGCCATCTTATTTCGGATTTCTCAACAAGACCTCATCCACCATACCATACGCTTTTGCCTCTTCCGATGTCATCCAATAATCACGGTCTGAATCTTGCCAAACCTTCTCGTAGTCCTGTTTTGAGTGCGTAGCGATTATATCGTACAATTCCTTCTTTAATTTCTGAATCTCACGCGCTGTAATTTCAATGTCTGATGCTTGTCCTTGAGCACCGCCTAGGGGTTGATGTATCATAACGCGTGCATGTTTTAAGGCACTGCGTTTTCCTTCAGCACCTGCACAAAGTAAAACCGCACCCATTGAAGCAGCAATTCCTGTACATATAGTTGCCACATCAGGACGAATGTATTGCATTGTATCATAAATACCAAGACCAGCATAAACAGATCCACCGGGTGAATTCATGTAGATTTGAATGTCTTTTTTCGCATCCAACGACTCCAAGAACAATAACTGTGCATTGATGATGTTTGCTACCTGGTCGTTAATCCCTGTTCCAAGAAAGATAATTCTATCCATCATTAAACGAGAGAAAACATCCATTTGTGTCATATTCATGGGACGCTCTTCGATGATATAAGGCGTCATTGACGATTCTATAAAATGCCCAAGGTGCATACTGTTTAACCCTACATGTTTTGTAGCGTATTTTAAAAATTCTTGTCCTTCGTTCATATGTGATTTGATTATTTTCCAAAATTAACCAAAACAGGCCACAATTTCACATCTATGTTTCTATTTTTACAGAAATGCTAACCCCTGATCGAATTCACAACGCAAAAATCATCTTTTCTCCCCTCAACTGGGGCATGGGGCATGTAAGCAGGTCACTTCCTATACTTGAACAATTACTTCGTCAGAACAATGTAATCACTGTATTCTGTAGCGCTTCTCAAGAAGCAATTTATGCATATTATTTTGATAATATTCAGTTTATAAGGCATGATGCATATTCCTTTTCTTTCAGCAATGAGGGATTCAAATTGGCCAGATTTATTAGGAAATTACCCACCTTAATCAAGCAACATGTTAAAGAGCGTAATCGAATTAACCAATACCTAAGGACTAATCCAACAGATTACGTGATAAGTGATCAACGCTATGGATTTCGTAGTAAAAGTGGGTGTTCAATTTTTATTACCCATCAATGTACCCTTCCGCTACCTTGGCATTTAGGGTTCGGACAATATATTAACCGGTTCTTAATCAAACGTTTTGATGCAACTTGGATATTAGATAATGAGAAAGAGCGCTATGCTGGGAAACTTTCGAAAAAATTTAGTGAAATGCAACACTATATTGGGATAAAATCGAGGTTCCAATTGGAAAGTAATTCAGGTAAAACAGAAAAAAACCTTAAGGTGTTGCTTTTTAATGGCCCCATTGAATTCCATGGCATATTGCTTAATGCATTTAAAGCAGAATTAGAGCAATTCGATGTAATCATTGGTGCCGACGCTAAACTTATTAATGATTCACGGTGCATTCGCTCATGGAGCGAAGCCGATGAATACATAAGAAAAGCTGCCGTTATATATAGTTTTTGCGGTTACACCACCTTGATGGATGTTATTTGTTTAGGATGCAAATGGCGATGTATTCCAACCCCGGGCCAATTGGAGCAACTTTATTTGCATAAAAAAACCCTGACCTAAGCCAGGGTTTTAAGGTATCCAAATTCTAATTAGTTGACAGCTGCGCTGAACGAAGCATCACTCATGAATTTTATAAACTCACGGTCTTTCGCTGCTTTCTCTTTATATTTTTTGTCTTTAGAAATCGCAGATTTCAAGTTACTTACTACCGCATCAACACCTGCATTTGAACGTGCTGCAATGATTGCTTTTAAATAATACCCATCAGCAGAGTCTTTATCTTTACTGGAAGAAAGCGTTTTACTAGCGTCATCCAAGTTTCCATTTAACAATTGTGCAAGTGCTTTGTTAAAAGAAGCTTCTGAGCCACAAGAAGAAGCAGCTGTAGAATATTTACCTTCTAAAATCATAATCACTGCATTGTTATATGAAACCTCTGCACTTTTATCTTTCACTTGAGAAAGCATTTTCTTAGCGGTTGCACGATCGCCTTGAGACATAGCTACTCCAGCTAAATTGTTTTTTGTTTTTGAATTGTCTTTAACATTAAGTGCTTTTTCTAGATTGGTTTTAGCTTTGGCTACGTTTCCTTGCATGTAAGCAACCGCACCTGCATTATTTAATGCACGAACATCCGAAGGATAAGCTAGCGCAGCAGCATCATAAATTTTACCTTGAGTTGCTAAATCTTTTACTAAGGTAGAAGCTGTAAAAATCAACTCATCAGCAGACATTTCTGCAGGAGAAGCATCAGCTTTAGCACGAAGTTCATCGTCTGAAAGACCTTGCTCTGTATAGTTAACTACAATCACAGCACGACGAATTTTAGGAAACACTTCTTTTTCAAGTTGTGTGAATCCTTTACCTAGGGCAACAAGATCTTTTTCACGTTGTTTAGGATCCGTTGACATGGTTAAAACACGGAGAAACAAATCTTTATCCTTTTGTGGAATACCTGCTGTTCGTTCCAACTCTACTTTAAATCCTTCAAAATCTTCACCTAAAGCAGCAGTTACATAATTCGTAGTATCAGCATACATGGTTAACTTACTTTTTTTCATAAGCGCCATGAACGCAGTACGTGTTGCTTTTGAACGTGCACCGGATAGGTTATTGTTAAATGTTTCCTCACCATCAGGGGAAGCATACCCTTTAACATCAATCGAGTTGATTTTGATTTTAGGATTAGATTGAGCGGCTTGAATCCATGCTACTAAATCCGTTACGTCCTTATCTTTCATTTCCGCAGCGCGCACGTCAGACTTACCTTTTAAGTAATTTACTTCAGCAGACACTGATTTTTCAAATGATCTTGGAATAGTAGCCGTTTCAGTAAGCATTTTAAAGGTAGGCTGAACCAGTAATGGGGTAATAATCGTTGCATCCGCTAATTTAGTTTCAGGAAGTGCTTCTTTTGATTTTTCTTTATCTCCTTTGAATACTTTACCTGTTAACTTTAGGTCTGCAGCCTCCATGGACGGATTGTAAGCTACAGTCTCTGTAAACGTAGCCGTACCACCTGGTTTGAAGGTAATTGTTTGACCATTTCCTGTAACTTTTTCACCTTGAATTTTCCACGTAGTAAGTTTTGTATCTCCCAACATTGGAGTGATTTCTGCGCTTACTTTTTTCTTTATTCCTTTAGGAGGTATATTTACTGTTACTGTAATTGCAACACTATCACCGTGTAACTCTAATGGATTTGGCGTTGTGGAATAGGACAACTCCTTTAATTGATCGCAACTTGTTACGCTTAATGCAGCAACTCCAAGGAATAGAACGTTGTAAAAATTAAATTTCATAGTTTATTTGATTTATGCAGGTCAAATTTAACTAAATAATTAAATAAATCAAATATTTAGTGATTCAACTAATTCGAGTAGCGGCCAATACACAAAAGGACGCTTATTCCATTCGGGGTGAGGCAAGGTTAATTCGGTGCTATGAAAGGAAATCTGATTATAAAAAATCAAGTCGATATCAATAATACGATCCTCATAAGTGTGATTAATTGATTTTTTGGTGCGGCCGAACTGCTGTTCAATAGATTTTAAGCGATTCAGCAACATGAGTGGATCAAGCATTGTAGTTACTTTGACACAGACATTACAAAATTGGTTTTCAGAATCAAACCCTATGGGTTCGGAATAAAAAAAAGAAGAGTTCCTAATAGGGTTAATACCGTGCAAGCTCATGGATTGAATGGCCTGCGTAATTTGGGACTCTCTTTCACCTAAATTCGAACCCAACGATAAAAAGGCAACGTTTACTTTTTCCATTGAAAACTCTGCATCATTCGATCCAGGTCTACTTTGAGATAATCCAAGGTAGGACGAAGGCTGTCATAATTCGGGCGACAATTCAATAAAATCTCACCTCTTACAAACCGCGAAGTTGAATCGGTTAAATAAAATTGATAATTCGTAGCAACATTGCCCTTAAGGGTGAAAAAAGTCCCAAAAACTCGTTTGTCGCGATCAATTAATTGATCAAAATCGATTCGATCCGCTTTAATTTTATGCTCATCCACTAAATCATTTGCCGCATTAATTAACCTAATTAAGGAATCTTTTGAATTAAACCGTTTCTGGTAAACCAGCAAGGTTCCATTTATTGGACCTAAATCAAATTCTTGGAATCCGTATCGTTGATCGCCCACATTTTGACGTAAGCCATATAAATTTGAAATATCGAATTCATAATCAAACATTGGGTTTTTAACTTGGAACTTTGAATACTGATGTTCAGGGAAATCGGTTCGCAAGTAACACAAAGGTTTGGGCACGGGTTTTTTATCGCTACACGAAACGAACAAAAAAGCCCAAGCAACTAAGGATAAAATTAAAGCACCTGAACCTTTACCCATTTAATTCTGCGTTTATCGGATGAAATTACTGAAAGTTTAAAATTCCCTTTAGTAATTGATTCTTTGTTTTTAAGGATTCTACCGGACTGTTCCACAATAAACCCACCTATAGTTTCTGAATCGCCTTTATCCTGTTCAAATTCCTTGCCTTCAATTTCTAAAATCTTGTAAAAATCCTTCAAGGAGGTACGTCCTTCAAAGGCAAAAGTGCCATCGTCCATCTTTTTGTAATCTACTTGGTCGTCATCAAATTCATCGGTAATGTCGCCAACTATTTCTTCCAAAACATCCTCCAAAGTAACAATCCCGCTAGCTCCTCCATACTCATCAACAACTACAGCCAAATGCATTTTCATACCACGGAACTCTTGTAAGAGGTCATCTATTTTCTTGTTTTCAGGGATAAAGAATGGTTTACGAATAAGATCCAACCAAGGAAACTCATCGGATTCTTTTAAATGTGGCAACAGGTCTTTAATGTATAAAATCCCTATCACATTATCGGCACTTTCTTTATGAATAGGAATGCGAGAATAACCAAATTCCAAGACAAATTCGATCACCTTAGAAAAGGGTATGTTGTTTGGAATCGAAGACATTTCAATCCGAGGTGTCATAATTTGCACAGCCTCTGTTTTTCCAAACTTCACAATTCCTTCCAACAGTTTTTGTTCATCTCCTGATGAATTTTCATCGCTAGTAATGGCAATCGCCTGCTCCAATTCAGCGGATGAAATCCGAACATTTTTACCTCCGATTCTTCCAATGAAACTTGTTCCGTTCACTAAGAGCGCTTTTAACCAAGAAATTGGCGGTGTTTTTCGAATAACATCGATTGGTAGGGCCATAAATCGGGTAACTTTGGAGGCGTTGTTCGCTCCATAAATCTTAGGGATTACTTCTCCGGTAATCAAAATCAACAAGGTGATTCCAAAAATTTCAACCAATAATTTTGATACTTCGCTGTAGCCTTCCATCATCTTATTTAAGATGAGGGTGGACAAGATTACAATGCCCACATTGACGAAATTGATGGAAATCAAAAGCAATGCTATGAGCTCTCTTGGTTTGGATAAGAGGTCAAGTATGATGTTGGATATCCGAGAATTCTCAGATTTCAAGCGATCTTTTTCCTCTGGGTTAAGTGAAAAAAATGCAGATTCAGAGCTCGTAGTTATAGCTGCCAAGATGAGCAAGAATACAATAATTGAGGTGTAAATAGTTTCCGTATTTGTCCACGATACTTGGGCCAACAACGGCCTTATGGGGGAAGGGTCAGGCATACTATAAATTAAAATGGAGTTTCATCTTCGGGTTTTGAACTAAATCCAGCAGCATCTGAAGGCGGAGTTGAAATCGGATTGCTTGGATACGGATTATTTGTCTTTGGCTCATTATCGGGCCTTGATAAAATGGTCATTTCCTCCCCAACTACTTCAGTAACGTATCTGGTATTTCCTTCACGATCTTGATAGGAACGTTTTTTCAACTTACCTTCCACATATATTTTGGTTCCTTTGTGCAGATATTTCTCTGCTACTTCCGCTAGCCCTCTCCACAAAACAATATCATGCCAATCGGTATTTTCCTTTTTTTCACCCGTCTGACGATCGGTATAAGATTCAGATGTAGCAATGGGAAAAGAGGCCAAAACACCGCCGTTTTCGAAGTGACGGACCTCAGGATCTTTTCCTAAGTTCCCTATCAAAATAACCTTATTTACAGTGCCGCTCATTGCTGCTATTTTTGTCTAAATTACTATTTTTTTCCTTTGAACGAACGCTTCGCTTTAGATGATGGTTGGTTTTCTGCGATACTTAGGCATTCTTCCAAGGTTAGGGTGCTGGGTTCTGTTCCTTTCGGAAGTTTAAAATTATCCTTTCCGATTTTCAAATAAGGACCATATTTTCCATTTAGTACTAAAACATCCGGTCGTTCCTCGAAAGATGCTAGCGTATTATTGGCTGCGCTTGTTTTTTTCTCTTGAATCAACTCAAGTGCGCGTTCAAATGTCAACTCCATTAAATCTTCTTCTTTTGGAATTGAAACAAACAATTTACCCAATTGAACATAAGGCCCAAACCTTCCAGTATTCACCTTCACCACCTCACCGTCTAATTCACCAACAATTCGAGGCAATTTAAATAATTCCAACGCCTCTTCAAGCGAAACGGTAGCGATGGACTGACTTTTCATCAACGAAGCGAAGGCTGGTTTTTCTCCATCCACTTGCTCGTCCCCAATTTGAATCATCGCTCCAAATTTACCCATCCGTGCAATAACTTTTCGTCCGGATTTGGGATCTACTCCCAATTCTCGTTCCCCGGTAACGCGAGCAGAGGTTTCCATGGTTTCTTCAACGGTTGCATGAAATGGCGCATAAAAAAGTTTTAACATTTCATTCCATTTCACTTTACCCTGGGCTATTTCATCGAAGGCTTCTTCTACACGAGCTGTAAATTGATAGTCCATTATTTTAGCGAACTGTTGCTCAAGAAAACTAGTAACAAGTACACCTATATCTGTTGGTACCAACCTATTTTTGTCGGCTCCGACCGTTTCTGATTTATCAAGCTTCGAAAGGTCATTTCCTTTTAACTTAAACTGCACATACGGACGTTGAACTCCATCGCTTTCATTCTTAGCAACATATCCGCGTTTTTGAATTGTTGAAATCGTTGGCGCATAGGTTGACGGTCGTCCAATTCCGAGCTCTTCCATTTTCTTTACAAGACTTGCTTCGGAGTACCTTGAAGGACTTCGCGTAAATCGTTGTGTTGATAACACATCCAGCACTTCAATGCGTTCACCTTTTTCTACTTTGGGTAAAATACCTTCCTCCTCTTCTTCCTCTTCTAAATTAGTTGCCGCATAAACCTTCAAAAATCCATCAAATACTACAACCTCTCCCTTGGCAGTAAAAACTAAGTCATTTGGTGCACCCGATAACTTAACTGTAGTTTTTTCAAGTTTCGCATGAGCCATTTGACTTGCCAAGGTTCGTTTTCGAATGAGGTCATACAGTTTTTGTTCATCTCGATTATCCGAAACTTGTGTAGCCGCAAAATTTGATGGCCTAATCGCTTCGTGCGCTTCTTGTGCAGATGCAGACTTGGTTGCATACTTTGAAGGATTCGAATAAGGCGCGCCAAAGGTTGAAACAATCTCATCTGCGGCCCCTTTTAGCGCGGTTTCAGATAAATTTGTAGAGTCAGTTCTCATGTAAGTAATGTGTCCTGCTTCATACAACTTTTGAGCTACAGACATGGTTCTAGAAACCGAGAACCCTAACTTTACCGAGGCCTCTTGTTGTAAGGTAGAGGTTGTAAACGGAGCAGAAGGCGTTCTTTTGGTTGGTTTTGTTTCAATGGAATCAACGCTAAGGTTTCTTCCTTTCATTGCATTTAAAAACTCCTCAACCGCTGCAGCGTCTTTGAAATTATGATCTAATTCTGCGCTGAGCGATCCGTTTTTTGATTTCAAGTTTGCAACTGTCTTAAAAAATGAATCGGCAAGAAACGATTGAATTTCTGCTTCACGCTCAGTAATAAGTCTTACAGCAACCGATTGTACTCTCCCGGCGGATAAACTCGGACGTACTTTTCTCCATAATACAGGCGACAACTCAAATCCGACGATGCGGTCTAAAATTCTTCGAGCTTGTTGCGCATCTACCAGGTCTTGATCTATTTTCCTGGGATTTGCAATGGCTTTTTGAACTGCGGTTTTGGTGATTTCATTGAATGTGATGCGATGCGTATTTTCATGTTTTAACCCTAAGGTCTCAAATAAATGCCATGAAATCGCCTCTCCTTCGCGGTCCTCATCCGTTGCTAGCCATATATAATCTGCATTTTTTGCTAATTTCTTCAACTCAGCCACCAAGGGCTTCTTATCAACAGACACTTCATAGTTCGGTATGAATTCGTTGTCAATTTCCACCGATAATCCTTTCTTAGCTAAATCTCTGATGTGGCCAAAACTAGATTTTACCGTGTAATCTGCTCCTAAATATCCTTCAATAGTTTTGGCTTTTGCTGGAGACTCAACGATGACTAAGTTTTTTGACATAGGGTTCAATATTTGCGACAAATTTATAACTAAAACCATGCAATGCACGGATTGTTTTTTTTAATTATTTCTGCCACTATATATTTAACCTATGGTTAAGGGGCTAGATATTTTTTTTATTAAATCCTCTTAAATTATAAAACATGACATTTTGACACTGTGCTATATTGTGGTAAATTTGTACCATGCAGCATGATAAAACATCCAATGAACCCCTAACAGAGGACCGTCAAGGAGAGGTATTGTTACAAGATACCATTGACCCAAATAACAATCAAAAGAAATTGTACTTAGAAAGCTACGGCTGTCAGATGAATTTCTCTGACAGCGAAGTTGTTGCTTCAATCCTAGCACAAGATGGTTATTCGACCACGCGAAATATTGCGGAGGCAGACTTAGTACTGATAAACACCTGCTCTATTCGTGATAATGCGGAACAACGCGTAAGAAATAGACTGACAGAGTTCCAACATCACAAACAGCAAAATCCAGAGTTGGTTGTTGGAATTTTAGGATGCATGGCTGAGCGCCTCAAAAAAAACTTACTTGAAGAAGAAAAATTAGTAGACATTGTTGCCGGACCTGATGCATACCGTGACCTACCGAACCTAATTTCGGAGGTTGGAACTGGACAAAAGGCTGTAAATGTACTACTCTCAAGGGAGGAAACCTATGCAGATATTTCCCCTGTTCGATTAGATCAAGGAGGGATTTCTGCCTTTGTAACCATTATGAGGGGCTGTGATAACATGTGCTCGTTTTGTGTAGTTCCTTTTACCCGTGGGAGGGAGCGGTCAAGAGACCCGAAATCGATTGTAGCGGAATGTCATGATTTGTTCAATAAAGGATACCGTGAAGTAACCTTACTGGGGCAAAATGTTGATAGTTATCGTTGGAACTTAAGTTCGAAAGGAGAGCTAAAAAACCCAACGGAGGCCGCTATGAATTTTGCGCAACTTCTTCAAGCCGTTGCAAATGTTTCACCCTTACTTAGGGTTAGATTTAGTACGTCCCATCCGAAGGATATGACAGATGACGTTTTAGAGGTTATTGCTTCAAACCATAACGTCTGCAATTATATTCATTTACCGGTGCAGTCTGGTAATACAGAAGTATTGTACCGAATGAATCGTGGCTACACAAGGGAATGGTATTTAGAGCGCATAGAGGCAATTCACCGAATTATACCAGACTGTGCGATTTCGACAGACATTATTACCGGGTTTTGCGGCGAAACGGATGCAGAACATCGCGATACAGTATCCTTAATGGAAAAGGTTCAATTCGACTATGCCTACATGTTTAAGTATTCAGAACGTCCAAAAACATTAGCAGAACGTAAATTTGAAGATGATGTACCTGAAGAAATAAAAGGTAAACGCCTTACTGAAATTATTGAGTTGCAAACTGCGCATAGCCTTGCCGCGAATGAACGTCAAGTTGGAACGATTCAAGAAGTACTCGTTGAGGGGCCTTCCAAGCGGTCTGAATTACAATTTTGCGGAAGAAATTCAAGAAACTCCATGGTTGTATTTGATCGTAAACAAGCGGAAAAAGGCAGTTATGTACAGGTAAAAATTACAGGATGTACTTCGGCGACCTTGTTTGGAGAACTGATCGATTAAGCAACTAACCATGAATCTACAACAAATAAAACAACGGTTTGGAATTGTTGGAAATGCGTCTCCATTAAATCGGGCATTGGAAGTTGCTGCCCAAGTGGCGCCAACAGACCTATCTGTTTTAGTTACTGGAGAAAGCGGAACGGGTAAAGAGATTATTCCTCAGGTAATCCATCAACTGAGTGCGCGTAAGCACAAGGAATATATTGCGGTTAATTGCGGCGCTATTCCAGAAGGAACAATTGATTCTGAATTATTTGGCCATGAAAAAGGATCCTTTACGGGGGCTGCTGGAAGCAGACAGGGATACTTTGAAGTGGCTAACGGAGGAACTATATTTTTGGATGAGGTAGCTGAATTACCTATGCAAACTCAAGTCCGTTTGTTACGCGTGCTTGAAACGGGAGAATTTCTTCGGGTTGGTGCTTCTAAATCGCTTAAAACAAATGTGCGTGTAGTTGCAGCAACGAATGAAAACATGCAGCGTGCCATTGCGAAAGGTAAATTTCGAGAAGATTTATTTTATCGCTTGAGTGCCATTCCAATTCAATTGCCTGCTCTGCGCGAACGCGGTGAAGATATTCACCTCTTGTTTAGAAAGTTTTCAAGTGATTTTGCTGACCGATATCGAATGCCCGGTATTCGATTAACACCCGATGCAATAACCCTATTAAGTGAATATCCATGGCCTGGAAACATTCGACAACTTAAAAATACCGTAGAGCAAATCAGCATTATTGAAACAGAACGGAACATCGATTCCTTATTGCTTAGAACCTATTTACCCATAATTCAGGAAAATAGTCCAGCACTTGTTGGTGATGCAAGTCAAGAGGCAATATCTGAACGCGAACTGATGTATAAGTTCTTATTTGAGATGAAAAAAGATCTCACTGAATTAAAAAAATTAGTTGTGGAGCTGCTCAGTCAATCCGGAAACTTTAAAATTTCGGCAGACCAACATGCAGTCATTGATAAGTTATATCAAGATTTCGGAGCAACGATTCCTGCTACCAAAGGGCTTATATCACCGATTATAGATCCCGTTGAAGACGAATTCATAGATAACGATACTTCATTTGTTGCACATGAAGAGTTCATTGAATCACTTTCTCTTGAAGAGCGTGAAAAAGAACTTATCATTAAAGCCTTAGAAAAGCATCGTGGAAAACGAAAGTATGCAGCCAAAGAATTAGGAATTTCTGAACGAACCCTTTATCGAAAGATAAAAGAATATAATTTAGCTGAATGAAAACCATCCTTTTTTCCATGGTAATTCTTGGGTTATCCAGTTGTTGGCCGAGTAAAATCGGATTTAAGGATACTGGAGGCATGCCTGAAGAATGGAAATATTTTCATTTGCAGACACTACAAAACAATGCCGCAACCTGTCCATTAAGTTATTCCGCGGGACTAACTGAGGCAATAAAAGACGGCATTCAAAACAATACCAGACTGGGTTTGGCTACAAAAATTGGTGATGCTCAAGTACAAATATCCGGTGAAATAACAAGTTATAATGTGAATCCAATTGCCATTCAAAATGGCGATAATGCGGCAAAAAACAGGTTGACTGTAAGTGTACAGTTCACTATTTTCACAACCACTCCGAAAGAAGAAGAAATTAAACTCAACGTTACCCGCTTTGCAGATTTTGATGCCTCGAGTAACTTATCAAGTGTCGAGACGCAACTCCTGAATACAATCAATGAGCAGGTAATTCAGGATGTAATTAATAAGATAATGAGCAATTGGTGAGTTGGAACAAAACACATATCAACACCCTCTGTCTTAACCCAGCGACAATTACCTCTGCTGATTTAACGCAATTAGAACAACTTTGCGCGGAGTTTCCCTATGCAGGAATTTTCTCCCTCACCTATTTAGAGGGCATGTATCTGTGTGAAGACATTAGACTTAGCCAGGGACTTCCAAAGCACGCCTTTCGAATAAACAATCGAGAAAAATTGTTTACCATGATGCATGCTTCAAAAAGGGAGGATGAAGCTGCGTTGAAAACCATAGAACCTGAGGAACTTACTGAAGAAAAAGAGCAAGAAGTACCCATAGTAGAAAATGTACCGGACAACCCACCCGTTAAAGAATACGATGCCATTGAAGCATTAATTGAAGGTAGTGCTGCATCTGCACGATTCATGCATGAATTTGAACAACATGAACCAACAGACGAAGCGTTCGAGGATGCTCAAATACCTGACACTTCCAAACCAACGGATGAACCTAAGTCATTCACTTCTTGGTTATCTGGTTCAGAACTCACCACTTCGCCTAGGCCACAAATAAAACCAAAAACAATAATTCCTATTGAACGTGAAAATGTAGCGTTTTATTCACCTGTCAAAAAAGCAAAGGAAAGTTTAGATGCGGATAACGTTCCAATCAGTGAAACTTTGGCAAAAATCTTCATTATTCAAGGAAATCATTCAAAAGCAATCGCCATTTATGAACAATTAATTTTGGCTTTTCCCGAAAAAAAGAGTTACTTTGCAAGCCAAATTAAACAATTAGCTAAAAGTCATTAACATGATTACGACCATTTTTTCAATTATTATTACCCTTGCAGCGTTACTGCTGATTTTTGTTGTATTCATTCAGAATCCAAAAGGAGGCGGTTTAAGCAGTGATTTCGGAAGCGCAACGCAACTTGGTGGGGTGAAACAAACCTCAGAATTTATAGACAAACTAACGTGGGGTCTTGCGGCAACGATTGTACTAAGCTGTATTGTCATGACCATGCAACAACCAAAACCTCAACCGATCAAACAACCTACACAACAAACTCAACCAAAATCTGGTAACGGAAATCAATCCGCTCCACAAGGCCAACAAGGGCAATCGGGGAATAACCAGTAAACAACACATAGACAAATTTTGAATGTCAGTATGTCAGCACATACTGACATTTTTTTTTGTTCAGGGAAATTTTGTCTCACTTGCATGCAATGGTATGAAATTCGAGAAGTGGAGATACAATTAAAAACTATAATTTATGTCAGTTAACTTTAAACCATTGGCGGATCGAGTTCTGGTAGAGCCGGCGCCAGCAGAGCAAAAAACAGCGAGTGGGATTATCATTCCTGATAACGCAAAAGAAAAACCACTAAAAGGCAAAGTCGTTGCTATCGGTGAAGGAAAGAAGGATGAACCAATGACCCTTCGCGTTGGTGATGAGGTATTGTTCGGTCAATATTCAGGCACAGAGATAAAAATAAACGGGAGTGCGTATTTGATTATGCGTGAATCCGATATCTATGGCGTATTTTAAGTTAAAAATCTGATAAACCTTATTAAAAATAAATAAAATGGCAAAGGATATATTATTTGATCTAGAAGCAAGAGAAAAATTAAAAGCAGGCGTAGATGCGTTAGCAAATGCTGTAAAGGTTACGCTAGGTCCAAAAGGACGAAATGTCGTTATTGGGAAGAAGTTCGGTGCGCCGCACATTACCAAAGACGGGGTTACCGTAGCTAAAGAAATTGAGTTGAAAGATCCAATGGAAAATTTAGGTGCGCAAATGGTCAAAGAAGTAGCATCTAAAACAGCGGATATTGCTGGAGATGGAACTACAACTGCAACTGTATTGGCTCAAGCAATCATAACAGCAGGACTGAAAAACGTTGCTGCCGGAGCGAATCCAATGGATTTGAAAAGAGGTATTGATAAAGCAGTAGCCGAGGTGGTTAAAAACCTGAAGAAACTTTCTAAAGAAGTCGGAAAAGACGCATCGAAAATCGAGCAAATTGCTACTATTTCTGCGAACAATGATGAGACAATAGGTAAACTAATATCTCAAGCAATGAAGGTGGTTGGGAACGATGGTGTAATCACCGTGGAAGAAGCAAAAGGTACAGAAACCGAAGTTAAAACGGTAGAAGGAATGCAATTCGATCGCGGTTATTTATCTCCCTACTTTGTGACTAACACAGAAAAGATGGTCACTGAAATGGAGAATCCATTAATTCTGATCACTGAGAAGAAAATTTCAAGCATGAAAGAACTTCTTCCAATTCTTGAGCCAGTAGTTCAAGCTGGAAAAGGCTTGTTAATTATTGCTGAAGACGTTGATGGTGAAGCATTGGGCACCTTGGTGGTTAACCGATTGAGAGGTTCGCTAAAGGTGGCTGCAGTAAAAGCACCAGGTTTTGGTGACCGAAGAAAAGCTATGCTAGAAGATATCGCCATTCTAACAGGAGGACAAGTTATTTCTGAAGAACGTGGAATGACTTTGGAAAATGTAACAATGGATATGCTTGGTCAAGCACAAAAGATTGATATTGACAAGGACAATACAACCATAGTGAATGGAAAAGGTAAAAAAGACGATATCAAGGCACGTGTAAATCAAATTCGTGCACAGATTGAAACGACAACTTCAGATTACGATCGCGAAAAATTACAAGAACGATTGGCAAAACTTGCCGGTGGTGTTGCCGTTCTTTATGTAGGTGCTCCTACTGAAGTTGAAATGAAAGAGAAAAAAGACCGTGTTGACGATGCCTTGGCTGCTACACGTGCAGCAGTTGAAGAGGGTATCGTACCTGGAGGAGGCGTTGCATTAATTCGCGCAATTGAAACCTTAGACAAATTAAAAGGAGCGAATGACGACGAAACTACAGGAATTGCGATCGTGAAACGAGCAGCAGAAGAGCCTTTGCGTCAAATCATTGCAAATTCAGGGGCCGAAGGAGCAATTATCGTTCAAAAAGTTCGTGAAGGAAAAGATGATTTTGGATACAATGCAAGAACAGACAAATTCGAAAAGCTTTATGCAGCCGGTGTAATTGACCCTACTAAAGTAACTCGTATAGCCGTTGAAAATGCAGCATCCATTGCCTCAATGCTTCTTACCACAGAATGCGTTATAGCAGACCAACCTGAAGAGGCAAATCCTGCAGCAGCCATGGGTGGTATGGGTGGAGGAATGCCCGGAATGATGTAGGTTCGACAGGCTCACCTACCTTTCGACAGGCTCACCTACCTTTCGACAAGCTCACCTACCTTTCGATAAGCTCACCTACCTAAGTGAAAGGCTTACATGAGTTTTTGAATAGGCTGGATGTTTGAAAGAACGAAGTGCTAACTTAGAACATAAAGAGTCTCGTTCGCGGGACTCTTCCTCGTTTCTTGCTTCCCGGAATACGGATAGTAAGAGACGTCTATATAGAGTCCCGCTTGCGGGACTTTCTATTTAATGATGGTTTTTAAAATTGGTCCAATTCGGGCTGCCCAATCTCGCTCAGAATGTCCTGAATTTGATATTAATTTTATTGATACCTTATTTTTCTTTGCATAGGAATTTAGGGCGGATTCAAATGCAGGGAAATAGCCAGCATAGGAAGCATCAAGGGATTGGTCACCCCGATCAATGTAGATAGATTTTCCATTCACGGCAACTGAATTTTTCACAATAAATTCATTAAATGCTGCCGCTAATGGCTCTTTTAATCGCTCACCGAATTTCCAATAATTGATAAGTGGAAGATGAATTGAAAGACACGCAACATGTGAAATTTCATTAGGATGGGTTAACAAAAAAGCTAAGGACACAATACCCCCCATACTTGATCCAACCATGGTTCGATTCGCTCCACCAGGGTGTACGTTCCAATGAGTTTCAATTAAAGGGAAAACTTCGTTAATTAAGGCTTCTGCATAGGCATCAAACCGTGGCAACCCATTCCACAAGGAATCACGCAAGGTCAGTTGAACACTTACCGGGAGGGCTGCATAAATGGGTGAAGGAAAAAACTCGGCGTAACGATGGTTCGGGTCGTTATCAATTCCGACCAAAATACAGCGTTTCTTTGAAAGGTACTCCGATGCTGATTCGGCAAGATTCCAAGACTGATGGTTCCAGGTGCTGGATGAATCAAATAACATTTGTCCATCATGAAAATATACCACATCATATTTTTTTTTTGACGGAGTATACTTCTCGGGAATCCAAACGCGGACTACCCTTCCCGAGAGATACCCATTGGTAAGCACCGACTCGTATAACTTCCCTTCAGAGGGTTGGTTAGTGGCAGGCTTCCATACGAATGGATTTACTTGGCTATACATCAAAGCAGAAAGCAAAAAGCAGGGAATCAATACGCTAAATTTCATAGTACAAATATTATAAAAGGATGGCAATAACCAAGGCATTGCGTATTTTTGTACCAAATAAAATCCCATGGAACGAATTATAAAAATAGTATTTTCAATGCGGCTTGTATCGCTTGGTTTATTTGTGTTCCTAGCAGCCATTGGAATTGCTACATTCATCGAATCGATGCATGGTGTGCAAGCGGCGAAAATATTAATTTACAATGCGCTTTGGTTCACTATACTTCTCGTCTATCTTTCAATTGCAATGATTGTAAATATCATTAATTATAGGATGTGGCAACGTGAAAAAATTGCCCTACTAAGTTTCCATGTCGCTTTTCTTATTATTATGGTCGGCGCAGCAATTACCCGCTACACAGGGTATGAAGGATTAGCCGTTATCCGAGAAGGAACAGCCGTTGATTACATCTATACCTCAGACCCCAAACTTCTAGTTTCTATCAGCGATCCAAAAGAACCCAAAGTACTTGCTTATCCTGCGTGGATGTCGGATTGGAGCGTGGTTAACAACTCCTTTGATTATGAAATTGAACACGGCTCGAAATCCTTGCGAATTGCCTATAAATCTTTTATTTCCAATGCGATTGATACCATTGAATTTGACAAGTCCATTCCAGATGCTGTATTAGATGTCGTAGTTGGTCAAATGAAATCAAATTATTTAGAACCAGGGGACAAACTCATGGCGGGAACGATGCCCTTATCCTTCGGTACTCCATCAACGGATGGAATCACGCTAAAAATGATTGGGGAAAAAACCATGTTGAAAACGGGAGTAGAATTACGCATGCTGCCCATGACGATGATGATGGAAGCTAGAAAAACAGGGGCACCTATTCCTGATTCCGCCTATAAAAATATCCCTAAAAACACCTGGGTTGAGGCCAATGTAAAAACGCTATATCAATCCGGAAGTAATCAATTTGTTCTTAAAAATGTATTTTATCACGCTAGAAAAGCTCGGTTAAAAGCGAAAATTAAAAATCAAGGATCAGATTATCTGACGGTTGATGTTTCTTCCGGTAATGACAAAAAAACGGTAGTGCTTAGGGGCGGACACAATAATATGCCGGACCCAGAATATTTTGAGATCAACGGAATTCTGGTACAGCTTGAATACGGTTCCGTTAGACGTCCCCTCCCATTTAGTGTTCTTTGTAAAGATTTTAAATTACTAAAATATCCAGGTTCTGAATCTCCTTCCTCGTTCGAAAGCTTTTTGCAGATTGTTGATCAACGAAATAATTATAAAAGTGACCGTCATGTGTTCATGAATCACGTTACCGATTATGATGGATATCGATTTTTTCAGTCGGCATATGAGCTAGATAATCCAGCCACACCAGAAAACGAAGAAGCGACAAAACTTAGCGTAAATCACGATGCATGGGGAACAAACATTACCTATTTAGGCTATCTTCTAATGGCTGTTGGTATGATCCTCTCGTTATTCGCACCAAAAGGTAGGTTCAGAGCCTTAAGCGACCAGTTAGGGAAACTAAAAAAGCAAACCCTTAGTGTGTTGTTGTTCTTGTTTGCATTATCCGTGCAAGCACAACATGGAAATGAACCCGACTATTCGAAAATCTATCGCGTAATCGATGAAAAACATTCGGAAAAACTAGCTACCCTGCTTGTTCAGGATGAAGGAGGTCGGATTATTCCTATGCATACCTTGTGCGACCAACTTCTTCGAAAAATACATGGGGAACCGACATTTGATTCATACAATGCCGTACAAACAATTCTTAGTTTGCACATGTATGGGAAGTATTGGATGAAAAAACCAATGATCTTGGTGCCTACTGCAGTCAGAGAACGCCTAAACTTAAAAAAACACTGTGCTTTCAATGACCTCATCGAAGCGGATGGACGTTATAAATTTCAATCCCAATATGCGGCAGCGCATGGAAAAGCGGAAAAATTCCAAGATGAATTCGAGAAAAAGCTCATAAAACTCACAGAACGTTTTGAAGTGTTCCAAGGAATAATAAGCTGGCAATACATGCGAATTATCCCCAAGAAGAATGATGCCAATAACAAGTGGTTTGTTCCCATGAGTATGGAAATCATGGGGGAAGATTCGATTAGTTCGATCGTAACCTTAAAATATCTTGCTGCCTTAGACCAAGCGACCCAAGATCAGAATTATTCTAACGCCCTCTTTTTATTAGGGAAAATGGATCAAATCCAACGAACAGTTGGTAAATCCGTGGTTCCATCACCTAACAAGGTTGCCTTTGAAATCCGTTATAATAAACTTCAAATTTTCAAATCAGTCTATCGAAGCTATTTACTCATCGGCTTAATCCTACTCATTGTATTCATCGCTTCCATTTTTGGATCGCCTTCTGATAAACGAAAAAAGGTACTACGAATCACTCGCAATATATTTTTAGGATTAGGAGCCCTACTATTCATATATCATGGCACGGGACTAGGCTTCCGATGGTATATTTCAGGGCATGCGCCTTGGAGCAATGGCTATGAAGCCATTGTATTTATTGCATGGGTGACGGTAATAGCCGGTTGGGCATTCTTGAAAAAAATAGAGGTTGTGATGCCAATGGCACTGATTTTATCAGCCATGATGCTTTTTGTTTCTGAACTAAATCTATTAGATCCAGAAATAACACCGCTGGTACCGGTATTGAAATCCTATTGGTTAATGATCCACGTGGCAATAATTACAGGCAGTTATGGTTTCTTGGGCTTGTCATTTGTACTTGGATTACTGAATTTGAGTTTTTATTTGTTTCAAACAAAGACGAATTCCCACAACATACAAAATCAAATTGGTCAAATTACGGCAGTGAGTGAAATGACAATGACAATTGGTGTATTCATGTTAACCATTGGAACTTTCCTTGGTGGAATTTGGGCTAACGAAAGTTGGGGTCGTTATTGGGGTTGGGATCCGAAAGAAACTTGGGCCTTAGTTTCAATCCTTGTTTATGCCATTATCTTGCATTTCCGTTTCATCCCGGCATTAAAGAGTGCCTTTGCCTTCAATTTAGCCTCGTTCTGGGGGTATTCGGCGATACTTTTTACGTATTTCGGTGTGAATTTCATGTTGGTAGGATTGCATTCCTATGCCCAAGGGGATGGCTTAGGAAAGTTTCCTACTTGGTTAATTTGGACCATCGTATTTTTCATTGTAATGAGCGTGTTTTCATGGTTGCGCAATAAGCAAATACATTCCAATACGCCGCAATAGAGTCAATGAATTCATTTAGTCCCGATCAAATTTTATTTGAAGACAATCATTTAATTGCTATAAACAAACGCGCAGGGCAATTGGTGCAAGGGGATAAAACAGGAGATGCCTGCCTGGCAGATGAAATCAAAGCATTTTTAAAAGTAAAATACAACAAGCCGGGCAATGTGTTTTGTGGAGTAATTCATCGCTTGGATCGTCCAACCAGTGGTGTAGTGATTTTTGCAAAAACAAGTAAGGCACTTGAGCGCATGAATGCTCAGTTTAGAGAAAAACTTACAGATAAGTCCTACGTTGCACTGGTTCATGGTAAATTACCGAATAGGGATTCTCTGGTGCATGAATTGAGAAAGAACGAGCAAAAAAACAAAAGTTTCGTCGTAGATTCCGGAAAAGGGAAAGAAGCGAGATTAAGTTATAACCCGATTAAAGTATTTGATTCCTATACGCTGATCGAGGTAAATCTTGAAACGGGTAGACATCATCAAATTCGCTGCCAATTGGCACATATTGGTCACCCACTTCGTGGTGATTTAAAATACGGAGCCAAGCGCTCCAATGAGGACGGTTCCATTTGTTTACATTCAGCTAAGCTGTTATTCACCCATCCGATAACCAAAGAGTCGATGTGTATAGCAGCCGAATTACCGAAAACAAGTGCTTGGATTCAGTAAAACAAAAAAGGCTCCCGAAGGAGCCTTTAAATAAAAGATTTAAAATCTTAGTTGTTTGTTGGTGCACCGCTGTTATTCACAGGTACTCCTGATTCAGGAGCTGGTCCAACTTCACCTTTAATTCGAATTACTTTCTCTGGTTCATTTACTGCATTCGAAGAAATCGTAACGCTTTTGTTGATTGGACCAGAACGCTTAGTATCGTATTTCACTTTAATTGTTCCTTTTGCTCCTGGAGCAATTGGTTCTTTCGGCCATTCTGGAACTGTACAACCACAAGATCCTTTCGCATTTGAAATAATCAAAGGCTCATCTCCTGTATTTGTAAATTCAAAACTACAATTAGGATCACCATCATACTTGATGTTGCCATAATCATGAACTTCTTTGGAGAAAGAAATTTTCGGACCTTTTTCAATGGTCGTTTGTGCGTTTAATGCCGTTGCAGCAAAAACAACACTAAGAGCAAACAATAATTTTTTCATAGTTTTTGAGTTTTAATTTCTGTATCAAAAGTAATTGACAAGCCGAGAACAACAAAAAAATTAACACATCATTAACAGGCTATTTTTTAAGCGCCTTATTTTTCGGAAGGCTTGCATAATCAAAAATCGAAAGCTCCAGATACTTTAGTCTTCGTCTGATTTCTGTCTTCTTTGCACTTGGGTAATCATTGTCATTTAATAACATATTATAATATCTATGAATTTCAGCGGTATCGCGCGGTTCTATAAATACATCCAAGGCCGCTATATTACTTTCAATGGCCAAGTACTTGTTTTTATACCCTGGGAATTGCTTAAGCAAGGTGTCTCCATATGCAATACTTTTACGGTGTGCATTCAATCCAGAATAAACCATTTGTACTTTGAATAAACAATCAGCTGAATACGGGTCTTCTGGATAATTTCTGTAATATGCTGTTAAGCGATTAATCAACTCTTGCTGACTCAAACTGAGCATGGCCCCTGTGGTTTTTTGGGTAGATAAGGTCGTAATCGAATCCTCCATGGCTTGGATGGATTCCTTTAAAGATTCTCTTGAAACCGGTGCATTTGTTGTGGTCTCTGAAGTAGAATTTTTACAGGAATACGCCCCAAAAAACATTACCGCTAATATAACTATGGCATTGAATGTTTTCATCGTTTCAATTTATGGAATTTCATTTTGTAATCTGTCGTAATTGCCCCCTCTGCAATCTGCTTTAATTTCTTTTGAATGAGCTTCTTTTTAAGCGGATTTAAATGGTCTGTAAAAAGTATCCCTTCAATGTGGTCGTATTCATGTTGAATAATTCGTGCGGCATAGCCTGAGAATCGCTCCTCATGCAAATTCCATTCTGCGTCATAATAGCTCACCAGCACATCAGACTTGCGCGGCACATTTTCTCTTACTTTAGGAATGGAGAGACAGCCCTCTTGGAACGACCATATTTCACCGGATTCTTCTTCAATCACCGGATTAATAAAAACCTTTTTGAACGATTCAATGCCCACAGCGCGCGGGTCCGGTTCCTCCCCTTCTTCATCAGCGAATGGAGAACCATCCACAATAAATAAGCGAATATTTAACCCAATTTGAGGAGCGGCTAAGCCTACCCCTTTAGCGTGGTACATGGTTTCAAACATGTTTTCTATTAATTGATCCAATGCGGGATAATCTTTAGAAATATCTTCTGAATCCTTTTTAAGTACGGGATCACCGTAGGCAACTATTGGTAAAATCATAACTAACTACAAAGATACATCAGTTCGTATTAAGTACTTCGTTCATTTAAGTAATCTTGCAAAATAATTGCAGCGCTTACTTTATCAACGATCCCTTTATTCTTTCCATGCTTTTTTTTGCCGAGGTGATGGATTGCTTCGGAAGCACGTTGGGAAGAATGTCGTTCATCCTGCAAATAAACCGGCAAATCAACGAATTCTTTTTCAAGGGCTGATTTAAATAAAAGTACATTCTCGGTAATATGCGTGTAGTCTCCATTTATAGATAAGGGAAATCCTAACACAATGCCTTGAAGCGAATGCTTCGCATGGAAGGCTTTAATCCACTCCATGATCTGATCTGAAGGTATCATGTCTAAGGGGGATGCAATAATCATCGATGAATCCGTGACAGCCACCCCTGTTCTTTTCAAACCAAAATCCACTCCGATTAACATATGTTACAAAAATACGCTAATTTGATATATCTAATTGCCGAGATGTTTATTCTATCTTTGCCATAAATTTATTTGTATGGGCATGAAATCATCCTTAATCATTATGTTCTTTTTAGGCGCACTCATTAGTAGTTGCTCCGGCTATAATAAACGAATTTCACTTGAAGACACCGATACGCCAGATTCACCAAACGAGTCGGTTGCTTTTGCTGAGCAAACCTCGTATGATTCGCTTATCAAAGCGATTGATAGCGAAAAGGGTCTTGATAAAGCGATGAGTTTGGAGTACGAAGATGCTGGGATGAACCACTCCGTTGTTACAGCCTACCTCACAAAAAACAAAGATGTGGTTAAACTTAGCTTAGATGAGTCTGCTAACGACGGTAAAATGATTAAAACAGATTTCTATTTCACAGGAAAAGATATTTTCTATGCCCGGCAGCACATCAATGACTATCAAAAGGAAAAAAATGGCTTCGGTGAAATCTTCTCCTACTTTGGCGCGAATAAAAAAGTGATTTATACGGCCTCGAAACTCGGGAATTCAGAAGATGAATTAAATCAAACCGTTGCAACTCGAACCAAAAAAACTAGTTTTGACCCAACAAAAGCCATACAAATCATTAATCAAAAAGGTCCATTTGAAACACGTTATCAAGGACATATTGAGACCGATATGTACAAGTTCATCATCGTGGGTACTGGAGGGAAAAAAGGACAAAAATCTGCCATAGCTTACAACAACAATTTCCCCTTAGCCGAAACGATGGTTAAACAAAATGAACAGTTTATCAATAAGAAACTTAGAGTAGAATTCACCAAAGTAACTGAAATGAACAATTTCTCGTACCAAGGGTTAACAGGTATCAAGCTAATCAATGAAAAATAAACTATCGCGCCTTTGGTTGGTAATGGGCTTATTCATTTCCACAAGTTCCTTCTTATTCGGACAAAACATTAAAATCTCTGGCGTAGTAAACGACTCTTCCGGGGTTAATAAGTTAAATAAAGCGGTAGTTTCGCTGGTTCGACTCAATGACTCGATACTTGTTGATTACTATCGAACTAATCAAACCGGGGAATTCAACTTCAATGTCCCCTTAGATACATTCTATCTCCTGATTGAACATCCACAATTTGAGGCAAAAACCTTGTATGTATTTGGTAATCCTTCTGAATTATCAGTAGAGATTCCATTTATTCGCATGGGAGTAAAGGTTAAAAACCTAGCTGAAGTTGTGGTCCAAGGAAATAAGAACCGGGTATATTACAAAGGAGATACCTTAATATATGTAGCTGACAGTTTTAAAGTTGCCGAGAATGCCGTAGTGGAGGATTTACTAAAAAAACTACCAGGGATTAAAATTGATGAAAACGGACAAATAACTTCACAAGGAAGAGAAATTAGTCAGGTCTTAGTAGACGGCGATGAATTTTTCGGATCGGACCCAACGATTGCCACTAAAAACCTTGGAGCCAAAGGCGTTGAATCTGTTCAAGTATATGAAAAGAAAGCTCAGGATAATGCGTCAGGAATGGATGAGAAAATTCAAGTCATGGATTTAAAGCTGAAAGCTGATGCGAAACGAGGATATTTTGGGAAAGCATCTATTGCTTCGGATGGAGGGATAATTGGTAATCCAACAACTAACTTTCCATTTTATGAAAGCGAACTACTCTTTAACCGCTTCGATAAAAAACAGAAATTTTCAGTTTTCTTTTTGAGTTCAAATACACCGCGTTCAAATTTCAGACTTGGCGACATGAGTAAATTTGGATTAGAAAATGAACGGGAATCTAGCGGAATGAGCATGTGGGACCAAAGCAGTCAACGCACGAATACCGGAATACCACAAACCACCAAGGCTGGAATATACTTCAATGACCGGATTAAGGATTGGGGAAAAATCGGCTTTAATTACAGCTTCAATCAAAATCAATTGAACGCCACGCAAAGCAGTTTATCTCAGTATTTCTTGCAAGACACCTCATACTTTACAAAAGATTCTATATCAAACATTTCGACGAATACATCCCATAAAATGAATCTTTCCTTTGTTGCAAAGCTAGATTCGCTAACAAGCATTGAAATTAAGCCATCAGTTAGCTTTGATATGGCTGAAACACAAAACATCACCACTAACCAATTCCTTACCGAGAATAAAATTCCAACCTTTACCTCGGACATAGAAACGAATAACGATTCAAAGGGATCAAATGTACGTATGGAGGCAACGCTCATGCGGCTCTTTAACAAACCAAGAAGGGAACTAGAAGTAAAATATATTCTAAACAAGACAGACAATTCAACCACAGGTTCATTACTTACCCAAAATATCTTTCAAGGGTTTGTAGACAGTGTGGACCAGCAAAAGAAGAATGATAACGGCAACTTTTTGAACTACGCTATAGTAACGTATACCGAGCCTCTTGCCGCAAAATGGCGCTTACAGTTGGAGTATTACCTAGAAGCGGGAAATTCATATCAAACACGCAACACCTTCAGCTTATTTTCGGGTGCCTACACGCAATTGGTTGATTCCCTATCGAATCAATTCGAAAACCAACGATTACAGAATCGTGGTACGGCCATGTTGATTTATGAAACTTCTAAATACTGGTTTAATTTCGGTATCGGTTTTAGAACGATACAGTTAGATAACTATAATGTTATCGGAGATTCAAGCATCCTTCAAAACTTCAGTAATCTTCTTCCGAAATTTACATATACCTACAAACCAAGCATGGGAACTCGCTTGGTATTTAAGTATTTTACACGTTCCGACCAACCTTCCTTGAATGATATTCAACCGGTACAGGACAATACCAACCCTAACCGCGTTAAAGTGGGGAACTCAAGCTTAAAGCCTAATTATGTTCACAGTTTCAACTTTCAATTTAACCGTTGGGAAGCATTGTCAGGAAGATATTTATACAGTGGGTTAAGTGCCACAGTAACCAACAATGCCTTTGCATCTAACACCTATTTTGATGCCTTGGGTAGAACAATTTCTAGAACGGAGAATGTGGATGGAAATATCTTTTCTAATGCATTTTTCGGTGTTGGGCTCCCAATGTTCAACCGAAAACTGGAGCTTAGCCCTAATTTCAATGCGAATTACTCCAAAATGACGAATTACATCAATAACGTAGAAAACATTACCTACAATCCGAGTATCGGTGGAGGCTTATCGTTAGAACTAAACTTTGATTCATTGGAGGTGAAGTTGTCACAGAATTATTTTTATTCTAGCCCTAAAAGTACCTTTAACGCTGCTTCAAATATGCCGTATTCTACCCAAGAGTATAAAGCTGAATTCAAATGGACACTTCCTTGGAATTTCAAGATAATTGCTGATGGGAAATATACCATTAACTCACAGCGCGCCAGTGGTTTCAATCGAAATATATTTGTGTTAAATGCTGAAATCCAACGGTCATTCTTAAAAACAGAAAACCTGTTAGTTTCGATTAATGCCTATGACTTATTGAATCAAAACCTAAACCTACAGCGACAGGTTAATGATAACATTATAACCGATAATTACACGCGGTTAATTACAAGATACTTCTTGTTGAAGTTGACTTATCGATTTAATAAAAACAAAACGAAGGAAGATGATTTTGAAGGATGGCATTAAGATACTATTAATAGGGCTTTTCATCTGGGTCGATTCCATCGGATTCGCTCAGTTTTACTCAGAGGGCACCATATATTACACCCGAAGGACAAACCTTCAAAAACGATTTACGGATCAACGGATGAAGCGTTTTGTTACTGAAGACAATAAAATTAAAAATGATCGATTCAGTTTAGCATTTAACGATACGATTTCGGTGTTTAAATACCTGCCTCCTGCTACTGCCGATGACATGGGGTGGTTAACTTCCAAGAATGAGTATTATCAATACTTAAATCCGAATAAACAGCTCACCATTTTTCAATTCTTTGGCACATCGGTTTACGTTAAAGATTCGCTTCCCGTTCGTTCTTGGAAAATAACAGACAGTAAGCGTACAATCTGTGGTTTTAATTGCCGTAAAGCCATATATGAAAAGAACGACTCCACGCGAATATATGCGTGGTATGCTCCCAATATTTTACCATCTATCGGTCCGGAAGGTTTTTGTGGTTTACCGGGAACAATTCTAGGCATCGCAACAGAAGATGGCGGAATCATATATTTTGCGGATAAAGTTGATTTCTCGGTTGGACCAAAACCTGAAGTCTTGGGCGTAGAAATCGGTAAAAACAAGCTATTTACCTTAAAAGAGCTTCGAGAGAAACTGGAAAAAGACTACGGAAATACGCCTTGGGGAAAGCGCATGTTTGATGATATGTTTCGTTGGCTTTAGTTTGGTTTGACCACCCCACTTCCCTATCTTTGAGCAACCAAAGTCAGTTCGCATGAAAGGAATCATTTTAGCAGGCGGGTCGGGTACTCGACTTCATCCACTTACGTTAGCGGTATCAAAGCAACTCATGCCGGTGTATGATAAACCGATGATTTATTATCCACTTAGCACCTTAATGAGTGCTGGCATACGGGATATTCTAATTATCTCTACCCCTCATGATTTACCCCATTTTGAAAAACTACTTGGTGACGGAAGCCGCTTAGGTTGTCGATTTGAATATGCGGTGCAAGAGGTTCCTAATGGCTTAGCTCAAGCCTTTGTAATTGGAGAGAAATTCATTGGAAAAGACAAAGTGGCTTTAATCCTTGGAGATAATATCTTTTATGGTCAAGGGCTACATTCCTTGTTGAGCGGGAACGTTAACCCAAAAGGCGGTATTGTATTCGCGTATCACGTGAGCGATCCAGAACGCTATGGTGTAGTTGAATTCGATGAGGAAAACAAGGCTGTTTCTATTGAAGAAAAACCTAAAAACCCTAAATCCAATTTTGCGGTACCAGGATTATACTTTTATGATAACTCGGTGGTAGAGATTGCTAAAAACCTAAGACCGTCTGAGCGTGGAGAATATGAAATCACGGATGTGAATGCAGCGTATTTGAAACAGGGTAAATTGAAAGTGGCCATTTTGGATCGCGGAACCGCTTGGTTAGATACCGGCACGTTTAGTTCCTTAATGCAAGCGGGCCAATTTGTGCAAGTGATAGAAGAACGCCAAGGCTTAAAAATTGGTTGTATTGAAGAAATCGCTTTTCGCAATGGTTTTATAGACAAAAAGCAACTCAAACAAATTGCAGAGCCGCTTGTTAAAAGTGGTTACGGAACCTATTTGCTTAATCTTATCAAGCGCAAATGATTGAATATTCTGAACGTATTGCCGCGATTGAGCAGCACTTATCCCAATGGGAATTCCCAGTTGAACCTAAAAATTTATATGATCCATTACGGTATTTTATTTCCATAGGTGGAAAGAGAATTCGTCCATTATTTACTATACTAAGTGCGGAATTATACAACATTCCAATCCAGGAAAGTTTACCCGGTGCTTCTGCGCTGGAATTATTTCACAACTTTACCCTAATTCATGATGACATTATGGACAAAGCGCCTGTTCGTAGAGGGTTGACAACTGTTCATGAAAAATGGGATACAAACATAGCCATCTTATCGGGTGACGTGCTCATGATCCACGCCTTTCAAGCCTTGTCCTCATACGAGGCTGACACATTTAAACGGCTGAGTATCTTGTTAAATCAAACAGCGATTGAAGTTTGTATTGGGCAACAGATGGATATGGATTTTGAACAAATTGATACAGTTACTGAAGCCGACTATATTGAAATGATTCGTCTTAAAACATCCGTTCTATTAGGTTGTGCGTGCGCCTTTGGCGGAATCATTGGGGGTGCCAGTGAGTCTAGTATTAAATCTTTATACGAATTCGGAGAAAACCTTGGCATAGCGTTTCAAATTCAAGACGATATTTTAGATGCCTTTGGCGATTCTGCGAAGGTTGGCAAGCAAGTTGGAGGAGATATCTTGAGTGATAAAAAAACTATTTTGTACACTACGTTTCAGTCAACAGCATCAGCGGCAGATAAAGCGGAATTTTCACGCCTAAGTACCGCATCAAATGATGAAAAAATTACGGGTATAAAAGCGCTTTACGAAGCCTCCGGAGTCCTAGAATACTGCATAAAAAAACAGCTAGCGTATCAAGAACGGGCGATGAATCATTTAGCACACGTTGAATGCGTCCAACCGAAACAAAATTTATTTACGTTGGCGGAATTCATTACGAATCGATCGCATTAAAACTAATTAAGGTTTATTTTGATTTTATCGACTTAAACATTAGTTTTGTAAGTAGAAATTAACTTAAAATTATATTACCATGAAAAAAGTTTACTTAAGCTTTTTTGGTGTTTTAGCTTTCGGTTTAGTTGGGGTAGCTCAAAAAAACACAGCAAAGCCTTTGAATACCAAAAAATTTGCACCGCTTGAATTAAAAGCGAAACCAGGTGTGGTTGCCCCTGAGAAAGGAATCACCATTTGGCAAAATGATTTCTCTAATCCAGCACAATGGACTACAGCAAATTATCCGCAAGGAACGCCAGCACATACTTCTGGAGATTGGACAATAACAACCAATGTTGCAGGAATTCCAGTAGCAGCGCTTGCGCCAGCAGGTCATACTACTGCAGCGAATGGATTTGCTTTCATCAACTCTGATGCAGCAGGTGGTGCAGCTACGCAAAATGCGTCTATTGTTTTTAATCAAAATATTAATTTAACTGCAGAGGCTAACGTATTATTGAAATTCGAGCAATCTCATCGTCGTTACGCTGAAACAACGTATGTACTTTGGTCTACGGATGGTGGAACAACATGGAACGAAGTTGAAGTAAACGGTGACATGGCTGTAAATACTAACACTACAAACCCTGCTGATTATCAAGTGAATCTTTCTAACGAAATCGGAGGTCAAGATAGCGTTCGTATTGGTTTTAAATATGTAGGTCAATTTGATTGGTTTTGGGCTATTGATGATGTTAAAATCACCACTCCAGACGATCATGATGTAGCGTTAAGCGGATTATATTGGGGTTCTACTGGTGCATGGGGTGCTCGTTTGCCTTATTACCAAATCCCAACGGCTCAAGTTACAGCGATTGATTTCTCAGGAGTTATCGCGAACAACGGCCTTTTAAATCAAAATGCAACGTTTGGAGTACAAGCGGGTGCTTTTGTTGGTTCTTCTGCGCCAACATTAATCCCTGCATTCTCTTCGGATACTGCAAATTGTACTGCTTCATTCACACCAGCTGCAGCTAACGCAACGATTACAGTGAACGCAGGGGTTCAAATTGATAGTACAGATGCTACTCCAGCAGATAACACGATTGCAGGAGCTGCAACGATTGTAATCAATCCAAACGTTTATGCTCGTGATATCGATGACATCGCAAGTGGTTCATATAACCAAGGATTTGGTTTTGAAGTGGGTAATATTTTCGATGTATACGCTGCTGATGAAATTAGTGCAATTGATGTATACATTCACCCAGGTGCTAACGTAGGTACAGAAATGTATGTTAAATTATACTCAATCGATGCGCAAACTGGTGATTTCGTTTTTGTTGACGAGTCTGTACCATATACCCTTGGAGCAAACGATGTAGATGCATTATTGACTTTACCGCTACAAGGTGGTGCATTCATGTTAAATGCTGGTGAGCCTTATTTAGTAGTTGCTGGTTCAAATGGTGACGGTGGTGCAACTGATGACTTAATCGTTGGAACCTGTGGGCAATCTGAGGCACAAACTACATTCTATTTAGATTTAACTGACAACACATGGTACTACACTACAGCTACAGCAATGGTTCGTATGAACTTCTCTAACGCTTCAGTTGATGAGAATTCTTTATTGAATAGCTTTAATGTTTCTCCTAACCCAGCTGCTGGAAGTGCTACGATTGCATTATCTGGAAAAGCAGGTGCAGATGCATCAATTTCAATTGTTGATGTTACTGGAAAAGAAGTATATAACACGCTTGTATCTTCATTAAACGGTACTGCAACAGTAGAAGTTAATACTGCAGCATTCGGAAACGGAATGTATTTAGTGAATGTTTATTCAAACGGAACTAAATCATCTAAAAAATTAATTGTCAGAAACTAATCTGATTCATGAATTTTGGAAAGAGGCTTTCGAGCCTCTTTTTTTTTATCTTTATATTTAAATAATTCAAAAACACTTATGAAAAAAATATACTTTTTATTTGCTGTGGTTCTTGCTACCAGTGCTGTAAGCGCACAAAAGCATGCATCAGAACTTGGAAAGAAAAACAAGTATGCCGAATTTGAAACCATTGCGAAAAAATCCAGTAAGCAACAGCCAAAAGGGATAACCATTTGGTCGAACGATTTTTCCAATAGCGCGGAATGGACCTATGATAACACCTCTATACCTTTTCTAGATTGGGTAATTACTACTGCAGCAGATACAATACCTGTAACAGCGTTAAGTCCTGCGTTATTCACGACTGTAAATAATGGATTCGCGTTCATTAATTCTGATGCGCAAGGTCAGAATGGAGCTCAAAATGCGAACATGACCTATACGGGAATGATTGATTGTAGTTCCTACCTTAATGTAAGTTTAGTATTTGAAAACTCTTATAGAACATACCTAGATACACGGATTGTACGCGTGAGTAATAACGGCGGAACCACATGGACTGATTTTATTGTAACAGATGGTACTGAGCCTACCGCACAGAATACTGCTAATCCTGAAATCACTTCCTTAAATGTTTCGGCAGTGGCTGGAGGAAATGACAGTGTAATGATTCAATTGAACTATCAAGGCAATTGGGGTTGGTATTGGGCAATTGACGATATTAAACTCGTTGAAACCGATCAATACGATTTAAAACTTCAAAGTTTACAGTGGGGAACAGATGGTCCGTTTGGTTCACGACTCGCATACTACCAAGTACCTAACAATCAAGTAGCACCTGTGAATTTTGGTGGAATTGTTCAGAACATTGGCGTTCAAAATATAGCAGATGCCGTCTATACCGCAAACATTAACGCGCTGTATTCAGGTCAATCCGCTCCTACCGCAGTAGCGGCAGCAACACAAGATACCCTTTGGTGTTTAACAACCTTTACTCCGGCGGCTACCAATGCGACGCATACTGTATCTTTTGGGGTCGGATCAAGTCAAACTGAGTTGGATTTATCTAATAACACGCAACCGAATATTAACATCGAAGTGAATGATTATATATACGCACGAGATAAAGATGTAATTCTTGGTGGTATTTATAATTCAGGACAAGGGTTTGAGGTAGGCCCAGTATTCGATATTTTCAATACGGCAACCTTATACGGTATTGATGGTGTAATCAATACAACAGCAGCTGAAGGCGCAGAGATTTTTGCGAAATTATATTACGTGAACCCAACTACTGGAGATTTTGATTTTGTTGATGAATCACTTCCTTATGTTATCACTGCTGCTGATTTAGGCCAGAAACACACCTTTGCATTACAAACACCCCAAGCTTTAACTGCCGGTGAAAGTTACTTAGCCATGGTGGGTTCTTATGGTGATGGTGGTGCATCCAACGATTTAGTGGTAGCCTCTGCGGGTGGAGCTCCTGCTCAAACGGTATACTATTTAGATTATACAGACCAAACATGGTACTATACGTCATCTCAGGTTATGGTTCGTATGAATTTTGACCAGGCTGCTGGTATTCAAGCTGCTAATGAAGTAGCGTTTAGTATCCAACCTAACCCAGCAAACGAAGAACTATATATCACCTTAGAAGAAGGAGTGCAAGGAAATATAACACTGGTTTCTGTTACAGGTAGCGTAGTTTATACAGGTGCTGTTCAATCTGGAATACAGGGAATAGATACACGTGCTTTAGATTCAGGAATTTACTTTGTATCTATTAATAATGGCGCTACACGTAAAGTAGTTATTCAGCATTAGTACTAAGTAAACAGTTTGTTTTAAGCCTCGCGAATGCGGGGCTTTTTTATTGAATCTCGTTGAAGTCCACAACACAGGAAGACCAATTCGCTTGGGTGCCCGGCCGTACCAGTTGAAGCGTTCGCATACCCGCTGCATTAGCAGCCTCAAGTTCTTGGTGAATATCAGATAGAAACAATACGCTGTTTGCAGGTGTATTCAGCTGTTGTACAATTAAATGATACGTCTGCTCATCCCGTTTCATACCCGTTGTGGTATCAAAGTAAGCGGAAAAATACGGTGTAAGGTCGCCTTCGGTAGAAAAACCAAAAAGTTGTTTTTGCGCAGCAATAGAGCCACTTGAAAAAATGGCCAGCTTCATGCCCATCTCTGCCCAACGTTCGAGCGCAGGCTTAACGTCAGGATACATATGCCCTTTAATAGCGCCTGACTTGAAACCCTGCTCCCAAACCATCCCCTGAAATGTTTTTAAGGGCGTTACTTTACGGTCTTCAATCGACCATTGACGCAATTGATCAAAAATCGCTTCCTTGTTTGTTAGATTAATAGATTGCTCCTCAAGAACTAGCACGCGTGTTTGTTCGAGCACTTGATTCATTTGATCCGAATCCACAGTCTTCCATTCATCCATGTGCGATCTGAAATAAGGAAAAAGGATGTCATACACGAAGGAAACCTCTGTGGTTGTACCTTCAATATCGGTAAGAATCCAGTGAACTCCGTCTAGCACCTTCATTATTGATATTTTTTCTCAATCCCTGACGCTGTGTACGCAGGAATCCAACCGGTTTGGTCTATGAATATTCTAATGGCTTTTACAAAGGGATTATCTGCGCCAGCATCAAACCAATGTTTAGTTCCGGCGGGTACGCTGATTAAATCACCTTTTTGACATAACACATTAAACACAGGGGCCCCATCTAAATTAAACCAAAAGAATCCTTGTCCATCTACAAAAAATCTAATTTCGTCCTCACTGTGCGTGTGCTCAGCTAAAAATTTAGCGCGAATTTCCGGATAATTCTCTGTTAACGAATTTATGCTAATTACATCTGCGGTAAGATACCCACCTTCGTCCATAAAGGGCTTAAGATCACGTGCATAGGCGGACAAAATTTCTTCTTGAGTTGCCGTATCCTTAAATACTACACCACAGCTCCATTGATCAAAAAATACTCCATGAGCGGATAGAAATTCCCCGATTGTTTTCGGGTCGTTTATGACTTGATGTTGGTCCGGAATTGATAAAATAGCCATAATTAATGTGTTAAATACCACGAAGCCTTGCACAGGTAGCTAAAAGACTCTAAAATTCGTTTTGCTTCAAATAAACTAGTTCCCCAGGTATAGAACCCGTGTTTATCGATCATAAAGACTTGATATTTCAATTCCTCTTTACGTGACTCCATGCAGTGTTTGATATCATTCATATCTTGACTGTTAGGGAATACCGGAATCTGTATTTCGCTGAGATGCGTTGTTACTGAAGGGAAACCTTTTTGAAGTTCAAACCCCTCAAAACGCAGGGTGTTTTTATTGTGTGCAACCAATACGGGATAAAGGTCATGGCTATGCAGAATTACCTTCGTAGTTGGAAACATTTCATATATGGCGCAATGAATTCCTGTTTCAGCAGAAGGTGTCATGTGTTCATACGGAGCCTGTGTTCTACCTTGAGCGTCAATGGTAATAAAATCTGTATCTAAACACGATGATTTATCTATTCCGGAACGTGAAACCCAAAGTTGATCAGAATCATCCTTAAAAGAGTAATTTGTTGACGTAGCGGGGCTATGACCTTGATTGTGCAGCGAGCGTATACAGTCGGCTAGCTCAGCAGCGAAAGCAGGAATTTCCTTCATGCATCAAAGGTAAAAGATTCAATAAGATAAAACAAGATTAGCTAAGCGCTGCCTTCACTAAGGTAGCGATCAACTTTCCATCTGCTTTACCGGATAATTTCGCGGAAAGGTGTCCCATTAATTTACCCATATCTTGAGGACCAGAAACACCTAATGAAGCAATTGCTTCATTGATTTCAGCTTTTATTTCATCCTCAGATAATTGTTTTGGCAAAAACTCTTCGATGACTTTGGCTTGAACCAATTCATCCGTTGCTAAATCCTCACGACCTTGAGCAATGTATAATTCATAAGTCTCCATGCGTTGTTTGTACAATTTCAAACAAATTTTCATGGCGACTTCATCGCTTACTTCCGTTCCGCTCCCTGAAGTTGCTTCAAGCAAAATTTTAGATTTCACATCTCGTAAGGCAGCTAAGCGATCTTTATCCTTAGCCAACATCGCTTGTTTGATGTGGTCATTTATCGTTGCGGCAATGCTCATATTAATCTACGTTATCGTGTAAGTAGCTATTGTTTCGTAATCCAGAATCTCCATTACCATTGTCAGACAAACCGAATCTACTAACGTTATTGTCTTGGGAAGGTCGCTCATCCTTAACTTCCACATTTCTACGAAGGTAGGCAGGTTGCGATTCATACTCTGCAATACTTTCTGCGTTTTGAATTCTTGAAGTAATTTCTTGAATCTTAGAAACACGCTCTTCATTTCTTCTTGCGATCTCCTCTGGCAATACCGTAGATTGAATGCGGTAACTTTTTGGAGACTCATCCGCTTCATCATCCAATTGATGACGTATCACCTCTTGTTCAGTAGTCGGTTGTACTGTTGAACTTGGTGTTGTAACATGTACTGGCTCCGATGTAAAATCAAATGTTGGTTGTTCTGTTGGTTGAACTTCCCATTCCAACGAAGGAGCGACAAAAGATGGTTCTTCTGTTAATTCATCATCAAATAATTCATATTTAACTTCCTCTTTCTCTGTATTTTCAGGAACACTGGTAATTTCAACCTCTGCCAATACTGGAGCTTGCTGTATTTCTTGTTCAACAACAACAGGCTCTTCTGATTTTAAATACGGCTCTTGATTTAAGGTATCCGTTACAGAATTCGATTCGAATGGAGAGGACATTGGACTTACGATTTCTTTTTTGTGTTCTTCATCCAAATCCATCAACTTTCGCTCTGGAAGTACATAATTCACAGCATCTACCGTAGAAAACCCGGTAGCGACTAGGGTAATTGCCAAGTTATCACCAAGGGTAGAATCATGTCCATGACCCCAAATAACTTCGGCGTCTTCACCGGCAGCATCTTGAATAAAATCGGTAATGTTCATGATTTCATCCATCAATACTTCCTTATCTCCATAGGTGATATTTAATAGTACATATTTAGCTCCGCAGATGTCATGATCATTTAACAACGGAGAATTCATAGCCGCTTTAACCGCTTCAAAATCTCTTCCTTCACCGCTCGCCATAGCACTTCCCATCAAGGCTCTTCCGCTATTTCGAAGCACGGTGTTTACGTCATTGAAATCAACGTTGATCACACCTGTGTCTGCGATAACTTCTGCAATTCCTTTTGCTGCAACAGTAAGTATATTATCTGCTTTTTGAAATGCTTCAGAAAGGGTTAAACTTTTTCCGATGGTACGTAATTTCTCATTGTTAATTACCAACAAGGTATCGACGTTTTGACGTAACCGTTCAAGGCCTTCATCGGCTTGAGAACGACGTTTTTTTCCTTCGAATTCAAATGGAAGGGTTACGATACCAACGGTTAGAATTCCCAATTCTTTAGCTACTTGTGCAATCACAGGCGCTGCACCGGTACCTGTACCTCCGCCCATTCCTGCGGTCACAAAGACCATTTTAGTATTTTTGGAAAGAATTTCACGCAGGTCTTCTATGTTTTCAAAAGCTGCATTCATACCTACTTCTGGCTGCATTCCTGCGCCACGTCCTTCGGTTAATGTAGTCCCCAATTGAATTTTAAACGGAACGGGAGAAATATCTAAGGCCTGACGGTCTGTGTTGCACACAACAAAGTCAACTCCTTTAATTCCTTGATTGTACATGAAATTAACGGCATTGCTACCTCCTCCACCAACACCGATTACTTTAATAATTGAATTCATATCTCTTGGGATGTCAAAAATTTCGTTCATTTTTCTTTTAATATAACTGTTATTTAATCTTCATCTTTCATGAAGAAGTTCTCTAATTTTTTAAGGTTTTCTTTCGAAAGAACTTTTGCAAAGAATGCGCCCTTTTTACGAGGATCTGCATGGGTTCTAATTTCACTTGCACTGGAAGCTACATCCGTAGAGTCTCCTCGTTCCTCTTGTTCAAAGCCTTTTAATACTAACCCGATCCCCGTGGCATAGATTGGGCTTGAAATATTTTCAATTTGGTTGGTATTAGCTAAATGTTCCGTTGGGTAACCAATGCGGGTATCCAAACCAGTAATATACTCAAACAACTGCGGGAGGTGTTTAAGCTGTGAGCCTCCACCGGTAACAACAATTCCTCCGATTATTTTCTTCTCAAAGCCAGAATTTCGGATTTCTACACGAACTAATTCGATAATTTCTTCCATTCGAGCCTGAATAATTCCCGCCAGGGTAGACAAGCGAATTTCCTTTGCATCGCGGCCCTTGAGCCCAGGAATACATACTACTTCATGGTCCTTACTTTCACTTACCAAGGCACTACCAAAGCGTACTTTTAAACGCTCCGCTTGTTTTTGCATTATTCTGCATCCCATGCGAATGTCTTCAGTAATCACATTTCCTCCAAAAGGGATAACTGCGGTATGACGAATTAAGCCGTCATAAAAAATGGCTACGTCTGTTGTTCCACCACCAATATCAACTAAAACAACGCCGGCCTCTTTCTCTTCATCACTCAATACGGCATTTGCAGAAGCGATTGGCTCTAAAACAATAGCGCTGATGCTTAAATCCGAACGCTCAACACAGGTCCTAATGTTGGTTACATTTGAAACATGCCCCGTGATAATATGGAAATTTGCTTCCAAACGAACGCCGGTCATTCCAACAGGATCTTTAATCCCTTGTTCATTATCCACAATATATTCTTGTGGCAACACCGTAATAATTTCTTCGCCTGGGGTCATAACCATAGCGTACATATCATCAATAAGCGCATCAATATCTTTTTGTGAAATCTCCCCTAATACGTTCTTACGGGTATGAATCCCTCGGGTTTGTAAGCTTTTAATGTGTTGACCAGCAATACCGACATACACATTATTGATTTTCAAATTCCCTGAAACACGTTCTTGTGCCAAGGAAACTGCTTGAGTAATGGACTGAATGGTTTTATCTATGTTAGAAACAACCCCTCTCATCACTCCAAGGGATTCACTTTTCCCCATTGAAATAATTTCTATTTTGTCGTGTTCATTTTTCACTCCAACAAAACATGCGATTTTAGTGGTGCCAATATCTAAACCCACTACTACTTTGGGTGCTTTCTTAGTCATTTTTGTTCCGCTTGCGGCAAACGATTTGTCCATCATACATTAAATTAATTTCCGAATACTTGTCCCAACCTTCATAAGGCAAGCCTTCTTTATAAAAGATTTTCAGTCGGGTAAATTTGTCTTTTACTTGTTTCTCAGAATAAGCTGTCCCAAAAACGATTTTCAGGTCACCTACAATGGGCGTCAACACAAAATCCCCGCTTCTTTCTAAATAAACTTGGCCTATCAAAGCGCGTAACATCGGATCTTTACAAACATAATTTGAAATACGATAGATTTCATCTAATTTTCGAATATTTTTCAATGAGTCGTTGTTAATAATTTTTATTGCATTTTGATGACGTAGCGGTTCTGAAATTTCTCCTGAAAAAAGAAGGACTTTTGCGGTATGCAGGTGTGTTTTTGTAATGGTCATTCCATCGGTATCTAGATAGTATGATTTTCCGTTTTTTGCAAAAATACGCGCCATCGGTTTTCTTAACCATACTTCTATTTTCCAGTCGCCCCCCAACAGCTTGTACACGCGCACTTCTTTCACCTCCTCCATGGCTCTAATCCCCTTTTCTATCTTTAGGACTGGTAAGGTTTCACTTCGCTGGTTTTGTACAAACCATCGATTGGATAAAATTCGATTATAAAGCTCCTTTTCATTTAAAAAAGCATCAGCTCCATCTACATGAACAATGATCATTGGTTCTTTTAACGGACGCTTATGCTCCGAATTTATCCCTAGCACCCAAAGAGCAATGATTCCCAACGATGTTAGACTTAATAATAAAATTTTAATCCATGTTTTCATAACGCCGAGTCATTAATTTGCAGCAGTTCTTTAATCGGTTCAACCATGCGATCGATGTCTCCTGCACCGATTGTAAGCAGCACACCTTGCGTATTAGTCCGTAAATAATCCAACAGTTCCGATGGATTCATAAGGCGCTTGTTTGGGTTTTTAATTTTCTGCAAAAGCCAATTCGAATCTATACCTTGTATCGGCAATTCCCGCGCTGGGTAGATGGGTAATAAAATCACCGAATCCAGTTGAGCTAATTCTTGCCCAAATGCATCTCCAAAATCGCGGGTTCTAGAAAACAAATGCGGTTGAAACACCCCCGTAATTGCTTGGTTTGGAAACATATGACGCACTGAAGAAATCAAGCGATTAATTTCAGTTGGATGGTGCGCATAGTCATCAATATAGACGACATTTTTTCCGGAATATATTTTTTCAAATCTTCGTTTAATCCCTTTAAACTGTTGGAATTTACGAACCAATTCATGCATATCTGCCCCAAGATTATCACACAAGGCTAGGGCCGCTAAGGCATTTTCAACATTATGCGAGCCGTTAATTCCGATGCATAAATGCTCATAGGTTGTTGATGGTGTATACAGATCAAAGCATGCCCCATTCACAGACTCGGTTATATTCCGTGCCGTATAGTCTGCAGTACTTGAGTTTAAGGCATACGTTTTCTGCTTGCAAAGCGTATTGATTTTAAGTCCTTCTTTTAGGATCAAAAAGCCTGTAGGGTCAATTTTCATCGCAAATTGCCTAAATCCCTCATAGAATTTCTCTTCCGACTCGTAAATATCCAAATGATCTGGATCTATGTTGGTAATAATTGAGGCATAGGGAGACAAATTCAAGAATGACCGATCATATTCATCGGCTTCAATCACGGTATACTTCGACCTTGGGTTTATTAAAAAGTTGTTGCCAAAATTCGTTGCAATGGCGCCTAAGAAAGCACTACAACCGAGTTCGGTATCATTGAGCAAGAAAGCCAACATAGCAGAAGTAGTTGATTTACCGTGGGTCCCTGCTACACAGAGTCCGTTTGAATTTCTTGTGATTTCTCCTAAGGCTTGGGCTCGTTTTAGCACATGATATCCAAGGGATTTAAACTGCCGATACCACGCATTTTCTAAACTCACAGCAGGCGTATAAATCACCAAAGTTGATTCTTTAGAAAAACATTCGTTTTCTTGCCAAACATCATCATAGCTAATTACCGCACCCTCTTGGGTAAGGTTATCCGTTAGATCGCTTCGCGTTTTATCATAACCAAATACCATGCACCCTAATGCTAAATAATATCTTGCCAGGGCAGACATACCAATGCCACCGATACCAATGAAGAAGATTACTTTGGGTTGATTAGTTGTCATGATTTATTAGCTGATTACAAATTCTAACAATATCCGCTGTGGCGTTGGGAAGAGCTAATTTTTTAATGGCTTGAGCGAGCGATGCTGCTTTCGAGTCATCATCCAAAAGCGAGTATATACTTGGCCATAACAATTCCTGCACCTGATTATCTGGAACCAACATTGCTGCATCCCGCGATGAAAGCGATAAGGCATTTTTCGTTTGATGATCTTCTGTCACGTTAGGTGAGGGAACTAATACACAAGGTTTTCCCACTAAGGTTAATTCAGAAATCGACGTTGCACCAGCACGAGAAATAATTACATCGGCAACTGCATAGGCTAAATCCATGCGTTCAATAAAGGGAAGTAGTTTTATGTGGCTTGGTAAATCCAAGGTATTGTACTCCTCAAAATACCCTTTACCACATTGCCATAGGATTTGTATTCCCTCCTGACGCCTTAAATCATCCAAGGCATTAACAACGGCAGAATTAATAGAACCCGCACCAAGCGATCCTCCCATGATAAACACCGTTTTTTTGGAAGCATCTAAGTCATAAAACACATAACCATCCTTCGTATTAGGCACCCCATGAATAAGGTCTTTACGCACGGGATTCCCTGTAAGGTGAATTACATCTTTTGGAAAAAAGCGTTCCATTTGGGGATACGCCACACAAATCGCTTTGGCTTTTTTTGCTAAAAGCATGTTGGTTTTACCTGGAAATGAATTTTGCTCCTGAATCAAGGTTGGAATCTTCAACCAATTGGCTACTTGTAAGGTTGGTCCGCTGGCATAACCGCCTACCCCAATGACCAATTGAGGATGAAACGATCTCACAATTGAAAATGCGGATGACATACTCGTCATTATCTTAAATGGAAGGGTCGCGTTTTTCAAAAGGTTCTTTCGATTGAACCCGGCTATATTCAGTCCTTTAATAGAAAATCCTGCTTGTGGCACCTTTTCCATTTCCATTTTACCATTCGCGCCAACAAACAAAATATCAATTCCTGGGTTTTGCGCCCGCAAGGCCTCTGCTATTGCAATGGCGGGGAAAATATGCCCTCCGGTTCCACCACCTGAAATAATTACTCGAGTTAATGTCATTACACTGGATCTATTTGTGTTTTTCCTGAATTTTGTTTTACCGCGAAGGATTGCACAATGCCTATGGAAACACAAGCCATAATGAGGGCAGAACCTCCCATCGCTAGAAAAGGCATATTTTGACCAGTAACGGGGAACACCCCGGTACAAACGAGCATATTAATGCTGGCTTGTGCGAGTAAATGCAAGCCAATCGCCATGGAAACATAGGTTTCAAACAGGTTATCCGATTTGAGCGCGATTCGAATAATTCGATATAAGAGGACGAGGTAAAGAAAGATCAAAAACACGGCAGAAAATGCCCCGAATTCCTCTACAAAACTGGCATAATAAAAATCCGCATAGGCTTCTGGGATATACTCCTTTAACTTTCCATCTCCTACGCCGGTTCCAAACCAAGAGCCCGCATGAATTGCACGTCTCGCGTCTAAGGCCTGAGCATTTTCTAATACATTCTGATCCGTTGTAATGTTATTGGTTAATCGATTTTTCCAAGTTTCATATCGCGGTAAAATATTCAAACTTGGAAGCGCGGAATGCACACCAATAACAACGACCAATAACCCTATTCCAGCAACTCCCATCGTTGTTAGCTTTGAAAGTGGGACTTGACCAATAAAGAGCACGGCCATAGACAGCGCAAAAAGCAATAAAGAGGTTGAAAGGTTATCTTTAAAAATAAGTCCACAAATAACCACGATGGGAATCATTAAGGGTAAAATCCCTTCCTTCCAATCGTTCAATTTTTCTTTTTTACGAACCAATAATTTAGATAAGTATAAAAACAACGCGAGTTTCGCAAAATCCGAGGACTGAAAGGTTAAGCCGATCAGAGGTATTTGTACCCAACGTCCTGCACCGTTGATTTCCTTTCCAAAAAAGAACGTAAATATCAACAGGGCGATTGCGAAAAAGTAACTAAATTTTGCAATTTGGCTTATGAATTTCGGGTCCAATTTGTGAATGAAATAAATACAAGCAAAACCAATCACCACATAAATTAGGTGCTTAAACAGATAATAAAAAGGGGTACTACCTTCCATTTTCACCAAAATAGGCACAAAACTGTAAACGGTTACGATGGATAGGGCCAACAGCAAGAGTGTAATTACCCAAATGACCATATCTCCCTTTAGGTACTTTATGAAGAGCTCTTTCATAATCCGTGAATTGTTTTTAAAATCAAGGCCAATTCATTGATCGAATCAATGCCATAAGCCCCGCAACCGGTTAACATAATAATTCCTTTACCCGAGGTTAAACTGGGTTGTTTTAGCACGGAGGAAACGGAATCAAATACTTGAAAATCCATATTTAGAACCTTTGAGGTGTTAACCTCATCGATAAGATAAATGCTCTGAACATTGGGAAATTGTGCATGGGCTGAATTAACAACAACATTAAAATAATCCACCGTACACAACCAATGAATAGGAAAAGGCATTGAGTCAAAGGTTGAACGCAAAACGGACGCTGGTGCATCTAACCAAGTAAACACATCAAATCCGTGGTATTTCCCCCGGGGCTGAATGCTGGTAATCGATGCTCTCGCAAGGGTGTCGAGCCGATTTTCCTTTAATTCAGCAATAAAATCTTTAACCTTTTTCTCCATTTTTACAACGATCGCACAGCTTGTTTAAACTGATTCCCACGATCCTCATAACTTTTAAACAAATCGAAACTTGCACATGCTGGAGAAAGCAACACGGTCTCATTCTTTTTTGCCAATTGGAAAGCTGCAAGCACGGCTTCATTTGCGGATTTTGTCTCCACGATTTGTTGCACGTGATCAGCAAAAGCCTCTATAATTTTGGAATTATCTAAACCAAGGCAAACAATAGCTTTTACCTTCGATTTTACTAAAGCCTCTAATTCCGAATAGTCATTTCCTTTATCTACGCCACCAACAATCCAAACGGTTGGATGCTCCATGCTTTCGAGCGCATACCATGCGGAATTAATATTTGTTGCTTTAGAGTCATTGATAAACTCCACGCCATTTACCTTAGCAACGAATTCCAGGCGGTGTTCGACATTTTCAAAATCCATTAGACTTTCGCGAACTAACTCTGTTCGAATATCTAATAAGCGGGCAGCGATCCCTGCAGCTAATGCATTCTGTGCATTATGTTTGCCTTTTAAGGCGAGTTCATGAATTGACATAGTTGTTGTTGTTTTTATGTTTATTATTAGTTGTTCATTTTGAATATATCCACCGAAATCAAGGATTTTCGTAGATGAAAAAGGGGCCAAAGTCGCGTTAACATGATGCTTATCCAACCAAGCAGCAATCACCGCATCGTCGGCATTAAAAATGAAGAAATCTTCATCCGTCATGTTTTGAAGGATCCTAAATTTTGCAGCGACATAGCGCTCCATTTGGTAGTTGTAGCGGTCTAAATGATCCGGGGATATGTTTGTGAGCACGGCAATATCTGCTTTAAAGGAATGCATGTCGTCGAGTTGAAAAGAACTCAATTCCAATACATACCATGAAAAATCATTCAACGCCACTTGTTTTGCATAGCTTTGGCCAACATTTCCCGCAAGCCCTACATTAAAACCCGCTTTTTTAAGGATGTGGTAAATCCAAAGTGTGGTGGTAGTTTTACCATTGCTTCCAGTTATGCAAATTGTTTTAGCGGTAGAGAATGGTTTTGCAAATTCGATTTCAGAAACCACGGGAATACCAAGTGCTCTAATATCTTGTATGATTTTTGCGGACTCTGGAATTCCGGGAGATTTAATAACCACATCTGCGCTCAAAACGCGCGCTGTTGTATGTCCATTTTCTTCAAATTCAATGGCATAGGAAATCAATTCTGCTTTTGCTGACGCTTTAATTTCACCAGCATCCGATACAAAGACATCCAGGCCTTTGACCTTTGCCAAGACTGCAGCACCGATGCCACTTTCAGCGGCACCCAAAACAACGATATGTTTCCCGTCAAGATTCAATTAACGCAACTTTAAAGTGATAATCGTTACTACTGCCAATAGAATTCCAACGATCCAAAATCTTGAAACGATTTTTGCTTCATGGATACCTTTTTTCTGAAAATGATGGTGCAACGGAGCCATCAGGAAAATACGCCGACCTTCGCCGAACCTTCGTTTGGTGATTTTAAAGTAACCCACCTGAAGCATAACCGATAAGTTCTCTATAAGAAAGACCCCACACAACACGGGAATAAGCAATTCTTTTCGCACTGAAATGGCAAAAACGGCTATAATACCACCCAATGCTAAACTCCCCGTATCCCCCATGAAAACTTGAGCAGGGTAGGAATTATACCAAAGAAACCCGATGCATGCTCCAACAAAAGCTGAAATAAACACGACCAGCTCTTCTGCTTGAGGAATATACATCACATTCAAATAATCCGCAAAGCGCGCGTTCGAGCTCACATAAGCAAAAACAGCCAAAGCCAATCCGATAATGGCGGAAGTTCCCGTTGCAAGACCGTCTAATCCATCCGTCATATTGGCTCCGTTCGAAACAGAAATAACAATAAAAATAACGATGGGAATAAAGAGTAACCATCCGTAGCTCTTATTCGAATCCCCGATTAACCAATTGTAATTAAATTCATTTCCTTTGATAAATGGAATGGTGGTTGTCATATCATCTGTAGCAATCCATCGGTAGTTCTCATTTTTTTCTTGGACATGCTCATGAGTTACAAATTGCTCGTCCGATTGAAGTACATAGTCCAAAGGCACGCGCTTATGCACTCGGACATCATTAGAGAAATACAATATTGACCCAACCAAAATTCCAACTCCGATTTGACCAATAATTTTAAACCTACCCTTTAAGCCCTCTTTATTCTTACGGAACACTTTGATATAATCATCAAGAAATCCAATTAACCCAAGCCAAATAGTGGCCAGTACCATGGTAATCACATACACATTATGAAGCTTCGCAAAAAGTAAGGTTGGTACTAAAATAGACCCGAGAATAATTAAACCTCCCATGGTTGGAGTACCTGATTTTTCGATTTGGCCGGCCAAACCTAAATCCCTTACGGTTTCACCGATTTGTTGTTTTCTCAAGGAATTAATCATTCGCTTACCGATGACAATGGAAAACAGCAAGGAAAAAATTAAGGCCATTGAAGCCCTGAAAGAAATAAAATCAAATAATCCTGCTCCTGGAAAATTCAATTGATCTAATAACTCAAATAAATAGTACAGCATATCTAATTGTTTTTATTAAAAAATGAGTGTGCAATTTGATAGTCATCGAATGGATGTTTCACTCCGTCTATCTCTTGGTATTTTTCATGTCCTTTCCCAGCGATTAGCACAACATCCCCGGTCTGTGCCAATAAACTTGCAGTTTGTATCGCTTGCGTTCGATCCGCTATGGCAAGCACTGGTATATTGCCTGTATTACTAATACCTGCCTGCATATCTTGTAATATCTGGCTTGGATCTTCAGTTCGAGGGTTGTCAGAGGTTAAAATAACTTGGGTACTCAATTTTTGAGCAATTGCGGCCATTGTTGGTCTTTTTGCTTTATCGCGGTCTCCACCACATCCAACAACCGTGATTATTTTTTGCGTGTCTTTTCTAAAATGCCCAATGGTCTTGAGTACATTTTCTAGTGCATCCGGTGTATGGGCATAATCTACAACCACGGTTACACCTTGGGTACTCTTGAAAAATTGAAAGCGACCTTCAACAGATTCCAGGGTAGAAATTGCTGTAATCAACTCCAAGGCGGGAATTTCAAGAAGGCGTCCAACCCCATAAACGGCAAGTAAATTATAAGCATTGAAGGCGCCAATCAGCTGTGTATGAACTTCCACATCATTCAACTTCATAACCAGCCCGCCCAGCTCATTTTCTAAAATAATCCCTTTAAAATCTGCCATACTAGAAAGGGCATAGGTTCTTTTTGAGGCACGGGTATTTTGAAGCATCACTTCACCGTTTCGATCATCCCGGTTAGTTAGTGCAAAGGCATCAGCAGGTAATTCATCAAAGAATGCTTTTTTCGCTTGAATATACGCGGCAAATGTTTGATGATAATCCAAATGATCGTGGGTAATGTTGGTAAATACAGCCCCGCGAAATTGTAAGCCAAAAATTCGATGTTGATGAACGGCATGGGAACTAACCTCCATAAAGCAATGGCTACATCCTTCATCTACCATGGCTCTTAACAAGGCATTTAAGGCCAAGGGATTTGGTGTTGTATGGGTAGCAGGAATAGTATCTGTTCCAATTTTATTAACCACGGTTGACAGTAAACCTACCTTATAGCCCAAGCGCATAAACAAATGATACAACAGGGTAGCGCACGTCGTTTTACCGTTTGTTCCTGTAATCCCTACTAGGGTTAATTCTCGCGATGGATTGCCGTACCATTCACACGCAAGGAGGGAAAGCGCTTTTCTAGTATCCGCAACTTCAATCTGAATAAAATCGGATGGTAAACTTGTTATGCGTTGAACAAGGGCGATGCGACACCCCTGATCATACACTTGATTCAAGTACGCATGTCCATCGGTTGTTAGTCCTTCCAAGGCAATAAAAAGGCAGTTTTCTCTCGCGGCACGCGAATCAAAAACGATTTCTTCAATTTGGATCGTCTGATCCGTGAATTGAACGCCAATAGCTTGAAGTAAGTCAGTTAATGCCTTCATTTCAATTCAAGTTTTACCAATTGTCCTTTATGAATTTCTGTCCCAGGATTCAAACTTTGGGACACAACGCGTCCATATCCTTTAAGCGAAACGCTTAGTCCTTTTAACTCTAAAAGGTAAACAGCATCTTTAGCTGTCATGCCCTTCACATTTGGTACACCAGATTTACGAATTTGTACAGCGTTAAGGTGAATGCTATTGTTCAACGAATCCGCCTGTACCCATTTGGCGCTCGTATTTAATTGAAAGCGTACGCCAAGATGTTTTAGCACCTGAGTCACATCCCGGTAGTATCCCCCCTTAACTGCTGGAAGCCCTGGTGCGAAGGGTTTACGTTCATTAATGGCGGGATGATAAGTAAGATTGGAGGCATAAATTTTATTTGCAATTGCTGCGAATACTGGGCCCGCTACCAGCGCGGCATATTTTTGTTTTTTAGGACGCGTAACGACTACAACACAGGTATATTTCGGGTTATTCGCTGGAAAATACCCTGCAAAAGAGGCTTGGAAATCGCTTTGATTTTCCTCTACATATTGACTTTTATCATTGAGTAATCGAGCTGTTCCTGTTTTTCCAGCAATTGAAAATTGACTAGAAGTTAATTTCTTTCCTGTTCCTCGGGACATCACTCCCTTTAGGCAGTTTTGCATAATTTTCAGGGTCGCGTCCGAGCAAATTTTTTCACGAATCACAACGGGTTTCATTCGTTTTATGATCTTACCGGCGCGACGGATTTCCTTAACGAACAAGGGACGTAAAAACTTCCCGTTGTTTGCTACCGCATTGTAAAAAGCGCAAGTATGTAGCGGAGATTGTTGGTATTCATACCCAATAGCCATGGACGGTATGGAATAGGGCGACCATCCGGAACTCCCAGGGGTAAAGAACTTGGGGCCGAGTTCGCCTGGAATTTCAGTCCCTAAGGGCTCGGTAAGTCCGAATTCGCCCAAGCGTTGAAGGAACAAGTTAGGGTCATTTCGGTATGCCTTATATAAAATTAGGGCGATCACATTCGAGGATTTCTCGAAGGCTTGTTGAATCGTAATCGTACCATAGCCTCTACCGTCATTCGCATCGGTAAACGTTTTACGATAGACTTGGTATGAACCAACTGCATTAACTTTATCGGTGATTTTAAACTTGTTATCTTCGAGTCCCGCCATGATGGAAGCTAACTTCATGGTAGACCCTGGAACCTCCCTTAAACCCACTGCATGATTGAATCTTTCAGAGAAACTACCATCTTTTTCTCTATCTAAATTCACAATTGCCTTAACATGGCCCGTTGCTACTTCCATTAAAATTACAGTACCACTTTGAGCATCCATTTCTTTTAATTGGTGCTCTAATTCCGAGTGCGCTACCTCCTGAACATCCTTATCGAACGTAGTAACGATATCAGCACCTTCGATTGGATCTTTTGTAAATCTTCCTGTTTTTTTCCAACCCGTAGTAATGCGATGTTCGATTTCTTTACCCGGCTCTCCTTCTAAGTAGCTATGATAAGCTCCCTCCAACCCTACTTCTAGATTGTGTTCCTTTTTGTAATATCCAAGTGTTCTTCGAAGTAAAATCCCATTTGGTGCTTTTCGAATAATCGTTTCTTGATTATCAATGATCCCACCTTTCATCCGGCCTAGGTTGAAGATTGGCAATTTAGCTATCCGTTTCCGTTCCTCATTAGTTACCTTTTTTCGAATCAATACATACCGGGAACCATTAGCTCGCGCCGTTCGTATTTCGTTTTCATAGGACCTTGATGATTTATCCTTGTACATTCGAGCCAATCCATCTGCTAAATTGGATACTTCCTCGTCGAAGGTTTTTTGATCAACCACGGTAGGATCCATGTGAATATCAAAATAGGAAACAGAAGTTAACAGGGGATTTAAATTAGCATCTAAAATCTCACCCATACGTGGCGCCCTATCCTGAAGTCGGACGGGTAAATCCACTTCTTCCGTTGTCCATTGAAGCTTAAGCGTTTTATATAAGCCAACGAACATCACGAAGATGAATCCGAAATAAAGGGCATAGGCCCTGAACACCATAGGACCTTTTTCGCTACTCATCTGAACTTACAATTTCGTTTGACTTAATAACTTTGATCGCATTTTCGGATTCCACTAGTTCTTTTTTCTTTAAGCGTTCTACCATTTTGTAGCGGCGTGTCCGTTCTTCCAACAAGGTTTTGATTTCGATATACTCTGCTGTGTTTTGATCTACCTCAGTGCGGGTTTCTTGGATTTGCTTTAGCACAGACTTACCGTAATACCCCTTTGCAACCAGCACAAAGAGCAAAAAGAACAGAAACAGGATGTAACTCAAGTTATTAATCACGAAGTCCTTGGTAAGAAATTCACCATTCAAAATCTGAGAAAACGCAGTGGCTTTCTTCGATTTTCCTGATTTCGAAGACTCTGAAGCTGGCTTCTCGTCGCTGGTATATCTATTCTCTGTCATTGCTTTTGAGCTATTCGTAATTTGGCGCTTCGAGCCCGATTATTCGTTAACACTTCCGCCTCAGTAGGTACAATGGGATGCCTATTAATTTCATCAAAAGGGCGCTGAAGATTTCCATAAAAATCACGGACTTCTTTCCCCTCGAAATTCCCTTTTTTGAAGAAATTCTTAACCAAGCGATCTTCAATGGAATGGTAAGAAATCACAGCAATTCGCCCCCCAGTATTTAAGAGGTCAACGGAATCTTCTAATAATTTTTTAAGTGCACCAATCTCATCGTTCACCTCAATGCGCAAGGCTTGAAATACTTGAGCGATGTACTTATGATCTTTCCCACGTTGTGCCAGTGGCTCGCAGAGTTTTGCGAGTTGATCCGTTGTTTCAAAGGGAAATTGTTCTCGCGCAGTTAAAATAGTTTGCACTAAGCGAAACACATTGGGTAAATCCGTATAGGAGTTAAAAATCCGGAGTAAATCCTCTTCTGAACCTTTATTAAGCAATTCCGCCGCGGTAACCGACGCCTTTTGATTCATGCGCATGTCTAAAGGAGCCGCACTTCTAAAACTAAAGCCTCGATCCGCAATATCAAATTGATGAGAAGAAACTCCAATGTCCGCAAGAATTGAATCGACTTTCTTGACACCAAGTGCCAGTAAGTGATTTTTTATAAACTTAAAGTTGCCACCAATTAACTTAAAATTCGGAACTGGAATAGCGTTTTTAACCGCATCTTCATCTTGATCGAAGGCGTACAAAAATCCTTCGTTAGACAGCTTAGATAGGATATATTGTGAATGGCCGCCGCCCCCAAAGGTAACATCAACTACAATCGACGTCGGATTAATGGAAAGTCCATCAACGCTTTCATGCAGTAAAACTGGAACGTGGTATGCTTCGTTAATCTTCATTGTTTCCTTCACCCATTACTTCATTCGCTAAGTCGGCAAAGTCAGGCATATTCCCTTCGATCATCTCGAAGTATTTAGCCCGATCCCAGATTTCGATGCGGTCGTTGTATGCAATAAGCATTACTTCCGACACCAAGCCAACGCGTTCCATGTGAGCAACTGGAATCAGTAACCTACCTGCATTATCCAAGGTGAGCTGTTTAGCTCCTTGATGGAATAAGCGGTAGAACATCCTGTTTTTAGGATTAAAAAGATTGATTTTACTCAAACTTGCACTTAGCTTTTCCCATTCAGGAAGCGGATACAAGGTGAGGCAATCTTCAAACCCCTTGTTCAACATAAAATCGCGCTGAGCACTAGCGGCGAGCTGCTTCCGGAGCCCGGAAGGGAAAAGAAACCGACCCTTTGTGTCCAGCTTCACTTCAAACTCACCAACTAAACCTGCCATAGCGTTAATAATGGGTAAAAGTAGTAGATTTCCTCCCACTTTTTACCACCAATTTTTAAATTGTTAATAACTTATTTGGTAAAATTACAGCAATCGAATCGAATAAAAAAATAATCACTTGATAAATAAAGGATTTAATGAAAATAAATAAAGTGGTAATTTGTGGTAATTATTAAAAACTTACCTTTGACCATGCAAAACAAATTGGCCGGCATTGGTCTTCTGGTGATTCTCGGGGCCGTTTGGGGAAGTTCATTTATTTTAATGAAATTGGGTATGGAGCCTGTTCAAGGGTTTCCCGCCATGAATCACTTTCAAGTTGCAGGGTTGCGCATGACCATAGCCGCCATTGTGATGTTACCCTTTGCTATTCGATCAATTAAGTTGTTAAAGACCAAAAGCGCCCCGTATTTATTAATTGTAGGACTTTGTGGGAACTTTATACCCTCGTACCTTTTCACCTATGCAGGCACTGGGCTAAGCAGCGGATTTTGCGGCATCCTTAATAGCTTTACTCCTATTTTTACTGTTTTCATTGCATTTATTTCATTTAAAACTAAAGTCCATTGGTTGCAAGTTGTAGGTATATTAATAGGTACAGCCGGTATTGTTTCATTGGTGACATCAGGTGGACATTTGACCTTAATAAATAGTCCGTCCCACATTGGCGCTGTTTTGATTGCCACCTTACTATACGGAATCAGCGTGAATACGATACGACATAAACTAAGCCACATTAGTCCACTTGAAGTAACATCGTTGGGTCTTTTCAGCATACTACCCTTCGCATTATCTAGTTTTCTATACGAAGGAACCCATCAAGACATCCTAAACAAACCGTTTGGATGGTCTGCCCTGGGTTATGTAGTTCTTTTAGGTGTAATTGGTACTGCCATTTCAAACATTTATTTTAATCGGCTCATTAAGTTAACCTCTGCCATATTTGCGAGCTCGGTCACCTATCTAATCCCCATATTCGCCGTGCTTTTTGGCTTTATCCTAAAGGAATCGATTACCTATATGCAATTCATTTCCATGCTCGTTCTGCTTTCAGGAGTCTTTTTAGTCAACTTCCACGAACTACTTTTGCGCGGAATACGAAAGAAAAAGCGTTAGTTGTTTTGAAATTGAATATGATTTATTATCTTTGCACTCCTAATTTTAATTCGAGTCAAACATGTACGCAATTGTAGAGATAGCAGGGCAGCAGTTTAAAGTGCAAAAAGACCAAAAGGTATTCGTTCATCGATTAGATGCTGAAACCGGATCAAAAATGACGTTTGATCACGTGTTATTGGTAGATAACGATGGAGCAATCACTCTTGGCGCCCCAGTTATAGCCGGTGCAACAGTCACCGCAGAAGTCCTTGACCATGTCAAAGGAGATAAAGTAATCGTTTTCAAGAAAAAACGAAGAAAAGGTTACACAGTAAAAAATGGTCACCGTCAGCAATTTACGGCGTTGAAAATTACAGGTATTAAAGCTTAATTAACGAGATTAACAGTTTAGATCATGGCACATAAGAAAGGAGTCGGTAGTTCCAAGAACGGTAGAGAATCACATAGCAAGCGTTTAGGCGTTAAAATCTTTGGTGGTCAAGCCGCAATTTCCGGAAACATCATCGTACGTCAACGTGGTACGCAACATCACCCAGGCGACAACGTTGGGATTGGTAAAGACCATACATTGTTTGCATTAACAGATGGATTAGTTGAATTTCGTAAAAAGAAAGATAACCGTTCATTTGTTTCAATTGTTCCCTTCGAACAAGCGTAAGCAATATATTTCATACAAGATATTTAGCCCTTTCTTCGGAAGGGCTTTTTTATTTTAGTTATTTTGTACTTGAAATGCTAAAAATCCTACAACACAACCTAGCGCTTAGTTTGTTTTCTGGCGCCTTGCTCATTGTTTCCTACCCATTTTCCGGAAGCATAACTCCACTTGTATTTGTTGCGTGGATTCCTTTATTTGTTGTCGCCCTACGATTAAAGCAGCAAGCTCGAGGGCTGCTTAATTTTTTGGCATACGCGTATTTTACCGCATTTATTTTTAATGTTGGATCTACATGGTGGATTTGGAATTCCACCGCCGGAGGTGCATTAATGGCATTCATTTGTAATAGTTTATTAATGGCAGGTGCCTTGACTATTGGATTCGGAGTGTTTAAGCGCCTTAACACTGGGTTGTTTCTTATCGGACTTGGATGTACTTGGATCACCTTTGAATTCGTTCATTTAAATTGGGAGTTATCCTGGCCTTGGCTCACCATGGGTAATTACTTTTCAATTCATCCGTCATGGGTACAATGGTATGAATACACCGGTTCGTTAGGCGGGAGTTTTTGGGTAATCGCCGCAAACATTCTTGGTGTCTTACTTCTTTTAAACCTAAAATCTAAGCAATACGCCATAGCATTCATTTCTATACTTAGCATTCCACTTTTTATTTCTTTCATGGTAAGTAAGAAGGCAGACATTACCAAATATCCTACTCAATCTGTTGTTATACTTCAACCCAACATTGATCCATACACTGAAAAATTCAACATTGACCCTGCCAAGCAAGTAGAATCCATGCTTGGCTTGGTAAGTCCATATCTACATAATACCTTAGCGATTGGCCCCGAAACTGCGCTGCAGGAAGCATTCATAGAAAAGGATTTTAACAGAACTAGGAGTTTTGACCTATTAAATGAAGCCCTAACATCCACCAACAGTTCACTTTTAATTGGCGCCTCTACCTTCCAGCTATTTGATCAAAAACATTCCGCTGCCTGTAAGGCCTTACCTAATGGAACATTCTATGAGTCTTACAATACCGCTTTATTTATGGCAAATAAAAAGCAGGATTTCATTCATAAATCAAAGCTAGTTCTTGGCGTAGAAAAAATTCCTTTTTCCCGCTGGCTACCTTTCTTAGAGCAACTATCCATCGACAATGGGGGTACGTCTGGGTCGTTGGGTGTAGAATCCGAACCCAAGGTGTTCAGGAATGAAGACCAAGCGTATGCTCCGATTATTTGCTACGAATCGATTTATGGCGAATTTGTAGCCGAAGAATGCAATAAAGGGGCAACGCTTTTATGCATCATAACCAACGATGGTTGGTGGGGTAATACGCCCGGGCATCGGCAGCATAATCAATTTGCCTCATTACGTGCCATTGAAACCAGAAAATACGTGGTTCGGTCCGGGAACACTGGAATAAGTTCCGTGTGGAATTCGAGCGGTGAATGCATTAAGCAACTTGGATATGATACAAAAGGTGTACTCACGGCAAAGGTTCCGTTAATTAAAGGAAAGACGTTTTACGTTCGGTTTGGCGATTATTTGGGTTGGGTGAGTGTAGCGGTATTCTTAATATTAGTTGTTATACGATTTAGGATTCCAAAGAACGTGTAAGAAATTAGGTTTGGGATTAATTCCGCCCCTTCGGGGCTTTTACATCCAACCTTTCAGGTATTTATAGCACCTCATAAAACAAAAAAGGGGGGCCTTTCCTCCTTCGCAAATGCTTCGGTGGAATATCGGCCAAGTTGTACTCCTATGTATTATAAAACAAAAAAAAGGGGGGGCTTTCCTCCTTCGCAAATGCTTCGGTGGAATATCGGCCACGTTCTATTCCGTATTTCATGAAACAAAAAAAGGGGGGCCTTTCCTCCTTCGCACATGCTTCGTTGGAAACTCGGCCACGTTCTATTCCGTATTTCTTAAAACAAAAAAAGGGGGGCCTTTCGGCACACCCCTTCTCCATCAATCAACATCGTATTAATACCCTGTATTTTGAATCAGGTTTGGATTTAAGATAATAT